>NZ_SJUP01000001.1:0-586417 GCF_004337025.1 Exiguobacterium sp. SL-10 | reverse complement strand
GGAGCGCTCGTTCGCCGACGGGAAGGAGCTCCACGGTCTCCGCTTCACGTTCTACCGGGGGAAAGAGGCGGTGGACCGCGCCAACCTGGTGGCAGCGACCGCACAAAATATGAAGAAACTGGCCAACCTGTTGGCCGAAAACGACCGTCTACATAGCATTTATTCAATTTTATGTCGGGCAGAGCGCCTCGAGCTCGTTGAACACAAAAAAAGACGAACCCATTCGCCAAAAGCGAATGGGTTCGTCAACAGCCTGAGGATGCACAGGCATCCTCTTTTTATATATTAAATTTTGAGACAATCTCTTGCAACTCTTCCGCCATATCCGCAAGCGCCTTTGCAGATTGCGCAATCTCTTCCATCGAGCCGAGTTGGTCCTCGGTCGTCGCCGCTACTTGCTTCGAGGCGATCGAGTTCCCATCGGCGATATGCGCCATTTGTGTCGCCGCGGCTGATACTTCCTCGACGTTCGCCGCAATCTCTTCGACCGTAGCCGTCACGTCCTCGATACGTGGCGTCATCGCCTGCGTTTGTGTCATAATTTTTTGGAAACGCTTGGCCGTATTTTCCGTCGTCTCGAGCCCGGCTTTCGTATGGGCTGACACTTCTTTCATCAACTGGACCGAACGCTCCGTCTCTTGCTTGATGTTCTCAATCAATTCGGAGATCTGTTTCGTCGACTGCTGGGATTGTTCGGCTAACTTCCGGACTTCGCTCGCGACGACGGCGAAGCCTTTCCCGTTCTCGCCGGCCCGTGCTGCTTCAATCGCAGCGTTCAAGGCGAGTAAGTTCGTCTGGGTCGCGATGCCGTTAATGACGTCGACGATATTCCCAATCTCGTTCGAACGCTCAGCAAGTGAGTGAATAACTGTCCCGAACGTCTCAACCGACGAGTCGATTGCTTGCATCTGCGCCACATTTTCCGTGACGGCAGTCGTCCCATCCTCGGCCTCGAGTGCGGTCTCGCGCGACAATTCAGAGACATCCGTCGAGCTCTCAGCGATTCGCATAATGCCGCCCGTGATGGCTTGTAGCGAGACGGCGTTATCGTCGAGTTGACGTTTCGAGTCATCCGCACCGGCGGCCATCTGTTGAACGGCTCCGGCGATTTGTTCTGAGGCGGCCGTGTTCTGCGCCGAGTTAGCCATCAGCTCCTGTGATGAAGCAGCAACTTGACCGATTGATTGGTCTAGACTTTGAATGATGGTGCGAAGCGAACGGGTCATCTCGTTGAAACTCGCAGCGACACGACCGACTTCATCATTCGATTCGACGACGATGTCTTCCGTCAAATCACCGGCTTGAATCCGTTCAGCTCCGACCGTCAAACGATTCAACGGGCGTATAATGGAGCGGAGGATGACGTATAATAGGCCGGCTGCCAAGACGAGCATCAATCCGATCACTCCAACGGTCGTCCATAAGATTCCGGATGTCTCATTCGTGATTTCCTCATCATAAAGCGTCCCGGCAATTTTCCATTGCGTCAACTCGTTCGTCATGAAATCCATCTGTTTACCTTTGTTCTCAAATTCATAGGCAAATTGCCCCGCTTCTTCCGAATAGAGCGGCTCAATCCAATTTCCTTCCCCTTTTTCCCCGACTGCGATCGTCGGATGCGTGACAAACTGCTGTTGCGCATCAAGGATTGTCACATAGCCCTCTTTCCCGATTTGGATGTTCGCCGCGACAGCCGCAATATCGTCGACCTCGACATCGACCGCGATGACCCCGCGACCGTCTGACCCTGTCTGCGACAGCGTGACCATCATCTTGTTTGAGGACGCATCGACGTATGGATCCGTCACGACGACGTTTCCGCCAGCTGCTTCGGCGGCCTCATACCACGGACGAGTCCGTGGATCGTAATCATCCGGCAACTCCTGCGCCGGATATATTGTCATCTCTCCACCGGTCGAGGCATAGTAAATGTTCGTCACGTTCGGATGCGTCTCCAAATATTCGAGAAACTTCTCTTCAAGTTCTAAATTCTCTTCTCCCGCCTCATAGAGGGACGAATCAATCCGCCCCGCAAAGAATGCGACATCGCGCTGGATTGGCTCAATCAAGTTCGTAATTTCATCGTTCATCCGCTCCACTCCCGCGTGGGCCGACTGCATGATTTGATCACTAATTTTTTGCTTCGCTTGACTGTAAGCGACGAATCCAATCAATAAAGAAGGAATCAATAATAACACTAAAGACATGGTAATCAATTTTTGTTTAATGGTAATCGTGCGATTCCGTTTCATAAAACATCTCCTTACCCCGAATAAAATGTTCAAGAACCATCAATATGATGAAGCACGGTCCTTGGGTTATTCACAATATCGGTTAGGAAATATAGTTCTTTATAGTTGATTGAATTATTCAGAAATTATTTTTCAAGAATTGAAGTGGAGTTTCATCCTTTAAACGTGTATAAGAAAATCTTCATATTTGTAATCCTAGATGCGTTAAGTTACCATATCGGAAAAGGGGGTAAAACGATGAATACATTATTGCAAGAAATCAAATCGTATAAAGAACAATTCAAACAAAAAGCACCAGCCGAAAAGCAACGATTGATGGCACAGGCGACGCAAGAATTGAAAGATTCGGGGATGGCGTCCGGTCTAGCAGTAGGCGATCAAGCACCGATGTTTGAATTGCCTCATGCGGACGGAACTCAAATCGATTTGAAGGCACTTCTTCAAAAAGGACCTGTCATCGTCACGTTTTATCGAGGTGGATGGTGCCCCTACTGTAACCTCGAACTCCGAGCGTATCAGCGAGAACTGGCACAAATCGAGGAAAAAGGCGCGACACTCGTGGCCATCAGCCCGGAAACGCCAGATTATTCGCTATCGACAAAAGAAAAGAACGAGCTCGACTTTTACGTGTTGAGCGACGTGGACAACCAAGTCGCGCGACAATTCGATCTCGTCTTTGATATGCCTGATTACTTAATTGAGATTTACGAAGCATCCGGACTTCACGTCGATGCACATAACGGGAATGAGGACTGGCAGCTTCCGAAGCCAGCGACATTCATCATTCAACCAGATGGCACGATCTCATTCAGTGATGTGCCTACTGATTATACGGAACGTGTCGACCCGAAAACAGTCATCGGAACATTATAAAAAGCGGAGGAGATGACAAGCGTCATCTCCTCCTCTGTTATAAAAAAAGAAGACCGTAGAGAGTTCTACGGTCACTAAGCTTAAGCCCCCATAATTGAATCATGACGGGTCGTTTCCCAACCATATGCCACTTCGCGGAGTAACAATTCGCCAAACTCCCGATCTTTTTGGTCGATGACTTGTCCTTGTTTCCGCTCATAAAATGTACGGAATGGATTCATCTCAAGCGCCCAGATCAAGAGTCCTGCCTCACACATTGATTGGACGGCATGTTCAAGGAGAGCGGACCCGATTCCGTTCCCTTGATGATTCTCCAAAATATAGATGGCATATACTTCGTTCGTATGGTTCGGATACTCCCCTGTACGTTCTTTACCGTAAAGGACGAAGCCCACAATCTCATCATCCACAATCGCCACAAAACCGGCTACTTCCTGCCGATGGAGCGCTGTCCGCAACCGCTTGGCCCATTCGATGGAACCGGACGAAACTTTTAATAAATACTCCGACGGTACAATCCCTCGATAGGTCGTACGCCATCCGTTCACACGCACTCTCGCAATCCCATACACATCATCTGGTTTGGCGACCCGAATGTCCAATGTGACCCCCTCCTAACCCGAAGCTTTACAAATAGTTTACCACAAATCCCCAACTCACAATCCAAGATTACATGATTTTTGGGCGTTCTTCCATCACAAAAAAAGAGACGCCACCTGCACTGAGGCAACGTCTCTCGTTGATTATGCAACTTCTTTTGATTGAACCTGTGTAGACGATGTTAACGGTTTTTTCAAGAATGAGAGGAGAAGTGCTCCAATCAATGCTCCGGCGAGAATCGCAAGAGCGTAAAGACCCATACTCATCGCGACGTTACCTGCTCCTTCAAGGAGTGGGAAGACGAAGATCCCACCATGTGGCGCTGGCAATTGGATGGCGAAGAATGCTGACAATCCACCGGCGATGGCAGATCCAAGAATCGCTGACGGCAATACACGGACCGGGTCAGCCGCTGCGAACGGGATGGCTGCTTCCGTAATGAATGAGGCACCCATGATATACGCGGTCTTTCCGGCTTCACGTTCTTGTTTCGAGAACTTCTGACGAGCGAACACTGTAGACGCGAGTGCGACGAGAAGTGGTGGCACCATCCCACCAGCCATGACGGCTGCCATGACTTCTTGGTTACCGGCAGTAAGGGCCGCTGTACCGAAGACGTATGCTGTCTTGTTGATCGGACCGCCCATATCGACGGCCATCATTCCACCGACGATGACACCGAGCAAGATGGCGTTCGCGCCGCTCATGCTATTCAGTGTTTCCATCAACCACGTCATAAGTGCGGCAATCGGTTCGTTGACGACGAGTAACATGATCATCCCAGAGATGAATGAGCCGAGTAGCGGATACAATAGAACTGGCTTGATTCCTTCAAGTGTAGCCGGCAATTTCGCGAGCGCTTTCTTCAAGAAGAGGACGACATAACCTGCCAAGAAACCGGCGATGAGTCCACCGAGGAATCCTGCGTTCCCTTGGCTTGCGAGTGCCCCGGCGACGAGACCTGGTGCGAGACCTGGACGGTCGGCAATCGACATCGCGATGAAACCAGCAAGAATCGGAACGAGGAAGCCGAACGCCGCGCCACCGATTGTCATGAGTTGGGCGGCGAATTCGTTGTATGACGGGTCATCCGGGTTAGCCGAGTTGATGCCCCAGAAGAAACTGAGGGCAATCAAGAGACCACCAGCGACGACGAGAGGAAGCATCGCAGATACCCCGCTCATCAAGTGCTTGTAGATACCGGTGCGCTGTTCTTTTGGCTGACCTGATTTACCAGTTGCTTGATAGACAGGTCCGTCTTGTTTCACGGCCCGGTTGATCAACTCTTCCGGCTTCCGGATGCCTTGGGCGACCGGCACTTCGATGACGTGTTTACCTGCGAAACGGTCCATCTCGACGGCTTTATCGGCTGCGACGATAATGGCAGTCGCTTTCGAGATATCAGCCGCTGTCAATTCATTTTTGACGCCCGTCGATCCATTCGTCTCGACTTTAATGTCAACACCCATCGCTTCCGCTTTTTGCTTCAAGCTGTCGGCGGCCATGTACGTGTGGGCGATACCTGTTGGACAAGCCGTGACGGCAAGGATGTAAGGCGCGTCTGCTTGAACCGGTTTCGAAGCGACAGGAGCCGCCTCAGCTGCTTCTTTTTCTTCGATGGCCCGGATGACGTCATCTTCTGACGTGGCTGCATAGAGACGTTCTTGGAACGCTGGATCCATAAGGAAGACAGATAATTTCGAAAGTGTTTCCAAGTGTTCGTTATTGGCGTGCTCTCCGGCTGCGATCATGAAGAACAAGCGGCTGTCTTGGCCGTCGAGTGCCTCGTAATCGATGCCTTCCGAGCGTCCGAAAGCGATGGCCGGTTGTTTGACGGCTTTCGTCTTCGCGTGTGGGATGGCAATCCCTTCACCGAGTCCAGTCGTACTTTGTGCTTCACGTGCGAGGATTGCGTCGCGATAGCCGTTGCGGTCCGATAGTTTGCCGGCGCGGTCGAGCACGTCGACGAGTTCTTCGATGACTTCGGCTTTCGAACGGCTGCGGAGATTCAGTTGAATCGTGTCTTTTTTAAGAAGGTCCGTGATGTTCATGTTGTTTCCTCCAATCGAGATAGTGGGGTGACGCTGACTTCGCCGACCAAGCGGTCCACGTCTTGTTTTGTGCACAGCCCGAACGTATATGCAGACGCGCTGCCGGTCGTGACCGCATAGCGGAACGCCTCGGTTGCGTCGTGGTCTAGAATGTTGGCGACGAATCCGGCGACGAGTGAATCGCCTGCGCCGACCGAGTTGACAAGTTTACCGCTCGGTGTATTCGCCGTAAAGGCGCCTGAAGCGTTGACGAGCATGGCACCATCACCGGCGAACGAGACGATCACGTTTTGAGCACCGCGTTCGACCAACTGCTCCGCGTATGGGAGCGCCTGTTCAAACGTCTCGATGTCTGTATCGAACAGTTCACCGAGTTCATGGTGGTTCGGTTTGATCATAAGCGGTTTGAGTGCGAGCACTTCAAGCATCGCTTCCTTCGTCGTATCGACGACGAACTCGGCACCGTTCGCCCGAACCGTCTCAGCGAGCGTTCGATAGAGCGTGTCCGGCAGGTTGCCAGGAATGCTTCCGGCGAGCACGACGATATCGCCACGTTGGATGTGATCGAATTGTCGCGTCAACCGTTCAAGTTCCGTATCCGAGATGACAGGACCGCTCGCATTCAATTCCGTCTCTTCTTGCGCCCGGATCTTGACGTTGATTCGTGTCTGTCCATCGACTTCGACGAAATCGGTTTGGACGCCTTTGTCTGTCAACGCCTTCTTGATGAAGTCTCCAGTCGTGCCGCCGACGAATCCGAGGGCGACCGTGTCGACGTCGTATTCACGTAAGACGAACGCGACGTTGATCCCTTTTCCACCGGCTCGTTGTGTCGTCTCTTGAATCCGATTGACTTCACCGAGGACGACTTCAGGGAGGGTGACGTAATAATCGATTGAGGGATTGAGTGTTAATGTGTAAATCATTGGGCGTTCACCACCTTTGTAATTGATTGGATCGAGCTGACATATGGCATGTCGCCAAACGTGACGAGCGTGGCCGCTTCGAGCGGAGCCACCCGGCTGAACGAACGTTTCCCGAATTTTGAATCGTCCGCCAAGATGTACGCTTCACGTGCCAAGTCGATCGCAGTTTTTTTGACGAGTGCCTCTTCCGGGTCCGGGGTCGTGTACCCGGCTTCTAAGTCGACGCCGTTAATGCCGAGAAAGGCGAGGTCGACCCGATAGTTCATCATGCTCTCGCGAGCGTTATAGCCGACGAGCGCTTGCGTCGAACGCTTCAACTCGCCGCCGATCACGAACGTCTTGATATCGAGGTCGAACAAATCGTTGGCGATCGGTAAGCTGTTCGTCACGACGATCACGTCTTTTCCATCTAAGAAAGGAACCATCGCTTGCGTCGTCGTCCCGGCATCGAGATAGACGGACATCCCGTCTTTGATGAACGTTGCGGCCTTCCGTGCAATCGCAACTTTTTCATCGACGTGTTGATCTCGTTTTTCCTCGAACGTCGGCTCTTCTTCGTTGCGTGCCACGAGCGTTGCGCCGCCATGAACACGTGCGAGATAGCCTTCGGCTTCGAGGTCGGTCAAATCCCGGCGAATCGTCGACTCCGACGATGCCGTCAACTCGACCAATTCTTTCAATTTGACAATTTTTTGCTCCGACAGACGTTGCAAAATCAGTTGATGTCGTTGCTTCGTTAACATCGTATTCCCTCCGTAGCTCTAATATAAAGCGTTTTCATTTAAAAAACAATCATAAACATTCAAAATCATTCACTATTTTTAAATCTGTCACAATTATAACATAAAAAACGGTCACTTAGTGACCGTTTTTGGTAGTTCGTCATTGTTTTATCAACCAATCGTTCAATTTTTGGATGAGTTCGGGATGGAGTGGTGCTTCGATCGCTTCCCGGTATTCTTTATGCAACGTGAGGAGCGAGTGCGGGTTAGTGCGTTCGACGAGCAAGTGATTCATGTCGTGGATGATGTAGCTGTCGACGTCCCCTTTCGTCCGAATCGAATGGACATGCTCCGGCGGCACTTGAACGTCACGGTCGCCGGTAAGAGCGAGTACGGGAACACGCACATGTTCGAGCCGCTCCCGGACGTCGTATGATGCATGCTCGCGAATCCATTTGGCGTTGACGACTTGGCCGCGGTACTTGAAGGCAGCGACGTTCGTCCGAAGCGATCGTTCGAGCAAATCGTCTTGGCGCTGGCGAATCTTCTTCGGGACGCCGGTCAATCGATAGAACACGCCCTTAAGTCCTTTCACCGAACCGACTTCAGTTGCGAGTGCGTCGGCTTGTAACAAAAACATCTTCTTCGAGGAATCGTTGAATCCGGCGAGAAGAATCAGTCCGGCCGCGTTCGTCTCGAGCTGAACCGCCGGGGCGATGACGGCCCCTTCGCTATGGCCGAGCACGTACATGTCACCTGCATCCGGCTCCTGTTTGATGGCGTTGACGACGGTGATCGCGTCTGTCACTAGGTCGTGCAGCCCGACTTTATTGAAATCACCGTCTGATTCTCCGATGCCTTGTTTGTCATACCGATAGACGTTGACGCCCATCTCGAAGAGCGCCTCGGCTAGTTTTTTATACGTGCCGAATTGGGATGGACCGAGATTGCCGTCTCGGTCGCTCGGCCCGCTCCCGCTCAAGAGGATGACCGTCTTTCGCGGTTCGCCGTGGGTCAGCCATGTACCGGCCAGTTGTCCATAATTCGTTGTCACGTTCAGTTGTCGTTCCATCATATCGCCTCCCCTTTCATCATAACGGACAATCAAACGTGTTTCGAGTAAAACAAGTAGTCCATCACTCGATTCATGTGACGACCGATGTCATCATTTAACACATATCAAGTCAACTTCATATTCGTACGACCTTCTATAATCCATCAGAAAAATAGTCGTTGATACATCGTAATCATTACGCTATGATGTAATGCGTAATCATTACAATTTGAAAGAAGGATGTAGACTCCATGAAATATTTCCTTGCGGTTATATGTGTAATGCCTTTCCTATTTCTATCCGCCTGCAACGACTCAAGCCAAAGCAACCAGCATTTACATTTCGTCTATAATTTCTCGACGCAATCACTCGACCCGCATCGTGACACTAGCTACGTGCCGCTTCGAGCCGGCGTTACCGAAACACTGTTCAAACTGAACGATGAGACGTTATCCGTCGACCCATGGCTCGCCCAATCGTTCGAACAAGTGAACGAAACGACGTGGCGCATTTACATACGAGAAAACGTGTCGTTCCACAATGGAAAACTGCTCGACGCACAGGCGGTCAAACAATCACTCGACCGCTCCATCGAAGAGAATGTCGGGTTACGTAGCGCGTTGCGCATCAAATCAATCACGCCGGAAGCATCTAGCCTCCTCATTGAGACGACCATACCATATCCAGAACTCGTCAATGAACTGGTCCATCCGAACACATCGATCATTGACGTCACTGCGGATGATGCCATCGATCAAAAGCCTGTCGGGACTGGCCCTTATCAAGTGACGTCGTTCCAACCTGGCTCGAACATTCAACTGGAACGCCATGGCGCATATTGGGATGGGCAACCGAAACTCGATACGGTCACGTTCACGTTCAATGAAGATCCGGGCTCGCGGACGATGGCGCTCCGGTCCGGCGAAGCAGACATCGTCTATCGTCCCGAAATCGAGATGATCGACACATTAGAACAGGACGGGCTCGTCGTCGATAAGGCCGAAACGTTTCGTGTTCATCAGCTGACGATGAACCTGGAACGGGAACACATGCAGTCACTTGCCATGCGTCGACTCATCGACTCGCTCATCAACCGAGAACAAATCGTTGACGGCATCTTGAACGGCTACGCTTCACCTGCTGTCGGGCCGTTCTTACCATCGTTCCCGTTTGCCCCTGCCTATCCTTCTGATGAGGAGGAAGACCTTGCCGACTTGCTCGAACAAGACGGTTACGAGCAGGTTGATGGGTTATTGACTAAAGACGGTAACCCGGTCCAATTGAAACTGTTGACGTATAGCGCCCGTCCTGATTTACCACTTATCGCACAGTTGATTCAATCTGATGCAAAACAAGTCGGGATTACCATCGATATTCAAATGATTGACACACCCGAGGAATATATGGCATCCGAGCGAGATTGGGACTTGGCGACATATAGCAACTTGACCGCACCTCGCGGCGATGGCGGCTATTATTTGAACGCCACGTTCTATCCCGACGGTGCATTGAATTTCAGCGGTGTAGAAGATACGGCGCTGACACAGATGATTGACCGCTTGAATCAGACGGTCGACCGTGATCAACGCGACCAAACGACCGAAGAGATCGCACAATATGTCGATGAGCGCGTCATCAATTCCTTCTTGGTCCACCCTTCAACAAATGTCGCTTTGAAAGACAACGTCCGTGGGTGGGTCACTGAAAAGAGTGAATATTATATGATCACAAAAGACTTGGAAGTGTTGTGAGATGAAGCGATTCGTGGCACGTAAATCACTTGAGTGGGGACTAGCCTTTCTAGTCTTCACTTTTTTCAGTTTCCTGCTTCTACGTCTCGTTCCGGGGGACCCCGTCCTCTATTTACTAAAAGTCGATGAATTGAACGTCGATGTCGCCGAGATTGACCGCCTCCGCGAGGAGCTAGGGTTCACTGCTCCGGTTTGGGTCCAATACGTGAACTGGCTCACGCAAGTATTGCAATTGAATTTAGGGAACTCACTCATCACGGGACAACCGGTAACTCAATTGTTTATGGACAACTATGCTGCGACGTTTGAACTTGCCGCCGGAGGGATCTTTGTGGCGATTGCGCTTGCCGTGCCGTTCGGCACCATCAGTGCGTTCCGACCAAAGTCTGTCTCTGCCAAGCTCGCGACGGGACTGTCAGTCGTCGGATCATCGGTCCCGAGCTTTTTAATCGGGTTGATCCTAATGTATGTGTTCGCCGTGTCCCTTCAGTGGTTTCCCGTAATGGGTCGAAATGGTTGGGACAGTCTCGTCTTACCGTCTCTGACGTTAGGCATTGCCGTCGGATGTGTCTACATCCGGCTCATCCGCTCAACATTACTCGATGTGATGGCATCGGATTACGTCGCGATGGCAAGAGTTCGCGGAATCCGTTCCAGAACGGTATTGATTCGCTATATCACCCGCGCAGCGTTACCGCCTGTCATCTCAATGTTCGGCGTAAGCGTGGCAAGTCTTATGGGTGGTGTCGTCGTACTCGAAGTGTTGTTCGCTTATCCCGGGGTAGGCAAATTGATGGTGGATTCTGTGTTGCGCCGCGATTTCCCGGTCTTACAGGGCTATCTCGTCTTCACGACTTGTTTAGTCGCGAGCATCAACCTTGTGACCAATGGCATGTTACGTCTGCTCCAACCTCACCTTTACCGAAAGGATGTGTCGCGATGAAAAAGCACTTTTTCATCATTTGCGGGTGCTTATTTTTTGCCGTGCTGTATGCGATCACCTCGATGGCTGACCCGTTCGTGACGGATGTGACAAATCGACTCGCCGAACCGTCGCAACAGAACCTACTCGGCACCGATCATTTAGGTCGAGACATTTTTTCGCGACTTCTTCTCGCAGGCGGGATCACGGTCGGATTGAGTACTGCCATTGTCCTCGTCACAGCGACAATTGGCGTTCTATTAGGCACGATGAGCGGATTCGTCTATCGCAGATTGGAACCAATCGTCACAAAAGTGACAGATGCGACCATCATCTTTCCCGATACCGTACTCGCCATCGTGCTCGCCGGAGTCTTAGGTCCAAGCATTCAAAGCCTTGTGCTCGCCATTAGTTTGATTAAGTGGACGTCCTATACGAGGCTCGTGCATACGCTCGTCTTGCAAGAGAGCACGAAAGGACACGTTCTCGCTGCGCGCGTGAACGGTCTTACGAAACCGAAGATCGCCCTCCGGCACGTGCTGCCTGCCGTCTGTCCGCATGTTCTCGTCGTCATGAGTCTCGACCTCGGAAAGGTCATCTTGCTCATCTCCGCCTTCTCCTTCATCGGATTGGGTGTCCAATTGCCTTTCCCTGAGTGGGGCGGAATGATCAGTGAAGGACGACATTATCTTGTAACGAACCCGATGCTCGTTTTTTGGCCGGCATTATGCATCGTGTTAACCATTATCGGGTCGACGAGACTCTCGGCAAAGTTGACACGTCATTTTCAAATTTGAGAAGGAGGAGGAAACGTATGTTACTCATCGATCACCTTTCCATCAAGCAAGGCGAGCGTTTACTTCTACAAGACGTCTCCCTCGCCATCGAACGAAACGAATGGGTCTGCCTCGTTGGCGCAAGCGGGAGCGGCAAATCGCTTCTCGTCAAATCGATTCTGCAGATGCTTCCGGCCACTCTTCAGTCGACTGGGTCGATTTTTTGGAACGACCAAGAAATCGAAGCGGCTAGTAACACGTGTTCAATTTACGGATGCGAGATTGGCTATATCCCACAACAGTATACGACTTCGTTCGCCCCGTTCTTGACGATGGATGCGCATATTCGAGATTTGTTCGCCAGTCATGACCAGGCGTACGACGAAGACCGAATCCGTGCCATCATGGCCGAAGTTCATTTATCGGAAGAACTTTTGTATCGCTATCCGGGCGAGCTGAGCGGTGGTCAGTTGCAGCGGTTTTGCCTGTTGCTCGCGAGTATTCTTCAGCCGAAGCTCATCATCGCAGACGAAATCACGAACTCGCTCGACGTATTGACGGCTCGGCAGGTCACCGAATGGTTGAAGGCGATGATCGGGCAAACGTCGAGCATGCTGTGGGTCTCCCATGACTTGGCCGAGGCGATGACCTATGCCGACCACATTCTCGTCATGAAAGACGGACGCATCGTCGACGCAGGAGACCGCGAGCACCTACTCACCTCGACGGACCCGTACACCCAATCCTTACTTCAGGCGGCACCAGTTTTAAAACGGAAGGATCGACTCGAACATGTTATTACACGTTGAAAACGTCTCGAAGAACTATAATGACCAGCCCGTGCTACGTGATGTGACGTTCACGGTTCAGGCTGGCGAATCGGTCGGTTTGATTGGGACGAGCGGAAGTGGGAAGAGCACGTTGTCCCGTTGTATTCTCGGCCTGGAGTCAATCGATGCTGGCGAGATTCGCTTATGTGATCTGTCTTGGCACACCGCTTCACGTAAAGAAATCAAGTCAATGAGGCAACGCGTTCAAGCCGTGTTTCAAGATAGCTCCGAGTCATTCAATCCGCGATGGACGCTAACAGACTCAATTTTGGAGCCGCTTCGTCATTTTCGAATGATTGAACCGAGTGAAGAAGCGACCAAGTTGGCCCATTTGTGTGATATCGTGGAACTTCCGTACACATGTATGACCTCGTATCCTCGAGAGTTGAGCGGAGGACAGAAGCAACGGGCCGCCATCGCCAGGTCACTTAGCCTCAATCCCCAACTCGTCCTGTTAGACGAAGCGACCACAGCGCTCGACACGCTCACCCAACATCATATCGTCGAGATGCTACAGTCCTATCATCGCGACCAATCCACGGCGTTTTTAATTATCTCTCATGATTTATCGGTCGTATCGAAACTGTGCAATCGGATTCTCGTCTTGTCTGAAGGGACGATTGTCGACGCATTCTGTACCGATGAATTGTTTGACGATGCGCGCCATCCATACACGACCGCGTTGCGTGACGCCTTTGTCGAGAAAGGTCGGTCCTTGAATGGTCTCGGCTAAATCATTCTGGCTCATCGCCTATCCGCTTGTGCTCGCCGGCTTCTCGACACCGCTGCTCGGCGTCGTCGATACAATCGTCATTGCGAACACGGGCCAATTGACCGCGATCGGTGCGGTCGCCATCGGTGCGGTCGTGTTCAACACGCTCTATTGGCTATTCGGGTTTTTAAAAATCAGCACGAGCGGTTTCACGGCGCAAGCGCTCGGTCAAAACGACTTGAACCTTGCTCAAATGAGTTTGTTCCGGCCACTCGTCATCGCGTTTTTCGTCGGAACCAGTTTTGTCTTGTTCTTGATTCCGATTCGGGAATCGGCCATCCATCTACTCGTGACCGATGCGTCGATGGCCGATTCAGTTCGGACGTACATCACGACGCGACTTTACGCTGCTCCTTTCTCACTCGGCACGTATGTTATACTCGGCTGGCTAATCGGACACGGGCGTGTGCGGACTGCTCTAGTGATTCAAATCGGGGGGAATGTACTCAACATCCTCTTAGACGTTTGGTTCATCCGTATGTTTGATGACCCGGTCGCCGGAATCGCTGTCGCGACGAGTTTGTCAGAAGTGATGACGTTCGGGTTCGGTTGGTTGTTCATTCATGGCCGTATTACTTACTCCGCTCAAAGCGCCCGCGATTTGATGAACGTCGGTGCCTATTTTACTTATTTGACCGTCAACCGTGACTTGTTCATCCGGACTGTCTTTTTACTTCTCATGACGGCCTGGTTCACGTCGCTCGGTGCGAGACAAGGCGTCGAGACGTTAAGTGCGAACGCCATCTTGTTTCAATTGCAGTACTTAATCGCCTATTGGTTCAGTGGGATTGGACAAGCTGCTACCGTCTTGATTGGTCGCGCGATCGGGCAAAAATCGATAGAATCCTATCGACTTACCGTTCAAATCGCCTCACGGTTTATCGTATGGTCAACAATTGGGATCACTTTATTGTTGTCGGTGGCACAACAAGGAATCATTCGCCTCTTCACGGAAGATATAACGCTCCGCTCAACGATTGAAACATACTATATGTGGATTCTGATTTATCCGCTCGTCGGTGGTTTGGCCATGTTATATGAAGGTGTCTTTGCTGGAATCGGGGACGCACGGCCCGTCCGTAACTCAATCATTTATGCGTTCGTTGTCTTTACAAGCCTAGTCATCATGCTCTTCCCAACCGTCGGGAACCACGGGATTTGGATAGCATTCCTTTGCTTCAGTCTTACTCGCTCGCTCTCCTTAGGGATTAATGAACGTAGAAGGCGAAACCGTTTGTTCTCACCATCTCACCGCTCTTAAATGGTATAGTGACAAGGTATTCTACATTGGAAAGACAGAAATATGAAAATCAAGAGATGGTTGGTGCAGCCTTTGAATTCGATTTATCCGAATCAACAACGAAAGAAAAAACGCTACCTATACGCTTTCCTCCTCCTGGCTCTACTCAATACAGTGCAACATGTATACGATATGAGTTCAGACATGACCTCCGTGTATCGATTGGTCGGCGGTCTCATTTTTTATGCGTTCCTAATTTATTTCGGCTTACGGGGAAAAAAGTGGGCCGAGATTGCCATCGCAATCGTCGTTTGGATCAACGTCATCGCTTTATCCGTTATTCTCCTGTTCATGGGACTCTCCCTGATTGCATAAAAAAGGCGGCCACTCGTTTGAGTGGTCGCCTTTCGTTCTTTATACGCCTTCGTATGCAGCGTACATAATCTCTTTCAATTCTTCAACGAGCGGCATTTTCGGGTTGGCCGTCGTACATTGGTCTTCGAACGCGTCGACTGCCATCTTGTCGACTTTCGCGTCGAGGTCCGCTTTCTTGATGCCTTGTGCTTTGAACGAGAGCTTGATGTTCAAGCGCTGGCCGAGCTCGATGACCGCTTGGATGAGCGACTCGACGCCTTCTTCCGTCGTGCTGGCTGGAAGTCCGAGGTAGCGCGCGATTTCAGCGTAACGCTCGTCGGCGATGAATGACTCATATTTCGGGAACGCCGCGAGTTTCGATGGGCGTGTCGCATTATAGCGGATGACGTGCGGCATAAGGATCGCGTTCGTCCGTCCGTGTGGGACGTGGAACTCGCCACCGATTTTGTGTGCGATCGAGTGGTTGATACCGAGGAACGCGTTCGCGAACGCCATACCAGCCATTGTCGATGCGTTGTGGACTTTCTGACGCGCTTCGGCGTCACTGCCGTTCTCATACGCTTTCGGGAGGTAATCGAAGATCATCTTCATCGAACGAAGCGCGAGTCCGTCTGTATAGTCGTTTGCCATGACCGAAACGTACGCTTCGATGGCGTGTGTCAATACGTCCATACCTGTATCAGCCGTGATTGAAGCTGGGACCGTCATGACGAACTCAGGGTCGACGATGGCGACGTCCGGTGTGATCGCATAGTCAGCGATCGGGTATTTGACGTTGCGTTTCTTATCCGTGATGACCGTGAACGGTGTCACTTCAGAACCCGTACCTGATGTTGTCGGGATGGCGACGAACATCGACTTGTTGCCGAGTGTCGGGAACTTGTACGTCCGCTTGCGGATATCCATGAATTTTTGGCGAAGGTTCGAGAACTTCTCTTCTGGGCGTTCGTAGAAGAGCCACATGCCTTTCGCGGCATCCATCGGTGATCCACCACCGAGTGCGATAATCATGTCTGGTTGGAAGTGACGCATCGCTTCGGCACCACGCATGACCGTCTCAACCGATGGGTCTGGCTCGACTTGGTCGAAGATGCGGTACTCGACACCAGCCGGCAAGTTTTTGACGACTTTATCGGCAAATCCGAGTTTGACCATCATTTCGTCCGTGACGATCATCGCCCGTTTTTTCGATGTGAGCGATTGAAGGTATTGGACCGAGTTTTTCTCAAAGTAAATCTTTTCAGGGACTTTAAACCATTGCATGTTCACGCGACGTCTCGCCACCTTTTTCACGTTGAGTAGATGTTTCGCCGTCACGTTCTCAGAGACGGAGTTTTTACCGTACGACCCACAACCGAGTGTGAGTGATGGTGTCATTTCGTTATAGAGGTCACCGATTCCGCCGTGTGCCGTTGGCGAGTTGACGATGATCCGGCAAGCTTTCATCCGGAGTCCGAATGCGAGAATCGCGTCGTCATCTGTCGAGTGAATCGCAGCTGTATGTCCGAGACCGCCGATTTCAAGCATCTTCTCAGCGATGGCGAATCCTTCTTCACGTGATTGAACTTTATAAGCTCCGAGCACCGGGCTGAGTTTCTCATGTGAGAGCAACTCCGTCGCACCGACCGTCTCGAGTTCGGCAATCAAGATTTTCGTATCGGCTGGAACTGTAAGTCCAGCTTTCTCAGCAATCCAGGCTGCCGGCTTCCCGACGATTTCAGGGTTGACCGCACACGTGTCTGTTTTAATGACGAGTGTCTCGAGTTTTGCTTTCTCTTCTGGTGAGCAGAAGTAGCAACCGAGCGCCGTCATTTCGGCTTTCACTTCTTCGTAAACTTCTTGGTCGACGATAATCGCTTGTTCAGATGCACAGATCATCCCGTTATCGAACGTTTTCGACAAGATGACGTCCGAGATGGCACGTTTTACTTTTGCTGTCTTGTCGATGTAGGCTGGGACGTTACCAGGACCGACACCGAGGGCCGGTTTACCAGTCGAATAGGCTGATTTGACCATCGCCGCACCGCCTGTTGCGAGGACCATAGCGACTCCTGGGTGGTTCATCAGTGCTTTCGTTGCGTCGAGTGACGGTTTTTCAACCCATTGGATTAAATGTTCCGGTGCACCGGCTTCGATGGCTGCGTCACGAAGGATGCGGGCCGCTTCACTTGAACACTGTTGTGCCGACGGGTGGAAACCGAAGATGATCGGGTTACGTGTTTTGATGGCGATGATCGCTTTGAACATCGTCGTTGATGTCGGGTTTGTGACCGGTGTGACCCCGGCGACGACACCGACCGGCTCGGCGATGTATGTGATACCGTTCTGCTCATCATCTTCGATGACACCGACCGTCTTCTCACCACGAAGTGAGTTATAAATATATTCTGTCGCGAAGATGTTTTTGATCATCTTATCTTCAAATACACCACGACCTGTTTCTTCATATGCATGTTTTGCAAGTGCAACGTGCTGCTCGAGTCCTGCGAGCGCCATCGCTTGAACGATTGCATCGATTTTCTCTTGATCAAACGTCATTAATGTCTCGAGCGCCGTGTGTGCTCGTGTGACGAGCGTGTCGACCATCTGTTCTGCTGATGTTTCCACTACTGCTTTCTCTTTAACTGCCATGTTAGGTTCCTCCTCATGAATGAGAGCTTATACTGCTGACTTGATGGGAAGCACTGGGTACGAGCCGTTCGTTTGATAAGAGTTTGTGCTTTCCTTCACATTCATAGAATACAACGTTTTCGGTCATTTGTGCGTGACAACAATGTGAACTCTTTCACAATATTTTTTTGAAGAATGAGGATAGGTCTTGCTTTTTGATTAGACGCTCAGTAAAATCGTATGCGTTTTCATGAAAATATGTCGCCCTCTCTATGTAAACGCTTACATTATATATGACGAGCCAATGTCGTTTCTCTTGTGCAATTTGTCACTCGAAATGGATTGGTCGTCCACCCGGCCCTCGGTCGTGTATAATGAGGAAAGAACCTAATTAGGAAGTGACTGACTATGCCGAGACAAGACGCAGCCGATCAGTTCGTAAAACTGATCCCATTAATCCGCAGGAAGTTGTTACGCCGTTCCGACCTCCCGCAAATCCCAAACTTGAACTTTTCCCACTTTCATCTGCTCATGTTGATTGAAGATGAAGGCGCCGTGACGAACGGACACATCAGCGAGACGCTTTCGATCGCCCCGCCGAACGTGACGCCGCTCATCACGAAGCTCGTCGATGAGGGGTACATCACCCGCGTGCCGGACGAACGCGACCGTCGTGTCATCTGGAACCAGTTGACAGACAAAGGTGAGCTTGTTCTTCGCGAGCGTCGCGACTCGTTTCGACGCTTGTTCGAGGACCGCCTCGCTTTTTTAGACGAGGAAGAGACGGATCGATTGATTGACAGCTTGAAGACATTGACGGAGATCGTCGAGAAGATGGACAAGAGCGAGGGATGATTTTTGCTCGTCAACATCCACGTCTTCTTATATAATCGAGGATGAATCAATCGAACAATGGAAAGAGAGATGACATGTAATGGGTCGTAAATGGAACAACATTAAAGAGAAAAAAGCGTCAAAAGACGCCAATACGAGTCGCATCTATGCGAAGTTCGGCCGTGAAATCTACGTAGTCGCCCGTCAAGGGGAACCAGATCCAGAATCAAACCAAGCGCTCAAGTTCGTCGTCGAACGAGCGAAGACGTACAACGTCCCGCGCGCCATCATCGACCGCGCCATCGACAAAGCGAAGGGCGGCGACGAAGAGAACTTCGACGAGCTCCGCTATGAAGGGTTCGGACCGAACGGCTCGATGCTCATCGTGGACACGCTCACGAACAACGTCAACCGGACGGCGTCTGAAGTCCGCGCCGCTTTCGGTAAAAACGGCGGCAACATGGGTGTCAGCGGGTCGGTCGCTTACATGTTCGACGCGACGGCCGTCATCGGTGTCAACGGCATGTCTGCTGACGACGTACTCGAACTCATGATGGAGCATGACCTCGACGTCCGTGATGTCATCGAAGAAGATGAGACGGTGATCGTCTATGCGGAACCAGAAGCGTTCCATGCCGTCCAGACTGCCTTCAAAGCAGCAGGCATCGAGACGTTTGAAGTCGCCGAGTTGACGATGCTGCCACAAAACGAGATTGCCCTCGACGACGAGTCGAAAGAACAGTTTGAAAAACTGCTCGACGTTCTCGAAGATCTCGAAGACGTACGCCAGGTATACCATAACGTTGAAGGATGACGAACGAGCGATAACTTTTCGGAGTTATCGCTTTTTTTTGAACAATCGATTTGACAACCCGAAAAACCTATGTTAAATTTCAAAAGTCTTTATCATATTAAAGTGATAACAAGAGAAAGAGTTTTGAAAGAAAGGTGTTGGAAATGATGAATGCTGTCTTATTAGCTGTTATCGTATTATTCGCTCTCGCGATCAGTCGGGTTCACATCGTCTTGTCGCTCATCCTCGCCGCAATCGTCGGCGGTCTCGTCGGAGGACTCGGTTTCAACGACACGTTGACCGCCTTTAGTGACGGACTTGGCGGAGGGGCAACCATCGCCCTCAGTTACGCGCTACTCGGCGCGTTCGCCGTCGGTTTGTCAAAAACCGGGCTACCCGATGTCCTCGCCGAGAAGTTGATCGGCATGTCCGGTCGCGACGTCACCGGGAAGAGCGTGGCGCGCGTCAAGGCGTTATTGCTATCGTTCTTATTATTGCTTGCCATCAGTTCGCAGAACGCTTTACCGATTCACATCGCGTTCATCCCGATTGTCATCCCGCCGCTCCTCGTGCTCTTTAACGAGTTGAAGCTCGACCGTCGTCTCGTGGCGACGATCCTTACGTTCGGTCTCGTCACGCCGTATATGTTACTTCCGGTCGGATTCGGCGGCATTTACTTGAATGAGATTTTGCTACCAAACGTGGAAACGAACGGCATGGCCGTCGGTGATGTCAATATTGTCAGCATCATGGCCATCCCAGCCCTCGGGATGCTCGTCGGTCTCGTCACCGCCTTCTTCCACTACCGGAAGCCGCGGACGTACGATACGATTCAACTCGGGCCAACCGATTACGAGATTCGGACGTTGAGCCCGCTCAAAATCTGGCTCACAGCTGCCGTCGTCCTCGTCGTGCTCGTCGTTCAACTTCAGACCGAATCGATGATCGCATCGGCCGTCACAGGACTCATCTTGTTGACGCTGCTTCGCCTCATCCCTTGGTCAGAGGCAGACGACATCTTCACGAGCGGGATGCGCATGATGGCTTTCATCGGCTTCGTCATGATTGCAGCGAGCGGTTTCGCCGCCGTCATTCGCGCGACCGGTGCCATCGACCCGCTCGTCAGTGGCGCTAGCGGTATCATGGGCGACTCACAATTCGTCGCCGCACTCGTCATGCTCCTCGTCGGACTCGTGATCACGCTAGGTATCGGTTCGAGTTTCTCGACGATTCCAATCATCGCGGCCATCTTCGTCCCGCTTTGCATCCAATACGGATTCTCGGTCGAGGCGACAATCGCCATTATCGGAACGGCCGGTGCACTCGGTGACGCTGGTAGCCCGGCGAGTGACTCGACGCTCGGACCGACGAGCGGATTGAATGCAGACGGTCAACACGACCACTTGCGTGAGACGGTGTGGCCGACGTTCCTCCACTACAACATCCCGCTCATCGTCTTCGGCTTGATCGCCGCCATGGTGTTGTAATCACTTCCGATTGCGCCGTGCGTAAATCGTGCCGAGCAAGACGAGTACGAATAAAAACCAAATCCCGGTATACATGAGGATTTCTATAATCATCTCTGATTCCTCCTAAATATCCATGTAAAAAAGGAGCGACGATTTCGTCGCTCCTTTTCATGATGAAGTTTTTAGCTGGTGTTGACAAGTATTCAAGTATCCGTCGACGGTATCCGCGACTTCTCGGCCTTCTCGGATCGCCCAAACAATCAAACTTTGTCCCCGTCTCGCATCCCCTGCGACAAACACACCCTCGACGTTCGACGTATAGTCATGGTTCGCCTCGATACCGACTTTCCGGAGCTCTCGCTCCGGTCGTTCGAATCCAATGGCGACGAGCACAAGATCGGCTGGATACGTCTTGACCGAACCGTCGACGACGAAGAACGTCGCCTGTCCGTCCGGTTTGACGATTTTCTCCATCCGCTCCGTCTCAATCCCGACGACACGGTCCCCTTCTTTAATGACCCGGTTCGACCGAATCAAATACGTGCGAGGATCGTGGTCGAAATGCTCGATGGCTTCCGCATAGGCGTAATCGGTCGACAACGTGTCCGGCTGAAGTGGCCATGGCCGCTCTGGCGCCCGGAACATACCTTTCTCCGGATGCTTCCCGAATTGGGTCACCGACTTGGCTCCTTGACGAATCGCTGTCGCCACGCAGTCCGCTCCCGTGTCCCCGCCACCGATGACGATGACGTCTTTCCCGTTCGCGTCGTATCGAGCGTCGAGCGATTTCCCTCCGAGCACTCGCGTCGATTCCGTCAAATAATCCATCGCCGGCTCGACGCCTGTGGCATCATCCCCATCGATGCCGAGCGTCCGTTGTTTCTGTGCGCCCGTCGCGAGAATGACGGCATCGTACGTGTGACGGAGTGACTCGATCGTCACATCGGTCCCGACGTTGACGCCCGTCTTGAAGCGAATCCCTTCTGCCTCGAGTAGCCGTACGCGACGCCGGACGACATCCTTCTCAAGCTTCATGTTCGGGATGCCATAGAACAACAGGCCGCCCGCCTCATCCGCTTTCTCATAAATTGTGACCGCATGGCCGAGCTGGTTCAATTGATCGGCTGCCGCGAGTCCGGCCGGCCCGCTGCCGATGATGGCGACACGGTGTCCGGTCCGTTTCTTGACATGGCGTGGCTTGACCCACCCTTCCTCGAACGCGCGGTCGATGATCGTCCGTTCGATCGATTTGATCGCGACCGGATCCTCGCTGATGCCGAGCGTACACGACCCTTCACACGGGGCCGGACAGACACGCCCCGTAAACTCTGGGAAGTTGTTCGTCTCCATCAATCGTTCGTAGGCCCGATACCAATCTTGATCCGAGACGAGCTTATTCCATTCGGGAATCAAGTTGTGGATCGGACAGCCGATCGTCTCTTGACCGATCATGTCCCCGACGTGACAGAACGGGGTGCCGCAATCCATGCAACGCTCGGCTTGTTTGACGATTGGTCCGTCTTCCATCCGTGAAGCATATTCACTGTAATCATGAATCCGTTCGAGGACGGAACGTTCTGGCAATGTCTCCCGTGGGATATCGATAAATTTATGTCTCATGCTCCCCCTCCTTCAGTCACGACGCGGAATAGTTCGAGGGCGCGGTCCGCGTCACTCAACTCCGGACGCGTCGCCTCGATGTGACGCATGACGTCAAGTACGTTTGCATAGTCACGCGGTACGACTTTGACGAAGCGTTTTCGTTCTTGCTCAAACGCCTCAAGTACAGCTCTCGCTTTCACACTGTCCGTATGGAACTGGTGCATCTCGAGCAACGCGTAAATCTGTTCGGCATCTTCATCGGTCAACTCTCGATCAATCGAGACGAGCTCTTCGTTGACAAGTTGTTCGTACGCCTGGTCCCCGTAAAGGTAGGCGACTCCGCCCGACATCCCGGCCCCGAAGTTACGACCGACCGTTCCGAGCACGACGACCGTCCCACCGGTCATGTACTCACAACCGTGATCGCCGACCCCTTCAGTCACCGCAACGGCACCGGAGTTCCGGACGGCAAATCGTTCCCCGACATGACCGTTGAAGAACGCCATCCCAGAAGTCGCGCCGTAAAGACAGACGTTACCGGCGATGACTTGTTCACTCTCTTCGAACGGGGCGTGTTTCTCAGCGATAACGGCGAGTTTCCCGCCGCTCAAGCCTTTTCCGACGTAATCGTTCGCGTCGCCGATGACCGAGATGGTGATCCCGCTCGGCAAGAACGCCCCTAAACTTTGACCGGCCGACCCGCTGAGACGAAGTGAAATCGTATCCTCGGCAAGACCGACATTGCCATGCACTTTCGTCACTTCATGCCCGAGCATCGTCCCGACGGCACGATCCGTGTTGCGGACGCGACCGACGAAGAACGTCGGTTGGAGAGACTTGATCGATCGCGACACAGCTGGGATCAACTTCCGGTGGTCGTACGACTGATAGGCCGGATGCGGCAGCTCTTCTTTTTCTGGCAACGCTGTCGGAATCGATAACATCGGGGCCAAATCAAGTGTTCTCGCTTTCGGATGTTCTTGTTTCCATACGCTTTCCTCTAACAAGTCCGTCCGGCCGATGACGTCACGGAGCGATTTCGCGCCGAGCGAGGCTAAAATCTCTCGCACGTCTTCGGCGAGGAACGTCATCAAGTTGACGACGTGTTCGGGTTTGCCCATGAACTTCGCGCGCAAGGCCGGGTCTTGTGTGGCGACACCGACCGGACACGTGTCGAGGTGACACGCCCGCATCATGATACAACCGAGCACGACGAGCGGTGCCGTCGCGAACGCGTATTCTTCGGCCCCGAAGATGGCGGCGAGGACGATATCACGCCCGGTCATGAGCTTACCGTCGGTCTCGAGCGTGACGCGGCCCCGGAGTCCGTTCAACGCGAGCGTCTGGTGCGTCTCGAGCAGACCGAGCTCCCATGGGAGTCCCGTATGTTTGATTGATGTCCGAGGTGACGCCCCGGTTCCTCCGTCATAGCCACTGATGACAATCGTGTCGGCGTTCGCTTTGGCGACACCGGCCGCAATCGTCCCGACGCCTGATTTCGAGACGAGTTTGACGCTGATTTTCGCGTTCGGATTGACGTGCTTCAAATCAAAGATCAGCTGCGCCAAATCTTCAATCGAATAGATGTCGTGGTGCGGCGGTGGCGAGATGAGTCCGACACCTGGGACTGAGCCGCGCACTTCGGCGACCCATGGATATACTTTGTTCCCTGGCAATTGTCCACCCTCACCCGGCTTCGCACCTTGCGCCATCTTGATTTGAATTTCATCAGCATGATACAAATATTCGGCCGTCACACCGAAACGTCCACTTGCGACTTGCTTGATGCGACTGACGCGTTCACTGCCGTCCTCATCAGGGGTGAACCGATTCCGGTCCTCCCCGCCTTCTCCTGAGTTGCTCTTGCCGCCGATTTGGTTCATGGCGATGGCGAGCGTCTCGTGCGCCTCTTTCGACAAGGATCCGAACGACATTGCTCCCGTTTTGAAGCGGCTGACGATCGAAGTGACCGACTCGACTTCATCAATCGAAATCGCATCTTGTTGTTTGAACGCGAACAATTGACGTAAGAATTGGCCTGACGACTCGTGGAGTTTGACGTAAGCGTCATAATACCGGCGCTCGTTCTCGCGGCAGGCCCGCTGGAGCAAATGAATCGTCTTCGGGTTAAAGGCATGCTCTTCCCCATCAGCTCGCCACTGGAAATCGGCTCCGGCCTCGAGCGGTCGTTCCCGCTCATAGGCAGCTTCATGCTGGCGGCGCGACTCTTCTTCGAGTTCAGTGAAACCGACACCGGACAACTGTGATGTCGTCCCGCGGAAATGGCGTTCGATCAAGGCACGGTCAATGCCGACCGCCTCAAAGATTTGGGCCCCACGATAACTTTGTACGGTCGAGATCCCCATCTTCGACATGATCTTGACGATGCCATCGACCGATGCCGTCTGATAGCGGCGAACGGCTTCTGTGAACGAGTATGGCAGTTGACCGGCCTCGACCGCCTCGGCAATCGTCGCATAGGCGAGATACGGATAGACGGCGTCAGCGCCGTATCCAATCAAGGCGGCCGCTTGGTGCACTTCACGCACTTCGCCACTCTCAGCGACGAGACTGCACGACGCGCGAAGGTTGACGCGAATCAAATGTTGGTGGACGGCGCTCAAGACGAGGAGCGACGGCATCGCCAGCAGGTTTTCGTTCATGCTTCGGTCTGACAAGATGATGACTTCAGCCCCATCGCGGACGAGCCCTTCGACACGTTCGAACAATGTCTCAAGGGCAGCCTCGAGGTCGTGTTCGTATGTCGTCTCGACCCGTTCGACGCGAAGCGTCTCGTTCACTTGTTCGACCGCGGCCGCATCAAGGAACGGATGTTTGAGCCAAACGCGACGCGCATGACCGCGACCGGTGTGGACCGGGTTCGCGAGTGGTCCGAGCCACGTGAACGTGGCCGTGACGATTTTCTCACGCAATGCATCGATTGGCGGGTTCGTGACTTGGGCGAAGTGCTGTTTGAAGTAATGGAACAATGAGCGTGGCCGTTCAGACAAGACCGCGACCGGTTGGTCATGACCCATCGAACCAATCGGGTCTTTCTTCTCAAGGATGAGTGGGACGAGATATTGTTCGATATCTTCTTTCGTGTAACCGAACGCCCGCTGTTTTTGATGAAGTTCGGCGACGAGCGGCTCTTCGACAGGAGACTCTTCAAGCTTAGTCATCTGTTTCAGCCATTTCCCATACGGCTCGGCGCGCGCGATCGTCTGTTTGATTTCCGCATCCGGAATGAGGCGTTTCGACTCCAAGTCGATCAATAGGAGCTGGCCTGGGCGAAGTCGCTGTTTCGACTTCACATTCTCGGCTTGCACGGGAATGACGCCGCTCTCTGACGAAAGAATGAGCTCGCCATCAAGCGTTTCGATGTAACGCATCGGTCGCAGTCCGTTCCGATCCAAGATGGCGCCGATTTGACGTCCGTCCGTGAAGACGACGCCCGTCGGTCCGTCCCATGGTTCCATGATGGACGAATGATATTGGTAGAAGTCTTTTTTGAACGGGTCCATCGATACCTCGGCAAACGGTTCTGGAATCAGCATCATCGCCGTATGAGCGATGGAACGTCCGGTCCGTGTGAAGAATTCGAAGGCGTTGTCGAGCATCGATGAGTCGCTGCCCGTCTCTTGAAGGACTGGGAACAGTTGATTCACGTCCTCGAACAAATCGGTCGATGTCACGCCTTCGCGCGCTCGCATCGCGTCGATATTGCCGCGGAGTGTGTTAATTTCTCCGTTGTGCACAATCATGCGGTTCGGATGGGCCCGCTCCCATGATGGGAACGTGTTCGTCGAGAAGCGAGAATGGACGATACCGAACGTGCTCTTATAGGCCGGCGCCTGTAAGTCGAGATAAAACCGCTCGATCTGTTCAGGCGTCAGCATCCCTTTATAGACGATCGTCTTCGTCGATAGGCTTGGCATGTATAGATTCAAGTCCTCGGTCTTCTCGATCGTACGTCTGAGTTGGTAAAGTGTCCGCTCGTTCGAGTCGTAGTCTGCGAATGGACAAGAAACGAACCATTGATAAATCGTCGGCTGTGTCACCCGGGCGTGTTCCCCAATAGCCAAACTGTCGACCGGGACCTCACGCCAGGCGATGGTCGCAAAGTCAAACTCATCGGCAATCGCTTCCATCTGCCGTTGCTTTTCTTGCAGCTTTGTTTCGTCAGGTTGGAAAAAGACCATCCCGACCGCGTAGCGACCTGGCGTCGGCAAGTTCATCGTCTCAAGGAACAGCTCGTGGGGTAGCTCGGTCATAATCCCCGCACCGTCTCCCGCATCGATGACGCCTTGTCCACCCCGGTGCTCAAGTTTACAGAGCATCGAGAGCGATTTACTGACAATGTCGTGTTTCTTCTCTCCGTTTAGGTTGACATATAGCCCAATGCCACATGCGTCTTTTTCGAATCGTGAATCGTACAAGCCTGTTCGCTTCATCGAATCAACCCCTCTCTCTCGATCTTGTTTCGTAAATTTTATTTTGTTCTAAATATTCTGATAAATCAAGAGGGTTGTATACTATTATGCATAATTCAATTAGCATAGTTTATTTTTGTAAGCGTATACATTAGCTTTAACAAGCTATTTTTAAAAACATGTTATAATGCATAAAGAATATTTATCCATAAAATATATTAATATATAGGTTCATACGAACATAAAAATAATCAAAAAAAACGGTAGTCCTAGAGGGCTACCGTTTCTGCTTTCGATATTATTCAACCGTTTTTCGTGAGTGATGCAAGAACGCCCGCGGCTTTTTCCAAATGATTAATCCGACATAACCGAGGGTGAGCAAAATCAGAGCACTGACGAGGACGACGTAGAGCGTCGCGTTGTCGATTCGCGCGAAGATGGCGATGTACGCCCAGACAAAGACGAGCGGATAGATGAAGTCACGATGCCACCACATGAAGACGAGTGCGAGGACAACCCCGACCATGAGCATGAGCGACGTCCAAGCCAGTTCGTCGAGCCCGAGCAACGTGGTGACTTGTTCTCGGTTCATGACGACGAACACGTTGACGATCGTCGCGACGGACACCCAGCCGATATAAATCGAGAACGGGAACCGGTCGAGCCAACTTGTCGACGTCCGGAAGGCGATGTAATAGAGCCAGGCGAGCGTCGCGAGAAATGCGACCATGACGACGAGCGAGGCGATGAACCACTCGTTCGTGAACGTGAGCAACCAGAGACCGTTCAAGATACACGAGACGAGAAAACCCGCTTTCATCCGATTCGCCTGTCGGTTCGCAACCGATCCTTTTTTTAGTTGTAAGACGAGCCAGACGGCGATCGCGATATAAATCACGCCCCAAATCGAGAACGCGTAGCCGGCCGGTTTGAAGTAAATGTCGATTCGGTCCGACACTGCCGCATTTTCACCACTCGCAAAGTAGTTGATGACGACCGTCGCCAAAAACGCCAGCCAGTTGATTAAAGGCCATTTTGATAAGTCCATAAGTAGGATCCTCCGAAGAAGACCTGACACCTCCTTTTTTAGCATAGTTTTCTATACCCATGTGCCAACGCTCATACACATCTGGACTAGCTTATAGGCGAATCTCTAGACATATAACAAAACGACCCCGGCGTTAGCCTGAGTCGTCTTGAAAAAGCGGTAATGTCACCGCATTCGGGATCGCCCACCTGAGTTCATGGACAATAGCCTCAATTGTTTAGAAGTCGATTTCATCCGGGTCCGGACCGAGGCGGTCATGCGTCGCCACGGCGTCGATTTTCGCCAAGTCGTCCGCATCGAGGGCAAAGTCGAACACATCGAAGTTCTCTTGAATCCGATGCGGCGTGACCGATTTCGGAAGCGCCACGTTCCCCGTGTCCAAATGCCAGCGAAGCACAACTTGTGCTGGCGTCTTGCCATGTTTCTCCGCGATTTCAGCGAAAGTCGGGATGTCGAGGAACTTGCCTTGCATGAGCGGACTCCATGCCTCGACTTGAATGCCCTCGTCTTGGCAGTATTCGACAAGATCCGGTTGCGGGAGTTGTGGGTGCAACTCGATTTGGTTGATGAACGGCGTCATGAGACCCGCATCTTTCAACGTTTCGAGATGGTGTTCTTTAAAGTTCGAGACACCGATGACTTTGATTTTCCCCGCTTCGTAAAGGTCGATCAAATCTTTCCATGCCTCGACGAACCCGTCGACTGGCCAGTGGAGGAGGCAGAGGTCCAAATAGTCTGTCTCGAGACGCGCGAGTGATTCGTCAAATGCCTCTTTCGTCCTGCGTTGACGGATGTCCTCATTCCAAATCTTCGATGTCAAAAAGATGTCGCCGCGAGCGACGCCTGATTCCTGAATCCCTTTGGCGACACCTTCTTCGTTCTTATAGACGGCTGCCGTATCGATATGGCGATATCCGACTTTGAGTGCCTCGGCGACAGCTTTTGGAGCCTCGGTCTCATTGTCAACTTGCCATACCCCAAATCCGATCATCGGAATTTTGACTCCGTTGCGTAACGTTGCGAGTTGCATACAATCATTCCCCTTTCCAAACTGTTCGAGCTGATTGTATCATACCCGTCTTCCTATTTCGAAAAACTAAATCGTCAAATCTTTTCGAGTGAAACGTCCATAAGACAACAGCATGGCGACGATGAGAAGTCCCCCCAACCAGATGAAAGAACGAAACGCTGACTCTCCTTGGATTTGAGCATTGGCGTCAAACAGCGAGAAGATGGATAGCGTATTTAGCCAATCGAGCTGGTCACTAAATCCTGAGAAGACGTTCGCCATCAAGAAGAGCGCGAAAATCCCACCCGTGACCATATAGGACCGTGTGCTGTCGTCGAACAGGCTTGCGAGCACATAGGCGAGCGCCCCGAGGACGACTAGAATCAGTCCTGCGTTCAACTGAAGCGTCCACAGTAAGCCGATGTCGATCTGTAAATCAAATAGGATGTTGGCGAGCATGAGACTGAGCCCGTTCAATCCGACGAGCATACCACTCGCGATCACAAGCAACACCATACTAGCCGTCACGTAACCGCCACGTGAAATCGGTGCGGCCAAATAAAGCATGACCTCACCCGAATCGACCGGTTTAGCCATGAGTCGTGAGGCGAACGTGAGCGTGAACAGGATGGCCAATACGTAAAAGATGAGCCCATAGTAATTGCCCGCGAGCAGATTGATGACGTTGTCCATCGCCAAGTTCGGGTCGATTTTAAACACTTCTAGCAACTCGGGTGGCAACGAATCCAACTTTCCTTCAATCAGCCCCGTCTCTTGGATGGACGGGAACACCGCCGCCAAAAAGAACAAGTAGAGGCTCGTCCCGAGCGAGTACCCAAGAATCCAGCTACGATTTTGTTTAAACAGTGCCGAGATGAGAACCATTTATTTCGCCTCCCCATAATATTGCATGAACAGATGCTCGAGTTCGTCCGTGCCGCTCGACAACGATTGGACTTCGTGACGGGCGAGTCGATGAATCAAGTCGTTCAACTCTTCGACCGTCGACAAAGTGACGGTGACGACCACACCGTCACGCGAACCGATTTCTTCGCTCAACCGCATTGCTGCCGCCTCGTCCTTCAATTCGATCCGATACGTCTTCTGACTATGCCGTTTTAACTCTGACATCTCCGCTTCGATAATCATCCGACCATCACGGATGAGTGCGGCCCGGTCACACGTCTTCTCCATCTCCGGGAAGTGGTGGGAACTCATCAAGACCGCCTTGCCCGCTGTTTTCTCAGCGATGACCCAATCGACGAGCCGTTCCTGCATGAGCGGGTCGAGTCCGCTCGTCGGTTCATCAAGAATATAAACCGGCACATCTTTCATGAAACACGTGACGATGGCAAGTTTTTGTTTCATTCCTTTCGACATCTTGCGCACTTTGAGCGATGTGTCGAAGGCGAACACGTCACGCAACGTCCGTTCGCGCTCCGCGCTCGTCACGTGCAATTTCCGGGTGAGGCGAATGACGTCTTCTCCGGTCATGTCTTGCGGATAATTAATCTCACCTGGTAAATAACCGACGAGCGCTTTCACCGTCTCACTCTCGTTCCAACAGTCGTGTCCCATGACGGTGGCTGTGCCAGCGTCGGCATGGAGCAACCCCATCAGATGACGAATCGTCGTCGATTTCCCCGCCCCGTTCGGTCCGATAAATCCGAACACGGTCCCCGGCTCGACGGTGAACGACACATCGAAGATACCGTGTGACGCATCGAAACGCTTCGTCAGTCCTTTAATTTGAATCATCGCTCTCACTCCTTAGTTTTGAAATTTATTATATATATGATTACAAAACTAGTATATCACGTTATTTTTTGAAATGGAAATGGTATATTGATTACAAAACATCAGAGAAGCGAGGGTCATCATGGATGGATTCACAAAACGAACTGAAACGAAACGACGAGCAATCTTAGACGCGGCCGTTCGACTGATGGCCACGAAACAGTCCCGTTTCACGGTGAGTGAGCTGGCACGCGCCGCCTCGGTCTCACCGGTATCGATTTATAATTATTTTGGCTCCAAAGAACAAGTGATCATCGTCGTCTTGACCGAGATGACGGAAGAACAGATGGGATGGATTGAGTCACAAATCGCTGACCATGTCCCGTTCGATCAATTGCTGATCGAGATTTTGTCTCGTAAAATCGAGACGGCAGCGCTGTTCGATGAGACGATCACTTCGATGATTCAAGCGGACCCATCATGGCAACAGTTGGCAGGACGAGGCTACGCCGCGTTCCGGCAACTGATTGAGTATGGGAAGACGAGCGGGGCCATTGACCCGGACTTATCGACCGATTCGTATCTTCGCTATGTCCAACTCGTACAGCAGGCGATTTTGTCCGATCCGTCATTCCCGTCAGGTGACATGAGCTCGTTGATGCAAGACTATTTTCATTTCTTCTTGAACGGCATCATGAGCCGTTGACGACAAACAAGCGACCACCGAAGAGGATGGTCGCTTGTTTTTTCATGTCAGATAGATGAAATCTTCAATCGGATAAAGCGACATATCGAGCTCGCAGTCCCCTGTCAGAACGAGATCGGCGAGCACTTTCCCGATGAACGGGCCGACCGTCAAACCGGACGAACCGAGACCGTTCGCGACGAGCAACTGCTCCGCTCCCGGTACGCGACCTAGAATTGGAATCGAGTTCGGCGTGACCGGGCGGAAGCCGACACGCGTCTCAATCAGTTCGGCCTCAGCGAGTCCCGGGGCCGATTCTAGCCCTTTTGAGAGCACTTCATGAATCCCGATCGCCGTTGGGCGTGCGTCGAACGCTTTGTCCCGCTCATGCGTCGAGCCGATGACGACTCGGCCGTCTTCGAACCCGAGCAAATAGCGACGACGTGGCGGCATGACGACCGGCCAGTCGGACGCGTCCGTTTCCGGGAGCTGCACGTGCACGATTTGTGCCTTCTCCCCAGCGACACGGGCCGTGTACCCGATCGGTTCCATCAACTCGGGCAACCACGCCCCGCAGGCGAGGACGATTTCATCCGCTTCGTAGCGGACCCCGTCGCATTCGACATGATAACCGTTTTCTTCAACGAGGACGGCCGAACCGTCGATCAAGGTCACGCCACGTTTCACGGCGACCCGCTCGAGCGCCGCTCTTAACTTCTCCCCATCGACGCGGGCTCCGCCTGCGACGAGGAGGGCGTCATATTCGTCCGAGAGCGGCGGGAACAGCGACATCGCTTCTTCCGCCGTCAGTCGACTCAAGTCGCCGATTTCCGGGGCTTCTTCCCGGCGCAGCGCCGTCCGTTCTTGCATCTCGTTCAACTTTTTATCTTCGTGCAAGGCGAGCGTCCCGACACGTTTATAGCCGGTCTCCGTCTCCCCTTCTCGCTTCAAATCGTCGACGACGGTCGCATAGTAATGAGCGCCACCTTTGGCGAGCGCGTACCACGCCTTGTTCCGACGCTGGGCGATCCATGGGCAGACGATGCCCGCCGCCGCGTCGGTCGCTCGACCCTTTTCTTTCCGGTCGATGACGGTGACGTCGGCTTGTCCGGCCAGATGGTACGCGGTCGAGATGCCAACGATTCCTGATCCAATCACAATCACTTTTTTCATAACATTCGCGCCCTCATCGGTTCGATGATGGCTTCACATCCTTTCTATAAAAAATCACCGGCCCGAAGGCCGATGATCAGTCGCGCATGGCGAGGCGGTACAGTAAATCAAGAATTTCAATGTAGAGCCAGATGAGCGTTACAATCAACCCGAACGCCGCGACCCATTCGAGCTCTTTCGGAGCCCGGCTCTCGACTTGACGAGCGATATAGTCGAAATCAAGCACGAGCGCGAGTGAGGCGATGATGACAATCACAAATTGCACGCCGATGGCAAGCGGTGACGAGCCCGTCATGAACGGGAGTCCTGAACCAAAGAAACTCATCCCGATTTGAACGAGATAAAGCAACATGACCGTAAAGATCGCGGCCGTGACACCGGCGCGGAACTTTTGCGTCACTTTGACGAGACCCGTCGAGTAGACGAACCACATTGCGAACGCGACGATGAACGTCGTCAAGACGGCACGGCCGACGATGCCTGGAAGCATCGCTTCGAAGAAGTACGAGATCAACCCGACGAACACCCCTTCGACGATGCCATACAATGGCGCGACGACCGGTGCCGTTCTCGGTTTGAACGTGATGACGAGCGCTAAGACCAAGCCGAGGATGAGCGAGCCGATCATGAGCGGGAACAATAACGCTTCCCCGATTGTCGGCACGAGCATCCACGTCGTCCCGGCGGCTGCCGTGACGAGCAAGAGTAACGTGAACACTTTCGACCACGTACCGGCTTTCGTCATCGGCGTGGCGCTATAAGATGTTGACTCCATTGATTTACGGAGAACTGGGTTAGATTTTAAGTTCAACTGGGACTAGCTCCTTTATTTTGTTTTTAGTTTTTAGCCATGACTTTGATGAATTCTCGCATGTAGTCAGGCAGGTCAGGCGGACGGCGGCTTGAGACGATATGGCCGTCGACGACGACCGGCTCATCATGCCAAATCGCACCTGCGTTTTCCATATCATCTTTAATGCCAGGAGTACTCGTGACATTGACGCCATCGAGAATATTGGCTGAAATCAATACCCAGCCGGCGTGACAGATTTGACCGATCGGCCGTTTCTCGTCATGCATATAACGGACGAACCCTTTCACCGAATCAAAGCGGCGCAACAAGTCAGGTGACCAGCCACCCGGGACGAGCAGAGCGTCGTATGATGAGATGTCGACGTCATCAAACGCGATGTCTGACTTGGCCGGAACACCGTATTTACCGATGTAAGCATGATCTGCCTTCTCACCGGCCAGGATGACGTTTGCACCTTCCTCACGTAATCGATGGACCGGATACCATAGTTCTAAGTCTTCGAAGTCGTCGCTGACGATTTGCAAAATATTTTTACCTTGTAATTGCATCGAATCCCTCCCTTTATTTGTCTTTCACAAGTATACCCTATAAGCGACGTGGCGAAAACAGGGACGATTGACGAAACGCACGCCTCTCAACTTGAGCGATTTGTTTGATTAGTCCGTTCCTGTCACTGTCACGATGACATTTCCCACTTTTCGTCCTGTGTCCACGTGGCGGTGCGCCGCGACGATCTCCTCGAGCGGATAAACCGAATCGATGACGGCCTTTACTCGGCCGGCTTCAAACAGATCGTTCAGGAAAGTCAAATCCTCTTTCCGTTCACTCGCAGGTCCTTGTCCGGCGACGGAACTGAATTTCCCGTGAGCGGTCACATGCTTCCGGGCCATCCGCTTATCGATGTTTCCGGCCGCATCGAACACGGCGTCGTATGTGGTCAGTTTTTCGTCAAATCCTGCTTTCGCGTAGTCGACTACAACGTCCGCGCCTAAGCTTCTCACAAGTTCGAAGTTCCGCTCTCGACAGACTGCCGTCACGTGAGCCCCATAATAGTTGGCGATTTGAACGGCCATCGAACCGACTGCCCCGGAAGCCCCATAAATCAATACGGTCTTCGCTTGTTCGATGTTCACTTTACGCAAAAAATGAAGGGCGGTCGTCCCGCCGAACGGTAGGCTAGCTGCTTCGATATAGCTAGCGTTTTGAGGCATGTGTTCGACACATTTACTCGCTTTGACACACGCATATTCGGCATACCCGCCGAACCGCATCCCAGTCAGCGCATAGACGCGATCACCGACCTTGAAGTCTTCAACGTGACTACCCGTCTCGACGACCTCCCCCGCCAAGACGACACCAAGAATCGGCTGGCGAGGTGCCTTGAAACCTACAACGATTCGCATCGGTAGCTTGCCTAGGGCCGGTACATCAAGTGCCCGTAATCGACGGTCACCTGAATGGACCGCAGAGGTGTGGACTTTAATCAACAGATCAAACGCTTTCGGTACAGGGTTGTCAATCTCTTGAAGCTGTAACACATCCGGTGGCCCATATGCGGTACAAATCACTGCTCTCATCTTATTCCTCCTCTTAGGATATGAAGTTGTTATTAATGAATTCACCCTTTCAAAAAAATAAAACCAGATGGAAAAGTCATCTGGTTCAAGGAATGTATCTTTTCATTAAATAAGCTGAGGAATGAGAATGACCGCCAAAAGAAAAATGGCAGTGGTCTTTACTTTGTTTCGATTCAACGCGAAAGGAAGTAGGCATAACCCAAGAAGAATGATAGCAAGCACAAGCAATCCCGGTATAAAATACCCCGCATTCGATGCGATAGGGACACTGATCACATGAACGGTCGGATTTGGGAAAAAATCCATTGCTTCAAAAACGAGATTTCCGATTAAGCCAAGCATGAATAAGCATAGGGATAGTGAAAATATGAGTGCGTGCTTTCTCACGATACTCCTCCTTTTGAACGTATTACGATATGTATGACAAGGTAGAATCTTTTCTCTTCTACATTATAAGCTATCCCACATTATTTATGGAAAAGATTTCAATTAGTTCGATTATCATGAACTTGACCCATAGTTTTCTATACAGACTAGTCACTTCCTACAATGACGTTGTTTTGTGTGCAAAATCGCGCTTATACCGGTTACAAAATCTGTATATAGAAATCGAAGCGTTATGTCGTCAATATATTGTGTTATAATAAGTGCGACTTTTTGTTAATTTTTTAAACGAGAAAGGGGATTTCCCAATGAAACAATATCACGATTTATGTGCCCATATCCTTGAGCACGGTGTCGTCAAAGAGGACCGGACCGGGACCGGGACGACGAGCGTGTTCGGCTACCAGATGCGTTTCAATCTTCAGGAAGGCTTCCCCCTGATTACGACGAAAAAACTACATACCCGCTCCATCATCCATGAATTGCTCTGGTTCATCACTGGCGATACGAACGTCAAGTACCTCCAAGACAACGGAGTCCGCATTTGGAACGAATGGGCCGACGAGGATGGCAATCTCGGACCGGTCTATGGGGCGCAGTGGCGCTCGTTCCCGAAACCAGACGGCACGACTGTCGACCAGCTTGCTCAAGTGATCGAGCAAATTAAGACGAACCCTGATTCGCGTCGCCTCATCGTCTCGGCATGGAACCCGGGCCAACTCGAGGACATGGCGCTGCCGCCTTGTCACCTGTTGTTCCAATTTTACGTCGCGGACGGCAAACTATCGTGCCAACTCTATCAACGGAGCGCCGACACGTTCCTCGGTGTCCCATTCAATATCGCATCTTACGCCTTGCTCACGCATATGGTCGCCCATGTGACCGGTCTTGAAGTCGGAGACTTCGTTCATACACTCGGCGACGCCCACATTTATCATAACCACCTCGAACAAGTGAACCTTCAATTGACGCGTGACATACGCCCGCTCCCGACATTGAACATTTTGCGCGACGTGGCCTCCATCGAGGACTTCCGCTTCGAAGACTTCGAAATCGTCGGCTATGACCCGCATCCGCACATTAAAGGAGAAGTGAGCGTATGATTATCCACGTCGTCGCCATCGGAACGAATCGTGAGATTGGAAAAGATAACGCCTTGTTGTGGCGTCTGCCCGATGACTTGAAACAGTTCAAAGTGATTACGACGGGTCAAACGGTCGTCATGGGACGAAAGACGTTTGAATCGATTGGTCGCCCGCTGCCGAATCGTCGCAATATCGTCGTCACGTCGGACCGCACCTTCTCGGCTGAAGGGGTCGACGTGTGGCATGACCTCGAGTCATTGAAAACAGAAAAGACGACAGATTTCTATATCATTGGCGGGGCGACACTCTATGAACAGACGCTTCCGATGACGGACCGGTTTTACGTCACTGAAGTCGATGGCGCGTTTGAGGCCGATACGTTTTATTCGCCCTTGCCGGACGGGCTCATCGTGACGAACGAACAATTCCATCCGGTCGACGAACGACATGCTTACAGCTTCACTTTCCGACAATACGACAAAAGGGACATCGACTGAGTCGACGTCCCTTTTAATCTGGCAATTTCTCGAGCCATTGCTCGATTTTTTCAGCGATGGCGTCATGATGGTCCTGCTCGGCCAAGTCGTCGTACAGCGTCCCGAGTTCAAATGCCGTTCGTTTTGACAACGCCAACACATGACTGTATTTACCACGCTGTTCTTTGACAGCCGAGAGCGTCCCTCTCGTCTCCATCGTAGTCGATTCGTCTAAAATAAACATCTCCATATGGTCGTTACAGGCGTAACGGTCGTATGGACGATAGATGACCTCATAGCGGCGATGCTGTTTGGGCAGCTGTTCGGCGAGCATGGCATACTTCTCAGGACTCATCGTCACGTACGCAAGACGCTTCTCCTCACGGACAGCTGATGAATAGCGGATGATTCGATTGCGCCCATCACGCTTCGCTTTGTAAAGCGCCTCATCAGCATAAGCACACCATTCCCCGAGAGTCATTCCGGTCTGACAAACACGGGTATAGCCGATCGACACTGTGACGTGGTGTTCATATGTAAACGTCATCTCCTCAATCCGTCGGCGGACCCGTTCGAGCACTGCATCGACAACGTGACGTTCAGATACGTTCAGGATGATGAGAAACTCTTCCCCACCGTAACGGATCAACTCGTCACTCGAGCGGATGGCAAGACGAATCTCCTCGGCAACGCGATGCAAGACTTCGTCCCCGTACGCATGACCGAACGTATCGTTCAGTTGTTTAAAGTGGTCGATGTCAAGCAGGGCGAGCGTGAAACTCTCACCGGAACGCTCAAGTCGTGACATAAAGCGGCTAAACGTCGCTTTTAAATATTTTCGGTTGAAGGCACCTGTCAATTCATCGACGAGGAGCGCATTCGAGACGAGACGAGCCTTCTCGATATGGTGTCCGAGTCGAATGACCCGCTCTTCCATCGGGACCCACTCTTCCCAATAATCATCAAAACCGTAGGAGTAGGCAGCCAAACGATAATGTTCATTCGTGCCAATCACGATGAGTGGAACGTACAGCTTCTTCATCTTACTGACGAACGATTGAATCACCCGCTCCGGAAAACGGGCCCACAATTCGACGTCCATGATAATGGCTTTTGGGACGTCTTCATAATCATATTCAACGGCCTCTTCTAATGTCTGCAAAAAGACCGGACGTGCTCCAAGTTTCTCGACTCGCGGTTTATAGCGACTAAATGTCGAAAAACTGTTCGATAAAACGAGCACGAGATCTTCGTCTTCTTGCTCGATGCCTAACACGGTATGGATATAACGTTTTACTGGGGCAATCAAAGCCATAGCCTCCGCTTGTGTCAAGACCGGTGGCAATTCACGGACATCAGACTCGGCACGACTGAAAATCTCAAGCAAGTGCATCAATCGACGACGTCTTACTTCTTGCTTCATCCAATCTAATAAAAACTCGATTTCTGTTGTCTGAATTTGTCTCGCGCTCGTGATTTGCGCCAAGATGCTATGTATACGATCTGTGAGTTGCTGCTGCTTCATTCCTGACCCCCCAGTTTCGTTCTCCCCGATATATACTATGTCTATGATTATGCGACTTTATCCACGAAAATACAACTATTTCCTCATTTTTTACCTATTGTTTGACAGAAAGATAGTCCTTACGACTCATTAAACGATGAAAAAGAGCGGTCTAAAACCGCTCTTTCCTTATTTTCCAACTTTTAGGTTAGGAGATGTCATCTCTTCTGGACGAATCCACTCTTCAAACTGATCCTCTGTCAATAAGCCCGTCTCTAGAGCCGCTTCCTTCAACGACGTCCCGGTCTTATGCGCCAGTTTCGCAATCTTAGCCGCATTCTCGTAACCGATATGCGGGTTGAGCGCTGTCACGAGCATGAGCGAACGATCCACGTTGTGCGCGATGACGTTCAAGTCGGGTTCGATGCCGACGGCACAATGTACGTCAAATGAATGCAGGCTGTCCGTCAACAGGCGGCACGTCTGCAAGAAGTTGTACATGATGACCGGTTTAAAGACGTTCAGCTCGAAGTTGCCTTGGCTCGCCCCGAATCCGATGGTTGCGTCATTGCCGAGCACTTGCGCCGCGACCATCGTCAATGCCTCGCTTTGCGTCGGGTTCACTTTTCCTGGCATGATCGAGCTACCCGGTTCGTTTTCCGGAATCAAAATCTCGCCGATACCGGCACGCGGGCCAGAAGCGAGCCAACGGACATCGTTGGCAATCTTCATCGCATCCATGGCGAGTGCCTTCAGGGCACCGTGTGTAAACACGAGCTGATCGTGGCTCGTGAGCGCATGGAACTTGTTGACGGCTGTAACGAAGCGTTTGCCTGTCTCTTGCGAAATCTTTTCAGCGACGACTTCGCCAAACTGGGGATGAGCGTTGATGCCCGTCCCGACCGCTGTCCCGCCGAGGGCGAGCTCTGTCAACGGTTCGAGCGTGCGCTCAATCATCTGCTTCGACAGCTCGAGCATGCGGACCCAACCGCTGATTTCTTGGCCAAGTGTAACCGGCGTCGCGTCCTGCAAGTGCGTCCGACCAATTTTGACGATGTCCATGAATGACTCGGCTTTCTTCGCAAGCGTCGTGTGGAGCGCCTCAATCGACGGCAACACATGGTCCTCGACCGCAAGGATGGCTGCGATATGCATCGCCGTCGGATACGTGTCGTTCGAGCTTTGCGACTTGTTGACGTCGTCGTTCGGATGGATTGTGAGCGTCTGACCACGCTCTTTCAACTTATCGTTCGCCAAGTGGGCAATGACTTCGTTGACGTTCATGTTCGATTGTGTCCCTGAACCTGTCTGCCAGACGACGAGTGGGAACTCGGCGTCATGTTGTCCAGCGACAATCTCATCGGCGACTTCGGCGATGACGTCAGCTTTCGCTTGCTCCAATACACCGAGCTCGGCATTGGCAAGTGCGGCACCTTTTTTCAAAATCGCGAAGGCGTGTACGACCTCGAGCGGCATTTTTTCCGTCCCGATTTTAAAGTTCTCTAGACTGCGCTGTGTTTGGGCTCCCCATTTGGCTGAAGCCGGAACATTGATTTCCCCCATCGTGTCCCGTTCGATCCGATATTCCATGAAAATTCCCCCTCTTTATTTGACTACGCTTTCATTTTAGCGAAACTTTTGCAAAAAAGAAATCATTCCCCTGCAATTGACAAAAAGTCGGGCCCGCGCCCGACTTTTATCCTGTCATCAATGCCCGTTTCGCCACGTCATGGGCCCGGTTCTCTGCACGCGGAATCCATTTGATGAACTTATTCGGCAATTCGTCATACAGCGTCAACGCTTTGACGAACAACGGACGCATCGATTGATCTTTTAGGAAACGCTGTTCGAGCGCCCGCACGACCGTCTCGGCGTCTGAATAGAACATGAACGTCGATTCGTCCGTGAGCTCGTGCGCTTGTTCGAGGGCGAACGCGAGCGCGGCGAGTTCGGCCTGAACGCTCGTCAGCCCTTCACGTTTGGCAATGTACGTGGACACCGTGCCGTCCGTCGTCTTGATCCAGACACCAAGACCGTTCTCACCTAGCTCTTGGTTCGTCGCCGCATCAAAATAAATGTGAACCAAAGCGATACGCCTCCCAATCCGTTTCGATCGGTGCATGAATATCGATGAGCGAGAGACGTTTCGATAGGAGCGCCACTTCTTCTTGCCCCTCGAGTTTCTTCGCAAACTTCCGGTGCGCCTCTTGAAGTGCTTCTTGTCTCACGATGTCATATAGCGCTTCGACCGTGTCATACGACTGGACGAGAATCGTCGCCGACTTCGGTCCGATACCACGGACGCCTGGTATGTTATCCGAGGCATCACCTTGTAGCGCCTTCACATCGACGAACTGCTCGGGCCGTATTCCATAAGTCGTCTCGAATACGTCCTGGTTCATCATCATCTCTTCCCCTTTTTTCGGGACGATTTGAAACACGTTCCCGGAAAGCAACTGATGCAAGTCACGGTCGGAGGAATACATATACGATTGACCGGGGAACGCGGTCGCGACGGCCCCAATCAAATCATCGGCCTCGTAACCGGCGAGCTCCGATTGAAAAATCCCTCGTTCGCTCAACGCCGCGCGCAACTTGACGTAATCGTGGAACAACGGTTCCGGTAAGCCGGTGCGAGTCGCTTTATAGTCCGGAAACAAAGCATAACGATGTGTCGTCTCACGTGGTCCATCCCAAAAGAAGGCGATATGCGTGAAGTCGTTCGTCCACCCGTCAACTTTACGGAGCAGTCCTTTCAACGTCACATCGGGGTCGAGCGCCCGACGACGCTCTGTGGCAAAATAATAACGCGACAGGAGATTAAACCCGTCGACCAACATCAATTTCATCATGCATCCACCTCACAAGCTTGTAATCCGCGCGCGAGCGCGTCTCGGTCGAGATTCTTCCCGATCCAGACGAAGACGGAACGCGAGTCGTCGCTCGGTTCGTTCGCGAACGTCGCACCCATCAGTTGATTCGTCGCTTGAACGACGAATTTTGATGTTTCTCCGTCTAAACGGACAATCGCCTTCAAGCGATAGACGTCGTCCTCATAGTGCATGAGCACTTCACGCACGTATTGCGTGACGCGTTCCCGTTTAAGCGGCACATCCGTCGTGAGCGTGATGGCCCGTAGTGAAGAGACGGAGGTGTGTCCGTCTGTCAGTTGACCGAGAAGCTGTTCGTCGACTCGTGAGAGTTGGAACGTGTTTTCCGTCAAGTCATAGTCCCCGGCCGTCTGGACCGTTTCGATGACCCGTACCGTCGGATTCAGCGCTTTAATCCGCTCATGCGCTTGTTCGAGCGTAGCGTCATCGACGAGGTCGACTTTATTCATCAGAATCACATCCGCATAGGCGATTTGATGGATTCCTTCTATAAACAATTCACGGTCCATTTGACTGGCATCGACGACCGTCAAAATCGCCGTCAGCTTGAACCGTGTCCGTAAGTAATCATCGTAATAAATCGTCTGAATGATTGGTGCCGGGTCGGCCACACCGGTCGTCTCGATGACGATGCGGTCGAACGTGTTTTTCGATGCGAGCTGATAGAACGTCTTGCTCAAATCACTTTGAATCGAGCAACAGATGCAACCGTTCGACAACTCGATCTGCTCTTGATCCATTTTGACGATCAACTGTTCGTCGATATTGACCGAGCCGAGTTCGTTGACGATGACGAGCAATCGCTCGTCTGTCGCTTCTAGTAAGCGATTCATATAAGTCGTTTTTCCGGCGCCTAAAAAACCGGTCACCAATTGTACGGGAATCATGTACTGCACCTCACCTTATAAATTTTCGTGGACCCGCGCCCATTTCTCGTAACGAGCATCCAACAAGTCGATCAAATGAAGCATCCACGCTTCCGTCGGGACCGGTAACACGCTCGAACCCCATTCGCGCTTGCCGTGGTGGGACAAAATCATATGCCAAATCCGGTGATGGACGTCGAGCGGAAGTGTGACGCCGGCAGCATGTTGACTCTTCTCGAACAACAGTCCGCCGTAAGGCATATGTCCAATCAAGCTTCCCATCGGGTTGATGGAGATCCCGGTCGTCTCACTCGTTCCACTGACCGAGAACAGTTGCTCGAACCGGTTCGGGGACGACAGCAAGTGACTGTACTCGAATAACTTACCGATATCATGGAACAAGATCCCGAGCGCGAGCTCGTCCCAACGGAGCGGCTCTTTCAACTCGGCGATGGCCTCACAGGCCGCATAGAGCGACTCGAACGTGCCTCGGAATGCCTGTTCAACTTTTACACCGTTCATCGTATTCCATACGTCTACTTTGTGCAACTGCTCAGCTTCTTTGATGACCCGGAACGCCATCGCCAAATGGTCGTCTTGTTCTTGGAAGCGATAACCGAGTCGAAGCATACAGACCGTGTGCTTCAAGAGGCCGCCGACATAGTTGTGATGATGATACAGTGCGGCCGGTGCTAGGACGAAATCGTCCCAGTAGCGGTCGAGCAGTGACATCGCGATCGCTTCATAGTCCGGCGAGAGCGTCGACAGAATCGCGAACAGCTCGTCGGCGTATTGTTCCATCGTCTCGTCTCCAGGAAGACCTGGTAGCAACGAGACCGCTTCGTCTCGCGCAATCGGTTTGGCCCGGTCGATGGTGATTGATTTGGCGCCGTCCGGTTTCGGGTAGACGTCGATTTTTCCTTCAAGCTCGATCACGCCTGATTCATAGATCGGTAACAGCTGCTCTTCGTTACCGCGCAACCACTGCTTGGCACGAATGAGTCCGCTCGATGTCGTCAAGTTCAGTTGTAGCCATTTCGCCCCGGATTTGCCTTCTCGAACTTCGACCGAACTGACGAGCGCTTTCGTCTGAACCGGTGTTCCGTCTGTCAGGTCCGATAGCCGTGTCGTCGACTTCTCTACGGCCGGAAGTTGGAACCGTGTTCGGTCAAATCCGCCCCCTGCAATTGGATCAATCTGTTGGTAATAGTTCATGTACATTGCCCTCCTTCTTCTCTTTGCCCATTGTATCGTGTTTTCCGCTTCGAGGCGAACATACTTTCGTTATAGGTCCAGAAGTTTCCTGAATTATATTGAAAGCGCTTACTAGAATTGTTACGATAAAGGCAGTTAGATAAAGGGGGAACTCACATGATTTCATTGGTAGATACGTATGAACGGTTGATCGCAACAGGGGAAGCGACACGTTACGCCACTACGCATTCGACAATCGCAAGCATTTTACAGGCATCGACTTGCCCGGTCTCGAATCAAGAGCTCGTCACAGCGGTCTCAGGGCATGCCGGCAACCCATATACGCCAGACCAACTCGTCGACTCGGTCATCGAACATGAGATGAAAGGGGCGATGGCTGTCCTGCTTGTCGTCGGTTACCCGATCCAAACACCGCTCGCCAAAGCCGTCGTCTTATCGGCGTTCGCACGCACGAACCGGATGAACATCGAGAAACTGAAAGAACTCGGTCATGCCGACTTGCTCGTGCGGATTCAATCGGCAGAACGATCTTGGAAGCGGACATATACCCACTTGTATCGGTCGGCACCGACGCAGCTCTGTGACCAGCTCGACTCACTGCTCGGCGGTTGCGCCGTCCATCGTGTGATTGAAGCACTCGATCTTGACCCGAACATCAAAACGGCATAAAAAAAGAGCGGTCCCCGGGCCGCTCTTTTTTTATGCCTTGAATTATCCTTCTGTCACTTCGACCGCTTCCGGTTCGAACAACGTGACGTTACGCGCTGGTGAGAACGTTGAAATCGCATGTTTATAGATCAACTGTTGGCGCCCTTCTGATTCGACGATGACCGTGAAGTTGTCAAACGATTTGATGACTCCCCGAATTTGAAATCCGCTGACTAAAAAGACGGTCGTCGGCACCATTTCTTTACGTAGTTGATTCAAAAAATGGTCTTGGATGTTATAACTAGCCTTCATGTTGCATTCCCCCTAGTCTATGTCTCTTTCAAATAATCGGAATTTTCGAAAAAACTCCTCAACTTCATCATAAATATTTTGATACGATAGTTCAAATGATTTTCTTCCCATATCAACCCAAATCCCATCAAATTGATGACGGAACCATGTCAATTGACGCTTCGCAAACTTACGGGTGTGCTGCTTGAGGGTCTCGTTCATCCGTTCGTACGTGATCATTCCCTCAAGATACGGGATGACTTCTTTATAACCGATGGCCCGCATCGCTTGCGTCTCCCGGTAACCAGCCGCTAGCAAGCGCTCGACTTCCTCAACGAGACCCGCTTCGAGCATCAAGTCGACTCGATTATTGATCCGCTCATACAGTACGTCTCGATCGGCGTGAAGCACGAACAACCTGTATGCGTAATGCTGGGAAGGAAGGCTATCCATCGCCTGCTCGTCCCCTTGCAAAGCGACTTCAAGGGCCCGGATGACCCGACGCACGTTATTCGGATGAATGCTCTCGGCCCGTCGCGGATCGAGTGACTGCAGTCGGGCATGTAGCGCCTCGGGTCCATTTGATTCTGCCTCTTTTTCAAGCGACTCGCGCAAGGCGTGATCGACCGGTCGCTCTGTGAACTCGTAGTCATAAAGAATGGCTCGGATATACAGACCGGTCCCGCCGACTAAAATCGGCAATTTTCCGCGCGCATAGATGTCATCGATTGCCGCCCGGGCCAGCGTTTGAAATTTGGCGACGCTCATCGCCTCGTCCGGGTCACATAGATCGATCAAATGATGCGGAATCCCTTCCGCTTCCTCGACTGTTACTTTCGCCGAACCGATATCCATTCCTCGGTACACTTGGACCGAGTCACCCGATACGATTTCACCATTGAACGCTTTTGCGAGCTCAATCCCTGTCTTCGTCTTCCCGACAGCCGTCGGTCCGACGAGTACGATGACTGGTGTTTGTTCCATCCTTGTCACTCCTCAAACGAAAGACCGTTCCAAAAAGGAAACGGTCCGTTAAATTCTTCTTTTAATTGTATCATCAAACACGACCGCAAACAGCATCCATCCGCATAATAATAATCCCATCAATAAAATTAAGCCGTCACTCATCCATGGTCGCCTCCTTTACGTACCCCATTCCCACTTTTCACATTTTAGACACAATTGAATGCGCAAAAAAAACGACACTCTCATAGGAGCATCGTTCATTGTGTCACTTCGAGAAAACGGCGCGCTCGCCAGATGGTGAATCCAAAATAAAGGATCGACGTGCCACTAGCGGCCCACCACATGACGCTATAGAGCGGCGTCATCAAGTTAGCGAGACCGAACATTGCCGGAATGATCAATGTCAGCCAAGCGAGCACGAATGCGACCCGGGCCGTCAACCCATCAATTTGGCGCCCAAGACCCATGCCCATAAAGAACAGTCCCCACAGGAACGACCAGAACAACCAAGTGACGGCACCCATCGAATCACCCGTCGTGAACGAGATCGTGGCATAAAAAAGCGCTGAAATCGAAACAAATAGCGAGAACCAACCGACGCCACGCCCGTCTAAGTCGAACAAAAATGTCACACCGACGTATAAATAGGTGAAGGCAAACAAATAAATACTCGCATAACCGAACACTTCCGCCGAACTCGCCCCAATGACGAGCCATGTCGCGATGAACGTCTGCAATAGTCCTGTGAAAAGACTGAATACACCCGCACTCTTGACGTCCACTTTCCCAAATAAGACGAGGCTGTTAATGAACAGTGCCACGCCACCAAATAATAAACTAATATTCCCCACACTCATTGCTCCTTCGTACAGATGTCTGACGTCTAATTTTATCTACGTCCACTGTATCGTGAATTCGCTTTCAGTGCAAGTGGAGAAATGGACGTTCACGGACTCGACAAACGTCACTCGTTTTCGAGTGTTTGAATCGCTTCATCGATTCGGTCCTGCTCGTCTTCTGTAAACGTCGGGAATTGCGGATCGATGTCCTCTAGAACGTCAATCATAATCGTGGAGACAACATAACGGGCGTACCAGTCATCATCCGCCGGGAGCACAAACCAAGGTGCATGTTTCGACGCCGTATTCGATAACATATCCTCAAAAATATCTTGATAATCGTCCCAATGCTTTCGCTCTTCGACATCATTGAACGAGAACTCCCAATTCTTGGTCGGATCTTTCAGTCGTTCGAGCAGGCGGTCACGCTGGACTTCTTTTGAGACGTTAAAGAAAAATTTGATGACTTTAAATCCGTTTTCATCTAAATATTGTTCAAAGTCATTGATTTGGCGATAGCGGACCTTCCATACCGACTCTTTGTCCTCCTCATCCGGGATGACCTCTTCTCCGAGCAGGTCATGGACGCGCGGGGCGATCACTTCTTCATAGTGAGACCGGTTCAAGATACCGACTTGGCCTCGTTCCGGCATGAGGTCATGCATCCGCCATAAGTAATCGTGTTTCTTTTCCGTGTCCGACGGTTTTTGGAACGCGTTCGTCTTCAGCCCTTGCGCGTTCAAGTTCGAAAAAATATAACTGATTGCCTCATCTTTGCCCCCGGCATCGAGTGCCTGCAAGACGACGACGACTCCTTTCTTCGACTCCGCGTAAAGCTTCCAATGCAACTCTTTCAATCGTTCGACGCTCTTTGGGATCAATTCATTCTGTAATGTCTCATCGGACGGACGGTCTTGTATCGTGGTGGGGAAATCGCTCAGGCGAATCCCGTTGTTATGGTCAATGCGAAAAGATTGAATGTCCATATATCCTCCTTGACTCAATTAAATTCTAAGCACATCTCATATTTACCCTGTTTCGATTAAAAATAGCGGCACACAAAAAATCCTTTCCGCCGAAGCGAAAAGGATTAAATCACACTTAGTTGATACCGACCGCGTCGAATGACTTGGCCGCAGCGACCGCTTGCGTGCTCGTCGCACCGTGCAAGTCTTTAGCCGATTGGACGACTGCTTGGCGCAGGCTCGAGAAGTTCGAAGTCGGTGTCAAGTAGACGGTGAGAGCACGGTAGTAGATGTCCCCCATCTCCATGACGCCGATGCCTTGGACCGAAACGCCGTAATGTGAACCTCCGCTCGCTAGGAGATACGCCGCCTTATTGACGATTCCTGAGTTGATATGGACGCCGCCGTTGTCCTGCGTCCCCGTGTAGCGGACCGAGTAGTGATCTGGGTCACCGTATGCTGCCGGATTCGACATCGAACGAAGACCATCCCCGGCCACGCCTGGTGTGTAGATGTCTTCCCCGACCAACCAGTCGAAGTTCGAGCCGACGCTATACTCCGCGACCGTACCGAAGATATCGGATACCGCCTCGTTGATGGCGCCCGATTCGTTCTGATAGATCAAACCTGCCGTATATTCTGTGACGGCGTGTGATAATTCGTGAGCGACGACGTCAAGTGCACCAGAGAGGTATGTGAACGTTTGTCCGTCCCCGTCACCGTAAACCATCTTGCTGCCGTCCCAGAACGCGTTATTGTAGCTGCGGCTATAGTGGACCGTCGAGTTGAGGGCCGCGCCGTTGTTATCGTAACTGTTGCGTCCATATGTGTTTTTGAAGAAGTCGTACGTTTTCGTCGCGTTGACATGTGCGCTTACCGCGGCCCGGTCGTACGTCGTGTTCAATACGTTATCGACATCGGCCCAGAGCGATCCTGGAAGCGTCGTCCGGTTTTTCGCGTCATACGTATAGATGCCTTTGCCACGTGTCGAGTCTTGAAGGTAGTAATATGAGCCACTCTTCGTCGTCTTGAACGTTTGGCTCTGTCCGAGAACGTCGATTCCCGTTCCCGTGAATGTCGTCCCGGTGACACCGTTCGTCGGTTTGGCGTGCGCCAATTGGTTGTATTTGTTCAACACTTTCCCGCTTGCCGCATCGATGAAGTACGTCCAGCGTGACGGCTCATCCGCTTCAAGAATCGTCCCGGTTACTTCATACGCGTAGGCTGCTTCTTCCCCGTTCGGATAGACGACGAGTTCAGCTGCTGGCTCAAGCTCGTATGCGCCTTTATGGCCGACCAACGCTTTATAACGAGCGACCGCTTTTTGTTCATTCAGTTTGATCGATTTATGTAATCCTTTGAGTTGTTTCGTGTCATCGACGACTGTTTTCAACTGCCCATTGTTATCGACGACACCGACGACGATTCCGCCGAAGACCGGCACGCCGTCAACCGTCTGTTGTAATTTGACGACTTGTCCGACTTTGTCACGTTTCGATTCGAGCGTTTTGAATTCGCCTTTCGCCTTCGCGTATTCTTTGACGATTGTCGTCGGGGCCTCGTTCGATGGTTTCGTCAGCGTGCCCGACTTGAGTTCCGCCGCGCCGACAAGTTGTGGCACGAGCAAGACGCCTGCGATGAGTGATGTCGATAAAACTTTTTTCATATGTGTTTCCCTCCTTATGTGGTGTCTCCTACTTTACATAGTTTCCCACAATGAAGGTATCCAACTTTTTAATTATTTTGACAATTCAAATTATTAAGACATTTGCACTAACCCATTATTTTCTCTAGTCGTATCAGCCGTAACAAAAAAGCGTCACCGTGGAAGGTGACGCCAGTCATCAATAGACATCTTTTTGTGTGAAATGGTAGAACGCATACGCTAGAGCCGCTAGCGACCACACGAATATGACGATGAGCGAGAACGGCAACGTCATCCCTTCAATCGGTGGGGCCTGCCCTTCAAGGTAGGTATGAAGACCGAAGTTGACGTTGACCAAATATTTCGAGCTGTCCCAATTTGACCCGAGCGACGTGAGGAGCGGTCCTGAAATAAGGACGGCCATCATGATCCCAATACCGGTCGCCGTGTTTTTGACGATGACCGAGATCATGAGTGCGATTGTCCCAACGGCAGCGACGACGAACCAGGATAACCCGATCGACATGAGCAAGTATTGCCACATCGGGAGCGTATGAACGAAGTCGGTCGAGAATGTCCCGGTCGATGAGGCCTGGAATCCCGTCAGGATTGGCGCAGTCCATCCGTCCCAACCGAGCACGATACCAGAGATGGCATAACTGACGAACGCTGTGATAAAGATGAGAATCGACGTGTAAAGGAGCGTCGTCATCCATTTGGCGAGCAAAATCTTGAAGCGCCTTACCGGACGGGACAGCAACGTCTTAATTGTTCCGTCATTGTGTTCACCGGAGACGATATCCGCCATCAGGACGATGATGAAGAGCGGTAGCACGAGCGTCGTCCCTTGCGAGAAGAAGACACGCATGAACGTCGGGGCTCCGGGATAGTTCGGGTTGATATCGTTATCTAAGTAATATTGATTCTGTTGGACCTGGAACTCCAAGATTTGGCGGAACTCGTCCTGCACGTTCGCCGAAGCGAGCCGGTTTTGCGTATCAACGATTTCTTGCTGTAAGTCGACGCGCCAATCGATCGTCCCTTGTTCTTCCCGTTGTTTCTCGATTTGACGATAGTTCGCATACGTGAACATCGAGACGAGCACGATCAAGATGATGGAGACGACGAGGAGCCGTCGCTTCTTATGGATCTTCAAGACTTCATTTCGTATAAGGCCAAGGATTGACGGATTAGACAATATGGTCACCCCCAGTCAATGAGATAAATAATTCTTCGAGTGTCTGGACGCGTCGTTCGAGCCCGAACACGTCGACACCACGATCGAGCAAGTAGCGGTTCAAACGGGCCGTATCGTCAAGGTTCATCGAGACCCGGATCGTCCGTTCATCGACGACGTCGGCATGGTCAATCGATTCGAATCCGCGAACGATCGGCAAGACCTCAAAACTGTCGGCTACATGGACATCGACGGTCGATGCCAACTCATGAATCAATTCGTCGACCGTTCCGACCTTGACGATTTTCCCGCGTGACATGATGGCGACACGGTCCGCCAACAATTCAATCTCAGCCAAGATATGACTCGATACTAGCACGCTCAAGCCGGTCTCTTCGACGAGACGTCGGATGAAGAGTCGTAAGTCACGAATTCCCATCGGGTCGAGCCCGTTCGTCGGTTCATCGAGAATCAACACGCGAGGATTATTCAACATGGCCTGGGCGATACCGAGCCGTTGCCGCATCCCGAGTGAGTACGTCTTCACTTTATCATCGATCCGCGCCGTCAAATCGACGAGATCAATCACTTCTTGAATCCGAGCCTCATCAACTCCAGGCAACATTCGGGCAAAGGCGTTCAAGTTCTCACGCCCGCTCATGAATTTATACAACTCCGGGTTCTCCACGATAGCCCCGATTTGATTCATCGCCTGAACGAATTGTCGTTCGACACTGAACCCACAAATCGAGACGGTCCCATTCGTTGGCTTGATCAAACCGACAATCATTCGGATCGTCGTTGTCTTGCCGGCCCCGTTCGGACCTAAAAATCCGAATACTTCACCAGGGAACACATCGAACGAGATGTCATCGATGATTGTTTTCTTACCGATTACTTTTGTCAAATGGTCTATTTTCAATGTTGGTTGCATCATCTCACCTCTCCTACATTCTATCGGACTCAACCGCATCTGTCCTATTCGAACATTCACATAGGGCAGGTTCGTACTTATTTGATATGATAGTCTCATAGAAAGTGAGGGAATTACATGAAGAATGGGAAATGGTACTCGTTTTTAATCGGTTCTGTCTTCTTGACAGGCATCGCCTTGTACGGCTTATGGATCGGTTATCAAGATATCGTCAATCCACCGGAACGGACACTCTCGATTAGTGAAGACACGAGACCTGAACCGGTTGGTGACGTGTACGTCGCACTCGGAGATTCGTTGACGCGTGGGGTCGGATCGACGTCAGGCGCAGGCTACGTTCAACCGGTCGGCGAAGCGCTCGAAGAGAATGACATCCGGACGCAGAATTTGGCCGTCTCCGGCGCCCGGACGGAAGACTTATTGGCGCAACTCGAACAGCCGGAAGTACGACGCACGATTGAGAACGCCCGCTACATCACGCTCACGATCGGCGGCAACGACTTGTTCAACCGTGGGGAAAACGTCGACAACTTCGAATCGGTCGATATCGAACAAGTTGTAACCGATGCGAAGACGAACTTGAATGACATCTTCGAACAAGTTCGCGGATTGAACGATACGGCGCAAATCGTTTATATCGCCCTCTATAACCCGTTCCAAGAGAACGAGAACGGTGAGGCGTTCAATCAATTGATTCTCGATTGGAACGCCTCGGCCGCGACGTTCGGAAACGCGCAACGCATCGATGTGATCGATCCGTTCGCTTACGTCTCTGACGTCTCACGTGACCTTGCGACCGACCAGTTCCATCCGAGCGACCGGACATATGAGAAGTTAGCCGAGGACGTATTGTTCATCCTCGAATAAGCAACATGGCCTGATCGTCGCGATCAGGCCATTTTTCATCGTTCATATTTGACGAGCCAGTTCTCCCCGTCGCGCGTCATGGACGTTCCGTACCAACCCGCCTTCAACAAGGCGATCTGTTGCTCTGTATCGCCCATCTCGAGCCATGTCGTTTCACCGATTGGCCGCCAGTCGTCGTGCAATTCTTTCATAAAGATGTAACGCAACTTTCCTCCATACTTTTGTTTGAGGGCACCGACGCGAAGCCCGAGGGCGAACTTGTCCTTCAGACTCGGGATGTTGAATGGCGCCACGGTCGCACAGATGAGGTCGAATCGGCTACCATGTTCAAGTTCTTTCATAAGGATCTTGCCGAGATGCTGTTGAAGACCGTAGCCGCGGTAGTCCGGATGGACGTTCGTCACTTCTTGATACAAGATGCGGTCGAGTGCATCAAACGGATAACCGATGTCATATCCGAGATGCTCGTCATCGAGCGGCGGGATCAGAAGCGCGCGGAACGCGATTAACGTGCCTTTGTAATATGCGCCGATGAGCGTCCGGTCGGTCAACAGCTTCACGAACTCCTCAGTCGACAGAGACTGATAGTGGCTCCCTTCACTCATCTCGTCCATCACCGCCTGTTGTACTGCTTCGATTTCTTGTAAATCTGTCGGCGCCAAATACATGACCTCGATGTCGAGGCCGTTACAATCACCGCGCCACATGGTCGGACCCTCCGACGACATACGTCGCAGTCGTCAGACGCGCTAAGACAGATTCATCAACGTCGATACCGAGTCCTGCTCGTTCTGACAGTCGAATGAATGGTAGTTCGTACGCCAAGTTGCCGATATCTTCGGCGAAGCGGAGCGGTCCTGTCAATTCGACCGACTGGACGATTTTACTCGAAAAAGCGACGTGGAAGCCTGCACTCGAGGCGACCGACGATTCGACCATCGATCCAATTTGGCACTCGATCCCCGACATTTCGGCCATATGAACCAGTTTTTTCGCCGGATAAATGCCGCCGCATTTCATCAGCTTAACGTTCACTTTATGGGCGGCTTGCATCATCGTCAGTCGACGCATCTCTGGTACGCCTCTTACGCCTTCGTCAATCATGAGCGGGACCGATATTTTCCCTTTCACCTCGACCATCCCTTCGAAATCGTCGGCTTTGACCGGTTGCTCGACCCAGTCAATCTGGAATGGCTCGAGTTGCTTCATCGCCTGGAGCGTCTTGGCGGCATTCACCCAGCCTTGATTGACGTCGACCCGAATCGGGATGTCCTTTCCGATAGCCCGACGAACCGCCTCGACACGACGCACGTCTGAAGTGACATCGACGCCGACTTTCATCTTGACGGCTGTATAGCCTTGTTCGATTTGTTCGCGTGCCTCGGCCGCCATCGCTTCAGGTTCCCCGATACTCAAGACATGTGTGACCGGGAACGCGTCATGATATCGACCACCGAGCAGTTCATACACAGGCAGACCGAGTTTTTTCCCGACGACGTCATGACAGGCGATATCAAGCGCTGCCTTCGCCGCTGGAACGTCTCGGATGGCACGATCCATCATGTCATGAAGCCGCTCCATATGCATCGGGTTTTGTCCGATTAAAAGCGGTCCAAGCACATGTCGGATGACGCTAATCGTACTATCGAGCGACTCACCTGTGACGTGCTCGTCAGCAACGGCCTCGCCGTAACCGACATGACCACATTCGGTCGTCAGTTTCACGATAACGGAAGGCATATCATCATAACGATGATAACTGACAATGAACGGTACTTTTAACGGCAATCGAATCGCAAATAGTTCTATCTTCTCTATTCTCATATTTATTCTCCTTTACTTCATACGTGTCATTAGTTATATTGTCGTTAAATAGTCGCTAAATTGCAAGGAGGAGTTTTTGATGTCCATCCATATCGCCATCGTCGGATCGTACGAATTCGTGGAGACGATTCGCTCGCTCGGTTCACCAGAAGACGTCCGGTTTGTTTACCATCCGTATGAACATCCGCACGAAGCGGCGACGATCGCACGAACACTTGGCTCGTTCGACGGTGTCTTTTTTTCCGGTTCGTTTCCGTTCACCTACGCGGCCCCCTACCTTCAGGACGTGGCGACCCATCACGTGGTCCAAGATGAGACGGTCCTGTTGACGACACTTCTGTATGCGACACTCACCCACTCAATTTCTCTTGATCATTTATCCATCGATTTAGTCGAGCCGGAGCGCTTGACGTCAATCCTTGATTCGTTCCCGGATCGTGCCTCGACTCCTGCCGTGATGAAAATCGAACCGCATATCGCTTTCGAAGACGTGATCACTTTTCATGCGGGGCACCGGGCCAAAGAGGCGAAACTGGCCGTGACGAGCATCGAACAAGTTCATCGTCAACTCGTCCGCGATGGGTATCATAGTCTACTAATGATCGAACCACGCACCACGGTCGAGCGCCATCTTGATATGTTGATTCAGCGAATTCGACGTCAGTTTGCGGACGACGCCCAGTTCGCCATCATTCGCTTCGAGACCGGAGCCAAATCATTACTCGACCATTTGAAAGTGGTCCGCTATCTTGGCGGACATATCGAATCGACCGAAGACGGTCGCGTCACGTTGCTCACGACACGAGGCGAGGTCAACAACGCCCTCGAGGCGAGTACGCTCGCCCCACCAGGAGAATATCAAATCGGCATCGGCTATGGCACTCAGTATCAACAAGCATACGAACATGCTGAAATTGCCCGGTCAGCCGCGAGCAAAGAACGCATTCGAATTGTTGACGATTCAAAACGGTTGTCATTCCCCAATCGCGAAGATCACATCCCTTATCGCGTGACTGAAGCGTCGGTGTTTGACGTGATCAAACAAGCCGGGATCAGCCCGGTCAACATCGGTAAAATTATGCAGTTCTCAAAGCGCCGTCTCGAATTCACGGCGAAAGAGTTGACCGACCACCTCGCCGTCTCGAGACGAACGACGGAACGTCTCATCAAAAAACTGCACGATGCGCAACTGATTGAAGTGATTGGTGAAGAGATGAGTTACAACCAAGGACGACCGCGTGCCGTCTATAAATTCAATTTCCCGACCTGAATAGGCCGGGAAATTTTTCATTGTGCCGCTTGTTGTTCGAGCGGTGCCTCCACACTTTGCACAGCAATCCGCGCAATCGTGAAGCCTGTGAACGCATAGATGATCGAGATGACCGGAACGATGAAGTTCAAGATCGCGTAAGGCGCATATTCGAATGCCCCGACTCCGAGCGTCCCGAGAATGAACACCCCGCACGTGTTCCACGGGATGAACACAGATGTCAGCGTCCCGCCGTCCTCGAGCGCCCGGGATAGGTTTTTCGAGTGAAGCCCCATCTTTTCGTAGGCACCGGCAAACATGCGAGACGGGACGACAATTGAGATATATTGTTCCGAACACGTCGCATTCGTTGCCACACCAGCGAGAATCGTTGATGCAATCATCGAACCGGCCGTCTTCGCGAGTTTGACGATTTGATTCATAATCGATTGCAGCATTCCCGAGTACTCTAGAATACCCCCGAACGTCATGGCGACGATTGTCATTGAGACGGTGTACATCATCGCGTCGAGCCCGCCCCGGCTGAACAAGTTGTCGACGAGTTCGTTACCAGTATTAATTACATAGCCGCTCTGGAGCGCCCCGACGCTGTCCGCAAGCGAACCCCCTTGGACGATGACTTGCGCGAGAAAGCCGAGTGTGATTCCAACGACGAGTGCCGGAATGGCCGGTACTTTTCGCGCGACGAGAACGATGACAGCGAGCGGGATCAACAGTAGCCACGGCGAGATGACGAAGCTGTCCTGTAAGATACCCAGTGTCTGGACGATTTCAGAGGAATCCGTCGACGTCTCGCTGAATCGTCTTCCGAGCCACCAATAGGCGCCGAGCGCGATGACGAGTCCTGGAATCGTCGTGTACAGCATATGTCGGATATGTTCGAACAAGTTCGTGTGCGTCAAACCCGCCGCGAGGTTCGTCGTATCCGACAACGGGGACATCTTATCCCCGAAGTATGCCCCTGAGATGACCGCTCCGGCGACCATCGGTGCTGGTATCCCCATACTCAGCCCGATGCCCATCCCGGCGACACCGATCGTTCCCATCGTCGACCATGAGCTGCCAATCGAGAGCGCGACGACCGAGCAGATGATACAAATCGTCACGAGAAAATAGGCTGGTGAAATAATCGTCAATCCGTAGTAAATCATCGTCGCGACGACGCCTCCCCCGATCCAGGCACCGATCGTTAAACCGACTAAGATGATGATGACGACAGCCGGTAGTGCGAGCCGAATCCCTTTGTACATCATCTCCTCGATTTCTTTCCACTTGTACCCGTGTCGCCACGCGACGAGCGATGCGACCGCCGTCCCAACGATGAGCGGGATGTGTGGCCCTTGTTCCAATTTAACGATGGCTACGAGCATGACCCCGATCATGACTAGTAGCGGTAATACCGCCCAGCGAAGCTTCATGTCTACTTTGTTCCCCTGTTGTTCCATGTCTCTTCCTCCCCGATAGCGAAAAATTCAGAATTGTCGTTATATTGTCGCTAATAAGTAGATGATAACGCTTACATATAGAGTTGGCAATAAAAAAATGAACGGGCTTGTTCAGCACGTCCATCTAGTTCATTCATTCAGTTATCATTTGCGGCCCGTCGTAACGTGTCAGCGAGCAAAGCGGCCGCCTCCGGTAAGACATCACGGTCGAACGTCATGTGAGGATGATGGAGCCCAGGCGTCAAGTTCGCACCGATCCCAATCATCGTCGCATCAAGATTCGGTTGTTCGACAGTGTAAAAATGAAAATCATCACTGCCTGAGGTGATGATGCGGTCGACAAGCGCATGTTCCCCAAAGCGGTCGATAATCGCTTCAGCGGCATGTCGGCTCGAGCGTTCGCCAATTTCAGCACCTGGTGTGAAGTCTTGCCACTCCCAGTCGATGGTGACCCCGTGAAGGACAGCGATCTGTTGTAACATCGTCTCGACCCGGTCACGCAACGCCAGCAACTCCTTGTTTTGTTGTGCTCTGACATCGAGTGAGAACGTCGCGTTCCCGGGGATGATATTCAAATTGTCGCTACCGGCCTGGACACCCGTCAACTTGATCGAATACGGCTCGAACGGCGACAAGTACATGCTTTTTAACATCTGTTGAATCGTGAAGATGACATCTAACGCGTTCTGACCTTGATGCGGACGCGCACCATGGGCGTCATCGCCACTGACTTTGCCTTTTAAGAAAAATGCGGCTCCGTGTTGAATCGCAGCGGTATATTGTCCGCGCTGCAATTCCTCGAGCGGACGCAAATGGATGCCGTACAGCTGACTGACGTCTTTTAATGCCCCGTGTTGAATCATGGCGAGTGAGCCGTTCCCTTGCTCTTCCGCCGGTTGAAAAATGAAGCGAATCCGCTTCGATAGCGTCTCATGTCTCAACTCATCGAGCGCGCCGAGCACCATGCTGATGTTGGCGTCATGGCCACACGAATGGTTCGCTTGAAACGTACCGTCGACTTGTTGCCAAAGCGCATCGATATCGGCCCGAACGGCGATGACGTCGTCTCCTTTCCCAATCTCAGCGATGACCCCGGTCACGTCCACAAACGTCTCGTGCCGAACATCCCATGACGTCAAGATGTCGGCAATCGTCTTCGTCGTCTCTACTTCTTTCCAACTCACTTCCGGATGGGCATGAAAATGCTCAAACCAGTTCAATACGTTCGTCGTCATGATCGATCCCCCATATGTACTTATATTTTTTTGACCCCTTTGATTAAGACCCACTGCAGTGGCAATCGAGCCCACGTGACCCATTTCGGGAGTGGCACTTTGCCAAGTTTCGACGGTTTGAGCGCCATATTGATATTGGCTGGGAATACCGCGATTAAGAAAGCAGGTAACGTCCCTTTCACGAAGCGCGTCCCTTTGTTCATGAGCAACAACACCCCATAGACGACCTCGATGACCCCACTTGCCTGCACCATGAACCGTTTAAACGGCCACGACTTCGGAATAATCGACATGAACGCCCGTTCCTGAACGAAGTGCATGACACCTGCCCCTAAAAATAACATCCCATATAGTTTACGAATCAACTGAACCCCTCCTTTTTTCTAAGCATAACAAAAAAGATGGGCTGTGTGCCCATCTTTACAGTGCGTCTCCATTCGCGTTTTGAATCTCGACATCGACCGTCTCGGTCTTGCCGTCACGAACGTATTCGATTGTGACCGTTCCGTCCGTATCGCGAATCAGTTCACTCCGCAGATCAATGAATGACGAGACCGCCTGATCGTTGATTTTCACGATGACATCGCGCGCTTCAAGTCCTGCCCGTGCGGCCGAACTGTTTGCCTGTACTTCGACGATGATCGTGCCCGCCGTCACCGACTCCGGCAATTTGATTTGCTCGGTCAAGTACCCCGGCGGGAACTCCGAAACGTCTCGAAGCGAGACGCCGAGCGATGGATGATTCACTTCGCCAGTCTGTTCGATTTGATTGATGAGCGGTAAGGCGATATCGACCGGGATCGAGAAACCGACCCCTTCGACCGAATCAGTCGCAATCTTCATCGAGTTGATTCCAATCAACTGTCCCGATTCGTTGATTAACGCGCCACCAGAGTTACCCGGGTTGATGGCAGCATCCGTCTGGATGACCTCGGCGTTAAAATCGGCTTGTCCATTCTCATCCGTATCAACCGGTACGAGACGTGACGTCGACGAGACGACACCGCGTGTGACCGAGTTCTCAAACTGACCGAGCGGGTTACCGATGGCGACGACGGTCTGCCCCGGTTTCAACTCGCTAGACTTACCAATCGAGATAACAGACGACACTTTGTCCGCGTCGACTTCAAGCACGGCCAAGTCGTAGGTGGCATCGCTACCCATGAGTTTGGCGTCTGCCGTTGACCCGTCATTGAACGTCACGGTCAAGCGATCGGCCCCGTTGACGACGTGATGGTTTGTAACGATATAAGCCGAGTCGCCGTCTTTCTTATAGATGACGCCCGAGCCGACCCCGGCCTCGACAGCTTCACTTGAAAAACCGTTTGACGCGAAATTATTCACTGTCACGACAGCCGGCTGTGCAGTTGCGACGGCATCAGTGACTGAGTTATCGGCCTTCGTCGATGTCGTTTGGACCGGTGACCCTTCCGACGTCACGTTCGTATCCGACACATTCGTCGGCATTTGATCGATGAACGGGAAAGCGATCGCGCCGGTCAACACGGCGCCGATGACACCGCCGACAAACCCAGGGAACATCCGTCCGACGAACGATGGTCGGGCTGGTTGCTCTGCGCGCGACGGTTGTTGTCGCTGTTCCGACGAGCCGAGCTCGGTATCAAGCCAATCCTCGCGTTGATTCGATTCATTTGATTCTGTTGGACGATCATTGTGTTCCATGTGTAATCATCTCCCATATGATGTTTCCTCTTTGTTCTACCCTTAGTATAAGAGGCCTAGTCATCGATTTGTGGAAATGAAGCATCGATTACAAGATTCTTCACAATTTGCGTCAATTGGGTCAAACGATGACGTTTTTTAGCGTCCCGAGCCCCGTGATGCTTACCTCGACCGTGTCTCCTGATTGTAGATAGACAGGCGGCTTCATGCCGTGGCCGACCCCAGCCGGTGTGCCGGTCGCGATGATATCACCTGCTTCAAGTGTCATCCCTTTTGACAATGTCCGAATCAACTCTTCGATTGGGCGAATCATATCCGCCGTCGAGCCGGATTGACGTGTCTCGCCGTTCACGACCGTTTGAATCGTGAGTGGGAACTCAAGTTCATCCGGTGTGACGATATACGGTCCGAGCGGACAGAACGTGTCGAACGATTTACCGCGGAAAAATTGGACGTGCTGTTTTTGGACGTCCCGGGCCGTGATGTCGTTCAGAATCGTATAACCGAAAATGTGAGCGTCAACGTGATCGATGTCCCGGCCCGACTTTCCGATGATGACGGCGAGTTCGCCTTCATAATCGAGTTGATCGGTCAATTCAGGATGACGTTCGATGACAGCCCCTGGCCCGACGACCGAAGTCGGTGCTTTCGTGAAGATGACGAGTTTCCCTGCTCCCGCCGTATCCATTTCTTTCACATGTTCTTCATAGTTCTTTCCGATACAGATGACGTTTTTAAGCGGTCGGTATGGTGCGACGAGCGTGACGTCGTTCAGTGTTGACCGGGGCGCGACGTCTAAATCGACGTCCGGTTCAAACTCACGCGCGATGACTTCTAACAGCGAAGTCGTATGTAATTGATCGCTGACGTCATAAACGAACTCCCCAGCTACGACACCGACCCTTTGCTCTCCTTCAACTTGAAAACTACACCATTTCATCAAAATTCCCCCTTTTTTGCTAGTATACAAAAAATCAGGGCGCGACGGCCCCGATTACGCTTTGTTCAAGAATATAATTCGCTGATTGCTCGACCCCCGAAATCGGAGCGACCGGTCCATGAGCGGCTGTTCGAAGCGACCGTCGACGAGCACATCGGCACGGTCGAGCACGCTCGAGATATGCTCGTCTTCCATGGCTTGTAACTGTTCGAACGTATAACCAGTATACACCCAGACATTTTTCTGTAGCTCTTTACACCCGTTGACGAGCCGGGCCAGTTCTTTCGGCTGCAGAAACGGTTCTCCGCCTGAAATCGTCACTCCGCCCCAGCCGGACTGTTCGACTCGACCAAGCAAGTCCTCGACCGAGACGTCTTGACCTCCGCGTGGATTCCACGATTCTGGATTGTGACACCCTAGGCACCGGTGGGGACAGCCTGCCGTAAAGATGACGGAACGAATGCCCGGCCCGTCGACGACCGATTCGTCAAGTACGGATAGGACGCGCATGATGCTTCACCCTCGCTCGTTCTTCTTCTCGTTTTGCTGAATTCCACCGGTCCATCGTGCCGACCAGATAGCCGGTGATCCGACGAATCCGTTCAATCCGCTCGTGCTCGCCGCACGTTGGGCAAGATTCATCGATGATGCCTTCGAGACCGCAACGGCCACACCGATCGACGGGATGGTTGATTGATCCGTAGCCGACGTTTTCGGTCCGCATGAGCCGGACAATCGCTTCGACCGCTTCCGGATTATGAGCGAGCGATCCGTCGACTTCGACGTACGTGATATGCCCCGCATCACAGAGCGCATGGTACGGCGCTTCGAGACGGACCTTATCACGAATCGAGACCGATTGATACACAGGTACATGGAATGAGTTCGTGTAAAAGGCGCGATCGGTCACCCCTTCGATGATTCCAAATGCTTGTTGGTCTCTTGCCACAAATTTACCAGACAACCCTTCTGCCGGAGTGGCTAGTAATGAAAAGTTCAAATCGTGCTGCTCCGACGCCTGCTTCATCCGATTACGTAAATGCGTGACGATATCGAGGCCGAGCCGTTCCGCCTCACGTGATTCGACATGCGTGCCCCCAGTGAGCACCCGCAGCGCCTCAGCGAGACCGATGAATCCGATTGAGAGCGTCCCTTGCTTCAACACCTCACGAAGATCATCTTCCGGGCCGAGCGTATCGCTCCCCCGCCAGACGTGCTGGGCGTAAAGAAAGCGAAATTCGTCGGCATGGCGCTTCGCTTGATAATCGAACCGTTCGAGCAATTGCTCGATGGCGACGTCGACATAGACGTCGAGCGTTTCATAAAATGAATGGATGTCTGAAGCGACGAGTGCCAACTTAACCAAATTCAAGGTCGAGAACGATAAATTCCCTCTGCCAATCGACGTCTTGGCGCCATGCCGATTCCCCATCACCCGGGTCCGGCAACCCATGTAGGCGACTTCCGAGGCGTGCGTCCCGTCGTAGTACTGCAGGTTGAACGGGGCGTCGACGAACGAGAAGTTCGGGAATAACCGTTTGCCGGTCACACGACAAGCGAGTCGGAACAAGTCGACGTTCGGATCGTCCTCATGGAAGTTGACGCCTTCTTTCACTTTGAAGATTTGAATTGGGAAGATCGGTGTCTCCCCGTTGCCGAGCCCCCGTTCGGTTGCACGCAACAACTCCCGGATGAATATCCGTCCCCAACGGCTCGTATCGGTCCCATAGTTGATCGAGACGAACGGTACTTGTCCACCGCCTCGTGAATGCATCGAATTAGCATTATGAATGAACGCCTCACAGGCTTGATACGTTGCTGTGACTGTTTCGGCCTCAGCGACTTCAATGAGTTGCTCGCTCGACCATTCGACTGGAAGCTTCTTGAGCCGCTCCAGTTGACGTTCATACGTCTTTTCGACATATGGAGCCAAATCGACGTCGAACATCGGGAACGCCTGTCCTCCGTGCTGCATATTCTGATTCGCTTGAAGGATAATTGAAGCGAGTGCCATCGCCGAGCGGATGTCTTGGGGCGGGCGAATCGTCCCGTGTCCGGTATGAAATCCGTTCGTCAGCAATTCGCCGAGCGGGATTTGACAACACGTCGTCGACCCTGTCACGTAATAGTCGGCATCATGGATATACAAAAAATTGTCCGCGACGGCCTGACGTGACCGCTCTGACAACAAGTACGACGTCGACAACTGTTTCGACACTTCTGAGGATAACCGCGCCAGTTTGCCAAGTGGTGATTTCCCGTCGACGTTGGCGTTCTCTTGTACGAGATCTTGATCTGGGAGAACACAGACATCTTCATAAAGCTGGAGCATATTCACTCCGCATCACCTCACTATATATTGATTATAAAAGAGTTTTTAACTCTCTTATGTTCTATATATAGATTATGTCACGTTTCACCGTTAAAATGCGAAGTCGAAATTGTGAGCGTTGACTGTGAGATATTCGCAAAAACAGTCGAGCCCTAGTTTGGGACTCGACTGTTCCTTGAGATAAACCTACTCACCATTATTTGGCCGGTTTCACAATTTTTAATTCAACTTCTTCCTTTTCTTCTGTTTCCTGAGCTTCCCGCAATCCTTTCGCGTTCAACCACGTATAGATCGCACCCATGAACAAGGCGCCGCCGATGATATTCCCGAACGTAGCCGGAATCAAGTTGTGAATCGCGCCTGCAAAGCTGATCGCCTCAGGGTGTGGGACGACGAGTGTGAGCGCGAACAAGACGAAGTTGGCGATGACGTGATCAAAACCAGACGCGAAGAAGACGGCAACGAGGAAAATCATCGAGAAGATTTGCGCGAACTCATTTTTCATCTGTTTTGGTAAGAAGATGGCGAGACAAACCATCCAGTTACAGAAGATGGCACGGAAGAAAATCTCGACCGTCGTATGGTGCATCTTGCTTTCGACGACCGCGAACAACCAGTTGTTCATCCCTAGTTCTTGGATGACACCGGTCGGAGCGAGCAACAAAGCGAACAAGATGCCGCCGAGGGCGTTCCCGACAAAACAGAGCAACCAGACGAGCATCGTGTCGCTGAGCGTCGTATAGCCGCGCAACGTCGACGTCGTGAAATACATCGTGTTCCCTGTGAACAACTCGGCTCCGCCGTAGATGATCATGACGAGGGCGATTCCGAAAGAGAACCCACCAATAAGTGTTGTGAACGGGGAGTCGATCAAATACATCCCGTTGACGACTTTCAATGTGAAAATTGAAGCGAATCCGATAAAGATCCCCGCGAGCATTGCCCGTAAAAAGTATTCCATTGGTCGATAATGAATCATTTGCGAAGAAGCCTGCGCTTTTTTCCGCAACGATTCGAGTGCATGGATTTCCATTGATGCCATGTCACAAACCCTTCTTTCTGTTTGAATGAAACCATTATAATAAGAACAAATATGTGAAATCATTAACAATATAAGCCCGAATCGATTAAATTGCAATCGTCCCTTCCATATGTTGATACATTTTTCACATCGTAATCGTTTACATTTGTCGGATTTGTGACCACAAAAAAACGACCCTTCGCAAAGGGTCGTTCAAAACGATTATTCTTTGTTTTCAGAGGCTTCTTCAGACTCTTCAGCTGACTGTTCTGACGCAGTAGCTTCGCCTTCTGTCGCTTCTTCCTCTTCTTCGACCGCAACCGGTTCATTCACCGATGCGATTTGAAGATCACCTTCAGATACGATTTCGTAATCTTTGTTCGCTGGAATGTCGGCCACTGTGAGCGAGTCACCGATGCCGAGTTCAGAAACATCAAGTTCGATGCGCTCCGGAATGTTGGCTGGTGTCGCTGAGACCGTTACTTTGTAGAGCGTCTGCGCCAAGTAGCCGCCTTCTTTAGCACCTTTTGCATCGCCGACGAGCGTGACGTCCGCTTCGACTTCTGTCGCTTCGTCCATCTTCACTGCCATAAATTCGACGTGCTTGTATTCGTTCGTAAACGGGTCGACTTCTGTCCCGTGAACGAGCGTGTTCACTTTTTTACCATCGATATTGAGTTCGATCAAAGCATTGTCGCCGTGTTCACGAAGAATTTTACGTAGTGCCATCTCTTCGAATGCGACCGGTGTGCTTTCAACTTTGTAGCCGTAAACGACACCTAACACTTTTCCTTCTTTACGTAAGTTTGCCCGGACCGAACGTGGTCGTAATTCTCGTTTCGTTACTTTAAGCGTGTCTGCCATAATCTTTTCCCCCTACTGGTTTATCGATCATGTCTACATCTTGAGGGTGAGGCAGTGAAAAAGCCACCTCTCAACCTCGATGTGTTGAGTGACATGTGTATATTGTTCCCAGAGGCACCTATCCATAAACGTAACAGGAGATTAAAAAAAGATTACAGGCATGTCACATGACGCGTTTGAAGAGCTTTTCAAGTTCATATGTGCTCCACTTCACCAAAATCGGACGACCGTGCGGGCACGTGTATGGAGACGTCGTCCGATTGAGATCGTGTAGCAATTGTCGCATCATGTCGTGGTTGAGTGGATGGTTCGCTTTGATAGATCGTTTGCACGCCATTAAAATCGAGGCGTCTTCTCGATATTTGGCAATGTCAATGGCGCGATCCCGAATCGCCATCTCGATCAAATCACGGACCGTCCCTTCTAAATCGTGTTGCGGATACCATGTCGGGATCTCCCGGACGAGGAACGTGTTGCCGCCGAACGGCTCCAACTCGAGGCCTGCTTCTTTTAAGAGCGGAGAGACTTCCTCGATGGCGAGCGTCTCTTCTTGCGTGAACTCGAGCGTGAGCGGCAGTAACAACAATTGATACTCCTTGTCCGGATTACCGAGCTGTTCATAGAACAATTCGTATTTGATCCGTTCCTGGGCCGCGTGTTGGTCGATCACATACATCCCATCCTCGGCTCCACAGACGATATAACTTGCGTGCAATTGACCGATGACGTCAAGCTGTGGAAGTCGCTCTCCCGCTGTCTCGATTTCCTCCGATTCGACGATTGGAGCTGTCGGTTCAGTCTTCTCGTTAATGAGCGGGGTCGGCGACCAACGACTCGGTGACGTGACCGGTTCACGCGGAATCGGATAGTTCCACGTTGGCGGTTCATCCGCGACGGAGTTGCGTTCGACCATAACAGGGGTGCGTTCGACCGTGAAATCAAGTCGTTCTTGTTCGGTCCGGGGCGCCGGTCGTTCTTTCGGTTTGACCGACGGGATCAAACGTTGTTCCCGGAGCGTCAGTTGGACCGTCTCACGAATCAATTGGCATAACTCTTTCTCTTTCGAGAGCCGCACTTCTCGTTTCGTCGGGTGAACATTCACGTCAATCAGCATCGGGTCCATGTTCACCTCAAGGACGGCAATCGGATAACGTCCGATCGGAAGCAAGGTGTGGTAGCCTTCAAGTACACTTTGGGTCAACGCAAAGTTTTTGATGCTACGCCCGTTCAAAATGAGCGTCACGTACTGCTTGTTCGAACGCGTCACTTCCGGCCGGACGAGATGGGCGCTCAAGCTATAGTCGTTCGTTTTGCTCGAAGCCGTGACAATTTGAGCGGCGACTTGTCGACCGTAGATGGCGAGCATGACTTGTTTAACGTCCCCGTTCCCGCTCGTCCTGAGCAGTTCCTTATCTTCGTGGAACGCCGTAAGACGCACTTCCGGATGAGACAAAGCGATCCGGTTCAACGTATCCGTGATGCTCGCTAGTTCTGTCGCCGACGTTTTTAAATATTTCAACCGGGCCGGTGTATTATAGAATAATTGACTGACGGCAATCTCCGTCCCGACATTCGTCGCAGCCGGTGTTTGGGCTGTGACGACACCCCCTTGAAGTGTCATCTCGAATCCGTCTTCCTCGGCCCGACGTGACTTAAGCGTCACATGGCTGACCGAGGCGATCGAGGCGAGTGCCTCTCCCCGAAAGCCGAGTGTACGAATCCGGAACAAGTCATGTTCGTCTCGGATTTTACTCGTCGCATGGCGGAGAAAGGCACGCGGGGCGTCTTCTTCATAAAATCCGTGACCGTTGTCGCGGACTTTAATGAGACGAATGCCCGCTTCCTCCAAATCGACTTCGATTTTCGTGGCACCGGCGTCAATCGCGTTCTCGACGAGTTCTTTCACGACCGAGGCCGGCCGTTCGACGACCTCTCCAGCAGCGATCCGGTTGGCCAGTTGTTCCGGTAACTCTTGAATGATTCCCATCGACTCACCCCTTCTTCGCGGATTGTTGGAGCGCATAGAGCGCCTGCATCGCCTCGATCGGATTCATCGCTAACAAATCGAGAGCGAGCAATTGTCGTTTAATCTCGTCTTCCGCCTCAAAGAGCGACAGCTGAGCCACTGGTTCAGCCGGCACCGACTGTTTCACAGTTAGCTGCCCCGTTTTCGGTTCTGTCTCGAGTTCAGACAAGATGGTCCGCGCCCGCTCAATTAAATCACGCGGCAGTTCGGCGAGTTCGGCGACATGAATTCCGTACGATTTGTCAGCTCGTCCTGGATGGACCTCATGCAGGAAGACGACGCGGCCGTCACGCTCGATGGCGCGGACGTGTACGTTCTCAAGGGCGGGAATCGTGTCTTCGAGCACGGTCAGTTCATGATAGTGGGTCGAGAACAGTGTCTTCGCTCCAATAGTTGACGCGATGTACTCAACGATGGCTTGGGCAAGTGCCATCCCGTCATACGTTGACGTCCCCCGCCCAATCTCGTCAAGCAGGATGAGACTGTGTGCTGTTGCTTCCGTCACCGCTTGGCGCGTCTCCGTCATCTCGACCATGAACGTCGACTGGCCGCTCACCAAATCATCCGCCGCACCGATGCGGGTAAAGATGCGATCGAACAACGGAATCTCGGCCGCTTCAGCCGGCACGAACGATCCGATTTGATGCAAGATGGCGATCAAGGCGAATTGGCGCATATACGTCGATTTACCGGACATGTTCGGTCCCGTGATCAACAGCATGCGCCGCGTATCGTCGAGCGTCAAATCGTTGGCGACATATTCACCGCGCGGTAGCACCGTCTCGATTACTGGATGGCGTCCCTGGTCAATTTGTACGTTCGTCGACGTCGTGGGTCGGACGTAGTCCCGTTTTTCGGCAACGATAGCGAGCGCGAGCAAGACATCAAGTTCGCTGAGCGAGCGCGCCAGTTGCTGGAGTGGTTTCGTCTCTTGCTTGACTAGGTCACGCAAGGCGACGAACAAATCGTATTCGAGCGTGCAGCTCTTCTCTTCGGCCCCAAGGATGAGCGCTTCTTTCTCTTTCAACTCGGGTGTGACATAACGCTCAGCGTTCGTCAACGTCTGCTTCCGTTCGTAACGACCTTCTTCGAGTAAGCGCGCGTTCGCTTTCGTGACTTCCAAGTAATAACCGAAGACACGGTTATAGCCAATTTTCAGTGATTTGATACCCGTAGCGAGTCGCTCTTGTTGTTCGAGGTTGGCAATCCATGTCTTTCCGTTCGCTTTCGCCTCAAGCAGTTCGTCAAGTTCGGTCGAGTAGCCGGCACGAATCATACCGCCTTCCTTAATCGAGATGGGTGGGGCCTCGACGAGCGCCGCTTGGAGCACGCTGGCCAAGTCGTCGAACGTATCGAGCGTGGCATCGATTTGACGAAGACGTGAGGCGGTGACGCCTTCGAGCAAGGCACGTACCGTCGGAATACGCTCGAGTGTGTTCCGCAACTGGACGAGATCACGGGCGTTGGCTGTCCCGTATCCGACTTTGGCGACGAGACGCTCGATATCATAGACGTGGCGCAACTGTTCACGCAACTGGTCACGAAGCATGAAATCATCGACCAAGTTCTCGACCGCATCTTGCCGGTCCCGAATCGCCTGCTCGGTATAGAGCGGCTGTTCGAGCCAACGTTTTAGCAACCGTCCGCCCATCGCCGTCGTCGTCTCATCGAGCAGGGCGAGGAGCGACCCTTTCCGTTCACCGGACCGGGCCGACCGGAACAATTCCAAGTTCCGAGCCGTATTCGCATCGAGTTGCATATGGGCCTCGACTTCATAGGCGACGGCCGGTTGGAGATGGTCGAGGGCACGTTTTTGCGTCCGCGTCAAATACGCGAAAAGCAGTTCGAACGCGCTCACTTGGGCCTCGTCTTTTGCCCCGCTCGACAACGGGCTCGCTAGCCGCTCCGTTTGCACCGACAACGGGATGCCTAGCGGAGCGAGTTGTTGTCTTAATTCGTCGTCGGCAACAATAATCTCACTCGGCGCAAGCCCTTCCACTTCTCGGGACACAGCTTCTTGCGATGACAACGTCGTTAACCATGACTCACCTGTCGTCACATCGCCACGGGCAATCCCGAAACGGCCTGCTACGTTCACGACCGATAGTAAATACCGGTTCTCTTTCTCACCGAGCGCAGCCATATATGTACCCGGCGTGATGACTTGGATGACTTCACGTTTGACGAGCCCTTTCGTCGCTTTCGGATCTTCCATCTGTTCACAGATGGCCACGTTGAACCCTTTTTCGATCAGCTGTTCAATGTAGATAGCGGCAGAGTGATGCGGGACCCCGCACATCGGAATCGGGTGCTCAGCATTTTTGCCGTTCTTCGCAGTCAATGTCAGTTCGAGTTCTTTGGCGACGATTTTAGCATCTTCAAAAAATAGCTCGTAAAAGTCACCGAGCCGGTAAAAGAGAAAGGCATCTGGATAATCTGCCTTGATTGAGAAGTACTGTTTCATCATCGGAGTTTGATGTATCGTTTCCATTCGTGTTCACCTCTAGAAATTAGAACAGCTGACCAAAGGCCAGCTGTTTGTTAGTATCCGCAGCCGCCGCGTGATTTCTCCGCTGCCATGCCGCTTCCTGTCTTACCGGCGAGAACGTCTCCGTCCGTCGACTCGATAATACGATCTGTCACCGAGTTGGCGAGTGTGACCGTCACATATTGAAGTAAATCATTCACTTCGACTTGCGTCTCTTGGAACGCTTGGACGACCGGAATCGAATCGAGTTCGTCCATCGCCTTGTCGATTTTCAACTCGACTTTGGCGAGTGCTTCCGTCTTCCCGTAATGCTTGCAGTTGACGGCTTCTTTTTGTAAGTATTTGATTCGTTTGATCAACGTTTGGACGCGCTCGCTCTCGTTCACTTTCGTTTCCGCTTCTTTGAAGCGGGCCACTTCCGGCGTGCTCGCCAACAAGTCGGCCAATTCTTTTGCTTTTTGAATCACTGTCTGATCAGTCACCATCGTAAACCCCTTTGCTCTCTATGATTGAACGTACGTCTTGACGCACGCAAGTATTCTCCATCATTCTACCATGAACTTATCACAAACGGTACCGCATCGCTTCACATCAAAACGGTCGCAACGCGGACCATATCGACGTGGGGAATCCCGTCCTCTAAGTACTCTTCGCTCGTTCGGGTGAACCCGAAGCTCGCATAAAACGGCTCGACATAGGTTTGGGCTTGTAAGTATAAATCACGGTCACCAAAGTCAGCCACGGCTGCTTGCATCAATCGACGCGAATGACCTTCTCCCCGATGCGTCGATTTCGTGACGACACGACCGATGGCGATCGGTGACTCCTCCTCAAGGACACGTAGCGCCGCGATCGGGCGACCGTCGGCCTCGATCCAGTAGTGGACCGCCGCTATATCTTTCCCGTCAACTTCTTGATACGGGCAATCTTGTTCCACGACGAATATTTCGGTCCTGAGCGCCAACAGCTCATAGAGTTCTCTCGTCGTCAATTCATCAAACCGTTTTTTATGCATCTTAACTTGTCTCCCCTCATAACTTCGAACCGAGCGCACGGGCAACGTGAAGTCCACTCGTCATCGCCCCGATTGTCCCCGCACCTGGAAACACCGTGTCGCCGCAAACGTAAAAATTCGGGAGGTTCGTCCGATAGCTCGCCGCATGGAACAACGCTTGTTGAGGTGTCTGGGCGTATCCTCCGACCGCACCATTTGGACGTTTCGTATACTTCACCCACGCCCCCGGTCCCCCAGGAAGCAGGATTGACGATTCGCCGGTCCAGTCTGGGAACGCTCGACCCACTACCGAGACGAGACGCTCGGTCCAATCTGTCTCTAGTTTCTCATACGTCATCTTGTCTTTCCAACCTTGCCACTCGCTCAAATCGATATGGGTCGAGACGGTGATGGTCCGTTCCGGTCGTTCGGTCCGGAGCGCATCATCCGCGGCCGACATTGAGATGAAGGCGTGCCCAGAAGGTAAGCCGTCACTGTACACTTGTTGAAACAGCGGACGTCCGGAGCACACCGCTTCCGGTAACGTGACGTACAGACTGAACGTCCCCCATTGTGAGCGCTTTAAGTGACGGGCGTACTGCTTGCTAAACTGAACCGATGGATCTCCGCTTAATAGCTGAGCTGTCGCCTCTAGCGGAATCGCCGACACGATGACATCGACGAGGTCGAGCCGGCCCCGGCGATCGGTCAAGAGCCAACCATCCGCGACCTGTTCGACTTTGACGATTTGTCGCCCTAGAAGCGTTTTGCCTTCATCTCTTTGAATCGAGCGCTCCAATGCATGAGCGAGCGTATACAAGCCACCGTCGACGTAAAATGCCCCTTCATGGTAAATCGATAACGCGACAGCCGCGAGCAAGTGGCTCGCTTCGCGGGCACCGGTCTGCAGGCTATCGAGCAAAATTCCATCAATCACCCGTTCGAACGACGTCCCGTCCAATCCATGATGCGACAGCGTCGTGCCGAGCGGTCGATACAGTTTCCGGAACGCCCCGAGCTGTGCCGGTCGAAACGCACGGATCGCAAGCGTTGCATCACGAACCGTACGAAACGGCAACGCCGGTAGTGTTTCAAACAAAGGACGAATCGTCTCAAAGTCGGCCCACACTTCATTGAAGAAAGCCCGAATGCGCGGCGCAAGCTCCGGAAATGTCGACTCGAGTTCTGCTAAGAACTGATCCCGGTCTTGATGATAATGGACGGTTTTCCCATCCACATGGATGTGCATCACCTCGGTTAATGGACGAACGTCAATCGTTTCACCTAAATATGACAAAACCCGCTCATGCAGGCCTCCGGGTTCAAAGCCCATCCCAAGCGTCGCCCCGGCCGGGAACCGATAGTCCCCACGTTCGAATTTGCCAGCGCATCCACCCCATTCTCGTGACGATTCGTATACGGTCACGTCATGGCCAATTCGGCTCGCGAGCGCACCTGTCGTCAATCCGGCAACTCCACCACCGATAATCCCGATTTGCATGTTAATCCCCTCCTGCCTTCATCATACATGCCTTCTCGAAATCCGAGACATTTCAACGTGTTCCGTAGACATATTTCGCCGGTCAGGCAGGGTTCTTGCTAAAGATGGCGAAAAAATCGATAAAGGACAGGTGAAACCATATGCGAAGTCGGGTCATCATTTATCTGCTCATTCCAATCTTGATTTTTATCGGTATTCTCATTACCCCACCATCAGAAGAATCACAAAAAGTCGCCACCATGACGGCTGTCAACATTCAAGAGATGATTCCGTATGAACGTGAGTACACGGCACAAAAAGTGTTACTCGAGGAAGTGAACGATGGCCGCGAGGCGATGATCGAGGAGTGGCGGCTCGAACGCGGGGCGCGCACGACTTATAGTTACGTGTTGCGACTCCAAGGGTTCGATACGGTGATTCAAGTCGATGCAGGTGCGGCCAACACACGCTCGGACGGCTATTATGCCATGCAGGCGCACAGCCCCGTCTTTGAAGCGGACGAACCGCTGTCAATCGGTTATCCGATTGTGCTCTTCGCCAGCGAGCAACGGCTCGTTTTGAACCAGATGGAAGTGCGCGTCCTATACGAAGAGGAGAATCAAATTAAAAAATGGCGTATTCTTGAATCTGAATAATCAAGAACATGACGATGTGGAAGGTGAGTTCTCATGCAAAAAATACTCTTGATCGGCTCTGGCGGATCGGGAAAATCGACACTCGCACGTAAATTAGGAATGCGACTTGGCATCGATGTCCATCACTTGGACGCCTTGTTATGGAAACCGAATTGGACACCCGCCACACGGCAAGAACAACTTGCCACGCAGTCAGCATTGATTGAACGCGAGTCGTGGATCATCGACGGCAATTACGGCGGCACGCTAAATTTTCGTTTAGACGCAGCCGATACGATTATCTTTCTCGACTTACCGAAAACCATATGTACATATCGCATCTTGAAGCGCATGTTGACGTACCGTGGCAAGACACGTCCGGATATGGGGGCCGGTTGTGAAGAACAGTTTGATCCGAAATTTTTGAAATGGGTGTGGGATTATCCGAAGTCGCAACGCCCGGATGTAATCAAACGATTGAACTCACTTCCTGCCGAAAAACAAATCATCCGATTGCGATCACGTACCGAGGTTTGTGATTTTCTAAAGCATCTCGACACAATGGGACGTTAATGAAGCCAAGTCTGTATAAAGGAGTCTTCCATGCAAGCTAAACTTGAACCGATCGGAGCGGCAAAGACGTTCGTCAGAACACATTTCTCCAATTGTCAGGCTGCGCTGCTCGCCGGAAGCATCGTCCGTGGTGAGGCGACCGCGACGTCGGATTTAGACATCATCATCTTTGACGACACCCTCGTCTCATCTTATCGGGAATCGTTCATCGAGTCCGGATGGCATATCGAGCTGTTCGCCCATAACTTGACGTCGTATCGCGCGTTCTTCGAACAAGACTATCGGCGCGCCATTCCATCGTTACCGACAATGGTCTCCGAAGGTATCATCTTGAAGGATTCCGGTGTCATCACAGACATCAAACATGAAGCGAGGGCCTTGCTCGACAGCGGGCCGGAAGCGTGGTCGGACGAGACGATTGAGATGAAACGATACTTCCTGACCGATGCGCTCGATGACTTGATTGGTTGCACCAATCGGGCAGAAGGGTTATTCATCGCGGGCACCCTCGCCACGTTAGTCTGCGAGTTCATCCTGCGTACGAATCGACAATGGATCGGTTCCTCCAAATGGACATACCGCGCTTTCGATCGCTATGACGCACAAGTAGCCCATGAGCTCACTGATGCCCTTGAACGTTATTATCAAACGAACGACACAGAGGCTCTTATCCGTTTCGTCGATGAGACGCTCTCCCCATTCGGCGGCCGGTTATTTGCCGGGTTCAGTCGCGGGAAACCGAATGGAACGTGAGGATAAAATAATATTCTTTATTCAACTCTTCAGCTTCTTCGATTCCAGTGAATCCGCTCATAATGGGCAGTCTAAACGAACCGATGCTGCATACGTTTACATTCGAGTCAAATGCCCATCTCACCCAATGGATTGAGCGTCCGATGCATCCTGTGACTTTTAGGCGGGTGCATCTTTTTATCTTTTTTGTATTTTTATGCTTTACAATTAATAATCATGCATATACACTTAGTCTCATATCTTGAAGGAGGAATTCATACATGAAAAAGTGGGTCATTTCAGGGGGATTAGTGGCAAGTGCATTATTAGCAGGTTGTAGCCAGGAGACGACGGGCGAAGAGAAAAAGACACTCGTCATGGGAACGAGCGCCGATTACTTCCCGTATGAATTTGTCGATACGGCGAACGGAGACGAGATTGTCGGCTTCGATATCGAAATCGCGGAGACGATCACGGAGCGCCTCGGCTACGAACTGAAAATCGAAGACATGGACTTCGGTAGCCTGCTCGGGGCACTGAACGCCGGACGGATCGATTTCGTCATGGCGGGCATGACACCGACTGAAGAACGGAAAGAAAATGCCGCCTTCTCGGACATCTATTTGTCGGCGACGAATTTGATTATGACAAAAGACGAGTCGCTAAAAGAAATCGAAGCGCTCGCCGGCAAGAAAATCGGCGTCCAAACGGCATCGATTCAAGAGAACATCGCCAAAGAGCAAGCTCCGGACGCAGAACTCGTCTCATTGAACAAGATTCCAGAAATCGTTCAAGAGTTGAACACGGGTCGAATCGACGCGATGGTCATCGAGGATACGGTCGCCCAAAAATACTTGGACCAAGACGCAGGGCTCTATACGTTCGCGCTTAAAGAAGATGGCGAGAAAGGTTCTGCAGCCGCATTTAAATTAGAGGACGACCTCCGCGATCAATTCAACGAAGAATTGAACAAGATGATTGACTCGGGTGAAATCGATGAACTCGCTAAAAAATGGTTCTCGATGGAGCCGACGGAATGAGACAAGTCTCGCTGCCGATTTACCCCGTTACCTATCCAGAAGGGTACCGATTGAATCAAAACGAGAGTCAATTCCCGGTACCGTCCCGGCTGTATGACCAACTGGCGACGATTACGTTCCAAGATTTGCATGAGTATCCGGTCCAACCGATTGACGAGTTGTTCACCCGTTATGCCGCCTATGCTGGTGTTAAACCGAATCAACTGCTCGTCGGTTGCGGCAGTGACGAGATGATTCACGTCGTCACCCAGGCGTTGTTGTCACCAGAAGACGTCGTCTTGTCACCGAGTCCGGACTTTGCACTCTATCCGATTTTCACAACCATTGCCCATGGCCGTCATGTGCAAGCCGATGACCTGTCGTATGACGCACTCGTTCAGGCGATTACGCAACACGCACCGAAGTTGTTGCTGTTGTCGAACCCGAACAATCCGACCGGAAAATTGTGGAGCGTCGCTGAACTGACTGAACTCGCGGGACTCGTGCCCTATTTGATCGTCGACGAGGCGTATATCGACTTCACACCGGCGTCGAGTATGGTGTCCCGTCTTGACGCGTTCACGAACGTAATCGTGCTGCGGACATTATCGAAGGCGTTTGGCCTGGCCAACGCCCGCCTCGGCTTCATGGTCACGACGACCGAACTCGCCGCATATTTCCGTCAGTTCGTCCCGCCGTTCAACATCAGCGGCGTGAGCGCGAAAATCGCCAACGTGTTCTTACAAGATGAGACTTATCTCGATGAAGTCATCGCTTGGCACGCCGACATGCGCAAACAGTGGACCGACTTGTTCGCCACCATCGGTCACGTCCATCCCGCCGAGGCGAACTTCATTTACGTCACGCTCGAGGAACCGGAGGCCGTATGGGCCCACCTCGCCGCGCACGGGGTTCACACATCGAAACAACCGAACGGGATTCGCATCACGCTCGGCAGTGAACAAGCCCTCGCCTTGGCGAACGAGGCACTCAACGTGTATGCGATACAAACGACGAATTAATTAAAAACGCTCCGGCTGGTCCCAGTCGGAGCGTTTTTGTCACGGAATGAGTTTGATGACTTTCGCCGGATTACCCCCGACGACGGCACGGGCTGGCACATCTTTCGTCACAACGGCACCAGAGGCGATGACCGCATCATCGCCAACCGTCACCCCAGGGTTCAAGATGGCGCCGCCGCCAATCCACAACCGATGCCCGACCGTGACCGGTTTCCCGTATTCAAGACCCGAAATTCGTTCGATCGGGTCAAGCGGATGCGTCGCCGTATAGACGTGGACACCAGGTCCGAGCATGCAATCGTCACCGAACGTGATTGGACAAATGTCGAGGAACACACAGTCAAAGTTGGCAAAGAACCGCTCCCCGAGATGAATGTTATAGCCGTAGTCGCATTTGAACGTCGGCTCCAAATAAAACGAACCCCTGGTCGAGCCGAATAGCTCTGCTAACACTGCTTTTCGTTCGTCGAGTTCATCGATGCCGGACCGATTGAACCGTTCCGTCAAACGCCGCGCCTGACGCCGATCGGCGACAAGCTCGTCATCCCCGGCCAAGTAAAGCTCGCCCTGAATCATTTTTTCTTTTTCTGTCATCCGCTTCTCCCCCTTTTCTTTTTTTAGTATAGAGGAATTTCTGACGAAACGGGGAATAGGACCATGACGAACTAGAGGAGGAATAAATCGATGAAACGAATTCTTGATTGTAGGGCCAGTGATTTCTTGACGTTCAACCGCTCGGATTTGATCGGATCGATTCGGAAGGCCGAGGGTCGGACCGTACTCGCCGAGGTCATCCCGACCGTGCAGCCACTCTATCCAGAAGTGACGAACGCCGAACTCGCTCGGGCGTTCGGGGCCGATATGATCCTGTTGAATATGTTCGACGTGTTCCATCCATACATAAAAGGTCTCGAAAGCCACGCCTTGTTCGGGAACGTACCCGGCGAGACGATGTCTGACAATCCAATCATGGAATTGAAGCGCCTCGTCGGTTTGCCGATTGGGGTCAACCTCGAACCGGTCGACTTCTCTGAGAAATCGGAGGATATGTATGACGTGAAACAAGGACGGTTGGCGACACGGGAAGCGTTCGCTAGAGCATCAGAGCTCGGGATCGACTTCATCTGTTTGACCGGCAATCCGAACACCGGGGTGACGAACGAGGCGATTGAGCAAGCCATCATTAACGCACGCCAAGAGTTCGCGGGCGTCATCATCGCCGGGAAGATGCATCAAGCCGGCGTCGGCCGTGTACTCGACCAAGAGGCATACGTCCGCTTCGCTGAAGCCGGGGCCGACATCATCTTGATTCCTGCGCCTGGGACCGTTCCCGGCGTCCGCGAAGACGAATTTTATGAAGTGACACGCGAGATTCAGGCGTTGAACAAGCTCGTCGTCGCCGCCATCGGTACGTCGCAGGAAGGGTCCGATGAAGCGACGATCCGTGACATCGCCTTGTCCTCGAAGCGCGGCGGGACCGACATCTTCCATATCGGCGATGCCGGTCTGTCCGGGATCGCCACACCGGAGAACATTCAAGCGTTATCGATTGCGATCCGTGGACGACGCCATACGTATATCCGCATGGCCGCCTCGGTCAACCGCTAAAAAGGAACGAAGCCGCAATGGGCTTCGTTCCTTTTTGTGTTACCAGTCGGTGACGTCCCGCCGTGGCTTCGCCGGTGTCGTCGTCCCGTGCCGTTTGGCGAGGAGCGCCTCGACGTCTTGTAATGACACCCCTTTGGCGGCGAGCAAGACGAGCAAGTGGTACAAGAGATCCGCTGACTCCTCGACCAAATCTACATTGTTCAGTGCCGCGATGACGACCTCGAACGACTCTTCTCCAAATTTCTTGGCAATCTTGTCGACACCTTGGTCGAATAGATATGACGTATACGACCCTTCTTTCGGTGACGCCTGCCGCTCTTGAATCAACTTCTCTAATTCGTGAATCATCCTTCCACCTCCGTGAAAAAGCAGCTTCGATTTCCCGTGTGACACGTCGGCCCATTGGCACGGACACGGACCAAGAGCGCGTCTTGGTCACAATCGACGTGGATGCTTTCGAGTTCGAGCGTATTTCCACTCGACTCCCCTTTCATCCAAAGTCGTCCTTTCGAACGTGACCAGAACGTGACCGTGTTCGTCTCGAGCGTCTTCTGAATCGCCTCATCGTTCATGTAACCTAACATGAGGACAGCATCGTCTTCTGTCGACACGATGATGGCTGGAATCAATCCGTTTGCGTCGTAACGAACCGCATCGGCAAGTTGTGCTCGCTGCATACGTGTTTCACCTCTTCCACTGTCGTTTTCCGGTCATGCAAAATCGAGGCGAGTAGCGCCGCATCGACTTTCTCGAGCGCGTCGACGACATGATTCGCGTTCCCGGCACCGCCAGAGGCAATAATCGGGATATCGACGGCCTCGCGAAGCAAATCAAGGATTCGCAAATCATAGCCGCTCTGCTTGCCGTCTTGATTCATCGACGTGACGAGCAATTCGCCCGCCCCGAGTGCGGCCACTTGCTGCGCCCAGTCGACGGCCCGTAACTCGGTCCGGTTCTTGCCGCCATACGTATAGACGAAATAATCATCGTCCTCAAACTTGACGTCGATAGCGATGACGATACATTGTGACCCAAATCGTTCGGCCGCCCGTTTAATTAAATCGGGTGATTCGACAGCGAGCGTATTGAGCGACACTTTATCGGCTCCGGCTTTAAGGAGCGAGGAGATGTCCTCAAGCGAACGGATGCCCCCGCCGACCGTGAGCGGGATGAACACTTTCCGGGCCACGGCACTGACGACGTCAAGCATCGTCTGGCGGCGTTCCGTACTTGCGGTGATATCTAAAAAGACAAGTTCGTCGGCACCAGAGGCATCGTAATATTTCGCGATTTCAACAGGATCTCCGATGTCCCGAAGCGCCACAAATTCGATTCCTTTGACGACACGACCGTCTTTCACATCAAGACACGGGATGATGCGTCGTTTAAGCATGGCGCGCCTCCCACTCGATTAAGTCATCGAGGCTGACTTGGCCAGAAAGTAGTGCCTTCCCGACGACCGCCTCATCGATTCCAGCCGCTTGAAGCGCCTCGACATCAGTCTCGGTCGTCACACCGCCCGAGGCGATGAGCGTGACCGATACGGCTTCACGGAGCGTCTTCATGCGTTCGAGGTTCGGTCCGTTCAACTTCCCGTCCGACCCGATGTCCGTATAGAGAATCGTCTTGACACCACGGTCAACGAGCCCTTTCGCGGCATCGATATCTTTTAAGTCGGTCGCTTCTTGCCAACCGTTGACGGCGACGATGCCATCATAGGCATCGAGGGCGACGGCGACACGGTCACCGTACTTCGCGAGCGCCCGGTCCAAGAAATCCGGGTCTGTGAACGCTTTTGTCCCGAGCAAGACTCGGTCCGCCCCAGTCGCCATGACCGCGTCAAGCGCTTCCTCGGAACGGATGCCCCCGCCGGTCTGGACGAAGAAGCCACACGTTTTGGCAAAGCGGACGACATCGAGATGTCTCGGTTCTCCTGCTTTCGCACCTTCGAGGTCAATCAAGTGGAGCATCGGCACACGTCCTTGCCACTCCTTCAACTTCTCATACGGGTCTCCGTATTGTTCTTCTGTATTGAAATCGCCTTCCGTCAAACGGACGATTTTTCCGTCAATCAAATCAATGGCCGGTAGTAATCTCACGTTCGACCGCCTCCTTCCATTCTTTCAATAAACTGAGTCCAAACGCGCCGCTCTTCTCCGGGTGGAACTGCATCCCCGTGACGAGTCCTTTTTGCACGATGGCGGGCACATTCTCCCCCATATAGTCGGCAGAAGCGACGACATGGACCGGATCGGTCACGACGTGATACGAGTGAACGAAATAGACGTCCTCGTCTCGTAAAATCGAGTTCCATCCGACGTGCGGCAGACGTTTCGCCCGCATCCGCTCGACATGTCCTTCAATCAAACCGAGTCCTTCTGTCGGCATCCCTTCCGTACTCGACTCGAATAAGAGCTGCATACCGAGGCAAATGCCAAGGAACGGCTTTTCCTGTGCCGACCGTTTCAATAGCGGAATCAGTCCCGTCTCATTCAACGATTGCATCGCTTGCGGGAACGCCCCGACTCCCGGTAGCAAGATGGCGTCAGCCGCCTCGATGTCCACGGGGTCGTTGGTGATGGTGACGTAACAGCCGATGGCTTGGAGTGCCCGTTCAACGTTGAACACGTTGCCCATTCCATAATCGATGACCGCGACTTTCATCCTTCGATCCGTCCTTTCGTTGAAGGGAGTCGGTTTGACCCGTCTTGCCCAATCGCTTCAGCGAGGGCGCGACCGAACGCCTTGAAAAGCCCTTCAATCATATGGTGCGAGTTCGATCCATAAAGTACTTCTAGATGAAGCGTCAAGCGGGCGTTCATCGCCACGGCCCGGAAAAACTCTTCGGTGAGCTCGGTATCAAAATCACCGAGTTTCGGATTTTTAATATCGGCCCGGTAAACGAGGAACGGGCGGCCAGACACGTCGACGACGGCACGCGCGAGCGTCTCGTCCATCGGCAAATAACTCGTGCCATAGCGACGAATCCCGATTTTGTCGCCGAGCGCCTCGTTAATCATCTGCCCGAGGGCAATTCCGACGTCTTCGACCGTGTGGTGGGCGTCGACCCATGTGTCCCCTTCGACATGGGCCGTCAAATCAATTTGGCTGTGGAACGCGAACAACGTCAGCATGTGATCAAAGAAGCCGACGCCTGTTTTGATGTCACTTTGTCCCGTCCCGTTCAAATCAAGCTTGAGCTCGATGTTCGTTTCTTTCGTCTCTCGTTTCGTCTCAGCTGTTCTCAAGTGAAGTCACCTCTTCTATCGTTTGTTGAATCAATCGATACGCCTCGTCAGTGCCAGCACTGACACGAATCCCGTCCGCGAACGCACGAACATGGACATCTTTCTCCAGGAAGCGTTCTGCCCACGCCTTGCTGTCCGCTGTCTCGACATATAGGAAATTGGCTCGGCTCGGTAGCACGTTACCGATTGGGGTGAGCAATGATTCAAGTTTTTTTCGTTGCGTTTGATGGAACATAATCGACTCTCCGATGTAATTGGAGTCGTTCAACACGACCGTCGCCACGGCCGCACTCAGCCCACTCACATTGAACGGAGAGCGGAACCGATCAATCTTCTCGATCAAGCGCTCATCGGCGATCATGAAGCCGATGCGCAGATTTGCGAGTCCGAACGCTTTCGATAACGTCCGGAGAATGATGACGTTCGCATGGTCCGCGAGGCGGTCTTTGAATGAGTCCTCAATCGTGAAATCGATATACGCCTCGTCGACGACAAGATATGGGACTCGGCGGGCAATCGTCTCGAGATCATCGAGCGACCACATCTTCCCGGTCGGATTGTTCGGATTCGATACGAGGACGAGCTTCGGTCGTTCCGTTTCAATCGTTTGCATGAGCGCCTCGAACGACAAGCCGTCCGCATCCGGTTGCACGAAATTCCCGCGGGCGATGTGCGTGTATATGCCATACATCGAAAAATCGGGAAGCGGTGCGGCGACGACGTCATCGGCATCGAGGAGGGCCTGACAAAGTATCGCGAGTAATTCATCGCTGCCACTGCCGACCATGAGTTGTTGTGGGCTCACACCGGCATATGCCGCATAGCTTTGTTTCAGCGCCGTCAACTCGTCGACCGGATAATGGCTCAAGTCGAGCGGAAGCTCTCGGATGGCCGTCTTTAATCGCTCTGGAAACTCGTATTGGCTTTCGTTTTGATTCAACGCGTGTCCTTTGACCGCATGCGGGACGTAGCGTGGAATCGTCTCATAGTTCAGTCTCATGCGTCCTCCAATCGGACCGCCATCGCCCGGGCGTGGCCGTCAAGTTGTTCTTGTTGGGCAATGCGAATCGCGGCACGCGTGATGCGCTCATCGAGCTCCGTCATTTGAAGGAACGTTTGTCTCCGATAAAAATCATCGACCGAGAGGCCGCTCGAGAAGCGGGCCGTCCCGCTCGTCGGCAGGACGTGGTTCGGTCCAGCGATGTAATCGCCAAACGCCTCCGCCGCTTCATGACCGAGGAAGAATGATCCGCCATGACGGATGGCTTGCATGTAGCCTTCCGGATTGGCGACGGCGAGTTGCACGTGCTCGGCTGCCATTTCATTGGCGACCTCGATTGCACGTTCGCTCGACATGACGCGTACCCCGCCTCGCTTCAATGCCTCGACCGCAATGTCACGGCGTGGCAACTCAGCCAGCTGGTGAGTCAATTCCTGATCGATTCGTTCGGCCAACTCGGCTGACGTGACGAGAGCGAGTGCCGTCGCTTCGACGTCATGTTCGGCTTGGGCGAGCAAGTCGGCGGCGACCCATTTCGGATTGGCCGTCTCATCGGCGATGATCAGTACTTCAGAAGGTCCGGCGACTGAATCGATGCCGACGATATGGGAGACGAGCGATTTGGCTGTCGCGACATAGGCGTTCCCAGGTCCGACGATTTTATCGACCGATTTGATGGTCTCGGTGCCGAACGCAAGGGCGGCGACGGCTTGTGCCCCACCGACGAGATAACATTCATCTGCCCCTGCGATTTTTGCCGCAATCAATAGCGACAAGTCGATGCCATCTCGTTTCGGTGGCGTCACCATGACGATTCGTTTCACACCTGCGACTTTCGCCGGGATGATGTTCATCAAGACGCTTGAGGGATAGACGGCCGTCCCGCCTGGAACGTACACGCCGACCGAGTCGAGTGGCATGAAACGACGTCCGAGCCGGAACATGCCATCTTCATACACGTCCTCTTGACGACGCTGACGCTCGTGAAACGCGCGAATCCGTTCGGCGGCGAGCGTCAACGCATCGGTCAACTCCCCGTACGCCTCAGGTGGCGTGAAGGATGTCAAGTCGACCGTTTCGATGAGATCGACACCATCAAATTTCTTTGTGAACGCGAGGAGCGCCTCGTCTCCGTTAGACTCCACGGCCTCGAGAATTGGCTTAACTGCTTCCGCCCAGCTTTCACGCCGGCTCCGATTCGTTTCCGTACTCATTTCGCTTCCTCCTTGCTTAAACGACGAATCCACGCCTTCAATTCATCAGGGTCGTTGGCGAGCGCCGTCTCACTCGTGATGAACTTGGCGTTCACCGTGAAAATCGTCTCGTATTCTTCGAGGTCGTTCGCGCGGAGCGTCGCCCCCGTCTCAACGATGTCGACGATACAATCGGCGAGTCCTGTAAGTGGTGCGAGTTCAACCGAACCGTTCAACGCGATCACTTCGACGTTCTGACGTTTCGAAGCGAAGTGAGAAATGGCGATATTCGGATACTTGCTCGCGACTTTCAGTTTTTTCGTTCCGTTCTTTCGTTCTTTCGGTCCACAGACCGCCATCCGGCAACGTCCGAACGGCAAATCGACGACTTCGAGGACGCCAGGCGTCTTCTCTCGTAAAATGTCGCCACCGACGACGCCGACATCCGCTGCACCGTGCATGACGTATTTATAGACGTCATCGCCTTTGACGAAGATGAACTCGTGACCGTCGACTTCAACCGTCAATTCCCGGCCGCGTTTTTCCGGCCAAACGGTTAATCCGACTTGTTCGAAATAGTCACGGGCCGCTTTTTCAATGCGCCCTTTCGCAATGGCCACTTTCATAAAATCACCTCACCTAACTGTTCTAAATCGAGCGACAATCCAAATGCTCGACGTGATTGACCGAAATGTCCATACAACGAATCATAGCGGCCACCTGAGAGGACGCGTCGCCCGTCGATGCTTCCTGTCACCGTCAAGCCCGAATAATAGTCGAAATCACCAGTCTGACCAAAGTCATACGATACGTTCAAACCGATGGCGCGTAAGTGCTCGACCGCTCGCTCTACTTCATCGATCGCCACTGTCAGCCCTGGCTCGGCGGCTTCCCGTAATTCAGTAAGCGCCGAATCACCGATTAAGAACGGTAACTTCGCGATTAACGGGTATTGATACGTATCTGCGAGGTCACGGAGTGATTCTAGGTTGCGGAGTGCCAAATATTGGCGTAGTGTCCGCTCTGGAATGCCAGCCTCTTCCGCCACGGCCGCGACCAAAGCAGCCGAGCCGACTTGAATCCGAAGGCCGTCTTGCGGCAACACGTGCTCGGTCATACTGAGGAATGACGCGATCAGCTCCATATCGGCTGCGTCGCCGTCAATCCATTCCAGTCCGAGTTGTTGACGTTCGTGCGGCTGACCCGAATGCTTCGGGGTACGTCGATAGACGGCCCCCGCATAGGCGACGCGCATCGGCTCATGACCATCGGCGAGCTTCCGCGCGATTTGTAGCGTATAGTCAGGACGCATGACGAGCAACTCGCCATCGTTCCCGAACAGGCGATAATAGGCCGATTCATCAAATAAGGCCAAGTCTTGATAGTGAGAATAATATTCCACGAGCGGCGGCTCAATGACACTGTAGCCATTTGACTCGGCTCGTTCTAAAAATGACAACATCCACTGCTTCGGACGCAAGACGTCCTCCCCTTGCAATTCGTGCCATCCTTCCGGGATGGATCCTTTTGTGTTGAACCAGATCATCAATATCACCCTTTATCTTATTATCACTTTACCAAACTAAAGTAGTGTGTTAAATTTATCAAACCAAGCCGGTGCTGTCAACCGGCGAACTCGAAAGGAATGTTGACCAATGATTGACTTTACCCGTGATGGTCACCTTCACACCCCATTTTGCCCACATGGCTCGTCTGATTCGCTTGAAGCGTATATAAATCGCGCGTCGGAGCTTGGAATTAAAACGCTCACGTTCACGGAGCATGCGCCGCTCCCCGAACGATTTCACGACCCGACGCCCGATCAAGACTCGGCGATGGCGCTCGATTCGCTCCCACATTATATAGAAGCTTTGCAAACGCTGAAGCGAGCGAATCCCGAGTTCGACATCCGTATCGGACTGGAAATCGACTACTTGCCTGGTTATGAATCGGAGACGTTGTCTTTACTTGAACCATACGCAGCAGACCTTGATGAGACAATCCTGTCCCAACACTTTCTACTCGTCGACGACGAGCTCCTGCCTGTCGACTTCTCAGCGGAGACGTTTCATGTACTCGTCGAACGTTTCGGCTCGTTCGAGGCTGTGATGCGTCGTTATTACACGTCACTCACAACGGGCCTTTCATACCCATGGGAGCGACTGAAAGTGGACCGGATTGGACATATCGATTTACCAATCAAATATCAGCACAATTACACGTGGAATCGTTTGAATGTCCGGGACGAACAGACGCGCTTGCTACACACCATCGCCACACGCGGTTTCGGACTCGATCTGAATACGGCCGGGCTCCGTAAACCGGATTGTGAGCAACCTTACGCGATTGATGTCGCGATCGAGGCGACCACTCTCGGCATCCCGTTCGTGCTCGGTTCAGACGCACATGTCGCTAGTGATCTCGCTGCTGATTTCAAATTTATACAAAAAAAAGCCACGTTCCTATGAACGTGGCTTTTCACAGCGATCTAGCTATCTAGATCCCCATTTTTGGTTGTCGATAACGATATGGCGTTCCATTTCTTCATCTATTGACAATCATACCATACTTCCCTGGTGATGCAACCCAAAAATAGAAAAAGGATGACATGAACGTCATCCTTACGAAATTAAACCGCCATCTCAGCGTATAAATCTTTCAATTCTTCAGTCGAGACCTCGTCCATTTGCAACGCAACGAGCTCAACAAACTGGAGCGCCGGATCCGTGTCCCCCGACAAGGCGACAATCTCAGCGGCTGCACCGTCAAGCGCAAGCAAGATGCCCGAGACACCGAGCGTCGGGTAATAGCGAAGCAACGCCCGAACGTGCTTCAACTCCGAAACGTCGTTCCCATTGATTTTCAACGATTTGACAGCGAGCTCTTTATGCGTCCCAATCGCAAATTTATCTTCCCACACCTCTTCGAGTGTGATCAACGCTTCCACTTCATAGGCACCATCTGTGAAACGAACTTGTTTTTCCATGTAACATTTCCCCTCTCGTTAATCTACTTTCATTATAAGAAAGAAATCCCCGAAAAGATTGTGAAATATTGAACATTATGTGTAAACTTTGTCTCACCTTTACCTAGACATAAAAAAAGGTCCCTCCGAAGAGAGACGAATAATGGAAGAGTAAAACACCATTGGCAGTACATTAATAATATAACACCGAATGTAAACGTTTACAATGCGTTTTTGAAACTTTTTTCAAGCGGCATATGTACCACATCAATCCCGCTCTCCCGCATCAAATCGAGGCCGTCGCCATGCTCATAGCCAACCGCATAGACGACACGGGCCACACGGGACGCAATCAAGGCAAGCGAGCAGGCGTGGCACGGTGAATGGGTCACGTACGCCGTCGCACCGAACGCGTTCGTCGAATCCGCAGCGAGCTTTCCAATCGCATTGATTTCAGCATGGATTTCATGTTGTTTTGACCAGTTGTGGTGGTCGTATGGGTCCGAACATTTAATAAATGTCACACCCTCATGGATGATCGATTCCGGTTCCTCAAGCAATTCGACCGCATCCGGCGAAACGTACTCGTCCCGTTTATAAAAGCCGTCTTCCCGCTTTAAAAAGATTTCATTACAGTTCGTATGCCCCGGTGGCGTCCCGTTCAAGCCGATTGAAATCGGCTTCTCATCTTTGACGATGACGCAAGCGACACTTTTTGAGGCACATTTCGAATGACGTACCGCCATCATATCGGCGAACTGTAACCACGTCTCATCCCATAGCCGTTGTTTTTCCATGTTGTATCCTCCTCGAAGAAAAGGAAAGTCTGAGCACTCAGACTTTCCTCGTTCAATACCCAGTCTCTTTTGGCAACTCTTTGTTTTTTGAAGCGATCTCGATGACTTTCTCTTTCAACTCGTGCTCCATCCGATCGAGTTCACGTTCGGCCTCACGACGTTTCTGTCGTCCTTCTTGTTGAATCCGGAGCGTCTCATCGAGCGTCGAGAGCAAGTTCTCGTGCGCCACTTTGAGCGATTCGACCGAGACGATCCCTTTCTCGTTCTCCGTGGCAATCTCGATTGACGAGTCTTTCAACATCTTCGAGTTCTGCTCGAGCAACGTGTTCGTCGTCTTCGTGACGTCTTGCTGCATCCGGAGCGCCGTCTTTTGTCGCGTCAAGCTGAGCGCAAGCACGACTTGGTTTTTCCAGAGGGGGATCGTATTGACGACCGCCGACTCGATTTTCTCGGCTAGAATCTGGTTGTTTTGCTGGATGACCCGGATTTGGGGTGCCATCTGTAAGCTGATCGTCCGGCTCAATTTCAAGTCGTGCAACTTTTTCTCGAACCGGTCCGCGAGTTGGATCATGTCGTTCAACTGTTGCAGTTTGACCTGGTCTTTTGACATCTCGACTTCTTGGCGAAGCGGGGCAATCTCATAGCTACGCACGTGGTCGAGTTTCGTCTCACCAGCGGCGATATAGACGTTGAGTTCTTCGAAGTAACGCTTGTTCTTGTCGTACATTTGATCGAGCATCGTGATATCCTTCATCAAGCCGAACTTGGCCCGGTCTAGATTATGGATGACCTCTTCTAAATAGACGCTCATTTTTTCGAACTGTAACTTATAGTTCTCGGCTTTCTTCTTGGCCCGACCGATGAGCGGTAGGTTGTCCATAAAACTCTTCTTCTCCGGTTGCAACATGTCCGGGTCCATCTTGCGCACGTTCTGCATCAAGTCGGACAATAGCTTGCCGGCGTCTCCGCCATCTTTCATCCGGACCTCAGTCAAGATTTGGTCTGAGAATTGTGATAGTTCACGTTGCACGTTCGAACCGAACAACATGACCGAATCCGTCTTTTTAATATCGATCGATTCGGCGATGCGGGTGATCCGTTCCCGATGCGCTTGTGGGACGTCGGCATTGACTTGAATGGCCGGCACCTCATGTTTCTCTGTCATTGATGACCAATCCACGGACGGGTCCGAAATCGCATCGGTCTCCGTCTTCGTTTTCGTCTGTGAAGTGAGCTCTTCTTCTGGCCATGACTGCCAGTTCGTTTCATTCGATGAAGTCATGTTTTTTTCTCCCTTCTGGTTGATCGGCCAATACTTTTTCCATCATGATCAACTCTCGTTCAAAGTCAACCGCATCATCTTCTAATAGACGGCTGCGTTGCTGTTTGAACTTGTCGACGATGAGTTGCATATTGGTGATCAGCTGTTCACGTGTCTCTTCTTGAATGACGACGCGTTTTCCTTCTAGTTCTTTGAATTTCAATACGACCGACACGAGTGAATCCAAATAGAACGTGAACAAGTCACGCACATGTTTCGCGTCTTGTGGATTTTCGAACAACTCAGCGAACAGTTCGTGAGCTTCTTTCGAAACGGCCTTCATCTCACGCCGCACCTCGATATCCTTGATTTCCGGCAAGACGCGGTCAATCTGTTGTAGCTTTTCATAGCCTTGCTCAATCGTCCGCTGTAAAAATTGAAGCTCTAAGTCGTCGGTCGCCTCGAACTGACGCACCGGTGCCGCTTCTTCAAGCGGTTTCAAGATGCGCGAACCAACGAACGGCTCGTCTTCATCGAGCAGCAGTTTCTTCTTGGCCCGTTTGGCAACAGGAGCCGGCGCCCGCTTCCGGCGTTTATTGGTCGACCACACTTCGTTTAATACGAGCGCCCCGACGATGATAAACAGCCAAGAAAAATCAAAAACGTTTATGGCAAAATATAGGATCGCCCCGGTCAGGGCCCATTTCATCCATGTTTTCATCCGTTTCACCTCGTCTCATGATACTTCTATTGTACCTTACGTGACCCTTCAAAAAAAGTTTCGTCATCTTTATAAGCTTAGCATAATGATACCTGGCGCTCTCTCGGTCGCAAGAACGAAATAGTCTCGACCATCCTTCACCTAATACTCGAAATGAACTTTTAAATAACAGGGCATCTTCATATACAAGTACTCTCAAAGCCAAGACGATTGTTATTCGTCTCAACGAAGCACAAAAGGAGCTGAACAGCATATTTACATTTCCAAAGATCTCATTTGGGAAACTTTCCATCGTTTTTTTCCTATTTGTTGTCTTGAGCGCCATCTAAACTACTTTAGCTTTCATAGGTATATCTCGAATTACAGGGAACATCTTCTCTATTGAAGGAATTGTGGTCATCATCGCTGCGACAGTCATCGGCATCAATGCCATTTGGCGTCAGACAGAACGGAATATGTAGGTGTTTGCCATCGCTACCCTAGGTGTTGTCATCATGTTGTTTTTAGTGCATAAGCCCACCTTCTCCTGAACCTTTTTAAACGAAAAACATCCTCTTACTACACCATATGTAGCGAGAGGATGTTTTTAATAAACAGGTTACGTTTCAAGCAACGTAGTGATCCATGTCGACACCATGACGACGGCGACCGTCACCGGAATGATGTAGCGAATAAGGAAGCGCCACACTGGATACAGCTTCACACCGACATCCGACGTTTGAATCTCTTCTTTCAAGATGCGTTGATCAACGACATATCCGACGAAAATGGAGGTCAGAAGCGCGCCGATCGGCATCAAAACGTAGCTGACGACGTAATCCATCACATCGAAGAACGTCATTCCATCAAAGAATTGTAACTCGCTCATGACACCGAACGAGAGAGCTGAAGGAATCCCGACCGCGAAGACGATCGCCGCCGATAAGAGCGTGACGTTCCGTTTCGACATCGTCTGTTTCTTTTCATTCAGTCTGTCGGTCACACCGGCGACGACGACTTCTAGCATCGCGATTGACGATGTGATTGAGGCGAACGTGAACAAGAGGAAGAACAAGACCATGAAGAACCCGCCGAGCGGCACTTGATTGAAGACGGCCGGCAAGACAACGAAGAGGAGCGCCGGGCCTTCAGCCGGGTCGAGTCCTGATGCAAACACAGCCGGGAAAATCGCGAGACCCGCCAATAGCGAGACGGCGATATTCAATAGCACAATCATATTCGCCGAACGATTAAGCGTCCCTTTCGTCTTAATGTAGGACGCGTACGTCAACATGGCCGCGACTCCGAGCGATAGCGAGAAGAACGCTTGGCCGAGGGCGAACAAGACCGATTCACCCGTCAAGGCCGAGAAGTCAGGCTGCAAGAAGAAGCGAACCCCTTCCATTGCCCCGTCGAGTGTCAACGAGCGAATCACGAGCACGATGAAACTGACGAACAAGAGCGGCATCAAAATTTTACTCATCCGCTCGATCCCTGCTTCGACGCCTTTTAAGACGATCAAGAGCGTAATCAATAAGAACAAGAATTGACCGAACACGGCGATGCCTGGCGATGAAACGACATCCCCGAAGACGGCACCGAACTCGTCAGGCGAACGTCCATTCAATGTCCCACTTAATCCAAGACCGACATAAATCAAGACCCACCCGCCGATGACGCTGTAGAATGAGAGCAATAAGAAACATGCGATGACGCCGAGGTAACCAACGAGCGTCCAACGGCCGTGGCCGAGCTTTTTAAATGCGAGCAATGCCGTCTTTTGAGTCGAGCGTCCGACGATGAACTCACCGATTAACAACGGTAAACCGAGTAAGAGCGTGAACGCTAAAAACATGAGCAAAAAGGCGCCGCCTCCACTTGTGCCGGTGACATACGGAAATTTCCAGATTGCACCGAGACCAATCGCTGACCCTGCAGCCGCTAAGATGAATCCAATTTTTGAGGCGAACGAATTTTGCGCCATTACCATCCCTACTTCCTGTTTTCATATCTTTTTCATAATAATAGTGAAATACTAACACGGTTCAGAAACGAGGACAACAAAAAACAGAGAAAAGTCTGAATTCTTTTCTCTGTCTGTTCATTTAGTGGGATGGGACAAGAAACGTCAATTCACTCGGCAATACGTCGATGTGTAATGTGTCCGACTCGAAATGCTCCCCATCGACGTCGATAATCTGCGATTCACTCAAGTGGACGGTCAACTGGGGCATTTGCAGATGGACCCACTCCGGGGATGACTGTTCGAGCCCGAGTTGTTGCGTGAGCAGTTGCCGGATCATCGGAAAGCCGATGGCTGAACTGTGGACGACTTCGACGAGTCCGTCGGTGAACGACTGGGTCGGGAGTTTCGTCGGGACTGTCCCGAGATATGCCCCGTTCCCGACGTATAAAAAGCTGACCGGACCGTCATGAACGATTTCTCCGTCCTGTTCGATACGGATGTCGAACGGGTCGACTTCCCTGAACTGACGAATCGTCGCTAAAAAGTAGCCGATGGAACCGAGTGATTCTTTTTGAAGCGGGTCAATTTGCCGCGACGCATCAGCGATGAGACCGACCCCAATAAAATTGAGGCCGTACCGCTCATTGATCCGCATGACATCGACCGGTTGGACATGACTCATCTTCAATAACCGGGCCGCATCAATCGGTTCGACCGGTAAATCGAGGGCACGGGCAAAATCGTTACACGTACCGCCTGGGATGAGGCCGACCGTCGGCCGCTCGTCCTTCGGAAGTACCATGAGGCCGTTAACGACCTCATGCAGGGTCCCGTCCCCGCCGATGACAATCAAGTGTTCGAATGGAGCACTTTCCTCGGCGAAGCGGGCCGCATCTCCTTGTCCGAGCGTCTTTCGAATCAAAATCTCGTCATACAAGGATTCGACTGTCCCGACGACCTCACCGAGCATCGTTTCACTTGCACCGGATTTTGGGTTCGAGATAATCATGGCTCTCATAAAAGACCTGCTTGCTCCAGGAAGTCTTGCGCGACGTCATAAGCACGCTCATTCCCATACGCGACACGGCGGTTGAGTTCAGACATCTCTTCATCTGTAATTTTGCCGGCCAATTGATTGAGGGCGTCTTCGATTTCAGGGTGCTCGTCTAACGTTTCTTGTTTGAGTAACGGTGCCCCTTGATATGGCGGGAAGAACTGTTGATCGTCTTCAAGGACGAGCAAATCATTCTCAGCGATGTCAGGGTCCGTCGCGTAGGCATCGACGAGGTTGACGTCACCGCGTGCGATGGCACGGTAACGGAGTTTCTGTTCCATCGAGACGACAGATGGGAAGTCGAGTCCGTACGCCTGCTGAAGCCCAGGGTATCCGTCTTCACGGTCCGTAAACTCGAGCGTGAAACCGGCTGCAATGTCCGTTTGCACATTGCGTAAATCAGAAATCGATGTGATCTCTTCCTCTTCGGCGTAGTCGCGTGGGATGGCAATGGCATATGTGTTGTTGAACTGCATCGGCTCAAGCAACGCGTAACCGTCATCAGCCAACGCGCCACGCGCTTGTTCATATACTTCGCGAGCGTCATTTGAGTTTGGCGTCTCTTTCACGAGACTGGCGAGTACCGTCCCTGTGAATTCTGGATAGATATCGACATCACCGGATTGAAGCGCTCCCCAAACGAACGTCGTCTCACCAAAGTTTGGACGGACGGAAACGGTCAAATCGGTCTCTTCCTCAATCAACAGTTTATACATGTTCATTAAGATCTCAGGCTCAGGCCCAAGTTTTCCGGCGACGACGAGGTCGGTCTGTTGGGTACGACCGAGCGCGAGCGGTGCCGCGATGATCAGTGCCAACACGGTCGAAACAGCGATCAGCTTCGTCTTGTTACGCGTCGCCGTCGCACCTTCCATCTGCCGTAGCAGGAAGTCGAACAAGAGGGCGAGGATGGCTGCCGGAATGGCGCCAAGCAAAATCAAGTAGTTGTCATTCCGGTTGATTCCGAGAAGAATCAACGTCCCGAGTCCACCGGCTCCGACGAGGGCAGCGAGTGTTGCCGTCCCGACGATGAGCACCATCGCCGTTCGAATCCCGGCCATGATGACCGGCAAGGCGAGTGGGAGCTCGACTCTCATCAAGCTTTGGTTCGGTTTCATGCCACAAGCTCGTGCCGCTTCGATGAGCGATTTATCGACTTCATTCAAGCCTGTGAACGTGTTACGAAGAATTGGTAACAAAGCATATAATACGAGAGCGATCGTCGCCGGCAAGGCACCGATTCCGACGAGCGGAATCATAAGACCGAGGAGCGCCAATGAAGGAATTGTTTGAATGATGGCAGTGAGACCGATGGCGGTCTCGGCCACTTTCTTGCGGCGCGTCAACCAAATCCCGAGTGGGACCGCGATCAAGACGGCAATCAAGAGTGATACGACGGAGAGCTGTAAATGCTCGATCAGTGCCTCGACGAGTTCTCCCCGCCGGTTTTGAAATGTCTCAAGCATCTACCTCACCTCTTCCGCGTTGTGTAAAGTCGAGGACGAACGGGTCCGTACTCGCTCTGATTTCATCTGGAGTACCGATGACGACCAATTCGCCGTCACGCATCAAGGCGATGCGGTCTCCGAGTTTCATCGCTTCTTGCATGTCATGCGTTACGAAAAGAATCGTCTTCCCGAGTTCATCGTTCAAACGTTTAATATCGTCTTGAAGTTGTCCCCGGCTAATCGGGTCAAGTGCCGAGAACGGCTCATCCATCAAGATAACCTCTGGGTCGGCCGCGAGCGCGCGGAGCACCCCAACCCGTTGTTGTTGTCCGCCCGAGAGTTCGGTCGGTTTTTTAGCCCGCAAGACAGGGTCCAGTCCGGCAATCTCCATGAGTTCAGTTACGCGGTCTTTCGTTTTCTGTTTCGGCCACTTCAACAGTTCAGGGACGACGGAAATGTTTTCCTCGACCGTTAAATGAGGGAATAAGGCAATTTGTTGGAGTACATAACCAATATTGCGACGTAACTCAAAAATATCGAATTGATAAATCTCTTTCCCATCAATTAAAATTTTCCCGTCGGTATGATCGATTAGTCGATTCACCATTTTCATCGTCGTCGTCTTGCCACACCCGGATGGACCGATCAAGACAAAAATCTCCCCTTTGTGTACTGTCAAATCCAAGTCTTTGACGGCTAACGTCCCGTCTTCGTAGCGCTTGGATACGTTTTGAAATTCTATCAACTCTACCCCTCCTCGGCTCGTAACTTTTCATGAAAGTCAAATATTAGTTTGCCCGTTTCCAACGTTTGTTAAACAATGTAACGTGCTCGCATCGCCCGCTAACGCCCATATTAGGTGAATGGACGCTAAAAAAGGTCCTCCGGGAAGGAGAACCTTTAAATCATGGCAATGTGATGGTGACATGGCGACGGCCCCAATTGATGGCCTCGCTTTTCGTGTCGACCAGTAAATCGACGATGTTCCCTTTGATGCGACCGCCTGTATCGAGAGCAATCGCTTGACCAATCCCTTCGATTTGAACGATCGTTCCGAGCGGGATGACAGATGGATCGACGGCAATGATGCGCATGCCGTTAACATAAATCGAATCCGTCACGTCATGGCCTGTCGCCGTCAAGACCCGTCCCCCGTAAGAGCCGTTGTCAGCCGCATCGTTCGTATACGCCGTCGACTCGGCTTGAATGACGCGTCCTTGTGTCGAGACCGGTGTCACAGTCGCGCTTGATGCCGCTTGTTGCTTCATCTCGGCTTTCGTTGCGGCTTGACGTTTCGCTTCTTCTTGTCGTGCCTTCTCAGCAGCGACGCGTTTTTCTTCAGCTATTCGCTCTGCTTTCGCTCTCGCTTCGAGCTCGGCCTGTTCACGTTTGGCTTTTTCTTCGGCCAATCGTTTCTCTTCGGCAAGACGTTTCTCACGTTCGATTTTTTGTTGGCGCTCCAGCTCGATCGCCTGGCGTTCTAATTCAAGTGGGTTTTGGACAATTTTCTGTTCAGTCCCGATTCCAATTTGGGCGGCATCGGCCGTCGCAGCAAACACGAACGTTCCGAATGCGGTAAATAGGATCGCGACCATATATTTTAATGAATGCATAGTCAATAGGTCAACACCTTTCTCGTCGTCTAACGAACAGGAGTAAATTTACCATGCTGTTCTAACCACGAGAAGAGATTTTGATGAAGTGAAATATTTCTGACACATGACGAAAGAAGAGGTTACAATCTGTAACATTTGCTGTTTAGTCAGTATTACCAAGCGATTCCGCAAAAAATTACAGATTCGTTACAATATCGCCTGTAACAAATCTGTAATCTGATTGTCATTCTGTTTCAGCTTCAATTGACCGTAGATTATGGGGTCTCACCATGCCCCATGGCGCTACGTCGACATCCACTTCGAACGTTTTCGCTCCTTCGATCGCCGACGTTTCTTCCTCAACGACCCGATACGAACTCATGTCATCGATATACACTTGCCGGTCGTAATAGTTAGCCCGTGTGCCACCGAAGAACGGTCTTGAACTGACCCGATCGATGGTCGCGTACCCATCGTCCCCGGTCTTGAACGAGACGTATATGGTCCCTGATTCGACATCTTGTCTGCCTTCAAACGAATCATACTCTAAATAGACAACGTCCCCAAAGAACGGGTCATACGGCTCATAAGACGTCGCTTTGAACGTATATGTTTCTCCAAACCAAGAGACCGCATAGACGAGCAAAATAAAACCAATCGCAATCACTACTTGCACAACCGGCACTAACCAAGGCGTCCATCGTTTCATGTCTGAGCATCCCCTCTCGAACGGCTACGCCACCATAATGCGAGCGACAACGCGAAGACGATCAATGCTCCGATGAGGAAAAACAATGAAATGTCGAGTCGATCCCAAACGTAAATGAAATAGATCGTCATTTGGATGAGCAAGAAATAGATGAAAGCGAGGACGATCGGTTTGCGGTTATGGTCTTGATAGACGAGATATGCGAGTGCGACCACTTCGAGCAATACCGCAAGCAAGATGCCCGTGTCTTCGAATAACGAAAACGGAATGACGGCGAGTAAGCTGACCCATATCAAATCCTGGCGCCGGTGCAACAAATAGACAGCGACGAGAACGACCGACAGCATCGTCGCTTCGATGACGGACGGTTGTCGCTGGGACAACCAGCCTTCTGTCGCATTGATCAAATAACCAATCGATAGGATCGCCGCGACGAAGAGGTACAAATAATTCCACTGTCCCCGCTCGCGATAAACCAAGAATAAGATATGCAAGGCGGCAAGTGCCCATAGCGGCCAAAAGCGACCTTCGTAACCTGCGTATTGACCGATTGTGATGAGGAGACCATAAAAGGTGAACCAGGCGAAAATGCGATCAAGCTCGTTGTCTCCGTAATGGAACCAAATCCAGGTCACAATCAGACCGAACATGATCAACAGGAGTCCGATGCCTTGAAAACTGTTCGTGATCGCCAAAAAGGCAGCGAGCGCAGCCAAGAACGTATAAATGGGATGCTTATACATCAATCTGTGTAGGACTGCGACGGCAAGGAATAACCAGAATAAGAACGGAATTTGCGAGGACAGATTATACGTCGAGAAAATGACAATCATTGTGGCGACAAAAAAAGCGACGCCCAACAGACGGAACAGTGTGACATAACGCGATGCCTTCACTTGCAGGCGTTCGGCCGCAACGTACATCGCAACCATGAATGATAAGAAAATGGCTATTTTGATGAGGTCGGGAATCGCTTGCCAATTGGCCGCGACAAAGCTGAAGAGGCTGAGCGCCAGTAAAATCGATCCGATAATCACAAGAATAGGCGGTTTGTGCTCACGTTTGTCACCGACCGCCAATTTCTTATGTTCATATTCGACCAAGCGCTGACCGGTCACTTCATCCAGTAAACCGGCCTCTTTCCATTCACGTACTTTTTTGTCAATGGACACCTGAATCATCCCTTTCGGTTAAAAGGTCAGCTGGCGCGTTCGATCAATTCCAAATCTGTTTTCAATAAAACTTGTTTCTCGAATTCGAGACCCAGTTGTTGAAATTCTTCCATGATGGAAACGTCCCCGATGACCGTATTGGTCAATACGGCAGTCACTTCTGCGACCCAACCTTCACGAGTTGACTTGACGATATCACCCACAACGAATTCTACAGACACACCCATTCACTTCCAATCTTAAATTTGTTTCTATCATTATAACGAAATTATATCGGTTTGAATACGTTTTCTTTAAGCCGTTTAATAAATTGTGTCAAAATTTTTCCAGTCAATCCCCAAATAATGTAGTCTTCATGTTCATAAAAAGGTTCTCTCATTTTAATTACCCGTTTTTCGTACGCTTTAGCATTCGCCATCCGCTCAAACGGGATATTTTGATCCGGATTCATCGTCCATTCCATCTCGCCATGGAACGGGGCGAGCAAAAGCAGCGTCTCGACCGGAACGGAAAATAAGTGATCGACCTCATCTGTGTGATGGACGTCCGGCAGCCGCGGAATCACCCCAACGAACGGGTAGATGAGTTGACGATGCGGCGTCGCGACCGGTTGCAGGCGACCGATGACTTCGATATCAGACAAGGCGAGCAACAGCTCCTCACTCGTCTCTCGGATCGCAGCCTCGACCGGCGTCTCACCAGGATCGAGGCGGCCGCCCGGAAATGAAATCTCTCCGGGTTGACGTCGCATCGTATGGGCGCGTACTTCAAAGACGACATGCCACGTCCCGTCGACCTCGGTCAACGGAATCAGGACGGCAGCCGTCTGTTCATAGTTTTCTTCCATCGAGAAACTGTCACGCAAATGTTGTTCCGTGATCCATGATTTGTCCATTCTCTCCACCTCGTTCTCTTTGTTTCTACACTTCCACCGCTGTCTCCTCGTTTAAACGCATCAAATGTCGGAAATATCATTATTAACGATAGGAGTTGGTGGATGTGATGGATAAAAAAGTTGATGTATTAATCGTCGGAGCGGGCCCGACCGGACTCACGCTCGCGTTGACGTTAGCTAGGTATGGAATCTCATTTGAAATTATTGATCGTAAGACGACACCGTCGAACAATTCCCGTGCCATCGGGATTCAACCTCGGACGATTGAAGTGTTCTCTCGTCTTGATGTCGCCAAAGAAGTGCTCGGCCGGGCACGGACTATCGAGAAAGGTAATCTGTACTTCTCGGGTCAATGGACGGCCAAGCTTGAATTTTCTCGTCTCGTCACGCCCTACCCGTTCGTGACGCTACTACGACAAAATGAGACGGAAGCGATTTTAGAGGATGCGTTAAATGGACACGGTCATGCTGTCCAACGCGGCGAATCACTCGTCTCATTGACGCACTATCCGTCCCGAGTTCTCGCCCACCTTGAGTCGGATGCGTCGAATCGGACAATCGAAGCTAAATACGTCGTGGCGGCCGACGGAGCGAATAGTTCGATCCGACGGATGCTTGCCCTTCCGTTCAGCGGGAAGTCGTTTAAAGAGTCGTGGGTGCTCGCCGATATGAAAGCCAAGTGGAATATTTCGCGCGAAGAAGTGCATATCTTCTTTTCCGACCGGGGCGTCTTAGAAGTATTCCCGCTCACGGATGACACGATCCGCATCACGGGAAACCTCGCGAACGATGAATCGTTCAACGAGTCAGAGCTGCGCAAGTTAATCGAACAGCGCAGCCATATGGAAGTCGAGATTGACGAAGTCGAATGGTTCTCGCTTTTCCGGGTCCATAACCGGATGGTCGACTCGTTCATTCACAACCGCGTCATTCTCATGGGAGACGCCGCACACATCAACTCACCCGTGGGCGGACAAGGCATGAACACCGGTATCGCCGATTCGTTCAATCTCGGTTGGAAGTTGTGGCTTCATTTGAAAGCCGGTGCCCCGTTCCGCGTCGTAGCCTCGTATCGCGACGAAAGAGAGCACGTGGCTCGTAACGTGCTTCAGACAACGAACGTGGCGACGGAAGTGTTACAGACGACATTACCTGTCCTCTTGCCGTTCCAAGCGCTCGGTGCCGACGTCTTTACGCGCGTCAACTTAATCAATCAAAAAATCACGGAACGGATCGCCCAACTACACTTGTCTTATCCCGGACATTCCCGAATTCCGTTCTTGCGTGTCGCCAAGGGTAAGATTTTCCCAGAAATCGAGATCATACGGACCGACGACGGGTTGCGCACCAAAATCTCGGAAATCGCGGACGGACGGTTCCAAGTCATCATCCTCGACGATGATCAGCGTGATGCGACCGCACTATATGACTATTTGAACGACCATCAATCGTTCTTCCAAATCATCACACTTTCGAAGACGAGCCGCCCATTCTTCGACCAAGGTAACGAACTCGCGAAGTCATTGTTCATGAAGCGTGGCGTACTCGTCATCCGACCAGACGGTTATTTGCTTCATAAACAGCGGCATCTCCGTCCTGAGTCGTTGCAACAGACGATGGCGGCTTGGTTGCCGGCACTATGACAAGAGCTCCACTCGTCACGAGTGGAGCTCTGTTCACGCTCGATTGTAATACAGCGTCCCTGGCTTCGAGAGCGTCAAATCGTAGAACGCCTCAAATGCTTCGATGTCTTCTAACTTGCGAAAATCGACTTTATCTGTCTCTTCATTCGGAATTGCGATGATGATACCCTCATCCGTTTGTTTGATCATCCCGGTCTGTCCGTTATGGATGCGGATGTAGAGCACGTGCTTATCCTCTAATAGTGTCACGGCTTCGCGACGCGATTGAATCGTTGTTTTCATGGTCATCCCTCACTTTCTTTTGAGTATACCGGTCTATCGTTGTTGCTTTCAAGCGGTTGCGCCCTTAAAATTATGTAAAGAAGGGGTTGAACGCTTTGAACTTGGAAACAATATTGATTATCGTCTTAGGCATCACATTCGTCGTACTCGTCTCGATTCGCGCCGTCCGTAACTTACAGTGGGTCCGCTTCGGTGAGGCGTTCGGCAAACAAGGCGAGGCGCTACTCGACGACTATACGTATTTGACGGAACAAGGCATCACCTGCCGTGTCGAACACGGCTTGCCGACCGGCCGTCTGTTCCGGCCGCTTGCGAAAAACTTGGACGACCGGGTCGCATTGTTCGTTCATCGCAAGGATGAACAGAAGGCCCGACAATTATTGAAATAAAAATGGCGCTGAAGCTTCAGCGCCATTTTTATTTATGTACTTGACGCTCCGAGCAATAGTAGGCAATGTGTTTAATTGTCGCCTCCGATAACAGCTCGAGCTTCGTTTTCGTGATGACGTCGTCGATCACATCGAACGTATCGGCACAGTTCGCCTTAATGCGTTCGACTTTGAGACGCGGCGTCTCAGGGAAAATTAAAAATGACGTGACGGGGACAGCCTGTCCGCATTGCCTCTTCAAGACGCTCCGGACGTGCTTCGTCATCCGCTCAAGTTCTTCCATCGGATGTGGATAGATGTTTTTCCAACCGAGCGGCGTCTCGAGACGACAGTCACGGTTCGTCATATGGACGGCCGACGTCGTCCGATTGATGCGGACTAAAAAGACGCCTTTCGGGCCGACCAATACATAATCGAGCACATCATCACCGAGTTCGACTTGTTCGATCATCATCCAATCAAACCGGCATGTGTGACGGATGATTTCGACAATCTCGTCCGTGTACGACTTCGGCGGTGTGATGACTTCTTCTTTCGTGCGGAACAAGCCTTTCGTCTGTCGTTTTTCAGGCTCTTTTTTGACGGCCGTCAATACTTGTAACATCGTTCCCACCTCCTCACTTTATTCGCTTGGACCGACCTGTTTTCCGAAGACAGCCTTTTCTAAATTCGAGATGCGACGCAACATGTCATAGTTCGACGCGACCGGTTGGGCAGGTTTGAGCGGCTCTGTTTGTTCATTCGAACCACGACGGAGCGATTCGTTCTCTTGACGCAACCGCTCGATTTCTTTCGTCATCTTCTCATAATCGCGGATGACGACGTCTAAAAATTGGTCGACTTCTTCCTGTGAATACCCACGAAGGGCGGTCTTGAACTCTTGTTTATAAATAGCTTCAGCTGTTAATTCAGTTTGCATCATATTCACTCCCAATGTTGTTCCCATTGTTTTTCTTCTTCAATCACGCGCAACTCTTCCTGCGTGATCAAGAATAACTCCATCTGGTGTTTTCGTTTAGCCCCTTCGACGAGAAAGCGAGGGCTTCCTCCCGTCTCTTCGTCATACAGCGTGATTAATCCTGCTGCTTTGTCTAAAAAGAAGGCGGTTTTTGCGCGCAACTGGCTCGGGTCTTCGTAAGGACGCTGGGTCAGTGCTTCAAAAAAGTCAGCCTCGAGCTGTAAACGAATGAACAATTCTTGCTCATACGGTTTATACTTCTCTTCCATCTGTAAAAAAGGTGGAAATACGGCGATTTTGATTGGATATGTTTCTCTTAACTCTAACAATACTTCTCCAGCCCATAATTCACAACCGTTCGTGCCACTAAAAATGAACCATTCGGCCCCAAGTTCGATGGTTTCGACTATTTTTCGTTCATACGCTTCTTTGATGATGTCGATACCAGGATGGTCTGCTTTAAAAATACCGAGCTCATGCGGCCGATATCCTGTGATGGCGACAACTTTCATGTTCGCTTCCTTTCTAGCCGGTTCATCCGATGGCGCAGCGCTCGCATCTCGGTCAAGGCGGTCTGTCGAAGCACCGTCTCTTTCCGTTCTGCCAAGGCGATGGCCTGTTCGGTATAGGTGATGGCCCGATTGATATCTTTTTGGCGATGTTCGGCGTATTTCGCCAATTCGACGAGTGCCTCGACCGTACCGACCTGTTCGAACAGCGGCAGCGCCTGCTCCATCTGGCCGGTCCGTTTCAACAGCAACGCTTGACGCATCAAGGCACGTTTCGTCGGCCGTTCGAGGCGTTCATATTCTTGAAGCGCCGCCTCGGCGTTGCCGAGATCGTTCAACCAGTGCGCCCGTTCTTCGCCGAACGGTGTCTCGTCAGCTTCGACGAGATGACAGAGCCGTTTATAGAGCGAGACGAGACTTAAGCAGTCGGCGTGATGGTGGTCGATGACCGGCTGTAAAATATCCGGTTCCCGGTCCTTCACATATTGGAAATAGTGCATCGGTGCCAAAAATCCCGGTAGGTCATCTGTCCGGGCGTGGCCGAAATGTGCCTCAACCGCTTTGAGCGAGACCGATTCGAGCGTCGGTTTGAGCAATCGCCGCGAGGCATGCAACAAATCGACATGGCCGACGGCTGGCAGCGCCTTGACTTTTGAGCGGACGAACGTGTGCCTCGTTTTGATTTGGGGCCAGTCGAACGACTTGCCGTTATACGTCACGAAACGTACCTCGTCGCCGATGTCGTTCAAAAAGTGATAATAAAACGCCGTCTCGAACGCCGGGTGCGGTAACACGTACTGGATCATCTCGAGATGGTCCCTTTGGAAACGTGCGAATCCGATTAAAAAGATCGAAGTTCCCGATCCGCGGAGCCCCGTCGTCTCGGTATCCATGAACAATACCTGTTCGGATGGGACATCGACTTGAAAGAACGGATGGGTCGATCTCGCGAGCGAGGCTTTCGCCTCTCCGAACGTATAGTCATGATACGTCTCGTCGAGCGGGTAAATCTGCTTCAGTCGAACGCACCACTCTTGTTCGAACGTCAAGATTTCTCCGCCTCGATCTCGCCATTTCGCCTGTTCGACGTCGTCCGGTGTAACGGCGACTTGTTTCGGTTCATTCGTTTTGATGAGTCGTGATAGTTTTGCTTTCATATCGTTCCTTTCAATGCATGCAACTGTCTGACGACCTGCTGTTTGAAATCACCGTAGCCGATCATTCCGACGCAACGCGGACAACCGCTCTCGCACGGGCAGTCCTCGATCGTACGAATGGCCGCGTCCAAGACCTCATCGGCGTCGCGATAAAGTGCTTCGCTCAGCCCGATTCCGCCTGGATAGCGGTCGTATAAATAGACGGTCGGTTTGTTCGTATGGGTCGCTTTCATTTGAATCGTCGTGAACAAGTCGAGCGTGTCACACATCAAATAGAGCGGGGCGAGCCGCCGCAAGAGATCGCTGACTGCTTCAAGCTGATCTTCCATATCGGCTTCCGAGTACGCGAACCGGTCGTCTAGCGTGAACCAAGTCGCCGTCGTGTGCAGTTCTCGTTCAGGCAAATGGATTGGTCCGGAACCGATATTCTCGTGCGTCCCAAATTTGATTTTCTTGAACAGTGTAGCCATCGCGATGACCGACACTTCCCCGAACGTCTTCACGCCGGTCGTCTTGTTCTCTTCTAACACTTTCAGTTCGACCGCCAAATTGGAGTCCGTATAGTAGTCGACGTCGACACGTCGGACGTACGCTTTTTTCTCTTCAAAGTCGAGTCGTTCGACCTGATATTGCTCGGCTCCATGCAAATAGATGGCCTCGTCATGCAGTAACGTCATCGCGCTGAACGTATCCATCTCGCCGATGACTTGGTTCTTCGCGGTTTGATCGACGATAACGACGTTCTCTTGGTCACTCGTCCGAAGCGAGATGTCGTGAGCCGGGAACGCGTCGGTCATCCAATAATATTTATTGGCCCGTTCATGCAAGATGTGCGCGTCCGTCAAGAAATCGAGAATGTCTTCCGTCTCGACCGTCCCGAACCGTTCCCCTTTTTGGAAAGGCAGTTCGAACGCGGAACATTTCATATGGTCGACGAGAATGATCAAATTGTTCGGGTCGAGCCGGGCCGCTTCCGGAGACCGGTCTAAAATCAAATCGGGCTGCTCGACGACGAGTTGGTCGAGCGATGACGATGAGGCGACAAAAATGACGAGCGCCTCGGAATGACGGCGTCCGGCCCGGCCCGCCTGTTGCCACATCGATGCGACCGTCCCTGGATATCCGTTTAAGACACAGGCTTGCAACTGGCCGATATCGACACCGAGCTCGAGCGCATTCGTCGAGACGACGGCTTTGATTTCCCCGTTCCGGAGGCGGCGCTCGATTTCACGGCGTTCTGACGGCAAATAACCACCTCGATAGCCAACGATCGACTTAGGACCGAGCTCGCGCCGCGTCAGTTCTTGTAAATACGTCAACAACACCTCGACCCGTACCCGTGAGCGGGCGAAGACGATCGTCTGAATGTCCGCTTCGACGAGCTTTGAGGCAATCCGCTTCGTCTCGAGCGTGGCGCTCCGACGAATCCCGAGCGCCTCATTGACGACGGGCGGATTGTAAAAAATCAAATGTTTCTTCCCTTGTGGTGCCCCGTTATTGTCAACGAGGACGACGTCTTCCTCGGTCAACAGTTCAGCCAACTCGACCGGGTTGGCAATCGTCGCCGACGTCATGATCCATTTCGGATGACTCCCGTAATAGGCACAGATCCGTTTCAGGCGGCGGAACACGTTGGCGACGTGGCTACCGAATACCCCTCGGTACGTATGCAACTCGTCGACAACAATGTATTCCAAGTTCTCGAACAATCGAATCCATTTTGTATGGTGCGGCAAGATTCCAGAGTGAAGCATATCCGGATTCGTGATGACGATATTGCCGGCGTCCCGCACTTTCGTACGAGCCGCTGGCGCCGTGTCCCCATCGTATGTGAAACAACGAAGGTCACCTTCGAGCGCCTCGACCATCTCCATCAAATCACTGTTTTGGTCTTGGGCGAGCGCTTTTGTCGGATAAAGGTAGAGCGCCCGGGCCGTCGGTTGTTCAATCATTTTCGATAAAACCGGCAAATTGTAACAGAGCGTCTTCCCGGAAGCGGTCGGGGTGACGATGACCGTCGAGTTGCCGCGAGACGTCTGCTCGATTGCTTCGGCTTGATGGGTGTATAGTTGTTCGATTCCGCGGCCATGGAGCACTCGGACGAGATCTGGCGGGACGCTCGATGGAATCGGCGCATACCGGGCCGGCTTCGCCTCGACCGTGTGCCAATGCGTCACGTTGCCCGAAAAACCCGGGTCGGTCTTCAGCGTCTGAATCATTTCTTCCACGGAACGTTTTTTCCGCATAGAGTTCACCTTCTTTATGATTTCGAAGGTGCGAGACGTTCCACGACAGCCTTGACTTGGCTGATCCGTTCGTCGCGTACGAGCCGATGGACGGCCGGCAAACGGAGCACGTCCATCGCTTTAAACGAATCGGCGACATGCTCATTTTCTTCTTCGAGACGCGTGATCGCATCGTCAAACAACCGTTGCGTCGAGCGTCCGAACAAGACGATGGTATGTAGCTTCGTACACTTCGAGTGGACCGCTTGTAAATGCTTCGTGTAACGCTGCACCGCTTTATGATAATCTTCATGCGTCGCGAGCGCTTGGCGCTTGCCCTGCAGAAGTTCAGGGTAATATGACTCGTCGCCGAGAAACATCGTCTCGACGCCGATCCGTTTCAAATAGGGATGGCCACTGGCCTCGGCCACGGCTTGATCATCAATCAAGCGTCCGAACGGAATCGATTCCTCGAGGAGCAACCGGCCCATCTTCAAGCCATTGACGCCATGTAACGGGATGCCTAAATCATCCTCTTGCAGTCGGTCGATCACAAACAATACTTTCATCTTACGTTTCAATGAGAGTTGTACCATGTGTCACCATCCTATTCGCTTTCTTTTCATTATAGCAAATGAAACAGAAAAACAGGGCGCTGATGTCGCCCTGTTTCCAGTGAGTCGGTTCAATCACGACCACCGTTGCCATTCCCATTCCCATTCCCGTTGCCGTTGTCACGGCCTTCCGAGTCTGATGTCGATTGACGGTCAACGTCCCCGTCCGAATCCGATTCCTCATCGGTTGTCGGTTCTTCTTCGGTCGGTTCTTCCGTGTTCTCGTCTTCGGTGTTGTTGTCGTTTCCGTTATTCTCATTGTTTTCGTTATTGCCGTTGTTCTCACCATCGGTTTGCTCGCCTTCCTCTTCAGGAGGCGTCTCTTCCGTGGCTGGTTCTTCTTCCTCTTCGGCCGCAGGCTCTTCGCTTCGTTCGACCGTATAAGAAGTTTGAAGCGGGCTCGACTGTTGGTCACCGACGAGCGCGTTCGTCGCGTTAGCCACAATCGTGAACGTCGTCTCCCCTTCACCGAGTCCGGAGATGGCGATACTCGTGTCTTCAGTCGTCCCGACGACACGCTCGCTACCGTCTGGACGTTTCTCCGTCACCGTGAACGAAAGTCCTTGGTAACCAGCGGCTTGAACCGCTTGTTTGTCGTACGACCATGAGAGCGTCCCCGTTTCACCCGGTACGTCATAGTCGACTGATGCGCCGGTCGGCGCAGCAAGTTTGTCCGGCTGTAAGTCTTTCGGTTTCGTCCCTTTGACGTACAACTCGTTCCCGAGCGAAAGCACCGATTCCGGTTGTTGGAAGCGATCCGGTTGACCCGTCGCTCTTGTCACTTCTTGCATCATATACTCGAAGTAATATTGGGCGTAGTTCGGTTTGAACACCGATACTGGTATGTCATTTGAACGGCCCGTCCATACCGAAATCGAGTAGTCGGTCGTATAACCGGTGAACCATTTGTCCTTCTCATCGCCCTTATCATCGTTCGTCGTCCCGGTCTTCCCGGCGACGTCGTACGGGAACGCGCCTGGTTCATACGTCCCGTTCGACCCGCTGACGACGTCACGAAGCATGTCCGTCAACATATAGGCTGTATAGTCTTCCATCGCCTGCTTCGCTTTAATCGGCGAGTTGATCGTCGAGCCGTCGTTGAACTCGATTTTTTGGATGACGTGCGGCTTCGTATACATGCCGTTCGTTCCGAGCGCAGCGTAAGCAGCCGCCATTTGTGTCGTGCTTGCTTCCGCCGTCCCGAGTGCGTTCGAGGCGTTCATCTCGTCGCCCGACATCGACGGCTCGATGCCGACGTTCTCGACGAACGATTGAATCGCCTCTTGGCCGAACTCGTCACGTACTTCATAGAAGGCACGGACGGCCGGTGTGTTACCCGAGATTGTCAAGTAATAGCGCATCGTGTTGGCACCACGGAAACCTTCGTAATAGTTTAGAGGCTTATAATTTTCATCCTCGTCAAACGCTTTGTCAATCAATACTTTCCCGGTCGACCATTGCGCGTTTTCAATCCCTGGACCGTAATCGAAGAACGGCTTCGCCGTCGATCCGATTTGGCGTTTCTCGCGCGAATAGTCGCGATAGTTCTTATCGCCTTGTTTCGCCTGTTCACTGTCGATGACGGCGACGATTTCACCCGTCTTCGTGTTCAACACGGTCGCTCCCATACGAAGATCTTCTGGGAACGCACTTGTTGGAAGGTTGACGTTATCATTCTTAATATCGCTATTGAACTTTGTATGCAAGTCTTTATTGATGGACGTATACACTTTCAAGCCCGTCCCGTAAATGTCGGCCTGCTCGAGACCATAGTCTTCCTCGAGCTCGGCTTGGACGCGAGCGTAAATCGAGCGCGTGTACGTCTCTTCTTCTGTTTCTTCACCTGGCGAGATGACGTCAGCAATCTCGACGTCAAGTGCCTGGTTGTATTCTTCTTCCGTGATATGTCCATCTCGCTTCATCGCTGAGAGCACTTGCTCTTGACGATAACGCGTCAGTTCCTGATCCCCGTTGATCGGGTCATAGGCGCTCGGACGTTGCGGGAGACCCGCTAAAATGGCCGCCTCTTGGTAGTTCACTTCTGAGACCGGTTTATTGAAGTAGCGTTTTGATGCCGTCTGGACACCATACCCGCCTGTACCATAATAGTTTTTGTTCAAGTACATCTCGAGGATTTGCTCTTTCGTGTACTCGCGCTCAAGTTTGATGGCGAGCCACTGTTCTTGCAGCTTCCGCTTCAATTTCTTGTCGGTCGACAAGAACGATTGTTTAACGAGTTGCTGCGTGATCGTCGAACCGCCTTCGGCCCCAAAGCCGTCCGTCAAGTTCGCGACCACGGCGCCACCAATCCGGCGCAAGTCGATTCCATTATGTTCATAGAAGCGGCGGTCCTCGATCGAGATGACCGCTTGTTGCATCACTTCCGAAATGTCATCGATGGAGACGTACTCCCGAATTTGTCCGCTTCCTTCGAGCGGCTCTCCTTCAGCTGATAACAGCTGAATCGGGTACGTATCGACCAACTTCTCTTCGTCGAGCGGTGGTGCCGTCGCGATTGCATACGCCGTGTATGCGCCGCCGGCGATGACGCCGATAATGAACAAAATCCCTAGTATCGTGAATATGCGCCGAAACTTCGATTTTTTCGTCTTTTGTTTCGACTTTTTGGCCGCTGGTTTACGTTTATTGGTCGTCGTATCTTGTCGACGTGCCATCCGACTTCGTTCCATTCATGCTTCACTCCTTCTATTTCAATCGAGCCACGCCTCAATCGCCGTCAAATAATCAACGGCCGGCATCGCCCGGGTTGGAACTTCAATTGCTTCTTGCTCGATATAGGAGAGCGGAATCGACTTACGTCCTGATTCGCGCTGTTCCCACCAAACTAATAATTGCTCCGTTGATAACACATATTGCGTATTATAGCGGCTAAACCGAATGATGACAAAACAAACCCCTCCATGCCGCTCACACTCGCGCATATGGTTGATTTGGTGGTCGTGGAAGTTTCCAAGCGGGAACGACGTCTTATTGTTCGTCTCCTTCGCCTCGAAATCGATATATCTCCCGCGATACACCCCGTTATAATCGGTCGTCGACGCTTGCTTGAAATACGCTTCGGTCACTTTCGCCGCGCTCCGTTTCGGGTAATCGACTTTCACGATTTGCAGTGGTGTCGGTTTCTTATGGATGACCGCTCGCCCGTGAAGTCGGTAAAACTCGTTCGTGTCGTTCAGCAGCGTCTCGAGGTTCATTCCTCGGTTCGCGTACGTCTGCGGATTAGAGCGGACCGGCGTTGCCGCAGGTTTCGGCTTTTTCCCGTTCGGATAATGGAACAATGTCGTCACCCCTAGTCTCTAGTTTAACAGGTTGGTCCAGCCGTTCCTTCCGTCTGAAGTCTGATTGTCGAGTTCTGTCGCTCGACTCCTCTGTGGATTTTCCGCAATCCATATCGTACCAAACTCCCGTATGTTAAACTAGTAGGTAGTTCATTGTGTAGTCAAATTGACACGACCTTGTTACGGAAGAGCTATTTATTTTTCTGAAATAAGTCTTCTACTTATTAGCCATAATCAAGACGGATTAAACGCAGATTGACGTAAGTTTGAAAAAGTGTGCAATTAATGTGCAATCAGCAGCGTAAACCAAGGTTGGAAAACAATTAGCAGGCTCGCTTAGATAAGCGGTTGGGCCATGGTTGGAGGAGTAAGATGGAAACACAAAAGAAGTATGTCATGTTCGTCGACGAGACGGGCACGCCTAAAGGGAATACCCAGTTCAACCTTACCGGCGTATTGATGGAATATAAATATGCGATCGATGCCGACGAAGCCGGGATACCGTGCGAGTTGAAGCGCCGATTACATGCCTTCAAGCGCGATGTGTTCAAGACGGAGAATATCCCGCTCCATTTAAAAGAGATCTTGAAGGCCGAGCATCCGTATGGGAAAGAGGACGGTATCACGATCGATATGCTTCGTGACTTTTGGAACAAGTTGCCGGATTTTCTGCGCGACATTAACTGTACGATCATCAGTGTCGAAGTCGATAAACAAAAACTCCGCGACTTCTATTCGACACCGAAAGATCCGTACGTCGTCGCTTTCGCCCACTTGATGAAATCGTTTTATGCGTTTTTAGAAGAGACGGAAGCAGTCAGCGCCCGTGTCGTCTTGGAGTCGCGTGATGATTATCAGAATTTACTCATCCAAAAGGCGTTCTTCGACATCTTCAATTCGGGAACAGTCCATCTCGATGTCGAAAAGTCCCGACAAAAGATCAAAGGCTTCATCTTCTCGGAGAAACAACATACAATCTATCAGTCTGGGCTTGAAATCGCTGACCTCGTCTGCCTCCCGCTCTCGCGTGTGCGCCGTGGCGTCATCGAAGTGAAACCACGGTTCGTCCATTATGGGGATGAGAACCGGATCTTCAAAGCCATCAAGGACAAGATTTACATTCGTAAAGAAAGTCCTGACCAAGATTTCCGTAACTGGGGATTCAAAAAAGTACCGATCACGAAAAAACGCCGCGAATGGAGCGACCATCCGTGGAACCATTGAAAACTGCCTTGCCGAATATCGGCAAGGCAGTTTTTTCGTTCATTGTCCCTTCGCTTGCTTGGACTTCATTCGTTTCTTCCCTTCGCGGCACATATCGAGCAGCGGACACGTCTCGCAGGCAGGACGTTGCGCTTTACAATGATAGCGTCCGAAGAAGATGAACTGGTGATGGAGCTGTGACCATTCTTCACGTGGGAACTTCTTCATGAGCGTGTCCTCGACTTGGCGGACGTTGTCTTTCCAGCGACAGATACCGAGCCGTTTCGAGACGCGCTCGACATGCGTATCGACGGCGAACGCCGGTTCATGAAACGCGACGGACAAGACGACGTTCGCCGTTTTGCGTCCGACGCCAGGCAATGCCTCGAGCGATTCACGGTCGGACGGGACGATTCCGTCGTGACGTTCCACGATTTGCATCGAGAGCGCCTTCACGTTTTTCGCTTTATTGCGATACAGACCGATGCGTTTGATTAACGCCTCGATGTCGGCGACGTCGGCCGCTGCCATCTGTTCGACGGTCGGATAGGCCTCGAACAGACCAGGCGTCACTTTGTTGACGAGCGCATCGGTCGCTTGCGCCGATAAGGCCACGGCCACGACGAGCTCGAACGGGTTGCGGTGCGTCAACTCACAGTGGGCGTCCGGGAACATGCGACGCATCGTGTCCGACACTTCCGACAATTGGGCTCTCGTCAACATCACTTTTTCCTCCGTTGATAATCGACGAGGTCCTCGAGCGACTCGACGTTATGGTCTTGCCACACCCGGAGAATCTTGTCCATATATTTGAAGTTGCGCACGTTGCGTAGTTTCGCTTCCCGAAGCGCAGCCATGATCAGCTCTTCACTGAAGCCGTCCTCGGTCAACCAGCCGACGATCTGCTCAATCTCAAACGGGGTAATCGTCCCGAACTCGCGCTCAAACGTATGAATGATGTTCTCATTCAACGAATGGGCCGATTTTTCAGAGGTTGCCCCTTCATCGAGTGCTAAGAATAACGGGAGCAGACTGTACCGTTCGACCTCGGCCGACGCATCGATGGCAATCAACTCTTTTTGGAGCAGACCGAGCAACACGGCGCGGGCCTCGCTCTCGGCCACGTTCATCCGGTCTCCGAGTTCACTCGGAAGCGGCATCTCGATGCCTTCCCCGATCATTTCCAGCAGATGGATGACGAGATTGAACTCAATCGGCGTCAAGTTGAGGCGACGTGCCTCGGTGAACAGTTTCCTCGGAACGACGACTGGATTTTGTTCGAACAGCTTGATTATATTATGTGCATCCATGTCGCACATCCTTTCTAGACAAATCAATCGGGGAAGACAACGTCATCCCCGATCGGCGATTATGGGTGAATGCGGTTTAAGAGACGTGGGAATGGAATCGCTTCGCGGATATGTTCGATGCCGCTAATCCAAGCGACCGTCCGCTCAAGGCCGAGACCGAATCCAGAATGCGGAACCGATCCGTATTTACGGAGTTCGAGATACCAATCGTAAGCATCTGTCTCATCGAGGCCTTCTTTGATAATCTCTTCCTTCAAACGGTCGTAGTCGTCTTCACGCTGCGAGCCGCCGATGATTTCGCCATAACCTTCTGGCGCGATCAAGTCGGCACAAAGGACGAGTTCCGGGTTCTCCGGGTCGACTTTCATGTAGAACGGTTTGATATCTTTCGGCCAATGTGTGATGAACACCGGGAGGTCATGCGCGTTGGCGATGGCCGTCTCGTGCGGCGCGCCGAAATCGTCGCCGTACTCGATGTCGTCAAAGCCTTCCTCTTTCAAGAACTTGATCGCATCCGTGTAACGGACGCGCGGGAACGGTGCTTGTACTTTCTCAAGTTTTGACAAGTCGCGTCCGAGCAGTTCCAATTCGTTGCGGCAGTTCTCGAGCGCCGATTTGGCGATGTACGAGACGTAGCGCTCTTGGAGCTCGAGGCTCATATCGTGGTCGAAGAACGCCATCTCCGGCTCAATCATCCAGAACTCAATCAAGTGGCGGCGTGTCTTCGATTTTTCAGCCCGGAACGTCGGTCCGAACGAGAATACTTTCCCGAGTGCCATTGCGGCAGCCTCCATGTAAAGTTGGCCCGTTTGTGACAAATAGGCCGGCTGTCCGAAGTAATCCGTCTCGAACAATTCTGTCGTGCCTTCCGGAGCGCTAGACGTGATGATCGGTGGGTCGATTTTCACGAAGCCTTCTTGGTTGTAGAACTCGTACGTGGCCCGGATCAATTCATTACGGACTTTCATGATCGCGTGCTGACGGCGTGAACGGAGCCATAGGTGACGGTTGTCCATCAAGAACTCTGTCCCGTGCTCTTTCGGTGTAATCGGATAGTCGACCGATTCCGCGATCACTTCCATCGCCGTCACTTCGAGTTCGAAGCCGAGCGGCGTGCGTCCGCCGTCCGATTTGACCGTACCTGTGACCCAGACCGAAGTCTCTTGCGTCACGCCTTTAGCGAGCGCAAACAAATCTTCAGCTACGTCGGCTTTGACGACGACAGCTTGGGCAAAGCCGCTCCCATCACGAAGTTGAAGGAACGCGATTTTCCCGCTCGAACGTTTGTTGGCGATCCAAGCTCCGACCCGGACCGTCTGGCCTTCATAGTCTTTAAATTGGCTGATTGAAATAGTTGTCATGTTCATATCCATCCTTTCGCTTATCGAGCGTTACGTGTAATGAAGTCTTCCACTCGATCGAGCGCTTCTAATACCCGTTTTAATTCTGTTGCATAAGACAAGCGGACGTAGTCGTCCTGTCCGAAACCTGAGCCCGGGACGAGCGCGACGAACGCCTCACCGAGAACGGCCTCGCACCACGCATCGACCGAGTCGTAACCGCTCATCGTGGCCGCTTCTTTGGCGTTGGCATATAAGTAAAATGCGCCTTGCGGCTTCAAACATGTGATCCCTGGGATTGAGATGAGTCGATCATAGACGATCTCGAGTCGTTCAGCGAACGAAACGCGCATCATCTCGACATCATCTTGCGATCCGTTGTATGCTTCGACCGCCGCCGCTTGCGCGATCGACGTCGGATTCGATGTCGAGTGCGACGCGAGATTCGTCATCGCCTCGATGATCGTCTTATCACCGACCGCATAGCCGATGCGCCATCCCGTCATCGCATGCGACTTCGAGACGCCGTTGATGATGATGGTCCGGTCTCGCATGTCAGGCAACGTCGCGATCGAGACGAACTCCGCATCGCCATAGACGAGTTTCTCATAAATCTCGTCACTGACGACGAGCAAATCGTGCCGTTTGACGACGTCTGCAAGCGCCGACAGTTCGGACTCTGTATAAATCATACCGGTCGGGTTCGATGGGCTGTTCAAGATGACCGCCTTCGTCCGGTCCGTGATGGCCGCTTCGAGCAGCTCAGGCGTCAATTTGAACATCGTCGCCTCGTTCGTGTCGACGTAGACCGGGACGCCGTCCGCGAGCTTCACTTGCTCCGGATAACTGACCCAATACGGTACTGGGATGATGACCTCGTCCCCTTCATCTAAAATCGCTTGGAAAAGTGCATAGAGGGCGTGTTTCGCACCGGAAGCGACCATGACCTCCGGACGGGTGAACGTCAAGTTGCTGTCGCGTTTCGTCTTTTCGATGATTGCGTCTTTGAGTGCGACCGTCCCGCCAGATGGGGTATACTTCGTATCGCCATCGCGTGCGGCCTGACAGGCCGCCTCGATGATGCGTTCAGGCGTATTGAAGTCCGGTTCGCCGGCCCCTAGCCCAATCACGTCTTGACCCGACGCTTTTAACGCTTTCGCTTTCGCCGTGATGGCGAGTGTTGTTGAAGGTGTCAACTGCTTTACACGTTGTGCCAATAGATGTTCCATGGAGATCCCCCTCTAGTTTCGTCAAGGCGAGTCCGTCAATTGGACCCGTCGAATGAATTCGCCCGCTTGGAGCGTATAATACGAGTACGTGTAAGACGTGCCCGCTTTTGTCACGACCTCGATCAATGCCCGTTCGTCGAAGCCATACTTACAGCTGACGAGCGTACCACCGGTCTCCGCGACCGAGTCGGCACAGATTTGATCCAAATCGACCGTCGCGATATCCCGTGTCACGATTGGCAACTTATCATCGACTGGCACGAACTGGACCCGATCCGTCTCCTCGAAGACGACGTACGGTTCTGTCCCGTTGAACAACTCGGCACGTTCAATCGATACGGACGGTTGCTCGGCGACGAGTCGCTCACGCGCTTCCTCGATCATCTTCTCTTTCGTTCGCTCGGTGTGGCCGACCGTGAACCAATAAATGCCACTAAATACGATGACGACACCGATGAGTGCCGTCATGAACGCAATCACTACTTTTGTCTTCCGTGTCATTCCGTCCGATAGATGGTGAACACCATCTCTTCTTTCTTCGGATCATTCACTTTTTTCTCTAAAGCAAGACCGAACATTAAATCTTGGCTCTTCAACGTGCGGTTCAACAAGTCGACAATTTTGTAGACGTCTGCCGTCGGCTCGATTCGAACCGTCGCCAACGTCTCAATATTCGAATTCATGATTACTCCTCCTTCAAAAAACACTATACCCATTATTATAAAGCGATAATTTCACGCTGCCTAGCGTTATCTCTGATTTCCTAGGCCGGTCTTCTCTTTCTCGTCTAAAAACAGCTCTAGTTCGGCGAGTGCGGTCTCAAGCGGTCCATCAATTCGATCGACGGCCGGCAAACTGTTGATGAACTGTTTCCCATAACGTGTCGTCTCGACGCGGCGGTCGAAGACGAAGATGGCACCGTAATCCTCTTTCGAGCGAATCAGACGACCGACCCCTTGTTTGAAGCGGATGACCGCTTGCGGGAGTGACAGCTCAAAGAATGATGATTTGCCTGTCGCCTCGATCTTCTCGGACCGTGCCTGCATGACCGGCTGGTCGGGAGGCGCGAACGGGAGGCGGACGATGATGAGGCAGGTGAGTGCCTCGCCCGGAATGTCGACACCTTCCCAGAAGCTCGACGTTCCGAACAAAATCGACTGGTCGATCCGTTTGAACTGTTTTGTCAAGCGACTACGCGATCCACCGCTGACACCTTGAGCGAGCAACGTATATGCCTCATCCAACTGAGTTTTGACGGCCTCGTGCGTCAAGCGCAACAATTCGTTCGACGTGAACAAGACGAGCATGCGCCCTTTCGTCACGTTAGCGATTTGAGCGATCGAGCCCGCGATCTGTTCAACGAACCGCGGCAACGGGACTTCGTTGATAAGTGGGATGTCGGACGGGACGAACAGTTTCGCTTGCTTCTTAAAATCAAACGGTGACGCCAACACGACGCGGCGAACGTTTTCCCCGTCGAGTCCGAGACGCCGCTCGATGAAGCCGAACCGTCCTGAGACGGTCATCGTCGCCGACGTCAAGATTGTCGGCCGTTTGGCAAACAGCCGCTCATGCAGGAGCGGACCGATCTCGACCGGCTGGGTGTACACTGAAGTCAACTTGCGATTGGCCAGATTGAGCTCAACCCAACTGACGGCATCGTCATCCCGTGTGAGCATCGTCTCGTAAAGCACGCTCTCAATATCGCGCACGTCGCCGATGAACGCCTTCAAATCACCGAGCACGGCCCGCTGTTTGAACGTCATATGCTCTTTGTGTTCATCGAGAAGCCGATGCAGTTGCCGGAGCGTCGTCCGGAGCGTTCGCAGTCGGTCTTCGAGCCGTTTCGCCACCTCTCGGATCGGCCGGAACGTTTCTCCTTCCCGCTCGAAGCGGACGGTTTGACGCTGCTCCCGTTTTTTACCGAGTGACTGGAGCGCCGTGAGCAAATCGTTCAGCTCATCGTCGACACGGGCGAGCGTTTGATCGGTTGCCTTACTGAACGCCTCCGCTTCTTCTGAAACGGCCGTCAAATCGGCGAGTCCGAGCACCCGTGAATGGAATTTGCCGTCGGCACCATAACCGAACCATTTGAACAGGCGATCAAATTGGATCGCATCAAACGTCACACCGAAGTGATGCGACGCGACTTCCTCGACTTGATGCGCCTCGTCCAAGACGAGCGGTGTATCGGTTGGGAGAATCCCGGCCTGATGTTGCAAATCCGAGAACAATAGGGCATGGTTCGTCACGATGATGTCAGCTTCTTTCGAGCGCAAGACAGCACGGGTGAAGAAATCACGACTGTACCAAGGGTCGAACCGACCGAAGTCAGAGGCCGCATCGGCCTGAATCAACCGTTTGAATGAGGCCGGACCTTGTGACGCCGCACCGGGCAATGACAACTCTTCCAAGTCGCCCGTCTCCGTCTCGGTCAACCAGACGAGGACCATCGCCTTGCACATCGCCGGGAGTAAACCGTCGTTCGTTTCTTCGAGAATCATCTCGAACTTTCGGAGGTCGATGTAGTTGCGTCTCCCTTTCAAGAGTGTGAACTCGATTTCAGGGAAAATCGCTTTTAAAATTGGTAAATCTCGATTCAACAGCTGTTCTTGTAACTGAATCGTATGTGTGCTGACGACGACCGGTCGCTTCGTCTCAAGCGCATGATGGGCACTCGGAATCAAATACGCCAACGTTTTCCCGGTCCCTGTCCCCGCCTCGATCAACAGCGTCGCTTCGTCATCGAGCGCTTTATAGACGTGTCGCATCATCTCGAATTGACTTTGACGCGGCTCAAATTGGCCAAACAGCGCAGGAAGCGTCTCTTCGATCGTCCGATGAAGAAACGGTTCAAACGGTTCGCGTTCGACAGCGGGCTCGAACGTATCGACGAGACGTCGGAACGCGATTTTCCGATGAATATCGAACGTCGTCTCATCGTCGGCTCGTATCCCGACTTCGAGAATCAACTCATCGAGTAGCGGTTCGACGTTGCTCGTCCACGACTCGGACAGCCGTCGCAATTGTTTCAGCGTCACAAGCGGCAAAGCGCGCAACCGTTCGACTAAACGAATAAACAGTTCCGCTGTTGCCTCGGCATCACTGAGCGCCCGGTGCGCGTCGGTATGCACGAGGTCGAACGTCTCAGCGAGTGACTCGAGCGCATGGCTCTCGAGCGTCGGATATAGAATCCGGGCCAGCTCGACCGTATCGATTGCCCGTCCTTGGAACGGTAAATAGCCCGCTTGCTCGAGGCTTTCATTTAAAAAATTCAAATCAAAAGATACGTTATGGGCGACGAATATCCGTCCATCGAGCATCTTCCATATATCTGGGATCACTTCTTCAAACGTCGGGGCTTCCGCCACGTCTTGATTGGTGATCGTCGTCAACTGCGTGATAAAAGGCGGGATTGGGCGACTCGGGCGAATCAAGGTACTGTAGCGCTCAATCACTTCACTCCCTTGAACGACCACCGCCGCAAATTCAATCAGTTCGTCGCCGGACTTGACGGAATGACCAGTCGTCTCCAAATCCACTATCACATAGGTGTCCATAACATCCATCCCATCTTCGGCACGATCGTGCTTTCTGTCTGTCTCATCTTACCATAGAACGATACACGAAAAAACGGGGATGCCTCTATCGGCTATCCCCGCTCGTGTCATAGAATCGTATGCGCGATCTCTTCATAAAGAAGTTGATCGATTTCGTTCCGTTCGTTCAAGACGGCGACTTTCGGACGATGCTGTTTCGCTTCCTCGGCCGTCATCTGACCGTACGCCATGATGATGACGACATCTCCGACTTGGAAGTGACGGGCCGCTGCCCCGTTCAAACAGACGACACCCGAACCTCGCTCTCCTTTGATGACATACGTCTCGATACGAGCACCGTTATGGTTATTCGTGATGTGCACATGTTCGTTCTCCATAATGCCGACCGCGTCCATCAAATCTTCATCGATCGTGATCGAGCCGACGTAATGCAAATTTGCTTCGGTGACGGTCGCTTTGTGTAGTTTCGCGTGCATAAATGTTCGAATCATTGGATTCATCCTCTCTTCCAAATCACATTATCAATCAAGCGGGCCCGTTCGAACTGCACCGCTACGGCAATCAATAGTTCCGTTGACACGGATGTCACCTCTGTCAACGTCGGGTAGTCTTTGATTTCTACATAGTCAACCGTACTGTTCGAGATGTGATGCAGGCGTTCCTCAAGACGCACTTTGACGTCTTGAATCGTTTTGCCTTGTGCGAGCGCGTCCTTCGCTTCGGTCAATGCCCGATTGATGTCACTCGCGTCCACTTTCTCTGTCTCAGACAGATAGACGTTCCGGGACGATTTAGCAAGACCCGATTCTTCACGAATGATTGGACAGCGGCGAATCTCGACCGGTACGAAATAGTCACGGACATATCCTTCAATCAAGGCGACTTGTTGCGCATCTTTCAAACCGAAATAGGCGCGTGTCGGACGAACCAAGTTGAACAGCTTGGAGACCACGGTCAAAACGCCATCGAAATGACCGGGCCGGCTCGCTCCACATAAGACGTCGGCGCCGATACGTACCGTCACGCGAGCCATGTCGAGCGGATACATCGTCTCCGTGTTCGGATAGAACAAGACGTCTACCCCCGCCTCGCGGGCGAGCGCCTCGTCCCGTTCAAAGTCACGCGGATAGCGGTCGAGGTCTTCGTTCGGTCCGAACTGCGTTGGGTTGACGAAGATGCTCATGACGACGAGGTCGTTTTCTGATTTGGCCGCCTCGACAAGACTGAGATGCCCTTCGTGCAAATAGCCCATCGTCGGAACGAAACCGATCGTTCCAGCGTCTGTCAACAGTTGCTGTAAAGCTTGTGGTGTTGTGACGATGTTCATGCCTTGCCCCCGTAGAGCGTATCGAGTAGCGACTCATCCATCGTGAACGTGTGTCGTTCGAGTGGGAACGAGCCGTCTTTCGTCGCTTCGACGTAATTGCGAATCGCTGTCGTCGCGACCGCGTTCACATCTGCGTACGCCTCGACGAACTTCGGCAGACGGTCGACGCCATATTTCAAAATATCGTGATAGACGAGCACTTGACCGTCCACGTCGGCACCGGCACCGATACCGATGACCGGGATCGTAAGTGCCTCGGCGATCTTTTTGGCCAACTGGTGCGGTACACATTCGAGAACAAGCATCTTCGCCCCGACCCGTTCGGCCTCGAGGCTGTCAGCAATCAACTGTTCGGCATCTTCGAGCGACTTGCCCTGTACTTTATAGCCTTCGAGCACACCGACCGATTGCGGCGTAAGACCAAGGTGGGCAACGCACGGCATACCGACTTTCGTCAGACGCTCGATCGTCTCGAGCACTTCGCCGGCCCCTTCGAGCTTGATGGCATCGGCTTGCCCGTCTTGGAACAAGGATGCGGCCGCTTGAAGCGTACGATCGAAATCACCGTGGTATGTCGCGAATGGCATGTCGACGACGACGAACGTGTCACGTGCCCCACGGCGTACGGCCTTGGCGTGATGGACCATGTCTGAGGTCGTCACCGGAATCGTCGAGTCGTAGCCGAGTACGACCATTCCGAGCGAGTCGCCGACCAAAATGATGTCGACGCCCGCAGCCTCGGCCAGTTTCGCTGACGGGTAGTCGTAAGCCGTCAACATGACCAATTTCTCTTCTTGCTTCATTTTCTTCAATAAAGAAGTCATCGTATGCATATGGTTCTCCTCCTAATGTGGAGACAGGTTAGAAAAAACGCCTTCCTACACGAATGGTAAGAAGGCGCACGAAAACGATCTCAAGTAGATGAGTGTCCTTCTGTCCCTGTCAAAATGATCAAGGCAGACAAAAAAATGTAGTGACGGTCTGCAGTTCCGGTACACTTCGCTAGCGATAGCGTCCGGCACATTCATTATAGACCACGAAGCCGTTTCCATCAATCATTCCAAACTGCGATCTCGGCCGAGTAAATCGGCTCAACCACTCCTTCTCGTTCCAACAGGAGTGCCCCTTCATCCGAAATCCCGCGCATCAAACCACGTCGTGGCTTACCTGACGCGTTCAACGTGACCGGTTCGTCCAAATAGGCGGCGTGTTCGAGCCAATGGTCGCGCACAGGGCCAAACCCCGACTCGAGGAATAAATCATATTCGGTTTCAAGCTCGACGAGCAAATTGGCGAGCAGTTCACTTCTGCGATACGACTGGGTCGTTTCAAGTTTGATCGATGTCGCGCGATGAGCCAGCTCGTCCGGGATGACGTCACTATTGACGTTTAATCCGAACCCAAGAATGACGGCTTGAATTCGGTCGCCTTCTGTCTGCATCTCAGTCAAAATCCCACCGATTTTCTTCCCGTTCAGCAACAAGTCGTTCGGCCATTTGATTTCGGCCGGGACGGCTTGACCATGTAGGGCGCGGGCGAAGGCACTCGCCGCCATAAGCGTCAATTTCGATGCGTCTCGAATCGGCAACGCCGGGCGCAAGATGACGCTTGCCGCGATGTTGACGTGGCTCGGATTATACCAATTCCGCCCGAGTTGACCTCGCCCAGCTGTCTGTTCCTCGCTGATGACGAGCGTCCCTTCCGGAGCGTCTTTTTGTGCCAATTCATGGGCGATACGCTGGGTCGTGTCGATTTGTTCGAACGCATGGACGACTTGTCCAAATCGCCCTTTCCGGAACGACACAAATGCCGGTTCATCGAGCCGGTCGGTCTGACCGAATAATTGATACCCTTTCCGGGGGATCGTCTCGATGACATACCCGTCTTGTTTTAATGTCTCAATATGTTTCCAAATAGCGGTACGTGAAATACTTAATTGACGGGCCAACTCTTGCCCGCTCCACACTGTCCCGTCTTGCAACAGATTTAAGACTTTTCCGCGTGTCGAAGCCATTGTTCGGCCTCCTTTCGTAACGGTTCCGCTTCGTTGTCGAGCTCGTCAGTGAGCACGAGCCGCTCGACATGGGCGAGCAGTTGTTTGATGAGCGGTCCGCGCGCCCCAATCTGTAACGCATCGCGACCATCGAATCGGAGTTCTCGACGTGACTGGATCGGCAACTGCCGTTTCAACTGTTCGGCCGTCTCGCTGCGGCCGGACATGTGCAAGTATGTCGCTAGCGTCTCCGTCGTCGTCTCATAGATGGTGAACGTGTCGAGCCCTGAATCAAACAGACGGGCGAGGACACCTGCCTCCCGTTTCAACGCGTTCGAGCGTTTCCAAGGTGTCAGCCAATTGGTGTCGTCGGCATAATAGACGAACAGCGCCCAGCCCCCGACCGGATTGATTGGCGTCCGCTTGTCGGCGATGACGCGCTCGATTAGCTCTGTCGAGACGTTCGGTAAATACTGATGGATGCCGAGGTCAAGGATTGCCTCGAGCGCCTTCCGATACGCCGGGCCCACCATCAGTTTCTCAAACTCGATGGCGATCCGCTCCATCGCGATATCTTGCAGTTTGTGACCGAGCGCATGAGAAGCACGTTGCACGTCATCGTCGAGTCGGAAATCGAGCTGGGCCATGAAACGGAACGCCCGCATGATGCGGAGCGCATCCTCATTGAAGCGTTCATATGGACTACCGACGGTCCGGATGACACGTGCCTCAAGGTCCATCCGTCCTCCGAACAAGTCGACGACGTTGCCATCGTGGAACGCCATCGCATTCATCGTGAAATCGCGACGTTTCATATCTTCCTCGAGCGAGACGCCGAGCGAGACGTGGTCGGGCCGTCTCGAGTCCGAGTACGTCCCTTCCGAACGGAACGTCGTCACTTCGAACGGATGATGGTCGAGAATGACCGTCACTGTGCCATGGTCAATCCCGGTCGGTACTGATTTTGGAAACAAGCGCATCACTTCGTCCGGGAAGAGCGACGTGGCGATATCAATATCGTCCGGTAGCGTGCCGAGCATATAATCCCGGACGGCGCCGCCGACGATATACGCCTCCCCACCGTGGGCGTTGATCGTCTCGATGATTCGTTTGGCGTACTCCCATTCTGTCATCGGTCCACCACCTGTTCATACAACGTTTCATACGCTGTGACAATATCGGCCGAGGCGAACTGTTTGGCCCGCTCGATCCCGTTCGTACGGAAACGTGCGTGCAGTTCTCCATCGAGCAAGATTGCCTCGAGTGCCTTCGTCGCCGCATGCGCGTCCCCGCGTTTGATGACGAACCCTTCCACGCCGTCCGTGATGACTTCCGGTAACCCGCCCGCATCGCTGACGACCGACGGGACCCCCGTCGCCATCGCCTCAAGGGCGACGAGGCCGAACGCCTCTTTGTCTGACAATAGGACATGGGCGTCACTAATCGACAAGAGTGCCGCCACTTGCTCTTGCTTCCCGGCGAAGATGACTTGCTCTTCAAGCCCCATCTCGCTCACGAGGCGGCGCATCGCTCCCATGAGCGGACCATCACCGACGAGGAGCAACTTCTTGTGCGGCACGTCCATCTGTTCGAACGACTCGAGCACGAGATCGATTCGCTTCACTTGGCGGAAATTCGAGATGTGGATGACGACCCGGTCCTGTTCGGACAGACCGTATCGTTCGCGAAGCGCTGTGTCGGCTTGCGGCTGATAGACGGCCTCGTCGATAAAATTATGGATGACGTCGATTGACAAATCGGACCCGATCCGCTCGAGCGTCTCTTGTTTCAAGCTGTCCGAGACGGCCGTGATCGCATTCGATTGGCGCAAACCATATAAAATGGCCGGCTTAAGTTCCTCGTCTTCCCCGAGCACGGTGATATCGGTCCCATGAAGCGTCGACACGATCGGTGTCTTCGTCCCCGCCATCTCGCGCCCGAGGGCTGCACAGACGGCGTGCGGCACGGCGTAGTGCGCATGGATGATGTCAAGTCCGAACGCCTGGATGACACTCGCAATCTTTGAGGCGAGCGTGATGTCGTACGGCGGATAGCGGAACACCGAGTACTGGTTGATCTCGACTTGGTGGAACGTGATATTCGGATGATAGGCGTTCAGTCGGAACGGGATGCTCGACGTGATGAAATGAACGTCATGACCTCTGTCGGCGAGTTTCATGCCGAGCTCGGTGGCGAGTATGCCGGAACCTCCGACCGATGGATAGCACAGGACCCCGATGCGTAGTCTCATGCGAGGTCACCCGCCTTCGTGACGACGTACGGCCGGGTCGTCATGAGCCCTTCGGCGTACTCCGTGCCGATCAAACTGCCGAAATGACGTTCCCGGGCCAAGACCCGCTCGAGGTACGCATCCGTCAGTGGGGTCGCTACCCCGTCGACTGGCGTAAATTGGCTCGCGTAAGCACGAAGCGCGTCGAGCTTCCGTTCAATCGTCGGAGAGATATCGATACAGACGTCAGGCGTCGCGTGGGCATTGATCATATATTGATAGACGCTCGCCGGTCGATACGCCGGAACGTCGGGCATGAATTTACGGATCCCGGCGTTAAAGAGCGCCTCCTCGACGAGTCGGGCACATGCCCCATGGTCGGGATGGCGGTCGACGCCATATGGATAGAGGACGTGTGTCGGCCGTTCGGTCCGAATCAAACGGACAAGCGCCTCGACTTGCGTTGCGTCCCCGGTCAAACCCCGGTCCGGGAAACCGAGGTTTACGCGGCGGGTACCGAGCACAAGGTCGGCCGTCTCGGCTTCTTTCGACCGGGTGACGACGTCCCCGTTCGAGGACAGTTCGGCTCTCGTCAAATCGACGTAAAGCACCTCGACCCCGTCCTCGGTCCATTGGGCGGTCATGCCGGCGATACCAATCTCAATATCGTCCGGATGGGCCCCAATTGCTACTATTTTCATAAAATCACCTCTTCTGTGAAAAGTATATCGGACTCCGTCTCGATTGTCATATGTTCAGGGTAGGCAACCGAGAGGTTTTTCGAGTACGCTACTAGATGGGAGGTGAACCAAATGACGGTACAATTACCGATTCGGTTTCGCAATATTTTCTTTATTTTAATTGGTTCCTTTATTTTTGCGTTCGGGGTTTATCACTTCAACGTCCAAAACAATTTGGCGGAAGGCGGTTTCACCGGGATCACACTGATTCTACGAGGTTTGTTCGACTGGTCACCGTCGATCACGAACTTGGCGCTCAACATCCCGCTCTTCTTCGTCAGTTATAAGCTGCTCGGGCGGACGACGTTCATTTACACGCTCATCGGGACGTTCAGTTTCTCGCTCTGGTACGGACTCATCGCCAAGTACTCGAACCTCGTCATCGATTTGACGGACGATATGGTGCTCGCGAGTCTGTTCGCAGGTCTTTTCATCGGGGTCGGTCTCGGCATCATCTTCAATAACGGTGGGACGACCGGAGGCGTCGACATTATCGCCCGGCTCGTGCAGCGCTACGTCGGCTGGTCGATCGGCAAGACGTTCCTCGTGTTCGACTTTTTCGTCATCGTCCTCAGTTTGACGTATCTCGATATTCGCGAGGCGATGTACACGCTACTCGCCGTCTATGTCGGTGCCCGCGTCATCGACTCGATGCAGGAAGGGACATACGCCGGGAAGGCAGCCATGATCATCAGTGATCACCGCACAGCCATCGCCGACGGCATCCATGCCACGATGAACCGCGGGACGACCCGACTTCTCGCCAAAGGTGGCTATTCGAACAAGGAGCTTGAAGTGCTGTATGTCGTCGTCGGCCGGAACGAAGTGAATCGATTGAAGACGATCGTCAAACAGATTGATCCGCACGCCTTCATCACGTTCCACCATGTCTATGAGGTCGGCGGTGAAGGCTTCACGTTCGATGAGAACCGGATTCCCTTGAAATAAGTCACGACGCACAACGCCCCGTTCGAATGAACGGGGCGTTTCATAATCGCTTGATGTGGACGATCTCAAACATGAGCGCGCCTCCCGGTGAAGCGATCGAGACGGTTTGACCGACGGCGCCCCCCATCAACCCGCTGCCGAGCGGTGACGTCGCGGAGATCGTCCCGTTCGCCAAATCGGCTTCGAGCTCGCCGACGATTTGGTACGTCTCGGTTTCTTCTTGAGGTAGTTCTCGGAGTGTTACCGTGTCACCGAATCCGACTTGTCCGGCATCTGATTCCCGTTCTACGATGACGGCGTCGGCGAGCGTACGCGCTAGTTCGATGATTTTTGTCTCGATGCGCTCTTGTTCGCGGACCGCGTCCACATACGTCACGTCTTCTCGAAAGTCACAAAATTTCCGAGCTGCCTTGACGCGTTCGAGCGCCTCGCGCCGCCCATCGACGCGAAGCGTCTCGAGTTGTTCGATCAAACGCAGGCGACCCGCCTTCGTCAATTGTGGTTTTGGCATGGGTGGCTCCTTTCAAAACGAGATACAAAAAAAGTCCCGTCGTTCGACGGGACCGTTGATTCTACTCGTCACGTGGCATGAAGACGATGAGCGCCAAGCGGATGAGTTCGGCGACGGCGACGAGCGTTGCCGCTACATACGTCCATGCTGCCGCGTTAAGCACTTTACGCGCGCCCGACTCTTCTGTTGCCGTGACGATGCCGTGACTCGTCAGTTCAGCCATGGCCCGTTTCGAGGCATCGAATTCGACCGGAAGTGTGACAAGTTGGAACACGACCGCCCCGAGCATCATGACGACACCGAGTTGAGCGAGGCCCATCGCTCCGAGGAGGAAACCACCTAAGAGAAGTGGGAACGACAAGTTCGATGTGATGTTCACGACCGGGACGAGCCGGTGACGGACCCGCATCATCTTGTAGTCTGTCGCATCTTGAATGACGTGGCCGATTTCGTGGGCTGCAATCGCAGCCGATGAGATCGTCGAACCTTGATACACTTCACGCGATAGACGGACGACTTTATTGACCGGGTCGTAATGGTCACTCATCAATCCATCGACCATCTCGATGCGGACGTTGTGGACACCGTTTTGTTTCATGATAAAGTCAGCGACTTGTGCACCCGTGACCCCACTTTGAATCGGTTGTTGGAGAAACTTTTTGTACGTACTTTTCACTCGCATCTGGGCCCATAACGGGATGAGCATAATCAGTGCAAGATAGAAAATATAGCCACCTAATGACATGTTCTCGATCACCTCTGCGTGTATTTGATAATCTGATTTTACATTCTTATGAACTTATTATCAAGCGAAGTGCGCAGGATGATGTGGTATCCCATAAAAAAACATATTCCGGTCAACCAGAACGAGCCGTAGCCGATCCAGGCGATATGTTCGGCGAGCGACGGATAGCGCGGCCATTGACCGAGCACATAGTCGACAACATCGTTATGGATGACCCAGACGAGCGTCAAGACGAACGAGCGAACTGTCCATGTCATGAACGGCGCGTATAAGAAAGCCTGAAACGCCATCGCTCCGTGCGACACCATCAACATGACGGCCATGAGGATGGTGAACGTCTCGGCGTCCGGGCCCAGTCCTCTTAAGAACAACAAGTTCATGACGACGGCCCACACTCCGTATTTGACGAGCGTGATGAAGGCAAGCGTCTCCATGAGCGGTGATTTTTTTCCAGCGAGCCAAAGGCCGAGCACGATCGTGAAGAAAAGCGAAGCGGTCGGACTGTCAGGCACGAACGGCCAGTAGAGGAGCGGCGTATCGCGAAGCTGCGGCTCATACCAGACGTACCCGTAAATCGTGCCGAGCAAGTTGATGATAAACAAGAGCACTAAGACGATCCGATGCGTGAGGATTGGGCGTAACATATGTATCATTCGAGTATTCATCCTTTTTTATCCTAATTGTAACGTAAGAGACCCAAAGTAAAAAGAAGCATGACCCGTTTAACGGGCCACGCTTCTTGAACCAATGGCTTATTGGTTATTCTCGCCGCCTTCACCGTACGAAGCGATGAATTCAGACATGGCTTGGAGGTCCTCATCCGAACCTTCCCATTGGCCGGCCGGCATCGTTCCGACACCGTTGACCGCGATTTCCGCGATTTCTTCAGCCGTGTATGCTGTGCCGACGAGACCTGGAGCGGCAGCGCCGCCTTCAAGGTTCTGACCGTGACAGTTCACACAAGACTGGGCCGCGTAAATCTCATAACCTGGCGCAGCCGTATCAATTTCCGGACCCTCACCTGGTACTTGAAGAATCCCTTGCTCGTGGACTTGATCCCAGTGCGTCGTTTGAACCGACTCCCACGTCAAGTAGAAGACCGATAAAATACCGAGAAGCATGAAGCTAATGGCGACCGGACGCTTCGCCGGACGACGTTCGAGCCCTTGGTCAAGCCATGGTGCGATCAAGAGTGCCGTAAAGGCGACCCCTGGCAAGATGACCGTTCCAAGCAAAATCCAATCCCCTGCTGCGAATTGGTACTTGAGCAATTGATACAAGAACAAGAAATACCAGTCCGGTAACGGAATGTAAGACGTGTTCGTTGGATCGGCGATGTTTTGAAGCGGTGGTGCCTCGACGATTGTCAAGGCGATGAACCCGATCAAGAAGACCGAACCGACCATCCACTCTTTCAACAAGAAGTTCGGCCAGAACGCTTCAGTGCGTCCTGGGTATTCAGAATAGTCTTTTGCAATATTTTGTTTCCGATTCGAGATTCCTACTCGAGAGTCGGTTACAAATTTCATCCCTTTACCGCGATGCATATCGTTTCTCCCCCTTTATATCTTCGAATCGGCTTATAGCGGTCCTGAAATCCCTTGTTTACGAATCATCAAGAAGTGGGCTCCGAGGAGTCCGAACAAGGCCGCCGGTAAGAAGAAGACGTGAATGGCGAAGAAGTTCGTGAGCGTCCGTGCGCCGACGATCTCACCACCGGCGAGAAGCGTCTTGGCGATGCCACCGATGACCGGGACACTCTCGGCAATTTGAAGCGTAACTTTCGTCGCGAACAACGCTTTCATATCCCACGGCAACAAGTACCCTGTAAGACCGAGCGCCAAGACGACGAAGAACAAGAGAACACCGACGACCCAGTTGAGCTCGCGCGGTTTCTTATACGATCCGGTAAAGAATACGCGGAGCGTATGTAAGAACAACATGACGATTGCGACCGATGCGCCCCAGTGGTGCATCCCACGAACGATTTGTCCGTGTGCGATCTCGTTTTGTAAATAGTACACCGACGCGTGCGCGTTGATGATGTCTGGTACATAATACATCGTCAAGAACATCCCTGACAGGATTTGAATCACGATCGTGAAGAACGTCAGACCGCCAAAACAATAGACAAATGCTGAAAAGTGATGGGCAGGGTTGACGTGTTCTGGAACTTCATGGTCAGCGATGTCGCGCCATAACGGCGTGATGTCGACGCGTTCATCGACCCAATCATAAATTTTTTGTAACATCGACTATTCCCCCTCTCACAACTGTGCGACTGGACTGCCCAAGTATAGGAAGCCGTCTTTTTCTTCTTTTTCGTAGCGTGCAAGTGGTGATGTCGGAGGCGTACCCGGAATGTTCGTTCCATCTTTCTCATAGCGACCGAAGTGACACGGACAGAAGAACTCTGTCGGTCGAGTCGGGTCTCCACCATATCCTACTTGGCAACCGAGGTGTGTACAAATTGGAGACAAGGCGATGACTTCGCCGCTCTCATCTTTAAATACCCACGCCGAAAGCGTTTCTTCAAATTCATACCAAGCATCTTGCGTTTGTTTCTTAAAGTCGACACGTTGCGGCTCAGTCGTGATGTCGTCGAGACTGATGACTTTTACTTTATCGCCCGCATCCGATTTTTTCAAGACCGGATCGATCGCAAAGTTGACCATCGGACTGATCAATGTTGCCGCCATAAAGCCACCTACACCAGTCAACGTATACGTTAAGAACTGACGGCGTGTGACTTTTGACCCATTTTGAGCCATTTCGTTCCCCCCTCATTCGTGTGCATAACCCCATAATTCTTTATGCATTCTTCACAAAAATTTCTCACTCAACAAAATAGTATATCAATAAAACCTCTACGTCAACCGCTTCATGTCGCCATCCAACGGCTCGAAAGCTCAGTAATGACTTGCGTCGCAAAATTTTGAACCATCGTGTGCGACTGCTCGCCGGACATGCCTTTTAACGCAAGCGGCGGAACAAAAATAATCGGCAGTTCAGACCCTTTAAAACGCAAATCCGAGGAGATGAACAACACGTGGGAAAACCCAGAGGCCATTGCTTTCATGTGTACCGCTTCTGCCGTCGCACGGCCAGCATCCACATCGACGTAACTGAGCGTCGGACTGAGCATCGTCCGTCCCGACAGCTGCCGTTCGGTCTCGAGTGCGACCGCCTGAATGACTTCGTTGCCTTCGGCTTTACGTACGATGTCCTCATCAAACGCCAGTTCGACGAGTGGGACGACGAGCGTATCGACGTATTGGCGTTCTGTCAGCGACTTCATCGCGTCTATGCCATCGAACCTCATCTTCCTCCTCCTCTCCTCTAGACATACATCATCATGTCCATTGTAGCGCACCTACAAACGTTCCCTATGCGAAACTTATGAACGAAATGTGAAATTATTGTGTATTCCTACGTCATTAATATACCAAAAAACAAGCGCTGACCATAACGGAAGCGCTTGTTTTTATTAAAATAATTTTGAGGCCCGCACTTGATGCAGTTGGCTCGTCAAATTCCGGAACAATTTCTCGTCGCGCCGGTCGAGCGCCTTGTCGATTTCGACGAGCAGACGTTCTTCCTCGAACTGGGCGACCGAGGCACGGATGACCGTTTGAGCGGACGTCGTCACTTCATCCTTCAGTTCAGCGACGGGCTCGAACGGATTCAATTCAACGATATCGATCCACATCTCGTCGATCATCATTCCTTGGAAGTTGAGCTCCACGTAGATTGCTCCATCGTGGAGCCGGATGTCGTGATACGCCTTCTCAGGATTGACCGTGATGAGGTCACCCCGGCGATAGCGGAACGGTTCCCCGTCAAAGCCGTACGCCGTCATGATCAGGCTACGCGGTGAGACCGAGGCGTTCGTGACGAAATGAACGTTCCCGAGTTTTTCTGGATGTCTGAGCCAGTAGTCGATAATCCATTTGGCCTCTCGTTTACGAAGCGTATGATGAGCGAGGAATCGCTTTAAGAACATCTTTTTCCGCTCGACCATATGACCCCATCTCCTTTGTATCGATTAATCGTGGTCCGTCAACCGTTCGAGCCGCTCCTCAAGAGCTTGGCGATCGTCGACGTCGACGGTGAGCGCAAGCGTTTGCTCGAGCACTCGTTGCGCTTCGGCACGCTGTCCTTCTTCTATCAATAGTGTAGCCCATTCGATGGCAAATGACACGTCCTCTTTATAAACTTGCTCAATCGACCGATATAACGTGACGGCTTGATCGTACGCTTCGAGTTCATAGGCCGCTTTCGCTTTATACCAGGTCATAAGCGGGGACGTCGAATGCTCTTCGAGCGTGTCGATCGTCTCAAGGACGGCCTCCATATCGCCGGACTCGAATAAGACGGACAAGAGGAGTTCGGTCGCCTGGAGCGATTCCGGGTTCAGCGCGAGCGCCTCCCGGAGTTCCGCGACCGCCTCGTCCGTTCGGCCCTGCTTCAAGAACAGCTTCGCCTTCACCGTCCGCAACTCGTCGTTGTAGTCGTCACGGTCGATTCCCTGATCGATGACGACGAGTGCCTCATCGAGACGGCCAAGCGCATCGAGCGCCTCCGTATAAGGAAGATAGAGCGACGTGAAGTCAGGGTCCATCGCCTGGAGCGACTCGAACTGTTTCACAGCGATTTCGTCGCGGCCGATGCGGTGAGCGGTCATCGCGTGACCGAACACGGTATTCAAGTTGCGGTCGTCCGCCTTCTCATACTCGTCGAGCGCTTCTTCGAACGAGCCGATCATCGTGAGCGCCTCGGCGTAGTCCGCTTGATAGTCGAGTTCTTCCGGCAAACGCAAGTGTGGCAGACGAGCATAGAGTGGGACGGCCTGTTCGAACGAACCGATTGACGCATACAGTTCGGCTAGACCATAGATGAGAAGCGGTTCGTCAGGATTCGTTTCAAGCGCCTCCATCAGTTTCTTGACGGCGACCTCGTCCAAGCCTTGCGATTGATACAAATCTGCGAGCAAGACGAGACTGCGCATATGCGCTTCTTTATCCGTCGTGTCAATCTTTTCAAGGACGGCAATCGCTTCTTCTTCACGGTCACTATCCAAGTATGCCTCGGCGAGCGACAAGGCGACATGCGGATTGCCCGCGTAATCGACATACAGCGCCGCGAGCACGTTCACGGCACGATCGGCAAGCCCGAGTTCGAGGTAGATGTCGGCGATCGCCAAACGGTCCTCGTCCGACCCGTCCTTCTCGAGCGACTCAAGATGCATGAGCGCATGCTCGGTCTCGCCCTTCTCGAGCATTTCGATGATATGGTTCAATTCTATTTCGTCTAACATGGTTATAGTTCCTCCTACCGACTACTCGTATTGACGTTATTCTATCTCACGTCCGAGGCGTTGTAAATCGTCACGGAATCGTGGGTAACTCACATCCGCCGCCTCGACATGTTCAATCGTCACACGTTCGGTCGTCAATAAGTCCGCGATTTGAAGCATCATCGCGAGTCGATGATCCCCGTGCGAAGACACATGTCCCCCGTGAAGACGGCTCGGAAAGACGTCGAACCCGTCCTCGGTTTCGCGTATATCGACACCGAGCGCGGAAAGTTCTTGCACGACAGTCTGAATCCGATCCGTCTCTTTGACACGGAGTTCGCTCGCGTCCCGGACAGATGACGGACTCGTCGCTTGTGAGGCGACGAGCGCAAACAACGGCAACTCATCGATTTGGTGCGGGATTGCGTCCCCATCCAACCGAATGCCTTGGAGCGTACTCGTCGACACGGTCACGTCACCGACCGATTCTTCCCCGAGCGTATGGACGTTCGTCACTTCAATCTTCGCCCCCATCCGTTCGAGCGTGCGCAAGAAACCGATTCGTGTCTCGTTCAAACAGACATCGGTCGTCGTGAGGCAACTGTTCGGTACGAGCGCCGCACCGGCCCACCAAAAGGCGGCCGAAGAAGGATCGGCCGGAACGGCCACGTTCGCAGCTTCAAGAACTGACGGCGACAACCGGATTGTCCTGATCCCTTCGTCAGAAGTGATTTCAATCTGTCCTTTAAAGAGCGGTAGCATACGTTCGGTATGGTCCCTTGACAAGACCGGTTCGCGGACAATCGTCGGGCTGTCCGCGCGCAGTCCGGCGAGCAAGACGGCTGATTTCACTTGTGCACTCGCAACGGGCAACGTGTAATCGATGCCTGAAAGTGACCGTCCGTAGATATGGAGCGGGGCGAAATCTCCGTCGAGAGCGGCACCCATTTGCCGGAGCGGGTCCGTCACCCGACGCATCGGACGTTTTGAGAGCGAGGCGTCCCCGGTAAGCGTGAACTCCCCATCATATCCAGCGAGAAGCCCGGTCATGAGACGCATCGTCGTGCCCGAGTTCCCGCAATCGAGTTCGGCCGACGTGAGCGTCTTTGCTCCCGTGATGAGAAGATGGTCAGGCGCTTCAACGACGACGGCACCTAACCGTCGAATCGCCTCGAGCGTCGAACGACAATCCTCACCGAGGAGCGGATTGTAAATCGTGGTCTCCCCGGTCGCTACAGCCCCGAACAAGAGAGCCCGATGCGTGATTGACTTATCACTCGGCACGCGTATGAATCCATTCAATCCCATATTAAAACCACCCTTTCATCTGATGGAACGCTTCCTTGAGCCGTTCTGCCGTGACGCTTTCTACGGTCACTTCATCGCCAAGCAGGACGAAACGGATGTGACCATCCCGATTCTTTTTATCACGTCCCATGCTTGCGAGGTACGTGTCAAACGATTGCCATTTGACCGCTGTGATCCTGTTCTGCTTCATGAACGAAGCGAGGGCTCTGGCCCGCACTTCGTCGCCGGAAACGAGGAAAGCGTACACCATGCCGTAGAGAATCGCTTCCCCGTGCGACAATCGGTACGCTTCGGTCGATTCCAATGCATGGCCGAACGTATGGCCGAAATTCAGCCACGCCCGCACGCCTTGCTCGCGTTCATCGGCCTCGACGACCAATCGCTTCACTTCGATTCCACGCGCGAGCCATTCTTCCCAATCGAGTGGTCCTTCGGCCAAAGCATTGAACAACTCCACCTCGAACGAGTGACCGAGGACGTAACGTGACAGATAGGCATGTTTAATCAATTCGCCGAGCCCGCTCAAGACGTCTCGCGTGGACAATGTTTCGAGACGGTCGACATTGTAATGGACGCCGGCCGGTTGATAGAACGCACCAATCGCGTTTTTCGCGAGCGGATGGTTGACCGCGACTTTCCCACCGACGGCCGAGTCATGGGCAAGGACCGTCGTCGGTACTTGTATGTAACGCACACCGCGCATATAGACACTCGCTAAAAAGCCAGCCAAATCTCCGACCATGCCGCCACCGAACGCCACGACGAGCGTATCCCGGTCACAACTGGCCGTCAACCCGTCTGTCACGAGTCGTTCGATTGTCTCGAGCGACTTCGAGCCATCCCCGGGGCGAACGACCGACCAGACGATTGCGTCATGTTTGCACGCGAGCCGGTCCCGGAACGTATTTCCGTGTAGCCGGTCGACCGTCTCATCCGTGATGACCCAAACGGTTGAACAGGTGAAGTACGGGACACGATCGAGCCAGGTATCATCCCGCTCGATCGTGACCTCATAGGGAGTCGAGGCGTTCACCTGGAGCGTCACCACGTGCGAATCTCTTCCCGGTACGAAGCGACACGAGACTGGATGCGGGTGACCGTATCATGCCCGAACGTTTCGCACAGCTCACGGGCGAGCTCGAAGGCGATGACCGCTTCGACAACGAGCGAGGCGGCCGGCACGGCACAAGCGTCGCTGCGCTCGATTTGCGCGAGAAATGATTCTTTCGTATCGATATCGACCGATTGGAGCGGTTTGTAGAGCGTCGGAATCGGTTTCATCACAGCCGTACAGACGATTGGCATGCCTGTCGTCATCCCGCCTTCGAAACCGCCGAGATGGTTGCTCAGTCGTGTATAGCCGTCCGGACCATAAGCGATCGGGTCCATCACTTCAGAACCTGGCCGATACGCCATGTCAAACCCGTCGCCAAACGCGACGCCTTTAATGGCGTTGACACTCATGACGGCGCGGGCGATGGCCGCATCAAGTTTCCGGTCGTATTGGACGTACGACCCGAGGCCTGGGATGACGCCATGCACTTCGGTACAGACGACACCTCCGAGCGAATCACCGGCGGCTTTCGCCTCGTCGATTCGACCCATCATCGCCTGACCGGCCGCCTCGTCGAGCGTCCGGACCGGCGACGCCTCGATCGTGGCGCGCATCGTGTCGAGCGACTCGTATGACACCTCGGCTGTGACACCACCGATGACTTTCACATAGCTGACGAGCGAAATGCCGACCGAAGCGAGCAGTTGTTTGCTAAGTGCGCCGACGGCGACCCTGGCGGCCGTCTCCCGAGCGCTCGAGCGCTCGAGCACGTCACGAAGGTCACGATGGTCGTACTTCAAGCCGCCAACGAGGTCCGCATGTCCCGGTCGTGGTCGGACGACACGGCGTTTGATTTCCACGTCCGCATCGATCGGTTCGGCCTGCATCACGTTCCGCCAATGGGTATGGTCCTTGTTCTCGATCCAAAACGACACAGGGGCCCCTGTCGTCACCCCATGACGAATGCCGGCTCTTACCTCGATTCGGTCTGATTCGATTTGCATACGACGTCCTCGTCCGTAACCGGATTGCCGTTTGGCAAGCTCTTCATTGATTGCTTGGACGTCGACTTCAAGTCCCGCCGGCACACCTTCGATGATGATTGAAAGCCCAGGGCCGTGCGATTCTCCTGCCGTCAAATAACGCATCTACGCCACCTCACTCTTCAAATTTTTCGTAAAAGAAACTTTGTTTCATCTTGTAACCGTACCGTTTCGGTTGAAAGATTTGCTCCGTCCCCCCAACGAAGAGAATCCCGCCTGGCCGAAGTGAGCGATGGAACGATTTATATACCTTCTCTTTCGCTTCCTCGGTGAAATAAATCAAGACGTTACGGCAGACAATCAAATCAAAATTCCGCTCGTACACATCTGCCAACAAGTTATGTTTTTTAAACGTCACCAATTTTTTGATGTCTTCCGTGATGTAATAGTCGTCACCGCGGCGGGTGAAATAACGCTGCCGAAAATCAGGGGGCAAGTCAACGAGCGCCCGCTCATGGTACTTGCCTTGCTTCGCTTTTTCGATCACCACGTCATCTAGGTCCGTCGCCGTGATTGTGAACTGGGCAGGTGACAAATGTTTCGATAACAGCATCGCCAATGAATACGGCTCTTCTCCAGTTGAACAGGCCGCGCTCCACACACGCAATTTGCCTTGGCTCTTTCGGATGAGTTCAGGTAAGATGTCTGTCTCCAACTGTTGCCATCGGACCGGGTTTCGATAAAATTCGCTTACGTTGATCGTCATGCGATCTAAAAATTCATCGTATAACCCACGATCCGCTTCCATCGCTTTAAAATACTCGATAAAAGTGGCATACCCTTTCTTCTCACGAAGCGCGATCATGCGACGCTTCATTTGAGCCTCTTTATATAAATTCAAGTCGATTCCCGACTTCAAATAAAACTTTTTTACGAAGATGGCATAATCATTTATCACCAGTTTCAACCTCAATTCTTTCTCTTCTCCTAGATCATGTCGTGCCAAAACGTGCGAAAGCGCTTAAATCCCAATACAAAAAGGGACAGGAGGCCCCCGTCCCTTTTATCGTCATCAAACGTGTGATGCTTCAGTGGCGAACCAAAGTGACAATTCACGCTCTGCGCTCTCCACGCTGTCTGAACCATGGATGACGTTTTGTGACATCGTCGAGGCCAAGTCGCCACGAATCGTTCCAGGTTGCGCATCGAGCGGATTCGTCTTCCCGATCATCAATCGAGAGACGGCGACGATGTTCTCGCCTTCCCACTCCATCGCCACAACAGGACCAGACGTTAAAAAGTCGACCAGCTCTCCAAAGAACGGCTTTTCTTTATGTTCCGCGTAATGCGATTGTGCGACTTCTACTGACGGTGTCAATAATTCGAGACGATTCAACGTATAGCCTTTATGTTCGAAGCGCGAAATGATTTCCCCAATCAATCCACGTTTCACACCATCCGGTTTCACCATTAAAAATGTTTTTTCCATTCCCCTAATCCCCCTAAATCAATATGTGTACCATGTACGTTATTAGTTTACACGGTCACCGTCATTATTGAAAGGGTTTACAAGGTCCTAATTACCATTTTCGTTTCCCGATATATTCCGCAATCTCGATCAGCGAACGTTTGTCTGGCACGTCCGGTAACCCGTCGAGACGTCGGATCGCTCGGTTCACATAACGGTCAATCGTCCGTTGACTTCGCTCGAGCGTCCCGTTACGCTGCACTTCACGAACGAGCGTGTGCGTCAAGGAAGAGTCAGACGAGTGACTGACTTGTTGCAACCGGTCAAAGAAGTCCGGATTTTCCGCGGAATAGAAGAGCGGTAACGTCTTATGACCATGTTTCAGATCTTCTCCTACCGGTTTCCCCAGTTGAAAACTCTTCGCTGTGAAATCGAGCAAGTCGTCCGTCATTTGAAACGCCATCCCGATATCATAGCCGAACAATCGCAACTGTTTGACGACGTCAGGTGATGCTCCCGAGACGACAGCACCAGCCGCACAACTCGTCTCAATCAACAGTGCCGTCTTGCGGGCGATTCGGTCGAGGTATCGTTTCGGGGATTGACCCCAATCGTATTGGTCTTGGATTTGATTGATTTCCCCGACACAGATGAGTTCCATTGTGTCAGCCATGATTTGCATCACGTCTGGAGAGTCAATCTCAGAGACGAGCCGAATCGCTTCACCGAACAACGTATTGCCCGTATACATCGCGACCCGCTCATCGTAACGTTCCATGACGGTCGGTTTGCCGCGTCGTAGTTTGGCGTCATCGATGACGTCGTCATGGACAAGCGAGGCCATGTGAATCAGTTCTAGACTCGCCGCCACTTTCGTCAATCGAATATCTTTCGTTTGTCCGAATCCGGCGCTGAGCAGGACGAACGCCGGACGAATCCGTTTCCCGCCTGCGTCTAAAAGTTGTTTCGAAGCCGCCTCGATGACCGGATGATCGGTTTGGACTCGCGTCGACAAGAACCGGTCGATGTGTTCAATCTCTCGGTTCATGTGGCGATAAAGTCGCTTCAAAGACATCGGTCACCACTTCTTTCCTAAGTGCATGGCACACGCACCGCCGGAGAACGTCTTCACTTCGACTTGTTCGAACCCTGCCGTCTCAAACATCCGTTTTAGCGTCAACCGGTCCGGGAATTGATCAGTCGATTCTTGAAGCCACTTATATTGATCATACGAGCCGGCAAACACTTTGCCGAACAACGGCATGACCGACCCGAAATAAAACCGATATAGCTCGCTGAAGAGCGGTGCCGTCGGTTGGCTCGTCTCGAGACAGACGACCGTACCACCCGGTTTCAACACACGATGCATCTCACGGAGCACCGTCATGTAATCGGGCACGTTGCGGAGACCAAAACCAATTGTCACATAATCGAACGAGTGGTCGCCGAACGGCAATGCCATCGCATTCCCATGGATGAGTTCAATTGTTGGATGTGCCTCCACTTTTTCTTGTCCGACCGCGAGCATGTTCTCGGAAAAATCGAGACCTTTGACGACGCCGGTGTTCCCGGCCGCCTCGGCGAGTTGGATTGTCCAGTCAGCCGTCCCACAACAGACGTCGAGACATTTAGCCCCCGGGAACACTTGCATGCGACGCATCGTCGCTTTGCGCCACCATTTATGCAAACGGAAGCTGATGATCGAGTTCATCGTATCGTAGCTCGGTGAGATTGATTGAAACACGTCATATACTTTTTGCTCTTTTTCTTTCGGTTGCAATACGTAACATCCTTTCCGTTCTAAGCGACAGCGTGCGCCAGGAGCGTCGATAGCTGTTCTCGTTGTTCTTGGCGAAGTTCCGCCGCCTTTCGTTCGATGATCGTTTTTCCGTAAGCGGTCAAGTAAGCCTGACCGATCACTTCAGAAAACGTTTTGATCAATCCGAAGTTCGCTTCCATCCACGTCGTGACAGGCACGTCCGTATCTAACGCGAGCGTACACTTCGCCCCGTTGACGAGCTGGACCGTCCGGCCGAAGCGACTGCTATAGTCTGCAGGAAATAGGGCCAGAATTTTATAAAATTGAGCCGAGGCATAATCGCCGGCGAGCACTTTCAGTTGCCGTTCGAGCGATCCGTTCGGGCTATCCTTTACTTGATCGTGCAGTTCGAGCGCTTGGTGCGCAAAATACGTCGCAAGCACGAGCTGACGTTGTTGATTCGATTCGATTTCAATCATCTCGACCATCCAACGAAGTAAAGGCATGTCGACTGCGGGTACAATCTCGTGTCTCGTCAAATACGGATGGGTCATGCGTTCTTCGATTTGACGAGCAAGGTCGGTGACAACGGTTTCGTATGTCATCTGTTCCATGCTATCCCCCCTCGTCCTCTTCGTTGTCATTCTGACATAGTATAGCACATTTTTGTCACATTCACGCCATGTGAACTCGCTTTGAGGCACAAAAAAGCCGCCTTTCGGCGACTTATGTATTGCACATTATTTGACCGCATCTTTGAGCGCTTTACCTGCTTTGAAGGCAGGAACTTTGCTCGCCGGGATTTCGATATCTTCTTTTGTACGTGGGTTACGGCCTTTACGGGCAGCACGTTCACGAACTTCAAAAGTACCAAAACCGATCAATTGAATTTTATCACCGTTTTGGAGTGCTTCAGTGATAGATTCGAATGTAGCTTCTACAACTTGTGTAGCTTCTTTTTTCGAAACGTTTGCTTTCTCCGCAACTGCTTGGATCAATTCAGTTTTGTTCATCACGATTCACCTCCTCTCACAGGGAGTTTACGGGATTAATCATATCGTACAAACGTTGATATGACAACATTTTTTAAGTGAAAAGCCTATATTCGACCGGTTCTGACAATCAGTTGTTTAAAAACTCGACCTCACCTTGTTCATTAATCGTGTACCCTTGCGAATAAGCAGGGGCGAACGGGGAGTCATTATAAAGCAAATACCGAATGTCTTCCCCGACTTTTGGCTCTACATCCGTGTTCTCAAGGGCGGCTTCAAGGTCGGTCCGGTAATCGACAAATAATTGTCCGCTCCCATCGACATAGATCGGCAACTCGGTTTCGGTGTATGGACTCGGGACCGTCGGCTCTTCTGAGACGAAGATGAGGTCATAGTCGATTGTGAACTGATTTTTGCCGACCGAGCCGTCAAACGGGAATTTCCCTTCTTTGGCCCGGAAAGCGTTGATGTTCGTCTGTAACGTTTGCAACCGTTCGGTCACGCGCAAATCAATGAGCTTGACAGTCGGTTCGGTCTCAGCATCCACAAGGACGTATAAAAACAGTCCGCCCCCTTCGAAACTGTTCGCCGGAGGATCGGCCAAATAACCAGGCACGAGACGGGCGAACTCGATTGGATAGCGCTCCATCAGAGGCGTTTCAGCCGGTTTCGTTTTGATTGGTAAAACACCGGTCGTCTCTTTGAACGAGTCGACAGCCGTCTGGACCGATTTCAATTGATCTTCATACGGGACGTTATCGACCCGGTTCGAGTCCGGGAACATACATCCACTGAGCACGGTCGCCGCCAAAAGACTAGCGACCAACAAAATCCGTTTCACGTGTTACCCTCCTGTCGGTCCCGAAGCGACCACATAAATCATAATGATCGTTCCGAATAAAAATATGACGAATGCGATGACGCGGACGAGCGCCGCAAACCATCCTGAAAGCTTCGTATGGCTGACTGCAACCATGAGCGCGGCGATGGCAAACGCTCCAATCCCCGCAAATGAAATCCACATCTTGATGAGTGACGGTGTCACGTCTATCCCCTCGACTTTCTCTTTAATTCTTTCTCCGTACATAAGTGTAGCAAAAAAAACAAAGGAACTGAACGAAAACGTCAGTCCCTTTGCTCTTCGCCGCCTTCAAAGTGGAAGACTTCTTCCATCTCATGCTTCTGCGGGCGTCTCATTAACTTTTGTACCTCATCATGCGGGCTCTTGCCTTCGAACAACACGTTGTAAAGGGCTTCCGTGATTGGCATCTCGATACCGGCTTCCCAAGCGAGCGTATGCGCCGCCTCACAGGCACGAACCCCTTCGACGACCATGCCCATGTGACCGAGCACGTCCTCGAGTTTCTCACCGCGACCAATCGCGTTCCCGGCACGCCAGTTACGGCTATGCTGGGACGTGGCCGTGACAATCAAATCACCGATCCCGGTCAAGCCCGAAAACGAAGCCGGGTTGGCGCCAAGTTTGACTCCGAGCCGCGCGATTTCAACGATTCCGCGCGTCATCAGGGCCGCTTTGGCGTTATCGCCATACCCTAGGCCATCGGTCATCCCTGCTGCGAGCGCGATGATGTTTTTAAGGGCACCCCCATACTCCGCCCCGATCACGTCCGAGTTCAAATACACCCGGAACTGATCGTTCGTGAGTAACTCTTGAATCTCATCGGCCACGTCCAAGTCCTCGCAGGCAATTGTGATCGTCGTCAATTTACGGACGGCCACTTCCTCTGCATGCGTCGGACCTGTCAACACACCGATGGCCCGACGTTTCGACGGATCGATTTCTTCGGCGATAATCTCCGATAGACGTTTGTGCGTCTTCGGCTCGATTCCTTTGGCGGCATGCACGAGGACAACCGGCTCCGTGAGAAGTGCGTTCAACTCACGAGACACTGGACGAATCGCCGAGCTCGGGACGACGAGGAACACGATCGAGCGGCCAGCGACCGCTTCTGCCAAGTCCGTCGTCGCTCGAATCGAGGTCGGTAACGGTGCATCTTTTAAATACGTCGAGTTCGTATGGTCGGTATTGATTTCATGCACATGCTCTTCTTCACGTCCATAAAGCAGGACGTCATGTCCGTTGTCAGCGAGGACGAGTGATAACGCCGTTCCCCAACTCCCTGCACCGATGACAGCAACTTTTGCCATAGAAGGCACCCCCATTACTAGTTTTTCTGACGCGCCACGATATGAATTGGTGTACCAGTGAAGTCAAATGCGCGGCGAATCTGGTTGTCTAGATAACGTTTGTACGAGAAGTGAAGCAACTCTGGATCGTTGACGAACAACACGAACGTCGGCGGCTCGATGGCCACTTGCGTCGCGTAGTTAATCTTGAGTCGTTGTCCTTTGTCCGTCGGTGTCGGGTTCATCGCGACAGCGTCAACGATGACGTCGTTCAACACGCTCGTCGAAATCCGACGGCGGTGTGAATCAGCCACTTCTTTGACGACCGGCAGAAGCGTCTGAAGACGTTTCGACGTAAGCGCCGACAAGAATACGATTGGAGCATAGTCGAGGAACAAGAACTCCTTGCGGATTTTCTCTTCCATCTTTTTCATCGTCTTATCGTCTTTGTCGACGGCATCCCACTTGTTGACGACGAGCACGATGGCTTTCCCCGCTTCGTGGGCGAGTCCAGCGACGCGTTTGTCTTGCTCGATGATGCCTTCTTCGCCGTCGATGACGACGAGGACAACGTTCGAGCGTTCGATTGCCTTCTGGGCACGCATGACGCTGTAACGCTCGGTTGACTCATATACTTTTCCGCGTTTACGCATCCCGGCTGTGTCGATGATGACGTACTCTTGACCGTCCCGTGTGAACGGTGTATCGATGGCATCACGAGTCGTCCCCGCGATATCCGAGACGATGACGCGTTCTTCACCGAGAATCGCATTCGTCAAGCTCGATTTCCCAACGTTCGGACGTCCGATGAGTGAGAATTGAATCACTTCTTCGTTATACTCGTAGTCATCTTTATCTGGTGCCAAATCGAGCACTTTATCGAGCAAATCCCCGAGACCGAGGCCGTGCGTCCCTGAAATCGGGAACGGGTCGCCGAATCCGAGCGAATAGAACTCATACATGAGCTCGCGCATCTCGAAGTTGTCGACTTTGTTGACAGCGAGGACGATCGGTTTGTTCGAACGGAATAACAAGTTCGCTACTTCTTCGTCTGCTGCTGTAATGCCTTCGCGTCCGTTCACCATGAAGATGATGACGTCCGCTTCATCGATTGCAAGCTCGGCCTGATGGCGCATTTGAACGAGAAGCGGCTCGTCACCGACCTCGATTCCACCTGTATCGATTAAATGAAACTTACGGTTCAACCACTCACCCGTCCCGTAAATGCGGTCGCGTGTTACCCCCGGCTTGTCATCGACGATCGACACGCGATCTCCGATAATCCGGTTGAAAATCGTGGATTTCCCAATATTCGGGCGGCCTACGATGGCCACTGCTGGAATTCCCATATAAACACCTCTCTAACTTTCATTCAATAACTTATCGTTTCTAATTGCAACTGTACTATCATATCACAGCCATATTTCTGTGACCATACAAAAAGAAGCGGGAGTCTGGCTCCCGCTTGAACGATCGTCTTATTTAGAATCGTCCGAGGTCTCTTCTCCTGTCAACTCAGAGACAGAGAAACCTCCTTGGTCACTATACTCGTCAAGCAACGATTGGTCCGCGTCTTCACGCGTTGAATCGCTCGATTCAAGAGCACGCATCGAAAGCGAAATCTTTTTCTCGTCAAGATGGACGTCGAGCACTTTTACTTTCACGTCTTGACCTTCTGATAACACTTCAGACGGTGTCGCGATGTGTCGATTCGCAATTTGCGAGATGTGTAGCAACCCTTCGACTTGCGGCGCGACTTCAACGAATGCGCCGAACGTGACGAGACGTTTGACTTTCCCATCGATCACGTCGCCCGGTTGAATTTTGCCTTCTACCGATTCCCAAGGTCCTGGCTGCGTCTCTTTAATCGACAACTTCACTTTCTCGTTGTCGAGGTCAAGTCCTAGGACTTTCACTTTGACCTTGTCCCCTTCAGTTACAACATCGCTCGGTTTCTCAACCCGGCTATGGGCCATCTCCGAAATATGAACGAGGCCGTCAACGCCGCCGATATCGACAAACGCTCCGAAATCAGTGAGACGTTGAACCGTCCCTTCAATGATTTGACCGACTTCAAGCGACTCGAGCGTCTCCGCTTTCTTCGCGCTCATTTCCGCTTCGGCAACTGCTTTATGCGACAAGATGACACGATTTTTCTCGCGGTCGATCTCGACGACTTTAACCGTAATCGGTTTATTCAAATAGGATGAGAAGTCTTCGACAAAGTGGTTCTCTACGAGCGAAGCCGGGATAAATCCACGGATACCGATGTCAACGACAAGTCCACCTTTGACCTTGTCTTTCACCATGACTTCGAATACTTCACCAGATTCGAATTTCTCGACGATTTGATCCCAAGCTGCCTCGGCATCGACGTCTTTCTTCGAAACGACCACTTCTTCGTCCGTGACCTTTTTCACTTTGACACGGATTTCGTCGTTAACATGGAGTGATTCGTTTAAATCGTCTAAATGCATGCTTGATACTTCACTGATTGGTAAAATTGCCTCGGTTTTATAACCGATATCGATTAACGCTTGCTTGTCCTCGATTTTGACGACAGTACCGGTCACAATTTGACCCCGATTAATCTCAAAATCAGGCATATCTTTCATTTCTTCGACCATTCCAACACTACCCCCTCACGATGAGTACAAAAAGGAGCGCCCAAAGGCGCTTACACCTAGTATAAACTTCTTATAATTCGAAAGATTTGTCAAGGTGTTATCAGGTTAGTTCCTCTCCTAGCAATAGATTAAACCTGAAATTAGCGAACGTTCCGTGAATGCTGCATGTACAAATCACCGATTGTGGCCATAATCAAATCTGCCGCCGTTTGCGCACTCGCCTTCTCCGCTTTCAACGCGCTCAAGTCGACCGGCTTGCCGATCACGACCTTAAGCTTCGAACGGAACTTGTACGTCCCAATAATGGCCACCGGGAGCACCGATGTCTCCGAACGGAGCGCGAAGAACCCGACCCCGGCCTGGGCTTTGCCGAGCGTCCCGTCTTTCGAGCGTGTGCCCTCAGGAAAGATCGAGATGACCTCATCTTCCTTTAATTTTTGCAAAACGACCCGGAGCGCCTGGCGATCGCCTTCCCCGCGTGAAACCGGAATTTGGCCGGCGCGATTTAAGATATGTTTCAATACCGGCACTTCAAACAGTTCTTTTTTAGCAAAAAATCGGAGCTGACGTTGTTTCGGCATCGCCCCGGCGAGTAACACCGGGTCCCAGTTCGATTGGTGATTTGAGCAGACGATCATGGATCCGTCGAGCGGAACGTTTTCACGTCCGATATATTCGACGCGAAAACTTAATCTGCGAATGATATTGACGACCGCAACTGCAAGACGATACATGCCGAACGGTCCGTTGTTTAACGGTTTCATCGTCCAATCACCTGCTTCATCAATTGTTCGATCGCTTCGACGACCCCATCAATCGACAATTCAGTCGTGTCAAGGAAATGTGCATCATCCGCTTGGCGAAGCGGGGCGACATCGCGTTCTGAGTCACGCTTATCGCGGAGGGCGATCTCGAGCTGTAACTGTCCGAGGTCGCTCGGCAATCCCTTCGCCACGTTCTCTTCATGCCGACGACGGGCCCGTTCTTCGACCGTAGCCGTCATAAATACTTTCAAGTCCGCCCCAGGTAAGACGTGCGTGCCGATATCACGACCATCCATGACGATTCCGCCTTTGCTGGCGAGGTCTCGTTGCAAGTCCATAAGGGCGGCCCGCACTTCCGGTTGGCGCGCGACGAAACTGACGTTGTTCGTCACTTCACTCGTCCGGATGACCTCGGTCACTTCTTCGGTACCATCGAACACGCGTTGACCGTCCTCAGATGGGACGAGCCGTAAATCCATGTTGTCAATCATCTCGGCAAGCATCGGGCCGTCTTCGAGACCGACGCCGTCTTGAAGCGCGCGATACGTGACGGCGCGATAAATCGCGCCCGTATCGATATAGACGTATCCTAATTTTTTGGCGAGTGTTTTCGCAATCGTGCTTTTCCCAGCCCCAGCCGGTCCATCTAATGCAATCTGTAACGGTTTATTCATAAAAATTGGGTATCGGCTCATCCCGATACCCGCCTCCTCTCGGTCATTTGTTCCGAGAACATCATACCAGTTTTTTATCGTGAAGAAAATACGGAGCCTGTCCGTTTTCTCGCTTCGAGCTGGGCTCGGAAGCAATAACGCAAAATCGTCTCTTGGTCCCGAGATGATAATTCTTCAAAGCAAAGGGATAATTCTTGTTTGACTGCCTGTTCATGAATGCGAACGAGGCGACTCTTGACACGGAACGTCTGCGGTACGCCACGGTCGTCAGCGATATGAAACGAGACGATGATTGACTCGTCGACCGCGACCGGGGCTCGGTTCGCCACGATTCGCATACCTCCGGCCGACACGTCGAGCGACGTCGTCTCAAACGACGGGAACGCTTGGCCATCTTCTGCGGATACGGTCACGTTGATCATTTCCGGGACCCGCAAATACTCGCGACGCTGCACGCGTCTGATTTTCTTTTCATCCGGCACGTTGAACGCGTAGCGAAGCGTCAACTGCGCATCGCTCACCCGTCTCGTCACGACCGTGTCGAACGCATAGAGCTGTTCTTCGCCTACGAAGAAATAGACGCGCATCGATTCGTCTTCGTGCAAGAAAAATGTCTTCAACGTATCTGTCTCACTCGGGGACTCGATCCAGACGATTTGGTCATTAATGGCCGCAATTTTCGTCTTCCCTTCTTTTCTCCCTTCAACTTCTATCCGTAACTCTTGACCTACTTTTAACATGAAACGATTCCCCTTTTATTCTATTTGTATTGGCGATGATTGGAGCGATTGGCGGTCCGCACGAGTAAGAGCGCGACCATCCAAAGCACGACGATATAGACGACGGCCGGCACTTTGTTCATCGGTTCGACGAGCAGGATATAGTCGAACATGCCGTGCAATAGCGTAGCTGCCATGACCGCCGTGAATAGCCAAAACCGTTCATGGGTGGAATGTTTAGCCCGACCGAGACAAAACCCCATGACGACAGCGAAGAGCGCATGACCGCTCACCGGCAACACGGCACGCCAAATCGCGATTTCGATCGAGTCGTATACCCATAAATATAGAAAATTCTCTAATGTGGCAAAGCCGAGTGAACAGGCGACCGCATAGAGAATCCCGTCGTAGTAATCATCGAAGACTTTATGTATGTATATTGTATAATAAATCATGAACCACTTAAAAAACTCTTCCAATAGCGCGGTGGCCACGAACGCCTTCCAAAACGGGCCCACGAGCACCCCTTCTTCCACGAACGCATACTGCACGAACATGATCGGAAAGACGAGAATGGCCCCGGCGACGAACGAACGGATCACATAGCCGAGCGGTTCCGCTTCCAACTCATGGCGGAGATAGAAGTAGGAAAGAAGGGCGAACCCTGGCGCAACCGCAGACAAGGCGATTGCAATCATGATGCATCTCTCCTCTCTCACGTTAAGCATACACTGAAATAGAGGAAAGAAAAAGTAGGTCGCACCTAGAAAATGGAAGAAACGAACAAAAAAGTTGGAGGTCTGTTATGAATCATTTGTTACTCATCCACACCGGCGGTACGATCGCCATGTCTCAATCGGGGTCGGGACACGTCATGCCGAGCGAGGTCAATCCGATTGACGCGACATTACCGAAAGCGACGGACATCGCGAACATCACGACGAAACATTTTTCGAACATCCCGTCACCGCACATGACACCGGAAAAAATGCTCGAGCTCGCCCAGTTCATCAATCAACAACTGACGCAAGACACGTACGACGGGGTCGTCATCACGCACGGGACCGACACACTCGAAGAGACAGCCTACTTCTTACAAATCACACTCGGTGCGCCGGTACCGATCGTCTTGACCGGAGCGATGCGCTCGTCGAACGAAGTCGGTTCGGACGGCGAATTCAATCTAATCACGGCGCTTCGGGTCGCCCAAAGTGATGTCGCACGCGGTAAAGGGGTGCTCGTCGTCTTCAACGGAGAGATCCACTCCGCGTTCAACGTGACAAAAACGCACACGTCCTCGGTCGACACGTTCAAATCGGTCCACTTCGGGAACGTCGGCATGGTGACGAAAGATCACGTCCTCATCTACAGTCAGCCGACGACGAAACAACCAAAGATGATACCCTCGATCACAAAGCGGGTCGCGGTATTGAAAGTCGTCGCCGGGATGGAGCCGGATTTGATCGAGGCCGTGCACGCGCTCGGCTATGACGGACTCGTGCTTGAAGTGCTCGGGCAAGGAAACGTCCCGCCGTCGATCGTCCCGGCGCTCGAAATGCTCGTCGAACGGATGCCGGTCGTCATCGTCAGCCGCTGTTTTAATGGAATCGTCCAAGACGTGTACGGTTACGTCGGCGGAGGCCAACAACTCAAAGAGATGGGCATCATCTTCTCGAACGGATTGAACTCACAAAAAGCGAGACTCCGCCTCCTCGTCGAGCTTGAAGCAGGATCGTCCCAGGCGGTCATGGAGCACAGCTTTAGCTTCCAACATTGAGTTGTCGACTTGCCAACCGATTCGTCCTTCCATACAATGAGGGATGAGGTGATTTCATTGAATAAACATGCTATCGTCGTCGGCGCCGGACCGTGTGGGCTGTCGGCTGCGATTGAGTTAGAGCGTATCGGCATCTCGTGCACGGTCATCGAGCGCGGCAATATCGTCGACGCCATCTATCGGTATCCAACCCATCAGACGTTCTTCTCGTCTGCCAATTTGCTTGAAATCGGGGATATCCCGTTCATCTGTAAAGATTTGAAACCGCGTCGTCAAGATGCACTCGTCTATTACCGGGAAGTCGTCAGCCGGACCGGGCTCGACGTCCAACCCTTTGAGACGGTCGAAGCAGTGGTGCGTACTGAGGACGGCTTCCTCGTCCGGTCACATCATGATCGCGATGGCGCCAAAGAGCGTAAGGCCGACTATGTCATCCTGGCCACGGGCTATTACGGACGCCCTCGTACGCTCGACGTCCCGGGTGAAGAATTGCCGCACGTCACGCATTACTTCAAAGAGGCGCATCCGTTCTACCGTCAACGCGTGACCGTCATCGGCGGAAAAAACTCCGCGGTCGATGCGGCCATCGAGCTCGAGAAAGCCGGAGCCCACGTCACGGTACTCTATCGCGGGGACGGCTATAGCCCGTCTGTCAAACCGTGGGTGCTGCCAACGTTCGACTCGCTCGTCCGCCACGACAAGGTCCGCCTCGAGCTCGAGGCGGAGATTGTACGGATTGAGCCGCATCACGTCGTCTATCGTCAACACGGCGAAGAATTCCGACTCGAGACCGACCACGTGCTCGCCATGACGGGCTACTTGCCCGACCACGGGCTGTTCGCCGATGCCGGGGTTCAAGTCGACGAGGAGACAGGCGTGCCCGCATTTGACGACATGACGTTCGAAACGAACGTTGACGGCTTGTTCATCGCCGGTGTCGTCGCCGCCGGAAATGATGCCAATAAGATTTTTATCGAGAACGGCCGGTTCCACGGCCAAGCCATTGCCGAGACGCTTCGGGAGCGTAACGGTGTGACAACGTAATCGACAAAAAGAGGGAGAACCTGATGCCAGGCTCTCCCTCTTTTTTGCTGTCTGATTATACCCAACCGCGGAAACGCGACGCTTCGGCCATCTTACGTACACCGACCATATAGGCGGCGAGACGCATATCGACCTTACGGGCCGACGACGTGTTATATACCGTATTGAACGAGTGGACGAGCACTTTCTCAAGCTTCTCTTCCACTTCCTCTTCCGTCCAATAGTAACCTTGGTTGTTTTGAACCCATTCGAAGTACGAGACGGTCACCCCGCCGCTCGACGCGAGCACGTCTGGAACGAGCAGGATGCCGCGTTCTGTCAAGATACGGGTCGCTTCGTTCGTCGTCGGTCCGTTGGCGGCCTCGACGACGATCGATGCCTTGATGTGATCAGCGTTGTCTTCAGTGATTTGATTCTCGATCGCGGCCGGAACCAAGATGTCGCAGTCGAGTTCGAGCATTTCTTTATTCGAAATCGTGTTCTTGAAGAGCGTCGAAATCGTCCCGAACGAATCTCGACGATCCAGAAGATACGGGATATCGAGGCCGTTCTCATCGTGAATCGCACCATATGCATCGCTGACGGCGATCACTTTCGCACCGGCGTCATGCATGAACTTCGACAAGAAGCTCCCGGCGTTCCCGAATCCTTGGACGACGACACGCGCCCCTTTCAACTCGATCCCTCGGCGCAGCGCTGCTTCCCGGATCATGATGGCGACACCTTTTGCCGTGGCCGTCTCACGTCCATGCGAGCCACCGAGGACGAGTGGTTTACCCGTGATGAAACCAGGTGAGTTGAATTCATCGATGCGGCTATACTCATCCATCATCCACGCCATAATTTGCGAGTTCGTGAACACGTCCGGAGCTGGGATATCTTTCGTCGGTCCGACGATTTGACTGATGGCTCGGACATAACCTCGGCTCAATCGTTCGATTTCACGGAAACTCATCTCACGCGGATCACAGACAATCCCGCCTTTACCGCCACCGTATGGAAGGTCGACAATTCCGGCCTTCAAGCTCATCCAGACCGACAACGCCTTCACTTCGACTTCCGTCACGCTCGGGTGGAAGCGAATGCCACCTTTCGTCGGCCCGACCGCGTCGTTATGTTGCGCCCGGTATCCTGTGAAAATCTTTGTCGATCCGTCATCCATACGTACCGGGATGCGGACGGTCAACATCCGAAGCGGCTCTTTCAAGAGCTCGTACATCTCTTCTGGATACCCAAGTTTATCAAGCGCCTCGTGTATCACTTCTTGTGTCGATTCAAGGATGTTTTTTCGTTTTTGATGACCTTTTTCTTGATCCGTAATCATGAAGGTTTCCTCCCCTAAATTGTCAATTCTCCCCCAAGAATCAACCTCGTATTCGTTTAAAAGTATAGCTGATACGCGCCCAATTTGAAAGGCTTTTACAAAAATAATGAAAGCGTTTTCTAAAACAAAAAAGAAGGGTGGGTCCCTTCTTACTTGTCCAGTGCCAGTTCAATGAATCGCTCTAACAGCTCACCGTACGAAATTCCGACAGCACGGGCGCTGTCTGGGAACAAGCTGAGCGGTGTCATACCCGGGAGCGTGTTCGTCTCTAAAATATAAGCGAGTCCCGTTTCAGAAACGAGGAAGTCCGAACGAGAATAACCGCTACATCCGAGGGCACGGTGTGCTTTGATGGCAGCCGTTTGAACTTCCTCGGTCAACGCATCCGGCAACTCAGCCGGACAGACGTGAATCGACCCGCCTTCTGAATACTTCGACTCATAGTCATAAAACTCATTTTTCGGGATGATTTCGATGACCGGCAGTGCGGTCTCGGCCCCGTGATTCCCAAGAACAGGTACCGTCAACTCACGGCCTTTAATATATTGTTCGACCAACACGGCCGTATCACACGCGAACGCTTTGTCGATCCCTTGACGAAGCATCGCTTCGTCCATCGCGATCGTCAATCCGTTCGATGACCCTTCTTGAGCCGGCTTGACGACGCACGGGAACTCAGCGCCCCACTCAGCGATTTTCGCGTCGATATCGTCACCCGTCTCGATAAGGACGTCACGGGCGATGCGGATGCCGGCAGCGGCGAATATGATTTTCGCACGGGCTTTGTCCATCGCCAGCGCTGACGCCAAGACACCTGATCCCGTGTACGGCAATCCGGCCATCTCTAACAGTGACTGGACGCGTCCGTCTTCTCCATATTTCCCATGCAGGGCGCTCACGACGACATCGGCTTGAAGCGTCAATAGCTCATCAGCCCGGTCCGGGTGAAAATCAATCGCCACGACCTCGTGCCCGCGTTCTTCGAGCGCCTCGATCATTCCTTTACCACTCGTGAGCGACACTTCCCGCTCACCTGATACACCACCATATAATACCGCGACTTTCATCAAATCTCTCCTTCGGCTAACATCTCAAAAATTCAAGTTTTATCATACCATGTGTCGGGTGAAAACAATAGAAACAGAACAGTTAAAAAGCCGTACTTACGCGAACGTATCGTACAGCTGTTTCACGGCTTGTTCAGTTTGAATCGTCTTGCCGTATTCCATCATGACGTACGGACTGACAGTCGTCGTGCGCCCGTACTCCGACAAGATGGCGGCCAAGCGCTCCTCGACGTCCGGTTTGAGCACTTCGACAAAATGTAAATAATAGCGTCCATCATAATGGTAAAGCGCCCCACCCTGCTCCGTCTGTTGCATATGTGGGAATAGACGGACCGAGGCGTTGATGACGTCCTCAATATCGTCAAACTGATAAATCAGATGATGAATCACATCAATCGTGAGCCGAATCTCGACTTGTTCTTGATCCGATTCCGGGGCGGCCGCTTCGACTTTTTGAACGTCAATGACGAGTCCGTCGCGGGGAAACATCGTCACGTTCAAATCGACAGTGCCTTGGGGCATGAAGCCGAATTCCGCCTCCGCTGTCTCGAGCAATTCCCGCCATAGGTCTTGGCCGCTCTCTCCGACGATCGTATCGATGGCAATCCCTCGAACAGAAAGGTCGCTCGCGGTCAAATATACCCTTAAATGTTCTTTAGTTTGCTTTTCAAATCTCAAACGAAAACCTCCAAAGATTAATCAATCCTACTTTATAAGCTACTCTCGTTTGTTCAACCTGTCAAATAGTTGACAACCACTCAGTCCATGCTTCAGGCGTATCACCGAGGAAGGCCGATCCAAACTCGGAGGCGTGAAGGCTGACCGCATATCCCCCGGCTCCGATGACGAGATCGGGATGGTCGGCTTGGATAAAGCGCATCGCTTCTTTTAGACCTTCAAGATGTTCCGTCAATGTGCAGGAGAAAATCAAGCACTTCGCGTCGATATCGTGCAACGCCTCGTTTAAATCTTCTTTCGGGAAGCCTGCACCAAGGAAGATCACATCGTACCCGTATTGGCGCAAATAAAGCGTCACGAACAACAGGCCGATCTCGTGCATCTCGCCTGGGGAACACACACAAATGATCCGCGGTAGAAATGGATTCATCGGCATCTGTAAGGAGAGCGTCGACAAACGAGCCCGCAAAAAAGCGGTCGCAAAGTGCTCATGCGCAATCGTGATGTCCCCATTCTCCCAACGCGTCCCGATTTCCATCAACAACGGACCGATGATGTCTTTCGTGACCTTTTCAAAGCTGAACGTATTAAAAGCACGATTGATCAAATCGTGCGCCTTGCGTTCGTCAAACGAAAGTAACGCCTCGAGCAACCCATCCATTAATTCCTCGTCATAGAGGCGGGCAGGCTTCGGCTTCGGGGCAACATGTAGTTGTTGAATCGCTTGGGATACGGTCAAGCCTTCCCGTTGTTTCTCAACGACCCATTTAATCTTTTCGACGTCTTGGTCGGAATACAGTCGGTGGCCGGATTCGGTCCGGCTCGGCACAATAAATTGATAGCGGCGTTCCCACGCCCGAATCGTCGTCGGGTTGACCCCGGTGAGAGACGCGACCGTCTTAATGGAGTACTTCGGCACAGCAGCCCCTCCTTTCCTACAGGTTCTTCTTTTTTAGTATAGACCCATCCGAAGCGCTTTACCTGTTTTATTGTGCAATTCTTGTGAGAAATTGGCGAGATTGAGCAGATCCGTCTGACCGAACGAAGTACGTAATAAAAAATACGACGTCCCCGTCGTATTGTCAGAAAAATAAGGTGTGACGACCTATATATAAAAATACAAGAATAATGGCAAACATCGTCAATGTCAGCATCATAGCGAGCGGCCGCTTTAGCCAATTATCGTTCAACTTTTCTTTGCGCTCATGCTCTTGCCGTTCAGCGCGAGACGGCAACGTGTCCACCACTTGTTCACGCAGTGAGTCCGCTTGGTTCCGATGTCGCAACGTGTGCCCTCCTTTACCTTTTTTATCATTTTACTATGATATCATTCAAAGGAGAAGATGCGAGCCAACCGATGTTTCCAATCTGTCACATTTTTAGACACAGGTTGAACCGACGGCGGGAACACGATTTCCCCACAGACGTCACAACAATCGGCTTGTTTGACCGGTTGTTCCGAGAAGTAGTTCAACAAGTAGTCACGCCGACACGTTTTGATGAGGGCATAGTCCATCATCTGCCCGAGTTGACGATACCGAGCCCGCTTTCTATCTTTTACCCAATCAATCGCCTCGGCAAGCGTCCGCTCGGCGAGCATTTGACTCAACAAGCCCCAGACCGGGTCTTCCTCGTTCAATCGCAACAGGCGCGGCAACTGGGCAAGGCTCGTGCCGTTGTCACGTTCCAAATAAGCGAGACGGATATCTTTGTCTTTTGGATATTGTTGGTCAATCAAAAACTGTTGGATGCGTTCGTCACCCTCAGCATAAAGTAAGACGGCAAAAGCAGGGTTTCCGTCACGTCCGGCACGTCCAATCTCTTGCATATACGCCTCGAGCGTGGCCGGGACCTGATAATGGATGACCGACCGGACGTTATCTTTATTCACACCCATCCCGAACGCACTCGTACATACCATGATGGCGACTTCATCTCGTAAGAATTGCGACTGCACGAGCCGGCGGTCCTCAGTCGACATGCCACCATGATAAAACAAGGCGTCATCGAGGTGGAGGGCGAGCGCTTCTGCCTCACGCCGAGTCGCCGTATAAATGACGGCCGGTTTCGGAACATCGTGGACGAGTTCGCTCAACCGTCGCATCTTATCCTCCGATTCGAGGCGTTCGACAATCAGACGAATCTCGGGACGGTTGGCCGAATGGACAAACTGTGACGGCGAGAACAGCGCCAACTTCTCGATAATGTCACGTTTTACCGCCTCCGGCGCTGTCGCGGTGACGGCCATGCATTGCGGACTGCCGAGCTGTTTCCGCAATTCGCCTAAGCGGGCATACTCAGGCCGGAACTCGTGACCCCACTGCGAGATACAGTGCGCCTCGTCGACGACGAGCATTTGAATTTTCGTTCGTGCGAGCGCCCGCGTCACGTGCGGCACGGCGAGTTGCTCGGGCGATAAATATAAGAAGCGGTAACGTTTCAAATGGTTCAAGATGTCTTGCTTCTCTTCGAGTGTCTCCATCGACGTCAATCGCGCCACCCCACGCTCGCCTCGTTCGCGGATATGGAGCATCTGGTCCTCGATGAGCGACAAGAGCGGCGACACGATGATCGTCAGCCCGTCATTTTTAATATAAGACGGGAGTTGGAACGTCAACGACTTGCCAGCCCCGGTCGGCATGATGGCGAGCACGTCTTGCCCGTCGGCGACCGCATCGATTACCTCACGCTGTCCCGTACGAAAAGTGTCATAGCCGAACACCCGCTTCAACGTCTTTTCAAACAAATGTCTCACCTCGTTTCAATCGTGCGAACACCAATCGGATTTGATAATAACTGATTCCGTCGACTTGTTCAAAAATCGGCTTGAGCGCCCAGCTCGACTCGTCACGCAGCTGCTCGACTTGCTTGATTTGTTCGAGTGGAACGAATTGATCGAGCGGGAACTCGTCTAAATACATCGCCATCTCGACGACGTGGTCCTCAATTGTGCTCGTACGCAACCGCCGCTGTGATTGGACTTGTTGGAACGATCGGCCGGCCAAAAACTGTTCATACGATTCCCGCGCCGATAACGTCATCCGTTCGCTCGATAAACCGTGAGCGAAGCCGAGCAGCTTTGCGTCCCGCGGCAACTTCCACAAGAGCGCGTTCCAGCCGGCCAAAAAGTAGAGTCGGGCCGTCCGCGCATCGACGTCCAAGAGCGCCGCGATTTGTTCATACGTGTATCCCGTCTCGAACGCGCCCGTGAATCGATAGACGACGGCGGTCGCATATGGGTCTCCGACTTCTTCAAGCGCTGTCTCAAGTTCCTGATGAAAGCTGTGAATCAGCGGTTGCCACTCCCGCTCGGTCCGGACGATCTGTTTGACCCAACGTTCAGCTAACCGGTCGGCCTGGACCGGGTAGAACGTCCGCTCGTGCTCAAGCGACATGAACGTCTGGACGAACAAGCTGAGCCGTTTCCACGTCATTGCCGTATAATCCCGGTATTCACCGCCGAGACGGTCGAACAGGTCACTGACGGCCTCGGGAGACGCTAGCATCTTGCCGGCATCGGTCAACGTGAAACTCGAACGGTTGAGCCAGCCTCGTTTTTCGAACAAAGCGAGCAACTTTTCATAGTCGTACTTCGTATAGGGGAACAATCCAAAAATCGGTTCCAAGTCATAAAAAAAGGCGTCTTGCAGTGTCGTCGCCGAACGTTTTCCGTTCAATACATGAAACAAACTACGCTCACTGCGCTCCCCTTTCAAACGCTCGATCGAGAGCAATAACACCCCGTCCGCTAAATGAACCATCGTTCCACCTCCTCGGTCAAAATTATGCTTCCAAAACGTTATTCGTTTCCTCATTGAAATATTTGGGTATGTAGACTACAATTACTCATAGTCAGTAGAAAATCATTTCTATGCAGAGAGACGAAACGTATGGAGGGTTACAAATGGCAAAATTTACGATTGTTGATAAAGATACATGTATCGCATGTGGGGCCTGCGGAGCAGCCGCCCCGGACATCTTCGACTATGATGACGAAGGCCTCGCGTTCAACTTGATGGACGACAACACGGGTACGATTGAAGTCCCGGACGAATTGAGTGAGGACTTGATGGACGCTTTCGAAGGATGTCCGACCGACTCGATCAAAGTCGCGGACGAATCGTTCGACGGCGACGCGCTCAAGTACGAATAAGCGAGACATGTGTGCCTCATAGGCGCACATGTCTTTTTTTATCGAGCCGCTGACCGGAAACCGGCCTCACGCGCTTCTTCTTCCGTACAGAACATCGCCTCGGGGATGGTTCGCTCATAGCTCGCCCCGCCCGGAACGTGATAAATCTTCTCTCCGTCCCGATTGATATTCCCTTTGATGTCGCAATCGTCCGTGTCCCGTGCCGGTTTGGCCGGCTCGGTCGCCTCATGGTCAAAGCCATTGCCTGTCACATAATCCTCAAGACTCCAAATCCCAAGCAACGCTTGACGCGCGGCCCGTTCGACCTCCCGGAACGCATCGATGTGTTGCGTGTTCGGCGCATACACATAGGCAACACGCGCCAGACCTCGGCGCAACAATTCCTCGTTTAGCATCGCATCGTCATACCAAACGTAAGCGAGCGTCCGTTGATAACGATCATAGCGCCCGACGTCATATTCGAGCGTGATCGTATCCCCTTCCGGTAACCAACGTTCGACGAACGATTTCGCATCCTCCCCGAACGGTTGGACTGGTAGCGTCGGATGGCTCGTTTCCGGCGTATCGACAAGCAAGAGACGAATCGACTCGGTCGCCCCGTTCTCGAATTCGACTTTGAGCGTATCGCCATCGATGACGCGGTCGAGCGTGACCGTCTCGGTCTTACCGAGCGGCCGTTCGACAAGTTGTGAGACCGACGCCGAGGGGAATTCGGACTCTAGTTCAACGAGCGATTCCGGCGGGTCGATCTGTTCGGCGAACCAGTCATCAACGGAGCAGCCCGCGAGCGAAACGCTCAACGCGACAGCCATCAGCAGTTGCCACCATTTTTTCAATTGTCTCACCTCTACACCAGTATAACAAAAAAGGTTGTTTGACTTAAGCGTCAAACAACCTTGATGAAATGGACATTTGTCCTTTTGATGATTAGCGTTTCCCTTTAATATATGGGATACCGACCGATTTTGGTGCATCGGCACGTCCGACGACACCTGCGAGGGCAAGGATCGTGAGCGCGTACGGCGCAATCAAGAGCAACACTTGTGGTACGTTGCTGATGACCGGCAAGTTACTTCCGATGATTGACAACGCTTGGGCGAAACCGAAGAACAGGCCGGCTCCGAGCGCGCCGAGCGGATTCCATTTCCCGAAGATCATCGCGGCGATGGCCAAGAATCCTTGACCGACGATCGTCGTCCCACTGAAGTTCGTCGTGACGGTGACGGCGTAGACCGCACCGGCGAGTCCGCCGAACGCACCCGAGAGCATGACTCCCATGAAGCGCATTTTCGTGACGTTGATCCCCATCGTGTCAGCCGCCATCGGGTGTTCCCCGACCGAGCGGAGACGTAGACCGAACGGCGTCTTGAAGATGACGAACCAGACGACGAACGCGAGCGCGATGGCGATGAACGACGTGTACTGGACGTTAATGAAGAACATACGGAGTACAGGAATGTCCGAGAGAATCGGCACGTTCTCTTTCGCGATCCGAAATTCGATGAAATCGGTCTGCCCTTTGTTATAGAGGACGCGGACGACAAAGATCGCAAGTCCGATCGCGAGCATGTTGATGGCGACACCGAGTACCGTTTGGTCAGCTCGCCACAGGATGGCCGGAACAGCCAAGAAGAGCGAGAAGAGCGCACCGACGACCATGGCGACCAAGAGCGAGATCCATGGACTGAGACCGCCAAGCCCCATGTTCGTCAACGTAAGCGTCGTGATGATTCCAGTCGCGGCACCGATGACCATGATACCTTCTAAGGCGATGTTGACGACGCCCGAACGTTCACTGAAAATGCCGCCGAGCGCTGCAATGATGAGTGGAGTCGCATAGGCCAACGCGACCGGAACGACGATATAGAGGACTTCTAAGAAGCTCATTTTTTCTCCACCCCTTTCTTACGATTTCCTTTGAATTTGTCGATCACATAGTTGAACGCATAACCCGATGCCACGAAGATGACGATGGCCGCGATAATGACTTTGACGAGTTCAGACGGAATGTTCGCCCCGAGCTGCATCGCGAGTCCGCCGATATTGAGTCCGGCGAACAAGATGGCTGCCAAGACGACACCGACGGCCGTGTTCGCACCGAGAAGCGCGACGGCGATCCCGTCGAAACCGACTCCGGTGAACGAGGCGCTGAGTGTCATGCCGTTGAACGTACCAAGACCTTCCATCGCCCCGGCGAGTCCTGCGAACATACCCGAGATGACGAATGAGAGAATGATGTTCCGGTTGACGCTCATTCCTGCGTATTGCGACGCATGTTTGTTGAAACCGACGGCCCGAAGCTCATAACCGAGCGTCGTCCGTTGCAAGATGTAGTAGTAGACGATGGCCGCGAGCACAGCGATGAGGACACCCCAGTGCAAGCGTGAGAACTGCGTCATTTCTTGGAGCCATGGCGACGCGAGCGATGCCGACTCGTTGATTGACTCGGTCCGTTCGTTCGTCACCCCGATGACACTGCGTAAAATCGCGTTCGTCGTATAGAGCGCGATATAGTTCATCATGATGGATGTGATTACTTCATGGACGTGGAACTTGGCTTTTAAGAAACCAGGCACGAACGCCCAGAGCGCTGCCGCGAACATGGCCGCGAGAAGCGCGAGCGGCAAGTGAATGAACATCGGCAAATCAAAGTTAATTCCGACATAAACAGCTGCCACCCAACCAATCAATACTTGGCCTTCGACACCGATGTTGAACAGGCCGGTCCGGAACGCGAACGCGACGGCTAAACCTGAGAAGATGAGCGGCGCTGCGGCGCGAAGTGTCTCGCCGATCGCATACGGACTGCCGACCATGCCTTCGAACAGCGAAGAGAACCCTCTGATCGGGTCATAACCGCCGATGAGCATGACGATCGCTCCGACGAGTAGTCCCATCAAGATTGACAAGAGCGGGATGAGCAGTCGATTGAATCCTAGCTTATTCATACTGTTTCTTCTCCTCTCTTACCGCCGGCCATCAAGAAGCCGAGTTCTTGCTCCGTCGTCTCTTTCGGATCACGGATCCCGACGATTTTGCCTTCATATAAGACCGCGACTCTGTCCGCCACATGTAAAATCTCTTCGAGCTCGAACGAGATCAACAAGACGGCGCGTCCTTTTTCACGTTCTTTGATGAGCTGTTCATGAATGAACTCGATTGCCCCGACGTCAAGACCTCGTGTCGGTTGTGCCGCAATCAACAAGTCAGGCGACCGGTCGACTTCGCGAGCGATGATGGCTTTCTGCTGGTTTCCACCCGACAAGGCGCGGGCCGGCACATCGACCGATGGAGTTCGGACGTCAAACTTCTCAATCAACGCTTTCGCTTTCTCTGCCACCGCTTTATAGTTCATCAAACCGCGCTTCGAGAACGGCTCTTTATAATACGTTTGGAGGACCATGTTGTCTCGGATTGAATAATCGAGGACGAGTCCGTGCTTATGACGGTCTTGCGGGATGTGGCCGACACCAGACTCTGTTACTTTACGCGGTGTGAACCCGGTCACGTCTTTCCCATTTAGCAATACTTTTCCAGACTCCGGTTTTTTCAAGCCTGAGATGGCTTCAATCAACTCAGTCTGTCCGTTCCCGTCAATCCCGGCAATCCCGAGGATTTCTCCTGAACGAATCTGTAAATCCAAGCCGTCGACGGCTGCGAGCCCACGACTGTCTTTGACGACAAGCTTTTGGACGTCGAGGACGACTTGCTGTGGATCTGCCTTGGAATATTCCGCATCAAAGTTGACTTCACGCCCGACCATCATTTCTGCCAAACGATCTTCATTGACCGTCTCATCGATATCAATCGTACCGATATAACGTCCGCGGCGGATGACCGTACAGCGGTCGGCGACTTGCATGATCTCTTTCAGTTTATGCGTGATCAAGACGATCGATTTACCTTCTTCAATCAGACGCTTCATGATTTGAATGAGTTCTTGAATCTCTTGCGGCGTCAGTACAGCGGTCGGCTCATCAAAAATCAAAATCTCAGCTCCGCGATAGAGCGTCTTCAAAATTTCGACCCGTTGTTGCATGCCGACCGAGATGTCCTCGATTTTCGCATCCGGATCAATCCGAAGACCATACTGTTCCGAGATTTCCATGACTTTTTTACGCGCCGTCGCCCGATCGACCGTCAAACCACTCTTCGGCTCTAATCCGAGGATGATGTTCTCGGTCACCGTGAACTTCTCGACGAGCATGAAGTGTTGGTGTACCATGCCGATCCCGAGTTCGTTGGCGATGTTCGGATTCTCAATGTTCACTTTCTCCCCGCGTACACGAATCTCCCCGCCTTCTGGCTGATAAAGACCGAACAGGACGTTCATGAGCGTCGATTTCCCGGCACCGTTCTCGCCGAGCAACGCATGAATCTCTCCTTTGCGCAATTGGAGGGTGATATTGTCGTTGGCCACGAACGTTCCGAACTCTTTGCGAATATTGAGCATTTCAATTACATATTCCAAGAAAGTCCACCCCTAACTTTAAGTAAAGGGAGACCGCATGGGTCCCCCCTAACTCAATGAATTATTTTACTGTTTTCATGAACTCTTCGAACTCAGCGTCAGTTGCTGGAGCCGTGATGTCTCCGTCGATCAACTGTGTACGGTACTCTTCAACTTTTGAGAGGACGTCAGCTGAGACGTTTTCGCTTGATGTTTCAGCGATTCCTACACCTTCGTCTTTCAATGAGAACTCAACGATTTCGCCTGCTGGGAACTTATCTTCCATCGCAAGTTTTGAAACTTCGTAAGTTGCCGTGTCAACACGTTTTACCATTGAAGTAAGCGTTACGTTCTCTGGGAGACCTTCTTCATACTGGTCACGGTCAACCCCGATTACCCATACATCTTCACCGTTTTTCTTACGGTTTTTCGCTTCTGTGAATACCCCTACACCTGTACCGCCTGCTGCGTGATAGATGATGTCTGAGCCTGCGCCGTACATACCTGAAGCGATGGCTGTTCCTTTTTCAGCTGAGTTGAAGTCTTCAGCATATTTCACGTCGATTGTCGCGTCCGGGTTAACGGCCATGACACCGGCTTTGTATCCGTTCTCGAATTTCTTGATCAAGTCTGACTCAACTCCGCCGATGAAACCGACTTTGTCAGTCGTCGTTGTAAGACCCGCGACGACACCGACAAGGAATGAACCTTCTTGCTCTTTGAACGTGATTGATGCGACGTTCGGTGCATCCACGACCATGTCAACGATGGCGAAGTTGTTGTCTGGGAACTGCTCAGCAACTTTTTGGATGTCTTCGCCCATCAAGAAGCCGATTCCGTAAATCAAGTTGAAATTATCGCGCGCCAATTGTTGCAAGTTTGGCTGATAATCTGCTTGTTTTGATGATTGAAGATATTTGAAACCTTCGTTCTCTGTCAAGTTGTTGTCTTCCCCGAACTTTGTGAGACCTTCCCAAGCTGATTGGTTGAACGATTTATCATCGACACCGCCTGTATCAGTTACCATCGCCACTTTGAAGTCGCTACCTTCACCGCCGCCTTCTCCGTTTGAAGCACCTTCATTGTCATCCCCGCCACATGCTGCGAGTACTGTCGAGAGTGTGAGACCTGCTGCTAAAGCTGAGAGAATTGTTTTTTTCTTGTTCATCGTCGTGTTTCCCCTTTCGGATCATAACAATTAAGGTTGTCATGTCATCAGTAGTCTTTACACCGGTATAAGAAAGCGCTTTCACGCTATTCCCCAAAAATAACTGTTTCCGGATAAAACGAACGTGCTTAGACGCGTTTTCGAACGACGTGGAAGTCGAAGCGGTCCGCTCGGAAAAAGTTCGCCGAATCGAGCAGCGGTAAATCGCTCTCATCGTAATGCAATTGTTTCAATGCCAGTAACGGTTGGTCCGTTTGAAGTTGCGTCGAAATTTCAGCGTTCACACTCGGTTCGATGTGCGTGATCGCATATGCGACCCGACGTCCTACCTCTGTTTCGAGCGCGTCGAACAACGACTTCCCTTCCGTCAACGCCTTCGGATTCGAGACGAGATGGGCTGGAATTTTATCGACACAGTAGACAACTGGTGTCTCATCCGCATATCGAATCCGGACGATCCGATAAATCGGTGAGTTCGGTTCGATTTTTAAACGCTCGGCTTCTCTCTCGGTTGCTAGAACCTTTTCGGCCACCAACACTTTCGTTCCTGGTGTCATTTTGGCGCGCATGATCATGTCCGTGACACTGAACAGCTCTTCGATCCCAGAAGTAAACGGGGGTTTTGAACTGATAAAAGTCCCGACGCCATGTTTCCGCACGACAAATTTCTCGTCCTCGAGGATACGAAGCGCTTCTCGGAGCGTCGCTCGACTGACTCCTAGTTGCTTCGACAACTCGAATTCTGAAGGAAGTTTCTCTCCTTCACGATAGACACCATCGTCGATATCTTGCTTGATTTTCTCAATCACGCGAAGATAGAGTAAGCGATGATCGAGCTTGATCGACATGGGCCTCACCACCTTTACCTATTTCTTACCAGTGCTCAGACATCTGACGTATGAATGTCCTTGCCAATATTAAGTATAGGGATTCGAGAAATAGAACGCAATACTTTTTGTTCGGAATCAGGGAAATATTTTAAAGTGAAGGGATTCCAAACGCTTCATAGTCTATATTACCTGTTCTGACCTGCTTTGAAAAGAAATCGTAAAATGAAAACGGTATTAAAAAATGAAAGCGGTTCAACAGTTTTAGTAGTATGTCTTAATGCCTCGAATAGGTCAGATGTGCTATATTAGTTCAACTTAACATGACTTTCCCTCGGCATCCCCCATTCACATCAGATTCGTTAAAATAAAACAAAAAACGAACGATAATGACATGCGGTCAATTATCATTCGTTTTTTGTTTTATGCTTCCGGTTGGTTAATGAGTACTTTCCGCGGTTTGGAGCCCTCTGAAGGTCCGACATAGCCGGCCTGTTCAAGCGAATCGATCAAACGGGCGGCCCGGTTATAACCGATTCGGAATCTTCGTTGAATCATCGAAGTGGACGCCGTCTCTTGCGTCAAGATAAACTGTACGACTTCATCGAACAATGTATCGTCCGAGTCGATTGTCGTGACCTCTTCTTCTTTCGGCATCATCGCCTCGACGTACTGGGCCCGTTGCTGGGCGATGACATGATTGACGACCGTTTCGACTTCTTGGTCCGATACGAACGCACCTTGCACACGAATCGGTTTGTTCATTCCGTTGGCGAGCATGAGCATGTCACCTCGTCCGAGTAGCTTCTCGGCCCCTCCTCCGTCGAGGATGGTCCGTGAATCTGTCTGTGACGAGACAGCGAACGCGATACGTGACGGGATATTCGCTTTGATGACGCCCGTGATGACATCGACCGATGGACGTTGCGTGGCGAGCACCATATGGATCCCCGCCGCCCGAGCCATCTGGGCAAGACGCATGATGGCGTCCTCGACATCGTTCGAGGCGACCATCATCAAGTCCGCGAGTTCATCGACGATGACGACGATGAACGGCAGACGTTTCGCATCCTCATCGTCCGACTTGTCGACGAGTTCGTTGTATCCTTCGATATTTCGAACGCCGTAACGGCTGAACAACTCATAGCGCCGTTCCATCTCGGCAACGACTTGCTTGAGCGCTTGGGCCGCTTTCTTCGGATCCGTCACGACCGGTGTCAACAAATGCGGAACGCCGTTATAAACATTCAACTCGACCATTTTCGGGTCAATCATCATGAGCCGGACCTCATCGGGTCGTGTGCGCATCAAGAGCGACACAATCATGCCGTTAATGCAGACCGATTTCCCGGACCCGGTCGACCCTGCGACGAGCAAGTGCGGCATTTTATTCAAAGCGATTGTCACCGTTTCCCCACTGATGCTACGCCCGAGAGCGACAAGGAGTGGCGACTGCTCCCGCTTGACCGGATCAGCTTCGAGCACTTCTCGGAGACAGACCGGTGCCACTTCTTGGTTCGGGACTTCAATCCCGATGGCGGCCTTTCCGGGGATTGGCGCCTCGATGCGGATATCTTTCGCGGCGAGCGCGAGGGCAAGGTCATCACTGAGCGAGGTGATGCGGCTCACTTTGACACCGATGTCTGGTTGCAGTTCATACTTTGTCACGGTCGGACCGAGGTGGATTTTCAATACTTTCACCCCGACGCCGAACGATTTCAGCGTTTGGACAAGTTTCGTCGCGTTCGCTTTCAGGCGGGCGTTTTCCCCGGACAGATCGGTCACGACCGGCTCACTGAGAATCGTGAACGTCGGCAACTCATACGTGTCCGATACGTCTTGTGACGCCGTCATCATCATGTCCTCGGTCGGTAGGTCGACCACTTCTTCCGACGGCGCCGCCTCCTCTGTTTTCGGACGTTTCTCGGCGACGACTTTCTCACTGAACCCGACGATTGGAATATCGTGCATCGTCACCGCATCCGCTTCAGGCTCGGCTTCAACCGCGGACGATGTCGGGTCGACTTTCGCTGGTCCCGGAACCGTTTTCTTCCGATTTGACACTTGGGCCGGTTTGACCCGTTCCCGGTCGTTCCACTCTTGTTTGATGGCCGTACCCGTCTCAAGCAATCTAGCCCCGAGCGTTCGCCAAATCGTCGGGGATAACAGCGAGATACCGACAATCATACTGAGGGCACCTAAAAAAATAATGCCGAAATCGGAGAGTAAATATTGATTGAGTCGATAGAGCGCCCCGTTGACCGCGCCCCGTTCGGCCCCCCATACGAGATCACCGAACATGAGAAACGAGACGAACAATAACAACATGCCAGTCCGTTGCATCGGCCGAAACTTGTTTAAAAAGACTAGCAACGTGAATGCAATTGCCAAATACGTAACAGCCCCCCAGCCCCCGAACAACTTCGTCGCAAGGAGCGACGTCTGATTGCCGACCCATCCGAAATCGAACAGGGAGAAGATGAACGCCGTGATTGATAAGACGAATGCGATCCAGCCATATGTATGTAGTGGGATGGGCTGTTTTTTCGTACGTCTCGTCGTCGGTCGCTTCCGCTTCACCGGAGTTTTTCTCGTTTTTTGTGCCACCTTAGATTCCTCCTAAAAAAACAAGGCAAAAGTCTGATGACTTTTGCCTCAATCTCAATTCCTTAAATCTCCATGATGATCGGCAAGATCATCGGACGACGTTTCGTCTGCTCGAACAAGTAGACGCTGAGCCGCTCGCGGATATTTGATTTCAATTCGGTCCAATCACTTCCAGCTTGGAGACTCTTCTCGATCTGTTTCGTGACGATGCGGTTCGCTTCTGAGATCATCTCTTCTGATTCACGCATATAGACGAATCCGCGCGAGATGAGTTCAGGTCCTGAAATCAATTTCTTCTGTTTCCGGTTCAACGTGACGACGCAGAGGACGACACCATCTTGTGACAAAAGACGACGGTCACGGAGAACGATATTGCCGACGTCCCCGACACCAATTCCGTCAATCAAAACATTGCCGGCTGGTACTTTTCGAGTCATCCGGGCTTTACGTCCCGTGAACTCCACGACATCCCCTTTTTCGACGATAAAGATGTTGTTCGATTTCACACCGACTTGTTCGGCGAGCTTCGAGTGGGCCATCTGCATCCGATACTCTCCGTGAATCGGGAGGAAGTATTTCGGTTTGACGAGGTTCAACATGAGCTTGAGCTCTTCGGCCGAACCGTGTCCCGAAACGTGTACTTTCCGTTGGTTATAGATGACGTTCGCACCTGAACGGAAGAGCAGGTCAATCGTCTTCGAGACCGACTTCTCGTTCCCTGGAATCGGTGTCGCCGCGATGACGACCGTATCGTTCAAGCGGATGTTCACTTGTTTATGGGCGTTGCGCGCCATGCGCGTCAAGGCCGCCATCGGCTCACCTTGTGAACCGGTCGTCAAGATGACGACTTTGTTGTCCGGCAAACGATTCACTTGCGAGAGCTCGACGAGTGTCTTCGGCTTAAAGCGTAAGTAGTTCAGCTTTTGGGCCACTTCGACGATGTTGACCATGCTGCGTCCGACGACGGCGACTTTGCGGTCGTTAGCTTCGGCTGCCGCGAACACTTGTTGCAGACGATGCACGTTCGAAGCGAATGACGCGACGATGACGCGACCTTCGGCTTGATAGATGACATCATTCAACTCGGCACCGACGAGCGACTCCGAACCAGTTTGACCTGGACGTTCCGCGTTCGTCGAATCCGACAAGAGGCATAGAACGCCGCGTTGACCGATGGCTGCCAACTTGTTAAAGTCTGACTGTTTCCCATCGACCGGTGTGTAGTCAAACTTAAAGTCGCCCGTATGTACGATGGCGCCTTGTGACGTTTGGATACAGACCCCGACACAGTCCGGAATCGAGTGGTTGACGCGGAAGAAAGTGATGAAATGATCAGCGATAGTCAATTTCGTTTTGGCGTCAATCAAACGGAGGTCGACTTCTTTCAATAAGCCAGCCTCTTTCAATTTGAGCTCGATCAAACCGAGCGTCAATTTCGTCCCATATACGGGAACGTGTTTCAAATCACGGAGTACATAGCTGAGTCCACCGATATGGTCTTCGTGACCATGGGTGATGAAAATCGCGCGTACCCGATCTTTATTTTCTTTCAAATACGTAATGTCCGGGATGACGATATCAATCCCGAGCATCTCATCGCCTGGAAACATAAGGCCGGCATCGATGACGAAGATGTCGTCGTCTAGTTCCACGACGTACATGTTCTTCCCGATTTCGCCTACGCCTCCAAGCGCAAAGACGCTAACGTTCTCTGTCTTCTTCTTTGACACTAACAAAAACCTCCTAGATGTTGCATATTCTGTTTCGTCCACTTATCGCTACTGAATATTGTATCGGAAAACTGGTGATATGCCAACATTTCCGTTCAATCGACGAGAGGCTTCATCACATCGGCAAGCGGCATCGTCGCTTTCTCATCCGGACGTTTCCCGGAAGCGAGCTGACGAATCGACAAACCGAAGTCCATTTGTAAGTGTGGGTAATCCGGAAAACTTCTCCAATCCCCGCCCCATTCGAAGCCGAGCGCCTTGCCAAGCTCCCCTAGTTCTTGCCAATCCGGTTCATCCGACCGGTTATGGTCTGACTCCAAATCATAGTCGGCGCGGTTGTTGTGAATGATGACGAAATCGACGGCAAGTCCATAGTTATGATAGCTCTCTCCTGCTTTGGCGTTTGTCACGACTTGACCTGGTTTCGAGCGGCCTTGGGCGTAGAGGGCGTTCTGCTCATCAGCTGAACGATATCCGGACGTCAGGCGAACCTCGAGACCGAGGCACGAATAGGCCAAACGCACGAATGATTCGCTTCGCTCCCGCACATGCGGATGCAGTTTGGCGAACGCCTTCTCGCTCCGCTCGACGATGACATCTTCCGAGCGGGTGTTGCGCTCACACATTCCCGCCTCAAACGTCGGTTCATCGACCCACGGCATCGGCCCCGGACGTGACAACGTGTACGCTAAAAAGATTCCGACTAAAAATGCCGTCATCGCGAACGTCAAAACGCCGGTCCATTTCATCGGCGCAACCGTTTACGGAGTCCTTTGACGAGCGGTAATCCTGTTTCAAGGGCGAAATAGAGCGGACGATTCAAGACGAGATCGAACTCGCCGACCTTCTCGATCATATCGCTGCCCCAACCTGATTTGAACGCATAGAGTCCGGCGTATTCGTCATCAGGCTCTGTGCTGCCCGATACGCCACCAAAATCATAGCGTTCGGCACCGCTCGCCTTGGCCGCTTGCATCATCGTCCATTGCATAAGGTGGTTCGGCATGAATTCACGAAACTCATTCGAGGACGCTCCGTACAAATAATAGGAGCGTCGTCCGGCGAGCGTCAACAGACCACCCGACAAGACGAGTCCGTTCGGGTATTTCTCGTGTAACTCCGTTAGTTCAGGCAATGCGGCTTGAATCTTCTCGATTTGTTCACGCGTCTGTTTTTGGCGGTTCAACAAGCTCGTCCGTTTCTTCTCGATTGTTTCCGTCTCGAGTGATCGTTCGATTTTTCCGAGGTCACGCTCCGCTTTTTCAAGCGTAGCCATCTGTTGGTCGAGCGCGAGCTTCGGTTCAAGTTTCGTCAAGAACAAGCGTGCGTCATCGGGTTGTAGGCAATCGTACAAGTTCTCGAAGTAATCGAGGCCACGGATGGCAAAGCCGTCACGTTCGCCCGTTACTTTCATCAAGTCGGCGAACGTCTTGAGGCCGTCACGTCCGACTTCGGTGCAGACGATTCCTTTTCGTTCTGCCAAACGCACGTTATAGCGGAACTTGTGATGGAACTTGCCAAAAATCTCTTTCTCGCTCGGACGTAAGTCCGTCTCCATTGTGAACCGAGGCTGGGCGTAATCGAACCCCCCACCATATCCTTTATGGGTAAAGCCGAGGCTCGCCATTTCGGTCAAGAGGCCGGGCACTTCGTCTCGGTCGATATTCGGATCAATTTTTACAGTGATCGCTTTATTCGCTTTGGCGACCCGTTTCGCCTCTTCGGTCAACGCGGTCAACGACGCCACATCGTCATAGTCGACGACGAAACCGCGAGGCGCGTAGCAAAGCGTGAACGGGAGCTTCGGTACCCGTTTAAACAACAGTAATGCGACTCCGCTCGTCACACCGGCTGTGGCGACGGCGATTCGCTCGGCGAACCAACCGTTTTGTCGTTTCACATTGGCCCAACTCGAAAGTTGGAGCAAATCCCCACGGTCATGTGCTTTGACGAATTCGTCATGCTCTTTCTCTGTCAAGGTGATCGGTTGTACTGCCATAAATCAAGATTCCTCCGTCTTCAAAATTGTCGCTCGGACGATCGCTTCTTCATCTAGCGGAATTTTCTCATTGCCAATGATTTGATATTTTTCATGTCCTTTGCCAGCCAAGACGACGATATTATCGGACTCGGCCAATTTGGCTGCATAGCGGACTGCTTCTTCCCGGTCCCCAATTTCAACAAAATTGTCGTGGGTCATCCCGGCAGCGATGCCGCTCGTGATGGAGTCGTATGCTTCGAATCGCGGGTCATCCGTCGTGATGACGACCGTTCCCGCATATTTCGAGGCCATCGCCCCCATCGTCGGTCGCTTCGTGATGTCACGATTTCCGCCTGTCCCGATCAAGAACACAATCTTCTCTTTCGGCACGCCGACGAGCGACTTCAAGCATTGCTCGATGCCGTCGGGCGTGTGGGCATAATCCGCATAGACGTTATAGCCCGGTACATCGAGGCGTTGCATCCGCCCTTTGGCCGGATGGATCGCTTCGAGTGCCTGGACGATTTCGGGCAAGCGATAGCCTGCCGCGAGCAGGCAACCGGTCGCGAGCAAGATGTTATATACGTTGAAGCGGCCGATGAATTGGACCGTCAACGGATGGCGCTCACCTTGATAGTTGAGGCAAAAGCTCGTCTCTGACAGCGTCTGAACGATATCTGATGCCGTCACGTCTGCCATCGCGTCAATCGCATATGTGATCACTCGCGCCCCCGTCATCGTCTCATACAGCTTGCTGTATGGGTCGTCCGCGTTCAACACGGCGACTTTATGACGTGACGCCATCTGTCCGAGCTGTGCGAACAACAAGCCTTTCGCACGTGCATAGTTCTCGAACGTACCGTGAAAATCAAGGTGATCGTGCGTCAAGTTCGTGAATCCGACGATATCAAAGTCCGTTCCGATGACGCGGCCGAGTTCGAGTCCGTGCGATGAGACTTCCATCATCACATCGGTCACCCCTTCTGCGTGCATCCGGGCGAGCAACTGTTGGAGCTCTGAACTTTGCGGCGTCGTGTTTTTACTTGGGACGACCGTATCGTTAATGCGAACCTCGACCGTGCCAATCAAGCCGGTACTATGTCCGAGTTCTGTAAGTACGTCACGTAAAATGGTTGTCGTCGTCGTCTTGCCGTTCGTTCCCGTGATCCCGAACAGACGCATCTGCTCAGACGGATATTGATAGAACGCAGACGCCAATAAACCGACCGTACGCGTGCTGTCGCGCACGATCAAGTTCGGCACACTCAAAGAGAGCGGCCGTTCACTGACGACGGCGACAGCGCCTTTGCTGACCGCTAGATCGGCGTAGTCATGACCGTCGACCGTATAGCCCTTGATGGCGACGAAGAGCGTCCCAGGGACGACTTCACGCGAGTCGGTCGTCACATGGGTCACTGTGATGCCTTGTAAGTTTGGTTGATTAATCAATTGTATGTGGTTAGCTAAATCCGTTAAGTTCAAGTCTTTCCCTTCTTTCACCTGTTCCTGTCCAAAGTAAAGAATACCTCTTAATCAGTGTAGAGAACTTACAATTCGGTTTCAAGTCAGTCTTCGGACGGAAGGACATATGATTTGGCAGGGACGTGGCCGAGTACCTCATTGATGAGGGCGTTGACGTCACGCGTTTCAATGCGATCGACTTTGTCGAGCACTTCGTTCAAGTCCTCGACTTCATCGAGCAGAACGAGATTTCGTCCGTTACGGTTCATCCGTGCACTCGTGCTCTCGTTTCCGAGGACGATCGACCCTTTCAATTGCCGTTTACCTTTCTCGACCTCTTCGTCAGACAATCCGTCCGCCATCAACGTCTCGAGCTCACGCGTCATGATTGTCTCTACTTGAGCGAGTGTTTCAGGCGATGTCCCGATATAGATCGTGAACGTCCCGTGGTCGTCGAACGTCGTATAGTACGAGTAAATCGAGTAGGCGAGGCCTTCCTCTTCTCGAATCGACTGGAACAGTCGTGACGACATCGTCGCCCCGATGGCATTGTTCAACAAAGCTAAATGCGGCAGTCGGTCGTCTTTGGCGGCAATCGCCTCGAAGTTCCAGCACAGATGTGCTTGCTCCGTCTCTTTCTGTTTTTTCACCACGTCGCTATACAAGATCGGCGTCGTCGATTCTTTCGGTGATTCCCCTGATGGGAGGTCGGCAAACCTTCTCGTGACCACCTCAATCAATTCATCGGTCACGTGACCGGCAATCGAAACGACGACGCGGTTGCCCGTATACGTCGAGGCGACGTACCGGAGCAATTGGTCCCGGGATAACCCGAGGACGCTCGCTTCCGTCCCGAGAATCGGTTCGGCGAGGATATCGTCTTTATAGACGGCTTTCGCGAGCAGTTCGTGGACGAGGTCTTCCGGCGTGTCCTCATACATTTTAATCTCTTCTAAGACGACCCGTTTCTCTTTCTCGAGTTCCGCCTCGTCAAATAACGAATCGAATAGCATGTCGGCGAGCGCATCGAATGCGATGACCGCATGCTCGTCAAGCGTCTTCACGTAATAGCACGTGTGGTCTTTCGACGTGAACGCGTTGACGCTACCGCCAAGTTCATCGAAGAACGAAGCGATTTCTTTTGCCGTTCTCGTTTTCGTTCCTTTGAACAACATATGTTCAATCAAGTGACTGATCCCAATCTCGGTCACGTCTTCCGTTCGCGTCCCAGCTTTGATGAAGACACCGGTCGATGTGCTACGTACATCCGCCATCGGTTCGATCACGATGCGGACGCCGTTATCTAATGTGATCCATTCCATGTTATCACTCCTATGAAAAAGGCCATCGCACCAGACGATGGCCATCATGATTAGTTTGTCGAGCGTGGCGGACGGCGATCTCCGTCACGACGCGGCGGACGGCTGTCACGTGGTGGACGGCTTTCGCGCTGCGCTTTACGTTTCGCTTCGTATGCTTCGCGTTCTTCCGGTGACAATCCTTCAAGGATGAGCACTTTGTGCGAGGCATTGACTCGGCCTTTGTCGTCAATCTCCGTCACACGGACTTTGATTGTATCGCCGAGTTTGACGACGTCTTCCACGTTCGCGACACGCTCTAAGCTGAACTCAGAGACGTGGACGAGCGCGTCTTTCCCTTTGAACAATTCGACGAACGCGCCGAACTTCTCGATGCGGCGGACCGTTGCATCGAACTCTTCGCCGACGACGACTTCACGAACGATGTCGCCGATGAGGGCCATCGCCATGTCGATACCGTCTTGATCGGTCGACGCGATGAAGACCGTCCCGTCTTGCTCGATATCGATTTTGACGCCCGTTTGGTCGATGATGCTGTTGATCATCTTCCCGCCCGGTCCGATCACATCGCGGATCTTATCCGGATTGATCGTCATCGTCACGATTTTCGGTGCATACTGCGACAACTGTGGACGTGGTGCGTCGAGCGTCTCAAGCATATGGTTCAAGATGTGGAGACGGCCTGAACGAGCTTGTTCGAGTGCCTCTTCCAAAATCTCACGCGTGATTCCGGCGATTTTGATATCCATTTGGAGCGCCGTGATCCCGTCTTTCGTTCCTGCTACTTTGAAGTCCATGTCGCCGAGATGATCTTCGAGACCTTGGATGTCCGTGAGGACCGTGTAATGTTCGCCTTCCATGATGAGACCCATCGCAATCCCGGCAACCGGTGCCTTGATCGGCACACCTGCGTCCATGAGAGCGAGTGTCGATCCACAGATTGACGCCTGCGAACTTGAACCGTTCGACTCGAGTACTTCCGAGACGAGACGGATCGTGTACGGGAAGTCCGCTTCTTTCGGGATGATTGGCAAAAGTGCACGTTCTCCTAGGGCACCATGACCGATTTCACGACGTCCTGGCGCACGCACCGGACGAGCTTCCCCGACCGAGAACGGCGGGAAGTTGTAATGGTGCATGAAGCGCTTGTTCTCTTCGAGACCGATGCCGTCGATGATTTGCGCATCGCCGATGACGCCGAGTGTCGCGACCGACATGACTTGTGTTTGTCCACGTGTGAACAAGCCAACGCCGTGGGCGCGTGGCAATAAGCCCGTTTCCGACGCGAGTGGACGGATGACTTCCGGACGACGACCGTCAGGACGAACTTTGTCGACCGTGATCAAGCGGCGGACTTCGTCTTTGACGAACTTGTTCAAGATGCCAGACACTTCTTTCAACTTGGCTGGTTCGTCAGCGAGTGTTTCTTCATATGCAGCTACGTATTTCGCAATCACTTCGTTGATGGCTTCGTCGCGTGCATGCTTCTCTTCGACTTGAACTGCGGCGTTGATTTCTGGACGAGCTGCTTCGAGCTCAGCCGTCAAAGCGTCATCAAACTTCGATACCGTGTATTCGAACTTCGGTTTCCCGACAGCTTCCACGATCTCCGTTTGGAAAGCGACCAATTTCTTGATCTCTTCATGACCGAACAAGATCGACTCGAGCATGACGTCTTCCGGTACTTCATTTGCACCTGCTTCAACCATGTTGATTGCAGTTGCCGTTCCGGCGACTTGGAGTTCGAGGTCTGTCTGTTCGAGCTGAGCCGTCGTCGGGTTGACGACGAACTCACCGTTGACGCGTCCGACTGTCGCTCCGGCGATCGGGCCATCAAACGGGATGTCCGAAATCGAAAGTGCAATCGACGTTCCGAGCATACCGGCCATCTCAGCCGAGCAGTCCGGGTCGTTCGACATGACGTAAATCATGACTTGAATATCGTGACGGAATCCGTCTGGGAAGAGCGGACGAATCGGACGGTCGATGAGACGTGATGTCAAAATCGCGTTCTCCCCAGGACGTCCTTCTCGACGGAGGAAACCTCCTGGGATTTTACCGACCGAGTATAATTTTTCTTCATAGTTGACCGTGAGCGGGAAGAAATCTAAATCCTTCGGCGCTTTCGATGCTGTGACCGTGGCGAGCACGACCGTGTCCCCATAACGGACGAGTGCCGAACCATTTGCTTGCTTCGCAAGTTGGCCGACTTCTACAGAGAGCGGACGCCCGCCCCATTCCGTAGAAAATACTTGTTTCGTACCTAACATGAACATTCTCCTCTCAAACCTTATCTAGTTTATTATGTAACTCATTCATATGAATGTCTAATGATTTTCCTCCCAAAAAAGAAGAAACGGACTAGGAACAAGTGTCCCAGCCCGTCACATGGTCCGTTCGGATTAACGACGGAGACCAAGGCGTTGAATCAATTCACGGTAACGTGTAACGTCCTTGTTACGAAGGTACGTAAGCAAGTTACGGCGACGTCCAACCATTTTCAAAAGACCGCGACGTGAGTGGTGGTCTTTCTTGTGTGTACGAAGATGATCGTTTAAAGTGTTGATTTGTTCAGTCAATACTGCAACTTGAACTTCCGGTGAACCAGTGTCACCTTGTTTTGTCGCGTATTCCGCGATGATTTCGTTCTTACGTTCTTTTGAGAGTGCCATTGCCTCTCCACCTCCATTTAATAGAAAATTGCCGCGTTGCCGAGCCGACGTTGGTGAATCGATCAGCCAAGCGAAACGGTGTACTTTGCGTACCAAAATAGGATACCGTACCACCCATCCAAAGTCAAGACAGGATTGCCCGAGCGGCCGTCTCATCTTGTTTGAGTTGGGCGATGAGCGCGTCGAGTCCGTCGAACGCTCGCTCGTCACGCAAATAATTCATCCATTCAATCTCAATCAGTTGCCCGTACAAGTCTTCTGAGAAATCGAACAAATGGCTCTCGATCGAGACGTCACCAGTCGCATAAAACGTCGGGCGTCGTCCGACGTTCGTCATCGCGTCGAACGTCCGGCCATCTTGAAGCCGTACACGCGTCGCGTAGACGCCTAGACGCGGCATGACGTAAGACGCGTCCATGACAACGTTCGCCGTCGGGTAACCAATTGTTCGACCACGGGCGTCACCGTGGATGACTTCCCCACAGATGACGTACGGCGTACCGAGCAGTTCGCTCGCCACATTGACGTCTCCGGCACCGAGCAATTGACGAATCCGCGTCGACGATACTTTTTCGCCGCCGCTCGTCTGTTCGGCGACGACCGAGGTCGTGAAGCGACCGCGCGCATGATACGGTAGCGTCTCCATCGTCCCTTCGCCGAACTTGCCGTACGAATAGTCGAATCCTGCCGTCACGTGGACCGCGCCCGCGCCGATTAAATAGTCATCCACGAACTGTTGCGGTGAGAGGCTCGCCAACTCTTTTGTGAACGTGATGACGATGCAGCGTTCGACACCGAGCGCCGCAATCCGGTTCAATTTCCGCTGGAGCGGTGTGATATAGCGGACCGCATCAGGTTTGTTCGACAACACTTGTTTCGGGTGCGGGTCGAACGTGATGACGGTCACGGGGACGTCTAGCTGTTTCGCTTGCGCCTGCGCATGCCGAATGACCGCTTGATGGCCGGAGTGGACGCCGTCGAAAAATCCGAGGACCATGACCGAAGGGACGAGGTCCGGTGTCTCAGGATAAGTCAGATGTATCGTTTCCATACTTCATTTCCCCCTTAGTCGATGGTCAACATGACCTCGACAGTTGCATCAGTTGTTCCGTCAAGCCGTCGATAGAGGGCAAGTGGAATTCCTTCTTCATTATAGACAGTAAACAGTTCAAATTCGAGCGAGACGTCGTTCAAACGACCTCCGTTTCGAATATACCGTTCCCGATTGGCTGGAATCGTCATCGCTGGCCAGCGTTTGATCACGTCTTCGAGCGGGATGAGATGGCTCATGCGCTCCTCGACCGTCTCCATCTCGCCAAGTTGGCGCAACGTGACAGCATCCGTCTCCTCGAACGAACCGGAACGGGTCCGACGAAGGTCGCTCATGTGGGCCGGGTAACCCAGTCGCTCCCCGATTTGAACGGCGAGCGTGCGGATAAATGTCCCTTTCCCGCATTCGACATCGATTCGGAAGCGGCAGACCCCGTCTTCGATGATGGGTTCGGTCGTGCGGACGAGGCGATGAATCTCGACGATGCGGCGCGGCCGCTCGACTGTTTGACCTTTGCGGGCATACTCATACAATTTTTTCCCTTTCACTTTGACAGCAGAGAAGTAAGGCGGGATTTGCTCGATTTTTCCCGTCAACGTCTCGAGGACACGATCGATGTCCGCAGCAGTGAACGCTTCCGGACCGACTTCGCGCGTCTCAACGACCTCGCCATAGGCGTCCTCGGTCATCGTCGCCGTCCCGATTGTAATCTCGGCAGCGTAACGTTTGCCTTCATCGGTCAGAAAACGTGACAGCTTCGTCGCCCGTCCGAGGCAGATTGGCAACACACCGGTCACTTCCGGGTCGAGCGTGCCGGTATGTCCGACTTTTTTCGTTTGGAACAGTTTGCGGAGCTTGAACACACAGTCGTGGCTCGTCATGCCGCTGTCTTTATCTAGAATCAATACACCTGTTGGTTCCATCTGAATTCCTCCCATCAAAAAAGGGGAGACGCGAGTCCCCCCTTCAATTTATTGGTCGTTCCGATTTAAGTCACGAATCAATGAATCGATATGGCTACCATATGCGACCGATGAATCGTATTCGAACGACAATTCTGGCGTTTTCCGAAGACGGATGCGGCTCCCGATCTCACGGCGAATAAATGCGCTCGCCTTATCAAGACCAGCTTGCGTTTCAGCCTTCACCGTGGCGTCGTCTCCGAGCACCGTGTAGTAGGCCGTCGCTTGCTGCAAGTCTCCCGTCACATCAACGCTCGTGATTGTAGCGTTCTTCGTACGTGGGTCGTTGACTTCACGGAGCAAGATATCTGTGATCTCTTTACGCATCTGCTCTGCGACGCGTTGGGCACGAATGTTCATACGTGTTCCCTCCTCGCTTTATTTACGTTCGACTTCTTTCATGATGAACGCTTCAATAACGTCCTCCACTTTAATGTCGTCGAACTTCTCTACTTTAATCCCACACTCGTAACCTGTCGCGACTTCTTTGACGTCGTCTTTGAAGCGGCGAAGCGTATCGAGTTTTCCTTCGTACACAACAATCCCGTTACGGATGATGCGGACGCCGGCATCGCGTGAGATTTTACCTTCTGTGACGTAACAACCTGCGATTGTACCGACTTTCGAGACTTTGAAGACGTCACGGACTTCAACTTGTCCTGTAATCTCTTCAACGAACTCAGGGTCGAGCATCCCTTTCATCGCGCTCTCGATTTCATCGATTGCGTTATAGATGATGCGGTGGAGACGCATCTCAACATGCTCTTGCTCGGCCATCGATCGGGCGTTACCGTCTGGGCGGACGTTGAATCCGATGATGATCGCATTGGCCGCCGAAGCGAGAATGACGTCACCTTCTGTGATCGCACCGACACCTTGGTGGACGATGTTGATTTTGACGCCTGCGACGTCGATTTTACGGAGTGAACCAGCGAGTGCTTCAGCCGAACCTTGAACGTCCGCTTTGATGATGACGTTCAAATCTTTGACTTCACCTTCTTGAATGCGGCTGAACAAGTCGTCGAGACTAACTTTCGCCGATTCGCGACGCTGTGATTCGAGGTAACGTTGGTAACGTTTTTCTCCGATCGCACGTGCTTTCTTCTCATCTTCAAACACGATGAACTGGTCACCGGCTTGTGGGACATCGTTCAGTCCTGTAATCTCGATTGGCGTCGATGGACCAACTTCTTTCACACGACGACCGATATCGTTGACCATGGCCCGGACGCGTCCGAACGTGCTACCGACGACGATCGAGTCACCAATCCGGAGTGTCCCGTGTTGAACGAGAAGCGTAGCGACAGGACCGCGACCTTTGTCGAGCTTCGCTTCGATAACCGAACCGCGAGCTGGCATTTCAGGCGTCGACTTGTACTCTTCGACTTCCGAAACGAGTAAGATCATCTCGAGCAATTCATCGATCCCCTCGTCTTTCAAAGCTGAGATTGGCACGAAGATTGTCTCGCCGCCCCACTCTTCCGGTACAAGACCGAACTCTGTCAATTCTTGTTTGACGCGGTCAGGGTTTGCGCCCTCTTTATCCATTTTGTTCACAGCGACGATAATCGGCACGTTTGCCGCTTTCGCGTGTGAGATGGCTTCTTCTGTCTGTGGCATGACGCCGTCATCCGCTGCGACAACGATAATCGCGATATCCGTCACTTCGGCTCCACGTGCACGCATCGTCGTAAAGGCGGCGTGACCTGGTGTGTCGAGGAACGTGATCTTTTTATCGTTGACTTCAACTTGATAAGCACCGATGTGCTGCGTGATCCCGCCGGCTTCACCAGCAACGACTTTCGTGTTGCGGATCGAGTCAAGAAGGGTTGTCTTACCGTGGTCGACGTGACCCATGATTGTGACGACAGCTGGACGCTCGACAAGCTCATACGGAGAGAAGTCGATTTCTACTTCTTCGAAGTCCGTCTCGTCGATGAGGACTTCTTTCTCGACTTCGTAGCCAAATTCAGTTGCAAGCAACTCAATCGTCTCGTCGTCAAGTGTTTGGTTGATTGTCGCCATGACACCAAGACCCATCAACTTCATGATGATCTCGTTTGGCTTTTTATCCATCTTCGCAGCGAGGTCCGATACGCTGAGGACATCATCGTACTTGATGACGTTGCCCATTTCAGACTCTTGCGCTAAACGAGCTGCTTTACGCTGACTCGTTTTCGAATTTGGATCCGCTTCTAATGGCACGGCTGCTTTCGCAGGCTTGCCTTTGAATTTACCACCGCGCTTTTTGTTGCGGTTGTCGTTGCGGTTGTTACCGAAGCGGTTGCCACCACGGTTGCCCGCTTGGTTGCTTTGACCGCTAGACGCTTGTGGGCGAGCTTTCGGTGCTTCTTGCTTGGCAGCAGGTTTCGACTCGGCAGCCTTCGTTTCAGCTGGTTTCGTGGCAGCTGGTTTTTCTTGTTTGTCAGCCGAACGGTATTTCTCAGGATTGAAGACACGGTCGAGTTGCTTGACCGATTCCTCATCTAAGACAGCCATGTGGTTTTTCACTGGCTTGTTCATTTTCTCGAGTTGAGTAATGACTTGTTTACTTGTTACATTCTGTTCTTTTGCAAATTCATAGACGCGTTTTCCCAAAGCATCCACCTCCGTTAATAGTTAAGAGAGAAGTTGCTTAAGCTTGTTCGCAAATCCGGATTCTGTCACAGACACGACGACTCGCATGTCTTTACCTAAAGCAGCCCCGATCGTATATCGGTCGCTTACTTCAATCAATGGAACACCATACGATGTACACTTGTCGGTAACCCGTTTTCTCGTAGACGCTCCCGCATCTCCGGCAAGGATGACAAGCTTGGCTCGGCCAGCTCGCACATCCTTCAACACAAACTCTTCTCCCATCGTTACTTTCCTCGCCCGTGCGGCGAGGCCTAACAATGATTCCCACTGACTCATGATTCGGCACCTGTAACAGCTTGAAGCAGCTGCTCATAAAGCGCGTCACTCGTCTTGACTTTTAAATGATGATCGAGTGTCCGTTTTTTCTCTGCTAAACGAATCACATCCGCATCTTTCGACAAATACGCCCCTCGTCCGTTCAATTTACCGGACGTATCGATGACGACATCGCCTTCCGGCGTCCGAACGACACGAATCAACGCTTGTTTCGGTAACATTTCTTGCGTGACCACACACTTGCGCAAAGGAAGTTTCTTTTGCTTCATGGTCATTCCTCTTCTTTCACCGTTGTCGGCTCAAGGGCGACGTCAACCGAGTCAGTCTGTTCCATTTCATTGTGAACAATTTCTGGCTCCGGTTCAACTTTTTCGGCGTACGTATCATACAAATCCATGCCTTCTGCATCCGTCTCGCTCTTGATATCGATTTTCCACCCTGTCAATTTCGCAGCAAGACGCGCGTTTTGACCGCGCTTCCCGATGGCGAGTGACAACTGATAGTCAGGTACGACGACAGTCGTCGATTTATTTGGTTCATTGACGTACACGTCAACGACTTGAGCCGGGCTGAGTGCGTTTTTCACGAACTCTTTCGGATCGTTCGACCAACGAACGATATCGATTTTCTCGCCGTTGAGTTCATCGACGATTGTTTGGACACGTTGCCCTTTCGGACCGACACATGCGCCGACCGGATCGACAATGTCTGAATGAACAGCAATCTTCGAGCGATCGCCCGCTTCACGTGAGACCGACATGACATCGACCGTACCACTCGCGATTTCTGGTACTTCAAGCTCGAACAAACGACGCAACAGACCTGGATGCGTCCGCGAGACTTGAATGGCTGCGCCAGACCCTTTCGTCGTCGAATCGACTTTCGTCACGTAAACCTTGATACGGTCATGAATCTGGTACGATTCATTTGGCATCTGCTCGTTCGGAGTAAGTACCGCTTCGATATTGTTTTCAAGACCGATATACAAGTTGCGTGGGTCGAACCGTTCCACAATCCCCGTCATGATCTCGTCTTCTTTATCGACGAAGTGATTATAGATCCGCTCGCGCTCGGCTTCACGCATCTTTTGCGTGACGACTTGCTTCGCTGTCATCGCCGCGACACGACCGAAGTCGCTCGGTGTGACTTCTTCTTTATGGAAGTCTCCTAGCTCGTAGTTCGGGTCAATCTCATGCGCTTCTTCGAGCGACAACTGTTGCTCGGGATGCGAGAGACGTTCAACGACTTCGAGAAGTGCGAAGACACGAATATCACCTGTCACTTGGTCGAATTCAACTTTTACGTTTTCATTCGGGTTGGCGACGTTTCGGCGATATGCTGAAATGAGCGCCTGCTCAAGCGCATCGATGATAATCTCCTTCTCGATTCCTTTTTCGTTAGCAATCTGTTCGATTGTTGTGAGTAATTGTGGCCCCATCTTTACCTCTCCTTAACTAAACGTGACCGCTAGGCGGGCTTGTGCAATTTTGTCTACCGGTAGCGATATCGCTTTTTTTCTTGTCTTGATGCGCGTCTCGACGACGGCCGTCTCGCCGTCATATTCCGTTAAAATGCCTTCGAACTCTTTGGCACCTTCGATTGGGGCAAACGTCTTGATATAGACGTTCTTTCCAATCGCACGTTCAAAGTCGGTCGGCTTTTTCAGTGGTCGCTCGGCACCGGGACTCGAGACGTCAAGATAATAGGCTTGTTCGATCGGATCGCTATCGTTTAGTTTTTCCGAGAGTTGTTCGTTGATGTTGACGCAATCATCTAAATCGACGCCCCCCGGCTTGTCGATATAGACGCGCAAGAACCAATCTGGTCCTTCTTTCACGAATTCGACATCGACCAATTCCATGTTCTCACGTTCCACGATCGGCAACGCGATCGCTTCGACGACTTCTGTTATTTTGGACACTCTCATCCCTCCTTCTGGCTTTTACATACAAGAAAGGAGTAGGGTTCCCTACTCCTTTCCGTCGTAGTATCCAACATTGTTCGATACCAATATATCATATTTTCCCGGTTTTTCGCAACTTACACCCCAAAATCAAAGAACGAGAGTTGGTTCTCATCCGGCAAGCCTTCGAGACATTTCATCGTATCGAGCGTCTCGACGATCGTCTTCGACAATTTGGCCCGCTTGCGCAAGTCTTCTTTCGACAAAAACTGCCCTTCCGCCCTCGCTTCGACGATGGCTTTCGCCGCGTTCGTCCCGAGACCATCGACCGCATTGAACGGCGGGATGAGCGTGTTCCCTTCAATCAAGAATTCCGTCGCACTCGAGCGATACAAATCGATGTTTTGGAACTTCATGCCGCGCTCTAACATCTCAAGCGCGAGTTCGAGCACGGTATGAAGCCCTTTGTCTTTCGCCGTTGCCTCGAAACCTTTTTCACGAATATCCGACATCGCCTTGCGTACGGCCTGTGATCCTTTGATCATTGCCGACAAATCGAAGTCGCCGGCCCGGACCGTGAAGTATGTCGCATAATACAAAATCGGGTGATGGACTTTGAAATAGGCGATGCGGACGGCCATGAGCACATACGCCGTGGCATGCGCTTTCGGGAACATGTACTTAATTTTCTTACAAGACGAGATATACCATTCCGGAACATCGTTGGCCCGCATCTCCGTCTCCATATCTTCCGATAAGCCTTTCCCTTTTCGCACCGACTCCATGATTTTGAAGGCGAACGACGGTTCAAGACCGGCATAAATCAAGTAGACCATGATGTCGTCACGACAACCGATCACGTCTTTCAGTTCACACGTCCCGTTGTAGATGAGCTCGTTGGCGTTGCCGATCCAAACATCGGTCCCGTGGGACAGTCCCGAGATTTGAACGAGTTCAGAGAACGTCGACGGTTTCGTCTCTTCTAGCATTTGGCGGACGAACTTCGTCCCAAACTCCGGAATACCGAGTGTTCCCGTCTTCGATTCGATTTGTTCAGGGGTGACGCCGAGTACTTCCGGCGACGAAAAGATTTTCATCACGGTCGGATCGTCCGTCGGGATCGTCTTCGGATCGATCCCCGACAAATCTTGCAACATCCGGATGGCGGTCGGGTCATCGTGCCCGAGAATATCAAGTTTGAGCAAGTTGTCGTGAATCGAGTGGAAGTCGAAGTGGGTCGTCTTCCATTCGGACGATTTATCGTCGGCCGGATATTGAATCGGTGAGATTTCGGCGATGTCCATATAATCCGGGACGACGATGATGCCCCCCGGGTGTTGCCCGGACGTCCGTTTGACGCCGGTGACGCCCGAGACGAGCCGATCAACCTCGGCGTTCCGGTAAATCTTATCGTTCTCGGTCGCATACCCTTTCACGTAACCGTACGCCGTCTTGTCCGCGATCGTTCCAATTGTCCCGGCACGGTACACGTAATCTTCCCCGAACAATACTTTCGTATAAGCGTGGGCATGCGGTTGATATTCACCCGAGAAGTTCAAGTCGATATCCGGGACCTTGTCCCCTTTGAAGCCAAGGAACGTCTCGAACGGGATATCATGTCCGTCTTTCGTATACCACGTCCCACACTCCGGACATTGTTTGTCCGGAAGGTCATACCCGGACCCGACCGAACCGTCATTGAAGAAATGCGAATGTTGGCACTTCGGACAGACGTAATGCGGCGGGAGCGGATTGACCTCGGTGATCTCGGTCATCGTTGCGACGAAACTTGAACCGACCGAACCGCGTGAACCGACGAGATAACCGTCGTCGAGCGATTTCTTGACGAGCTTATGCGAAATCAAATAGATGACCGCAAAGCCGTGTCCGATAATCGATTTCAATTCTTTCTCGAGCCGGGCCTCGACGATCTCAGGCAGTTCTTCGCCGTAAATCGAACGCGCCATGTCGTAACTCATGTTCCGGACCTCATCGTCCGCCCCTTCAATCTTCGGTGTGTACAAATCGTCAGGAATGATTTGAATCGACTCGATTTGATCGGCGATTGCATTCGGGTTTGTGATGACGATTTCGAGGGCGAGGTCGTCACCGAGAAACTTGAACTCTTCCATCATCTCTTTCGTCGTGCGGAAATGAGCGTGCGGCAATTCTTTCCGCGTATTGATGAAGTTGGCGCCGCCTTGCGTCCGAATCAAAATCTCGCGATACGAGCGATCCGTCCGGTCGAGATAGTGGACGTTTCCGGTCGCACAGACCGGAAGGCCGGCTTGACCGGCGACGCGAATGATTCGCTTGATGATTTCTCGCAATTCGAGTTCGTTGGCGACAATCTCTTTATCGATCAAATGCATATAGAGCGCCGGGGGATGAATCTCGATGAAGTCGTAGAACGCCATCATCTTCTCAAGCTCTTCGTCTGACTTGTTCAGGGCGGCATCAAAAATCTCACCGTTGTCACACGCCGAACCGATCAAGAGACCCTCACGACGTTTAATAATCTCCGAACGTGGCATCCTGGCCATCCGGAACAAGTAATCGATGTGGGACAACGAGATCAACTCGTACAAATGACGCAGCCCCGGTTTTTTCGTCTTCGCATAAATTGTCGCATGGAACGGACGGATCTTCGAGACGTCGCTCCCGACTTTCGCATTCAACGAGCGATGCGTCTGCATCTCAAACATCTGTTTGGCAAGTTCGAGCAGTTTCATGAGCAGGTACGCTGTCGCCTCGGCATCATAGATGGCCCGGTGATGTTGCGTCAACTCGATATCAAATCGCTTCGCGAGCGTGTTGAGACGGTGATTCTTGAGCGTCGGCAAAATCGTCCGGGCGAGCTCGAGCGTATCGATGACCGGATAGTCATCCGGCTCGTGACCACCGCTCCGCAGCGTCGCTTCAAGGAAGCCCATATCGAACGATGCGTTGTGGGCGACAAGAATGCCGTCCTCGCACCAGTCAACGAACTGTTTGGCGATGACTTCAGGATCGGGCTGACCATGGACCATATCGTCCGTGATGCCCGTCAATTCGATCGTCGTGGCCGAGAGTGGATGCTTTGGATCGGCGAACGCCTCGAACCGGTCGATGATTTCACTACCTTTGATTTTGACGCCGGCAAGTTCGATGATTTTGTTGTAGACGGCCGAAAGCCCCGTCGTCTCGACGTCAAAGACGACATATGTCGCATCGTCGAGCGGGACATCGGTCGGATGATACGCGACCGGAACCCCGTCATTGACGACGTTCGCTTCGACGCCAAAAAGCACTTTGATGTCATTTTTCTTCCCGGCATAGTATGCCTCTGGGAAAGACTGGACACCCGCGTGATCGGTGATGGCGATGGCGCGATGGCCCCATTTCGCCGCCCGGGCGACGAGCGCTGATACGTTCGTGACCGCGTCCATCTGACTCATCTGCGTATGGGCGTGCAGTTCGACGCGTTTCTCACCGGCCCACTCGTCCCGGACCGGTTCGACTTTCACTTCTTGCAGTTGCGATGCCATCATGCACAGTTCGCGCATGAAGCTATCATCCTCGACCCGGCCGGCCGCTTGAATCCACATCCCTTTTTTGACGGCGCTCAGCATTCGGTCATCGTCGTCATCACGTGCGAACACTTTGACGATGAGTGAATCGGTATAGTCGGTCATCTTGAATGTGAATAGTTTTTTCCCGCTCTTCAGTTCTTTCCGTTCGGCCGAGAAGACGAGACCACGGATGGCGACGCGTCGTTCTTCTTCGATAATCGTCTTGATTGGGACGATCTCGTCTTTAATCAACGCGCCCATCCGGACCTCGGTGACCGGTTCGTCGTTCGTCTCGGTCGCCTTGGCAAATTGCGCCGCGAGTGCGAGTTTCGCCTGTTCCAAATCTTCTTGGACGACTTGTTCACGGAGCACTTGGTTCGCTTCTTCATTCTCCGAGAATAGCGCTTGACAAGGTTTCTTCATGAACCCATAAGCGCTATAGAGCGCCTGGACTTCTTGGCATAACTCTTTATCGACATAGTTCGCCTCAGGGGCCGAGCGCACCGGGATGAGCAATTTGTTCTGCTCGAAGCGCGGTGCGACCGATGCGAAATAACTACGCATCGCACCCGACACTTGACTGAGTTCACTGACGATGCGCGGCCAATAGTCGATATAGTCCTGTTCGCCGCCGCCTGACGTCGTCGTGAAACGTGCGTATACCTCGTCCGCGAACGTCGCATAACGGCTCTCGATGCGGCTCATGAACAGTTGATACACTTCATACGGCAACACACGCTCAAGTTGAAAATAAAACGTCCACGTCCGGCGTTGCTTGTTGACGACGAGTCGCGTCAACTCCGCGCCGTCGAACTGATCCGTTTCGGTCGTGATGCCGAGATCGGTCAAGAGCAATTGCATTTTTTGATTAGCTTCCACGGGTAAGAAGTCCCCCCTTTTATCATTCGATGTCGAAAAATGAAGGTGACGGCAAGAAACCGTCACCTTCATCGATCATTTTGCCTCGTTCAGTTGCGCCGTAATCACATGTGGCAACTCATCTACCGTTGTCTCAAGAACTTCGCCAGTGGCACGTAGTTTCACTTCGACGATGCCTTCGTTCGCTTTTTTCCCAACGTTGATGCGGATCGGGAGACCAATCAAGTCAGCATCGGCAAACTTGACGCCGGCCCGTTCTTTACGGTCATCATACAACACATCGTACGTCGACGACAGTTCATCGTACAAGCGGTTCGCCAGTTCAAGTTGCGCCTCGTCTTTCGTGTTGATCGCAATCAAATGTACGTCGAACGGAGCGATGCTCTTCGGCCAGACGATACCGCGATCGTCATGATGTTGCTCGATGACAGCCGATAGCGTCCGCGAGACGCCGATGCCGTAACAACCCATGATGAGCGGTTCGGCCCGACCTTCTTCATTCAAGAACGTCGCGCCCATCGCTTCTGAATAGCGCGTGCCGAGCTTGAACACTTGTCCGACTTCGATCCCGCGTGCGAAACGGACCGGACCCGACTCGTCAGGTGCCATGTCGCCTTCGACGACGAAACGCAAGTCATGATACGTCAAGTGCGACAAGTCGCGCTCGGCGTTGACGTGGGTATAGTGGGTGTTCGCCTTGTTGGCACCACATACCGCGTCGACCAAATATTTGACGGCATAGTCGGCGACGACTTTGACTGGTGCTTGGATCGGTCCGAGCGTGCCCGGATCACAGCCGAACAAGTCGATAATCGTCGCTTCTTCTTCCATTTGGATATCGAGACCGCCGAGGGCGTTCTTCACTTTGACGTCGTTCGCTTCGTGATCGCCGCGAACGATCGCCATGACCGTTTCCCCATCGACGTTGAAGAGGACAGATTTGATGGTCGTCTTCGGATCGATGTTTAAGAAGCGGGCCACGTCTTCAATCGTCTTGTTATCTTTCGTATCGACTTGATCGAGCGCCTGTACTTCGCCCGCCTGCATCTCATAGCGGTCGAGCGTTTCCGCCATCTCAATATTGGCCGCATAGTTCGACGTGTCCGTGTAGACGATTGTGTCTTCACCGATTTCGGCGAGCGCTTGAAACTCGTGCGTGTCTTTCCCGCCGATGGCACCCGAATCGGCCACGACTGGACGATATTTCAAGCCGACGCGGTCAAAGATGTTGGAGTAGGCGTTATACATATTTTTGTACTCTTCGTCCAAATCATCCTGTGTCGCGTGGAACGAATACGAGTCTTTCATCAAGAACTCACGGCCCCGGAGCAATCCGAAACGCGGACGACGTTCGTCGCGATACTTCGTTTGAATCTGATACAAGTTGACCGGCAACTTTTTGTAAGAATTGAGTTCATCACGCACGATTGACGTGATGAGTTCCTCATGGGTCGCACCGAGTGCGAAACGACGGTCATGACGGTCCGTCAATCGCATCAATTCTGGACCATAAATGCCCCAGCGTCCCGTTTCTTCCCATAGTTCAGCCGGTTGAATCGCAGGCATGAGCAACTCTTGCGCTCCGGCCCGGTTCATCTCTTCGCGGATAATCGTTTGGATATTGTGTAATACGCGATGGCCGAGTGGGAGATATGAATAAATCCCGGCGGCGTTTTGGCGCATGAAGCCCCCACGGACGAGAAGCTGATGGCTAATGGCTTCCGCATCGGCCGGCACTTCTCTTAATGTAGGCATGAACAGTCTCGATTGTTTCATAGGTATCAACGTTTCCCTTCTGTAACTCGATTGGATCTAATTATTTAAAGAATGATTGGATATCATTCCAGGTGACAATCAACATGAGCAGCATGAGCAAGGCGAACCCGATAAAGTGGACGAAGCCCTCCTTTTTCGGGTCCATCGGCCGTCCGCGTACCGCTTCGAACAAGAGGAAGAGGAGTCGTCCTCCATCGAGCGCCGGGAGCGGCAACAAGTTGAAGATGGCCAAGTTGACGGATAGAAGTGCCGTCCAGTTGAGGAGCATGATCAGCCCGCTCGCCGCCACTTCGTCGGTCATGCGGACGATTCCGACCGGTCCGGCCAATTGATCGACGCCGACTTGTCCCGTCACCAAATCACCGACCGCTGAGAAGATGAGCGTCGACATCGTCCACGTCGTCTCGGCCCCGGTCGTGAAAGCTTTCGTCGGTGAACGCTCGAGCGCGTTCGTCACGCCTAAAATCCCGACGGTCTCACCGTTTTGTTCGATTGCTTGAGGAGTGAGCGTCACGGTTTGTTCTGCATCATCCCGAATATAGGTTACTTCCGTTGGCGTATCAGCCCGGTCAGCGAGCACCGTCCGGAGGTCGAGCCAATTATCGATCGGTTGTCCTTCGATGGAGACAATTTCGTCACCCGTCATGAGTCCCGCTTGATCGGCAGCCGAATCCGGCTGCACGGTCCCGATTTGTCCATCGTCCGTCGGTGTCCCTTGGACGAGACCGACGATGACGAGCAAGATGAAGGCAAGGACGAAGTTCATCGCCGGGCCGGCTGCAATCGCGAGCACGCGTTTCCATACCGATTGCGCTCCAAACGTGCGATCGTACGGGGCAATTTGAATTTCCATACCTTGGTCGACGAGGAGCGTGTCCCGTTCAAGTGAATAGACACGGACCTCATCATCGACGAGCAATTGGATTTTCAATTCACGAATCGAATCGAACTTATCGACCGTGCCGACGACGTGCACATCTTTTGCCTGATCCGGCTGGAAGTAGACACGATCGACCGTACCGGCATTTGTCAGGCGCAAGCCTACGTGTTGACCGGCTTTCACTTCAATCGGCTCAAAATCTTCTCCGGCCATCTTGACATATCCACCGATTGGCAATAAGCGGATCGTATATAGCGTCTCATTCTTTCGGAACGAAAGGATTTTCGGTCCAAATCCGATTGCAAATTCATGACAGAGAATCCCTGCCCGTTTCGCCATGACGAGGTGTCCCCATTCATGAACCGAAATGAGTACCCCAAACATCAAAACGATGGCGATAAAAGTCGTCATTGTCTATTCCCCACCTTCACTTTCCTTGCTGAATTTGTTCTCGAACCGCTCGGTCGACTTGAAGGATCTCCTCGAGCGTCGGTTCTGCAATTACCGTATGTGTCTCCATCGCCTGTTCGACGATTCGTTCGATATCGAGGAATGCGATTTCCCCGTTCAAGAACAGTGCGACTGCCGCCTCGTTGGCCGCATTGAGCACGGTCGGCATCGAACCACCCGCGCGACCGGCCTCATACGCGAGGCGTAAGGCCGGATAACGCGTCAAGTCCGCTTCTGCGAAGTGAAGCGTTCCGATTTCTCTCAAGTTTAACCGCTTGTTCCCGTCGATTTCAAGACGTTTCGGACCAGAAAGCGCATAGAGGATCGGTCCTCGCATATCTGGATTCCCAAGTTGCGCCATAACGGCGGCATCTTTAAATTCGACCATCGAATGGATAATCGACTCGCGATGAAGCACCACTTCAATATCATTATAATCGATATCGAACAACCAGTGCGCTTCGATGACTTCAAGTCCTTTATTGAACATCGTCGCCGAATCGATCGTGATTTTCGCGCCCATCGACCAGTTCGGATGCGCAAGTGCCTCTGCGACGGTGACGCCTTCTAATTCATCACGCGACTTGTCTCGGAAACTTCCTCCTGACGCCGTCAAAATGATTTTTGAGACGTCCTCTCGGCGTTCACCGTTCAAGCATTGATAAATGGCCGAATGTTCACTGTCGACCGGAAGCAGACTGACACCATGCTTCTTGACGGCCGCTGTGACGAGATGACCCGCCGTGACGAGTGTCTCTTTGTTTGCCAAGGCGATATCTTTCCCTGCCTCGATTGCAGCGAGTGTCGGTTCAAGACCGACTGCACCGACGACAGCTGTGACGACGACATCGGCCCGCTCTGCGGTCGCACATTCGATCAACCCTTCAAGTCCGATAAAAAAGAGTGGTTCGTATGTAAGTCGTGGCTTGAGCTGTTCGAGTACTTCGATATCTTTAGCGGACACGTATTTCGGCCGCAGGCGGTTGATCCATTCCTCGGCTACGTCTACATTTGTTCCGAAGGCATAGGCCTCAAGTTCAAACAAGTCGGGGTGCTGTTCGATGACGTCACATGTCTGTACGCCAATCGATCCAGTCGCCCCGATTAAGCTGATTCGCTTCATCTTGACACTCCTTTATAACAAATTAAATACCCAGATGACCGTGAATACCGCGATCATACTATCAAACCGGTCCAAAATGCCACCGTGTCCCGGCAACAGATGACCCGAATCTTTCACGTTGAATTGACGTTTATACGCCGACTGCACCAAGTCTCCGAGTTGGCCGACGACTGATACGACGACCGCGAGCACGAGTACTTCGAGAATCGGCAGCACTGGTTCGACGAGCACATAGACGAGACCGACGACAATGGCGGACATGATTCCGCCGACCGCCCCTTCGATCGTCTTGTTCGGGCTGATGGACGGCCACAGCTTTGTTTTGCCGATCGCTTTCCCCGTAAAGTAAGCACCCGAATCGGTCGCCCAAATCATGAAGAGGACGAGTAGCACTTTGACGAGCCCATCTTCCGAGAGGCGGACAAGGGCAAAACTGGAAAAACCGATGACGAGATAGACGGCAGATACGAAATAAAAGCTCGCATCTTCATACGTAAATCGATTTTTCGTGACGACCGTCCAAAACAGGAGGAGCATCAATCCGAGAACCATCCATTGATTCGTCGACATCGGTAAATCGCCCATGACAAGCTGCCGCTCGAGCAACATCAATACGAACGGGAATGCCACAAGGAGCGACGTCACGAGGAACGGGAACGCCATCAACTTGTGGTTCCGCATCATCGTGAACTCGCTCAGTCCGATCAAGGCGAGCACACCCATCAAGATGACGAACGGACTGCCGCCAAGGGCGATCAAACTGACAAAAATGGCTCCGGCCCAAAGGCCGGTAATAATTCGAGTTTTCATGTCACACCCCACCAAACCGGCGCGTCCGCGCGTTATACGCTTCAATCGCCTCGACGAAGTGGTCCCGTTTGAACTCAGGCCATAGCACGTCCGTAAAATGAAGTTCGGCGTATGCCCCTTGCCAAAGCAAGAAATTCGAGAGGCGCTGTTCACCGCTCGTCCGGATAATCAAATCAACATCTTGCATGTTTGTCATCAGACGCTGTCCAATCAAGTCGTCATCAATCTCGTCCGGACGAATTTCCCCTGCAGCTACGTCGGTGGCGATGAGTCGCATCGCTCGTACGAGCTCGTCGCGCCCGCCATAGTTCAAGGCGAAAACGAGATCTAACCCCGTATTCGTCGCTGTACGTGTCCGGGCTTCATCGACCGCTTCCCGTGTGCCGCGTGGCAGTTTTGACACATCGCCTGCGACGAGGACACGAACGTTCTGTTCGTCCAGCTCTTTTAAATCGGTCTCTAGAAATTGTTTTGGCAATTTCATCAAGAAGTTGACTTCTTCTTCTGGACGTGTCCAATTCTCCGTCGAAAATGCATACAGCGTCAATGAACGAATACCAAGTTCTTGGGCGGTGCGCACCGCTTCCCGGACCGATTTCATCCCTTCCCGGTGACCCATGATGCGAGGGAGCCCACGTTTCTTCGCCCAACGGCCGTTACCGTCCATGATGATGGCGACGTGTTCGGGAATGCTCAGTTCCGCCTCGGTCTTCGTTTTAGGATTCACCCATTTAAACATACTCTATCCTCCTGATTGTATGAAAGAGGGACCCTCTCAGTAAAAGGGTCCCCACACAGCTTTTTGGTATACCACTTCCGTGATTACACTTCCATGATTTCTTTTTCTTTCGTCGCTGCAGATTCATCAATCTTTTTGATATACGAATCCGTTAACGATTGAACGTCATCCGCGTAACCGCGAAGGTCGTCCTCAGTCAAGTCCCCATCTTTTTCAAGCTTCTTCAAGTTTTCGTTTGCGTCACGACGAACGTTACGGACCGCGACTTTCGCTTCTTCCGCATATTTCTTCGTCACTTTCACGAGCTCTTTCCGACGCTCTTCTGTCAAAGCAGGAATGGCGAGACGAATGACGGTCCCGTCAGAAGACGGCGAGAGGCCGAGGTCAGCTTTTTGAATCGCTTTTTCAACATCAGACACCATCGACTTGTCCCATGGTTGAATCAAGAGAAGGCGTGCTTCCGGTGTATTGATGTTCGCTACTTGATTGAGCGGTGTCGGTACGCCGTAGTAATCGACTTGAACCGGGTCCAAAATCGATGCGCTCGCGCGTCCCGTCCGAAGTGTCCCGAAGTCACGCTTCAACGCAGTAACGGCTTTCTCCATTTTCTCTTCAGCAGTTTTCAATACGTCATTTACACTCATGAATTGATTCCTCCTACTACCGTACCGATATGTTCCCCGAGTACGACACGTTTGATGTTTCCTTCTTCAAGCAATGAGAATACAATCAGTGGGATATGGTTGTCCATACATAGTGACGTGGCTGTCGAATCCATGACTTGGAGACCGTCCTTTAAGACGTCCAAGTACGTAAGCGTATCGTATTTGACTGCATCCGGAACGAGTTTCGGATCGGCCGAATAGACGCCGTCGACGTTGTTTTTTCCCATCAAGATCACATCAGCTTCAATCTCCGCTGCGCGGAGTGCCGCTGTCGTGTCTGTCGAGAAGTACGGGTTCCCCGTCCCTGCCGCGAAAATCACGACACGACCTTTTTCAAGGTGACGCATCGCCCGACGGCGGATGTACGGTTCAGCCACTTGGCGCATTTCGATTGAGGTTTGGACGCGTGTTTGGACACCGTTCGTTTCAAGGCTATCTTGTAGCGCGAGCGAGTTCAATACCGTGGCAAGCATGCCCATGTAATCCGCATTCGCCCGGTCCATGCCGAGCTCGCTTCCGGTCTTGCCGCGCCAGATGTTTCCAGCGCCCACGACGACGGCGACTTCGACGCCCATGGCGACCAATTCTTTAATCTGCCCAGAGATCGAATTGACGATGGCCGGATCAATCCCGTACCCTTGATCTCCTGCGAGCGCTTCCCCACTCAATTTTAACACAATTCGCTTATATTTCGGTTCCATACTTTGCCTCCTCTTGCTTGAAAAAAGGGAACACGCTCCCTTAACGAACTAACTCAAGGTTATACAGACGTGTTCCCAATTTTGATTGCACCATGTGAATGATGCAGATTATTTTTTAAGTTGGTTCATTACTTCTTCAGCAAAGTTTTCTTCGCGTTTTTCCATACCATCTCCAACTTCGAAACGTACGAATGAGTTGATACGGCCGCCTTTAGACTCTACGTATTTCCCAACTTTGAAGTCAGCGTCTTTAACGAATGTTTGGTCAACGAGGCAGATTTCCTCGAAGTACTTGTTCATACGTCCCGCGATCATCTTCTCGACGATGTTGGCAGGCTTGCCTTCGTTGAGGGCTTGCTCAGTCAAGACTTTCTTCTCGCGCTCTGCTTCTTCAGCCGAAACTTCGTCGCGTGTCGCGTAAAGCGGGTTTGCTGCCGCTACGTGCATCGCTACGTCTTTCGCTACTGACTCATCCGTTGTGCCATCGATAACGACGACCGAACCGATGCGGCCACCCATGTGAAGGTATGTGCCGAAGACAGCGTCGTCTGCTTTTTCAAGGATAGCGATGCGGCGGAGTGAGATTTTCTCTCCGATTGTCGATGCTTCTTCTTGAATGTGTGTCTCAAGCGTCTTGCCAGCGACGAATTCAGAAGCGTGTGCCGCTTCGACTGTAGTCGCGCCTGAAGCGAGAACTGCTTTTGCCACGTCGCTTACGAGCGTTTGGAACTTCTCGTTTTTCGAGACGAAGTCTGTTTCTGAGTTGACTTCGACAAGCGCAGCTTTGTTGCCTTCAACGGCTACCGCTGTCAAGCCTTCAGCTGCGATGCGATCGCCTTTAGCTGCTGCTTTAGCAATCCCTTTTTCACGAAGGAAGTCGATTGCTGCTTGCATGTCACCATCTGTTTCAACGAGTGCTTTTTTGCAATCGAGCATACCTGCTCCTGTTTTTTCACGAAGTTCTTTTACCATTGCTGCTGTAACTGCCATCGGAAATTCCTCCTTGTAAAACTTACAAATTTTTAAGATAAAAGCGCTAGGCTTCGATATACTATGTCCTAAAAAAAGGTGATAAAAGGCTTTCCCTTTATCACCTGTTGTCTGACCGATTACTCAGCTTCTGTCGCTTCAGCTTCTGGAGCTACCGCTTCTTCAGCTACTTCTTCTTCGCCTTGCTTCGCTTCGATGATCGCATCAGCCATCTTAGAAGTGAGCAATTTAACCGCACGAATCGCATCGTCGTTCGCTGGGATGACGTAGTCGATTTCGTCTGGGTCACAGTTTGTGTCGACAATCGCAACGATTGGGATGTTCAATTTGTGAGCTTCTGCAATCGCAATACGCTCTTTACGTGGGTCAACGATGAAGAGGGCATCAGGAACACCTGGCATGTCCTTGATTCCGCCGAGGAACTTCTCAAGACGTGTCATTTCTTTTTTCAAGATGATGACTTCTTTCTTAGGAAGTACTTCGAACGTACCGTCAGCTTCCATTTTCTCAAGCTGCTTCAAGCGGTTGATACGCTTTTTGATTGTTGAGAAGTTTGTGAGTGTTCCACCCAACCAACGCTCATTGATGAAGTACATACCTGAACGGAGTGCTTCTTCTTTGATTGTGTCTTGAGCTTGTTTTTTCGTACCTACGAAGAGGACGTTTCCGCCTTCTGCCGCGAGTTCACGAACGAAGTTGTACGCTTCGTCTACTTTTTTGACCGTCTTTTGAAGGTCGATGATGTAGATTCCGTTACGCTCCGTGAAGATGTATTTCGCCATTTTTGGGTTCCAACGGCGTGTCTGGTGACCGAAGTGTACACCAGCTTCGAGCAATTGTTTCATTGAAATTACTGCCATGATAAATTTCCTCCTTGTGGTTTAAAAAAGTCCTCCGCCTCGTTCATCGTTGTATTCCGACCTTTCGGCACCGAGGAATACCATCCCGAGACGTGTGTGATGTGTTTAACACCAAAAAATACTATAGCATATGTCCGCCAATCCGGCAACTCTCACTTTTTACGAAGTTTGGCATATAAGGCGACTTCTCCTTCGCCTTTCCCAAGGAGTCGGGCCGTCTCCCGGACCGAATGGTGCAATAACACATCCTCCACGTGCGGGGCTGATTGTGTTTCATCGGCCAAGTCCTCTTGATCCGGCTCGACATGGACCGCCTGCGCCTTGTCAATCTCTTCAATTAAAGACGACGGTTGTTTTACGACATCATTCATCGATTCCATGAACGACAACAGGAGGGCCTCGGTCTCACGTTTCTCGTGCTCGAGTTGCGTGACACGAGCGGTCAACGCCTGGACTTGTCGAAATAAAATCAGCAGTCCGTATGCGACGATACATGCGATGGCCACGTATGCGACGGTCATCTCCATCCCTCCTTCACGATGTCTTCTCTTCTAAATATGAACGTCCGAGTGCGAGCTTTAACGTCTTCAACGCTTTGGAATGGATTTGGGAGATGCGGGACGTCGACAGCTCCAACACCTCGCCGATCTCCGTCAATGTCAACTCGTCGAAGTAAAACAACGAAACGACGAGACGTTCTTTCTCGGACAAGTGTTCGATTTCATTCGTCAGCACATCGAGCAGCTCGCGCTGCAACAGTGTGTCTTCCGGTTTCTCAGAGTCAGGATCGAAATACGTGACAGACATGACCTTGCCTTCTTCTTGAAGCGTCACCGCCTCGTCGATTGACAACATGTTTGCGAAATATCCTTCCGCCATCGCCTTCTCGATTTCAGACACCGGTAGTTCGCAGGCGCTCGCGAGTTCTTCTTTCGTCGGGGCCCGGTGCAGCTTCTGCTCGAGCTGTTCGGCGATGTGATCGATTTTTTTCACGCGTTCGCGCACCGACCGTGGTAACCAATCGATTTTCCGCAACCCATCGATGATGGCGCCGCGGATGCGAAACGCAGCGTACGTGTCGAACTTGTTGTTATGTTCTGGATCATATTTCATGAGGGCATCATACAATCCCATGTAACCCAAACTTTTCAATTCGTCGCGTTCGACGCTCTTTGGGAGCGTCACGATCATTCGTTGCACGTGATAATGGATGAGGAACTCATAGTGCGCCAATAATTCATTCGCTGTATCCATATCGCGGTCAGTGTTCCAACGATCCCACAACTCGGTAAGCTGAGTCGTCATGTCGATCCCCCCTAGATTTCCTTAGTTCCTACGCTGACCGTTCGAATCGACAGGGCGCAAGTCGCCACATCAAATTCAATCGTCCGTCCGTTATGCCCGCCGCAATCTTCTGCGATGAGCGGAATTCGGTGCGCTTTTAAAGCGTTGCGTACGGCTTCGGCGTTCCGTTCACCGATCCGCATCGCCTCGTTCTCATATTTGAATTGAAACATTTGAGCGCCACCGGCCATCTTCGCTTGAAGTCGACCGGCTCCGGCCCGTTTCAACGAAGCGACGAGCGCATCGATGGCCGTATCCGCATATTTTCCTACTTCGATCGTTTGGTGTTTCCGGGCAATTGCCGAATCTGGCAACATGACATGGGCCATTGCCGCGACTTGGAGCCGAACGTCATATAAAATGACACCGACACACGAACCGAGTCCTGCCGTTCGCAACTTATTCGGCGCGGTCGTCTGCTTCCATTCCGCGATGCCGATCTTAATGACTTCAGCCATGGCCGATCAACCGCTGTTTAATCCGTTCGAGCGAACCATGCGTCGGTAGGAACAACACATGTCCGGCACTTACTTTCTCATCGATGCGGAACGTCGTATCGATATAGAGCGCTGCGTCTTCTTCGGGTTGGACCGATGTGACGACGAACTCGACGATCGAACCGGCCATATCGACCGCTGTCGCCGGGACTTGAATCGAAATCGGTGTATCGAGCCAATCTCCGAGCGCACGGGCATAGGCGCCACTCATGATATTTCCGACCTCTTCCCATGCCGACTGGCCGAGCTCATCCGCTGTTCGGAACGAGAACGTACTTCCGATGAGTGATGCCACCATCCGTTCGGCATCATCGACCGGAAACAAGATGAGGATCATGCCGCTAATGTCGCCGCCGAGTTCTAACAAGACGGACGCCACATGACGCTCCGGCCCGCCGACACGTTCCGGCAAGTACGTGATTGGTTCCATCTCGGCCGAGGAGACAGTGATCGTGACCGGTTTGGCCAAAAGCGTGGACAACGCCGTCGCCGCGTGGCCAGAACCGATATTCCCGAGTTCTTTCAATAAATCTTGCTCGAACTCACTCAGCATGCTGTTCCTCGAACAATGCGTTAGCATCGAGCAGCGAGAACAGTTTGTCCTCACCTTTTGCGATCGCCGTCAAGTGAGCCGATAACATGTCCCGACTCGACTCCGGAATCGGCTCGATGCGAACGTCTTCACTTTCTACGACCTCGTTGGCCCGGTCGACAATAAAGCCGGCATCGCCTTGATTGAGCGAAGCAATCAAAATCCGTGTTTCTTCGGTCGGTTCGACCGCTTCATAACCGAGACGGAGTCGAAGGTCGATGACCGGCGTGACGACGCCACGGAGATTGATGACACCCTTGACGTGAGCAGGTGCGTTCGGTACGCGTGTCACCGGTTGTACCCGCTCAATCGAGCGGACCGATTGGACGTCGATCCCGTATGTGTTCGATCCCAATGAAAAGACTACCCATTTTTGTTCCATCCTTCTTCCTCCTTAGAACAGATCGTTGCTGTCGACAATCAAGGCGACACGCCCGTCTCCGAGTATCGTCGCGCCAGAGATAGCCGGGATGCCCTCGAGGTATGTTCCGAGCGGCTTCATGACGATCTCTTGTTGGCCAATCAAGTCATTGACGACCACACCGACGAGTTTGTTTCCTTTGCGGACGACGACGACCGGGAATTGCGTCTTCGTTTCCGTTTCAATCGCGAACATTTCTTTCAAGTAAACGAGCGGGACAAGCTGACCTCGGAAGTCGAAGACGCGTTCACGATGAGCCGTTAAAATGTCGGCCTCGTCAAGGAGCGTCGTTTCGAGAATCGATGACAACGGGACGGCGTACGTCTCATCGCCGACTTGAACGAGCATCGCTGAGATAATCGAGAGTGTGAGCGGTAAGCTGACTTGGAATTTCGTCCCTTGTCCAACGACCGTCTCGAGCGTGACGACCCCACCGAGCGATTCAATCTTGTTTTTGACGACGTCTAGTCCGACGCCGCGACCCGAAAGGTCGGTGACGACGTCTGCTGTCGAGAATCCAGGTGCGAAGATGAGCATGGCCACTTCGTTGTCCGTCATCGTCGTCGCTTCTTCAGTCGTGATGACGCCACGCTCAAGTGCTTTCGAGCGGACTTTATCGACGTTGATCCCTGCCCCGTCATCCTCGATTTCGATGAAGACACGGTTTCCGCCATGGTAAGCGCGAAGCGCGAGTCGTCCTTGTTCCGGTTTTCCAGCTTGGAGGCGGACTTCCGGCAATTCGATCCCGTGATCAATGGCGTTACGAATCAAATGGACGAGTGGATCCCCAATTTCATCGATGACCGTACGATCGAGTTCGGTCTCAGCACCGGTGATATCGAGTTGGACTTTTTTATGGATATCTTTCGCGACCGAACGCACCATGCGCGGGAAGCGGTTGAACACTTGCTCGATCGGCATCATCCGAAGTGTCAGGACGAGCGATTGGAGTTCGTTCGTGCCGCGTTTGATTTTCTCGACCGTCTCATTCAGTTCAGGCTGGCCGACTTCATCAGCGAGCCGCTCGAGACGACCACGATCGATAATAAATTCTTCGAACAAGTTCATCAGACGATCGATCCGTTCTAAGTTGACGCGAATCGTCTTCGCTTGCGCGACGGCCTGCTCTTTCGGTTCGTCCGTCTCTGCCGCTTTCGGTTTCACTTCGGCCACGGCGACGCTCTCGGCACTGACAGCGACTTCCGGCGCACCGGCTTCCGCACTCGTGTAAGGCGTCACGTGGACGTGCTCGACTTCAGACACTTGGGACACGGCATGCTCGATCACGTCTGCCGACTCTTGAGTCACGAATAAGACGTCAAACGAGAGATCGAACTGTTCTTGCTCGATTGCCTCGGTCTCCGGAACGGTTCGGACGACTTCTCCGAGTTCTTGGAGACGATCGAACACCATATAGGCGCGAGCCGCTTTCAAGACGACGGCATCCGATAGCTTCACATGAAGTTGAAATGCTTCGAAGCCTGTCTCTTTTGCTTGCGTGATGACCGAATCGGTATAAAGGTCGGCTGTGAAGACCGTTTCTTCGACCGTCTCGACGGCTTTCGGCGTGCTACCGATGAACGACTGGAACGCGGACACCGTCGCCGCTACATCAACGTTTGCACCTCTCCCCCCCGTCTCGATATCCGCGATCATCTCTTCGATTTGCTCCATCGCCGAGAACATCGTGTCGAGCAACAATTGGTTGCTCTCTTTCTTTCCAGCCCGCACCAAATCGAGCGCGCTCTCCATCTCATGCGTCAAGTTGGCAACACTCTCGTATCCCATCGTCGCCGACATCCCTTTGAGCGTGTGTGCCGAGCGGAAAATCTCTTGAATCGCTTCCTGACTGCCCGTCTGTTCTAGTTTCAACAGCTGGGTGTTAACCGATTGAATATGCTCTTGAGATTCGTCTAAAAACAACCCTAAGTATTCGTTCACGTCCATCTATAATGCCTCCCTGTCGTTAAACTCGGTTCCACTGACGTTTCAAGTTCCCCATCAAACGGTCCATGAAATGACGTGGTTTCGGTGGCGTCCCGGTCAATGTCGTTAAAATCCGTTCAAGCCGCCAACTGATGTCACTCTTCCGGTCCAAATGGTAAAACGGGACTTGGGCGATGACCGCTCGTCTGACCGTGGCGTCATCTGGTAAATACCCGAGGAATCGAATCGATTTCTTTAAAAACTGCTCACATGCAACTTCCATTCGTTCAAAACATTGCAGCGCTTCTTCACCCGATTGGGCCCGATTGACGATGACACCGAGCGGCAAGTCCGGACTTTGACGATGGACGAGCTTCGTATAGGCGTATCCGTCCATGAGCGAGGTCGGTTCGGGCGTCAAGATGAGAAACATCTCATCGCAGCCCTCGATGAACTGGAGCGATGTGTCTGTCGCCCCGGCACCCATGTCGAATAAGACATAATCGTATTCGGTTAGCACTTCGAGTTCACGCATAAAAAATTGCATATCTGCATGTGAGAATTGGACTAGTTCGTCGAGCCCACTTCCCCCATGTAATATATCGACACCAAACACGTCTTTCTGAACAGAGGCAGCGAGCGGAATTCGCGCTTTCACTGAATCCATCATCGTCCGTGACCGCGACGCGTTCAACAAGATGTGCACATTCGCCATCCCGATGTCGAGGTCGACGATCAAGACGCGTTTCCCGAGCTCGACGAGACCGATGGCCGTATTGACGCAGACGTTCGTTTTGCCGACCCCACCTTTTCCGCTCGCAAAAGCGATCGTCGTCGGTGCGGTCTCCGTTTTCGCCCTTAGACGTCTTGCTTGGTCCATTGGGTCCACCCTTCTTTCTCAAGCAAACGATCCGTCAACCGGTCTGGCTCGCCGACGACGAGATCATCCGGTACTTCTTGTCCGTCCGTCAGCCAAGCGACGGGCAGCCCACTCGCGCGGACCATCCGATACATCGCGTGAATGTCACTCGTCTCATCGGCTTTCGTGAAAATGAGCGACCCGAGCGGTAACGGCTCGAATTGACGATAAATCATCTCCATATCTCGCATCTTCGACGTCAAGCTGAGGACGAGCGAGAGGCTCGTCTCGGAGAAATCGTGATGCCGCTCGAACTGCTCGACGTACGCCTCGTCGCGGAAGTTGCGACCGGCCGTATCAATCAAGATGATGTCTTTCCGTGCGAACAGTTGTTTCGCTCGTTTGAAGTCATTGAAGTCGTAGGCGACCTCGACCGGGATGTCTAAAATCTCGGCGTACGTTTTCAATTGTTCGATTGCCGCGATCCGGTACGTGTCCGTCGTGATGAGACCGACCGAGAGCCCATGCTCGAGCTTGTAATGAGCGGCAAGTTTCGCGAGCGTCGTCGTCTTACCGACCCCGGTCGGACCAACGAGCATCATATACCGTTTCGGTTGAGGTACAGGCAAGAAGGAAGTCCGGATTTGGTCACGCACGAAGCGTTCGACGACTTCGACCGATTTTGTCGTGTAATACAGCTCGTTAATCGCTTCGTCCCACGTCTCACCGAGGAATGATTCGGAGGCGAGCAGTGATTCGACATGCGCTAGTGGAGCTGGTAACCGTCTCGACGTCGACACGCCCGCCGCTTGACTAGACTCGTTCGTTTGCTGCGGTGGACGCGTTGGAGCCTTCACCGGCTTCGATGGTTCGACGGGCTTCGTCGCGGCCCGCGGTTTGACGGCGAGCGGTGCTTTTTCAAGCGCGGCGATGACTTCGACGTGTTGTGAGGCGAACAGACCGAACCATCCTTTTTTCACTTGACGGGAGTTCAAAATGACCGCTTCATCGCCAAATTCTTGTTTGACTTTCGCCATCGCTTCCGTCATCGTCTTGCCGGTATATTTTTTGATTTGCATTTAAATCACCCCAATACTTTTCACTTCAATCGAGCTGAGCAGTTCGTTGTAGGCGAGAACCGGTACGTCCGGATAATACCGTTCGAGCAGTTGTCTCACGAACAGGCGAATCGTCGGCGAGCAGAGAATGACGGCCGAGGCCCCGTAGCGTTCGAACATCGACAGCTGCTCACCGGAGCGTTCGATGATTTCACGTGCCTGTTCCGGGTCGAGCGCCAAATAGTTGCCGAACTCGGTTTTTTGAACGGCGTCTTGAATGAGCTGTTCGGTCTGGCCACCGAGCGTCACGACGTAGAGCGGTCCGTCCGGCGGGCTGACTTGGTCTGTCAATTGACGAGACAAGCCTTGGCGGCAATACTCGCCGAGGATGTCGGCATCTTTTGTCACTTTGCCATAGTCGGCCATCGTCTCGAACAAGAGCGGCAAATTGCGAATCGAGACGTGCTCTTTCAATAAATGACGAAGTACTTTTTGAATGTCCCCGATCGAGAGGACCGACGGCGTCACGTCTTCGACGAGCACCGGATGCGTCTCTTTCAAGTGTTCGACCAGCTGCTTCGTCTCTTCGCGGCCGAGAAGATCGGCCGCGTGCTTTTTGAGCGTCTCGGTCAAATGCGTCGCAACGACCGAAGGCGGATCGACAACGGTGTATCCGCTCATCTCAGCACGCGTCCGCGTCTCTTCATCAATCCAAAGGGCCGGGAGACCGAACGCGGGTTCCGTCGTTTCGATCCCGTATACTTCCGGATCCTCGATGCCAGGGCTCATCGCCAAGTAATGATCGAGCAAGAGCTCCCCATCGGCGACGACGTTCCCTTTCACTTTGATCCGGTATGCGTTCGGCGACAGCTGTAAATGATCTCGAATTCGAACCGTTGGCAAGATGAAGCCAAGTTCAAGTGCGAGTTGACGACGAATCATGACGACCCGGTCAAGCAAATCACCGCCTTGCGATTCATCGGCGAGCGGGATGAGCCCGTAACCGAATTCGAACTCGATGGCATCGATTTGTAAGAGCGACACGACGGTCTCTGTCGGTGCCGATGGTTCTTCTTCCGGCAACGGTGTATCGATTACCCGTTTCATGTTGCGACGCATCGTGTACGCCCCGTAGAAAGCGACACCGGCGATGATGAGCGTCACCGGGAGCAGGCTCGGTGAGATAAACCCGAGCATGATGACAATCGAGCCAGCGATGTAGAGAAGCGTTGGATTTTGACCGAGTTGGTCGACGACGTCTTCCCCTAAGTTTCCATCTGACACGGCACGCGTGACGATAATCCCGGTTGCTGTCGAGATGAGGAGCGCCGGGATTTGACCGACGAGTCCGTCCCCGATCGTCATGAGCGAGAACGTCTGGAACGCCTGTCCGACCGGAAGGCCCATTTGGACGGTTCCGATGATGATTCCGAAAATCAAGTTGATGACGACAATAATGATTCCGGCGATGGCGTCCCCTTTGACGAACTTCGAGGCCCCGTCCATCGATCCGTAGAAATCCGCTTCACTTTGAATTTTTTTTCGGCGGATTTGAGCATCCTTGTCGTCAATCAATCCTGAGTTCAAGTCGGCATCGATCGCCATCTGTTTACCAGGCATCGCGTCAAGCGTGAAGCGGGCCGAGACTTCCGATACACGTTCCGCCCCTTTCGTGATGACGACGAATTGGATGATGACGAGGATGAGGAAGACGACGAACCCGACGAGCACGTTCCCGCCAACGACGAAGTTCCCGAACGTCTCGATGACTTCCCCGCCGTATCCGGTCGATAAAATCGAACGTGTCGTCGACACGTTCAATCCGAGCCGGAACAGCGTCACAATCAGTAAAAGAGAAGGAAAGACCGAGAAGTCGAGCGCCTCGCGGGCGTTCATCGCGACGAGTAGAATCATCAAGGCGATCAGTATATTAACAATGATTAAAAAATCTAATATGAACCCCGGTAACGGGATGACGAGCATGACGACGATCATGAGAACGCCGATCAATACCGCGAAATCTTTCGCTTTTACAGCCAACACATACTCCTCCTCAAGACGGTTGTTTCAATTGATAGACGAACGCGAGCACTTCGGCGATCGCCTGATAAAACGACTCGTCAACGACTTCTCCGATTTCCATTTGGGCGTACAACGCACGGGCCAACGGTTTATTTTCCACAATCGGGATGTCATGTTCTTTGGCCACATCGCGGATGTTGAAGGCGACTTGGTCGACACCTTTCGCGACGACGAGCGGCGCAAAGTCTTTCGTATCGTCATAGCGAATGACGACGGCATAATGGGTCGGGTTTGTGATGACGACGTCCGCGTTTGGAATCTCTTGCATCATGCGGCGCATCGCCATCTCCCGTTGTTGTTGTTTGATTTTCGACTTGATGAGCGGGTCACCTTCACTATTTTTATACTCGTCTTTTACGTCTTGTTTCGACATGCGAATCGATTTTTCAAAATCGAATCGTTGATAGAAGAAATCGAGCAGAGCGAGTGCGAGCAAGGCGACGCTCACCCATAGTCCGAGTTCAATCGTGATGCTCGCGAGCGCGATGACCGATTCACGAACATGTTCGACCGCCATCCGGGACAGCTCTTTTTGGTTTTGCCAGAGCACGGCAACAGCAGTCGTCAGGATAATCAATAATTTGAATAAGGACTTTAAAAATTCGACGACCGCTTTCATACTGATAATCCGTTTGACCCCTTTGATGGGATCGATGCGTTCGAGTTTCGGTTGAATCGCCTCTGCCGAGAACAACGTCCCGATTTGAAGATAGTTGATCAAAACCCCGAACACGACCGCGACGACGAAGAATGGACCTACAATCAGGCCGACTCGAAGCAACAAGTCGGTAAGCATTCCAGACAATCCGTTTGATAGATCGAATAACAAGTAACTCGTACCGAGCAAATCTTTCGTCAAGCCGAATAGTTGCTTGCCAAGATATGGTCCCAAAAACGATAACATGAGAAACATCGCGAACAAGGCGAAGGCGCCGGTCAAATCGGCTGACTTGGCGACTTGTCCTTTCTTGCGCGAGTCCTCCCGCTTACGCGGGGTCGCTTTTTCGGTTTTTTCTCCTGCAAAAAATTGAAGATCGACCGATAAGGTGTATAGAGGCTTCATGAGGCGTCTCCTAGCAAAGTCATAAAATCACGTAACACTTCTTGTAACACCGGGATGAACTGGCTGATTCCGTTCAATGTCAGCCCCATCATGACGACCATGACCGAGAATCCCGCAATCAGCTTGAAAGAGAACCCGATTGCAAAAATATTGAACTGCGGGGCCGATTTTGCCAAGAACCCAAGCGCCATGTCGACGAGTAAGAGCGACGCCATGAGCGGAAAGGCGAGCTGCAAGGCGACCATCATCGTCATCGTGACGACTTTCACGGCCATCATGAGCGATGCTTCACTGAAGTCGATGATCGGCTGGCCTGGCGGATAAATTTGAAAGCTGTAATAGATGCCATCGATCAGCAATAAATGCAAGTTGCTCGACAACATGATAAACAATGTAAAGATGTAATAAAATCGTCCGATCAAGGGCGACTGTCCTCCGAACATCGGGTCGTAAGCCGATGCCATCGCGAGTCCAAGCTGCAAATCGATGACCCCTCCCGCGATTTGGGGAGCAAAGAATAAGATATTGATTAAAATACCGAGTACCAAGCCGATCAAGACTTCGTACAATACTTGCAAGATGTACGCTTGACCGAGTTCGAGCGGTTCCGTCACCGTGAACATCGCGTAATACGCTAAAAAGGCGCTGAAGGCGACGCGATGCATGACCGGCAGCTGTCTAGATGAAAACAACGGGACGCTCACGAAGAAACCGGACAGACGTGCGAACGTCAAACCGTATAGACTAATAAAATCGACCGCATTCATTTCGAGGCGACCTCGACCATCAGTTCAAAAATCAACCGGGTGAACCCTTCGATCTGTTGCAACATCCAAGGCCCAAAGATGACAAGCCCGATAAAGACCGAGACGATCTTCGGGACGAACGATAGCGTCTGCTCTTGAATTTGTGTCGTCGCCTGTAAAATCGAAATGACGAGACCGACGACGAGTGAAATCAATAAGAGCGGCATCGAGATTTTCAATAACGTCCACACACTCTCCGTCGCCAAATAGATGACCATTTCCTGCGTCATATTCGTTCCTCCTACATACTTCTAAGCAAGGACTCCACAATCAAGTGCCATCCATCCACCAACACAAACAATAACAGTTTGAACGGCAAAGCGATCATGACCGGAGGAAGCATCATCATCCCCATCGACATGAGGACACTCGCCACGACCATATCAATGATCAAAAACGGCAAGAAGATCATGAATCCGATTTGAAACGCCGTCTTCAGCTCACTGATCGCATAGGCCGGGACCATCGCGAGGAGCGGGACGTCTTCGACCGACTCTGGTTGCTCATAGTTCCCATATTTAATGAATAATTGCAAATCCTCTTGGCGTGTATATTGGGCCATGAACCGTTTCATCGTATTCCCCGCCTCTTCGAACGCCTCGTCTTGACTGATTCGATCGTCCATGTATGGCGAGAGTGCCTTATCGTTTAACTCCGTTAGCACCGGCGACATGACGAACAACGTGATAAACAGGGCAAGACCGATAATCAGTTGGTTCGGTGGCGTTTGCTGCGTACCGAGCGCCGGACGGATAAAGGAAAGTACGACGACGACGCGTGTAAAACAAGTCATCAAGATAAGGAAAGATGGCGCGAGCGTAAGCAGTGTCAACACGACCAATAGTTTAATCGAGGTCGATGTACTGTCTGGCGTCTCTAGGTTGATCAGTTGTTCAATCGTCGTCATCGTTTCTTCCTCACTTCTTCAATCTGGGCCAATTGCTGTTTGAACGTGTCGAGAAAAGCCGACGTGTTCGAGTTGTTTAAGGCAGGCGCATCGTGTGTCGCCTCATCCATCGCTTCGGCATCGAGCCGGTCTAGCAGTTGAATCGAGTCGCCAACACCGAGCACGTAAACTTGTTCACCGAGTTTGACGAGTTGAACCGATCGGTCTTTGCCGAGCGGGACCCCGCCAAGATGTGTCAAATGCTGAGCTGTTTTGACGCCTTGCGTGCGTGCGTTCAACCAACGAACGAGAACGAGAAAACCGCCGATGACAACGACCAGACTCAAGATGAGCTTGATCGCTGTCCCGACCGTTGAGACGGCCGATTTGACGGGTTCCTCTTTCGTGTCTGGCTGTTGTTGCTCGAACTGTTGATCGACGGTGGCGGCCTCGACCGTGGTCGGGACGCTTAGCCCGACCACGAGAAGGATAATCAACCACCACTTGTTCATTGTGCGACCGTTTTCGAAACTGCTTCGACGACCCGTTCCGCATTGAACGGCTTGACGATAAAGTCTTTTGCGCCTGCTTGAATCGCATCGATGACCATCGCTTGTTGTCCCATCGCAGAACACATGATCACTTTCGCGTTCGAATCGAAGCCACGAATTTCTTTCAACGCGGCCAACCCGTCCATCTCCGGCATCGTGATGTCGAGCGTGACGAGGTCTGGCATAAGTTCGCGATATTTTGCGACCGCATCGACGCCGTTCTCTGCTTCGCCGACAACCTCAAATCCATTCTTTGTCAAGATATCCTTAATCATCATGCGCATGAACGCCGCATCATCTACCACTAAAATTTTTGCACTCATTTGTTCTTCCTCCTTAAACGATGCCAATCCGCTCGTGCGGTTGGATAATTTCTGTTACACGGACCCCGAAGTTCTCTTCGATGACGACGACTTCGCCGCGGGCGATCCGCTGTTGGTTCACATAAATATCGACCGGCTCACCGGCCAGCTTGTCGAGTTCGATAATCGAGCCTTGCGACAATTCAAGCACTTCACGGACCGAACGTTTTGTCCGTCCGAGTTCGACCGTCACGCTCAGCGGAACGTCGTATAACAGACCGAGGTTCGCCGGAATCGAGTCGTTCGTCGACGGTGCGTGCAGAGGCATAAATTCGGCTTGACTGACAGCGACTTCAGGAGCCGACTTCACTTCCTGACGTACAGGTTGTTGCTGTGGAGCCGCAGCGGCCGGTGTTTTTGGTGCCTCTGGCTTCGGTGCGGCCGCAGCCGGTGCGACCGGTTGAGGGGAGGTGGCCGTCATCAATTCATTGACGAGCTGCTTGCCAAATTGAATCGGTGCAATTTGAACAATTTTCGAGTCGATTAACGTGCCGACCTTCAAGTTGAACTCAATCAACACCATCGTTTCCCAAAGTTCAAGACGATCGATAATCGTCTGGGTCTTCGTCGCATCGAACACTTCGACGAGCGGCGGTGAGATATCGATTTTTTTTGAGAACACAGTCGACAATGACGTCGCTGCTGCCCCCATCATTTGGTTCATCGCTTCTTGTACGGCCGAGAGTCGAATTTCATCCAACCCTTCTGGATCGACATCGATCCCGTTTCCGCCGAGCATCAAGTCCGAGATGATGGCGGCATCCTCACGTGTCAACACGAGGACGTTTTCGCCTTTCAAGCCTTCGGTGTAACCGACGCGAAGCGCCACGTGCGGTGTCGGATAACGCTCACGGAGCGCATCGATCGTGACTTCGCTGACGATCGGGGTCGTGATTTCAACTTTTTGTTGCAGTAACGTCGATAACGCCGTCGCCGAGTTTCCGAACGAGATATTCCCGATCTCTCCTAAAGCGTCGCTCTCCATCGAGTCAAGATGCTCTTCGGGCTTCGCCTCTGGTTTCGACGACTCGCTCGTCCCTCGCAATAACGCGTCTATCTCATCTTGTGACAACATCTCACTCATTGCTCTTCCTCCTTCAGCCGGTGGAGCACTTGAACCGCCATTCGTTTCCCGCTCACACCGACTTGCCCTTTGAACACTTTATTTTCCCCTACCATGACGGATAACGGGTCTTTCACTAATTGATCGAGCGTCAAACAATCGCCGACCTCTAAATGCAACAAGTCACCGAACGTGATCGTCGTCTCTCCGAGCAGGGACACGACTTCAACCGTCGAGTTCATCAATTGGGCTTTGAGCGGTTCCTTACTGTTGCCGCTCGCATTGCGGCGGTTGGCCTCTTGCATCCAGTAATGACTTGACAGTTTGGATAAAACCGGCTCAATCGTCACGAACGGCAAGCAGACGTTGATGGTACCGCTCACTTCGCCGATGGTGACCCCGATTGAGATGAGGACGACCGTCTCGTTTGGCGAGACGAGTTGAAGAAACTGTGGATTGACTTCGACCGCGGTCATCTCTGACTTAATCTCGGCAATCGATTCCCATGCCTCCCCGTATCCGGCAAACGCTCGTTTATACAACTGGGTCAAGATACGCATCTCGATTTCTGTGAAACTCTCGACTTTTTCAATTTCGACCCCGGGACCACCGAGCAGGCGATCGAGCATCGCGTATGAGATGTTCGGATTGACCTCGATGATGAAACGGCCGTTGAGTGGCGGAGCCTCGATCAAGTTGATCATCGTCATACTCGGGATGGAATGAATGAATTCATCGTACGGAAGCTGTTCGACGGAATTGACTGTGAATTGCACGTACGTCCGGAGCTGGGCCGAAAAGAACGTCGTCAACATGCGTGTGAAGTGTTCATGGATTCGGGTCAGACTGCGGATTTGGTCTTTCGAGAAGCGGACCGCCCGTTTAAAGTCATATTGCCGAACCTTGCGCTCTTCTTCTTGATTTAAAAACGAGTCGGCTTCGACATCGCCGCTGCTTAACGCTGATAGCAAGGCATCAATTTCTTGTTGAGATAAGACTTCTCCCATGATGCCACCTCACTGTATGATTTTCTTCGTCATATAGACTCGTTGGACCTCACCTGACTCCAACAGTCCGTTTAGTTGTTTTCGGAGCGACTGCTCAAACTTCTGCATGTCCTCTTTTGTCGTGAGCTGGGCTTTCGTCATACCGGCCAAATCACCGAGGATGACGTTATGCACTTGGAACTTCCGAAGTTCGAGGTCTTCTTTCGTTTCGGCGGCATCGGTCACGATCGTGAACTGGACGTTGATGAAACGTTCATCTTGAATGTTCGTCGTCATGTCGTCCGTCGTGAAGCTTCGTTCAGCCAATTCTTCGGCGGTGACCGGCTTTGTCTTCGCCGTCACGTTGTCACCGAATAAATATTTATAAGTCATGAACCCGGCCCCGCCCATGACGAGCAGGACGACTAGCAAGATGAGCACCATCTTCATGGCGCCGCCTTTTTGTTTTTGTTTTTCTTCACTCATCTTCTTCACCTCGTATGCCTGTCGTTCCAATCAGACCGATCGAGGCATAAAATGCCGTCGTGCGATCGATGATTTGTTGTTTCGTCTCACTGACGATATACGTTTTTCCGTTATACAAGTGAATGATTGTATCAGGCTCGGCCTTGATCGTCTCGATGAATAAGGCGTTCAGCACGAGTTCTTCACCCCGGAGTGTCGTGACGCGAATCATCAGCGTTTCAAGTTAACGAGTTCTTGGAGAATCTCGTCCGATGTTGTGATGATGCGGGTGTTCGCTTGGAACCCACGCTGGGCGACAATCATTTCTGTGAACTCTTCCGACAAGTCGACGTTTGACATCTCGAGTGCGCCCGAGACGAGTTCTCCGCGTCCATCTTGTCCAGGAATACCAACGTTCGGCGCACCTGAGTTTTGCGATTGAATGAAGTTGTTCGCGCCGACTTTCGATAAACCGGCGTTGTTGGCGAACGTCACGACTTGGATTTGACCGACGACCGTCGAGGCTCCGGCATTATCGACATAGCTGACTTGTCCGTCTTTCCCGATTGAGAGTGACTTCGCACCGGCCGGGATGTTGATCCGTGCACCCGTCGTACTAAGGACGTAGGCACCGTCTCCGTTGACGAGATCGCCCGTGTTATCCGTATAGAAGTTACCGGCCCGTGTGTATTGTGTCTGACCGTTCACGTCTAACGCGAAGAACCCTTCTCCTGAGATCCCGACGTCAAGGGCTCGCCCTGAGTTTTGCATGGCTCCTTGGTTATATACGTTGTCGACGGTCGCCATCGTGCCCCCGAGACCGACTTCTTTCGGGTTGACCCCGCCGCTGACTCCGTTGGCCGCTGTCGCACTACCGACTTGCTGACTGACGAGGTCTTTGAACGTGACGCGCCCTTTTTTATAGCCGAACGTGTTAACGTTGGCGATGTTGTTCCCGACGACGTCAAGCTTGGATTGGAAGTTCTTTAAACCACTGATTCCTGAGTACATTGCTCTTAACATGATGAATCCTCCTATGCTTGTTTGATGGAAGTGATGTTATACACGTTGACGGACGTCCCGTCTTCAAGATCGGCAACATAGCCGGCTTCGGTCTTCGAGATCGAGAGGACACGACCCGAGCCTTTGATTGTCTCGGTTTCCGTCTCCGTCGTATAATCGACCGTTTGACCAATCATATTGCTGAATTCCGAAATCGAAGCCATTTGCCGATCGACGAGCGCGGAATCAAGTTGTTTCGAGATCGTCTGCATCTGTTCGAGAGAAGAGAACTGGGCCATCTGAGAGATGAACTCACGATCTTCCATCGGTGACATCGGGTCTTGGTTGGCGAGTTGCGCGAGCAACAGTTTCAAGAACATGCTTTGATCATATTGGTTCGTGGCTTTCGGCATCGATTGATCCGGCAACGTATAGTCACTCGTCTTCGGCTGGATGGTCGTCATCTTCTTGTTCTCCTTTCGGTTGTTCCTGTTGCTCTGGTTCCGGTTGGTCAAACTCGTTGAAGCCAGATCCTTTCGCCTCGAGCGCCTGTTGTGTCAAGTTGATCTCGACACGGACGTTTTGTGTGAGCGGTTGTAACGTCTGTTGCAACTGTTGGACTTGTGACTGAAGCAACTGCTTCGCTTCTTGGTTGCTCGCGAACAGTTTGACGACGAGTTCCCCATTTTGACGTTCGAGTTTAACGACGAGTTCGCCTAACTGTTCAGGATAGAGCCGGACCGTGAACACTTTCGACCCATCGGCCCCGCTCTTGAACGGCGCACGTTGCAAAGCGGCTTCGATTCGGGCTTGCAAATTTTCCGGTAATGAACCTTTCGAAGCATACATCACCATTTCCGAATCGATTTGCGGTTTCGACCAGGTCATTCCTTTTGGCATCCAGTCGCTCTCTTTCACCGTCGGTTGCAATTGTGCAACCGTTGTTTCGGTTTGAGTAAGACCGGGTATAGATTTTGGGGTCTGTCCGAGCGTTCCTTTAAACTGCGCAACGACTTGCTGGATGATGCGCACGTTCTCTTCAACTTGGTCGGTCGGCACTGGTTTAATGAGTGCTTCCGTCTCCTTCTTCGTCAGCGTGAACGAAATCGACGGCGCTGCCACTTGACCGTTAAGGAGCGCAGGCGTCACGGCCGATGCGGCATCGGTTGTTCCTGCCGACTGTTCTGGGGCGACTTGATTCAAGATGGCGATATATGCATCCATAAACTTCCGATACGCATCTGCAGGCAACGACTTCAACCACTGCAGGCTGTCGGGCTGTTGGAGCCATTGTTCCAATCGGTTCGATACATTCTCGAGCGGGAGGGCTTCCTCATTTTCCGCAGCGACTGTCATCTCAGGGGATGGCGTCGATGTCCCGAGCATCGTCGAGAGTAACTCCAAAAACTGTCCAGTCGGGGTCGCACTCGCTTCCCCGCTTTTCTGAGTCGTCCCTTGTACCGATTGGGCGAGTAAGGCGATATTCATCATCATGTCCTCCTTTCTTGTCACTGGAGCAACTGGGTCACGACAGCGGCCTGTTGGGCATCCATCCGTCCTAAAATGTCAGCTTGTTGCTTCGGCGACAATTCTTTCAACAAGTTGGCCACTTGTGGGCTTTCGAGCTCGTTCATAATTGCAGCGGCTTGTTTGGCCGACATCTCTTCGTAGACGCGAGAGACGTCCGATGTTTCTTCTTCCACCGCACTTGCCGACGACAATTCCGCAACGAGCCGGTCTCGCTCTTTGATCAACTTTGATACTTCTTCTTGGCGCGCCTTCACTTCATTCGTCAACTCGACGTTGTCCGCCCGAAGCTTCTCAATCTCGGCGTTCGCCACTTTCAAACGATTCGCAGCATCGGTATCGATTCCGGTCACGTTCACATTCGTTTTCACTTTTTCTTCCGGTTCTTGTTTCGCACCGATCTCTAGAAACGGGACCGATAACAACGGACGGTCCATCGCGTAGTTCATGACGACAATCCCTCCAACAAGCAGAAAGATGGCCGGGACGAGAACGAGCGCGACCAGTAGCTGTCTTCCCCGCTTCGAGTTGTCTTTTTCCATCGGTTTACTTCCCTTTCCCGTGATGAATCACTGCTAGCTCATCGATGAAATGTTGCTCGCTGAGCTTTGTCGCAGCCACTTCATGTTGACTTACTTTTTCATGCAACGTTACATATTTCTTTTCCTCGACGACTTTTCCAAGCAGGCGCTCCTGCGACAAATGATATCGATTTCGTGCCTGCTGGACGACGAGCTGTTGCGTCTCGATTTGACGTTTCAACCGTTCGCGCGTCTGCTCACGATATTGCGACATGAGCAGGTCGATGACACCGTCTTGTTCATCTTGACTCTTCATAAGCGACTCGTACGTCAGCACGAGCCGGTAGAGCGCCTCCATCTCCGTCTCGAACCTTGCTTTCTGTTGTCTCATCTCCGTCGCGGACTCTTCTTTCTCATGTTCCGCGATTGGCATGATGCGTTCTAACAATAGTCTGTTCATGGTTCACCTCGCACGATCTTGGCCAAGCGTTCAAGCGATTGCTCAAGCGGGGCCTCTTCTTCGATGGATTGCTTTAAAAATGTTAATAAGTCCGGATACTGTTCGATGGCGGTATCGATTGCCGGGTTCGTCCCTTTTTTATAGGCCCCGATATTAATCAAGTCCTCGGCGTCCAAATACGTCGCCAACCAGCCGCGGAACGTTTGAGCGGCCTCACGGTGCATCGGCGCAGCAATTTGGTTCATGACGCGGCTGATCGACTTTAAGACGTGGATGGCTGGAAATTGACCTCGGTTCGCGAGCGAACGGTCCATGACGAAGTGACCATCCAATATACCTCGCACCGCGTCCGCAATCGGTTCATTCATATCGTCACCGTCGACGAGGACGGTATAAAAAGCAGTAATCGAGCCTGTCACGGCTGTTCCGCTTCGTTCTAGCAGTTGTGGCAACATCGCGAACACGGATGGGGTATAACCCTTTGATGTCGGAGGTTCACCGGTGGCGAGTCCGATTTCCCGTTGCGCCATAGCAAAGCGGGTCACCGAGTCCATCATGAGAACGACTTCCTTGCCTTGGTCCCGGAAGTACTCGGCGATGGCGGTTGCCGTATAGGCTCCTTTCAATCGGACGAGCGGTGGTTGGTCGCTCGTCGCCACGATGACGACCGAGCGGGCCATTCCTTCCGGTCCGAGTTCTTTCTCAATAAACTCTTTCACTTCGCGACCACGCTCGCCAATCAAGGCGATGACGTTAATATCGGCCGACGAGCGTTTGGCGATCATCCCGAGCAGTGTCGATTTTCCGACACCGGAACCGGCGAACAATCCGACCCGCTGTCCTTTACCGACCGTCAACAGGCCGTCAATCACGCGGACACCCGTCGACAAGACATCTAAAATCCGCGGTCGCTCGAGCGGATTGGGTGGCTTCCGAAGAACATCGTAACGTTTTCCCGGAGAGGCTGTTTCGCCGGACAAAGGACGGCCGAGACCGTCGAGTACTTGTCCGATCAGCTCGTCACCGACCGGTACTTGGAGCATCCGTCCCGTGCCTTTGACCATACATCCCGGCGCGATTTGCGTCGTCTCCCCGTAGGGCATGAGGAGTACACGCGCCTCGTTGAATCCGACGACTTCCGCCTCGACGTGTTGGCCCGAGGGAAGTGCGATTAAACACCTCTCTCCGATGAAGGCACTCGGTCCCGTCGATTCAATCATCAGCCCGACGACACGACACACCCGTCCGACTTTCCGAACATATTCGTCCTCGGCGGACGCTGTGATCGTCTCAAGGACGTGGTCAATAAGCGCCATCGGCCAAAACCTCCTCGATTTTGGACTGGATGCGTTCAAAGCTGTAATTCAAATCAAGTTCATCACCGTGGTACGGCGTCTCGATGCGTACGCTCGTCTCGCTTAAACCGGCATCTGCCCGGTACTTCAACGGTGGGCCGTCCGGTGTCACCCACTCCGCTTCGAAACGTTGAATCGAAGCGAGGCGGGTCGGATGGACATACACCGTCAATGATTCGGCATCGAGCTGACGGAGCAACTGTTCTCGAATCCGATCGGCGAATAGCGCCTCATCTTTTCGGACAAGCTCGGTCGTGACATGGGCGCTGACCTCGAGGGCGAGGGCGACGAGTTGCCGCTCCGCGTCCCGCCACTTCGCATCGAACAACTGTTCAAGTTCAACTGCGACGGTGTTCAGCCGCGTCGTTAACTCGTCATACTCTGCCTTGCCTTCCCGTCTACCGTGGTCAAATCCAGCGTCGAACCCTTCTTGCTTGGCTGACGTCAGCACTTCCTCCCGCAGCACCGCGAGTTGTTGTTCCATCGCGGCACGGCGGTCACGAAGCGCTTCTTCGTCTAAACGGAGTTGTTCACGCTTTTGTTCCAACTGGTCACTTTCTTGGTCGTAGTGTTCCAACGATACTGGCTCAAGGAACGGTTTCGAGTCGATCCGTTGCGGCTCGAGCGGTGTCGCATAGTGGCGTTTGATTACGTTAGACAACGATGTCATCTCCTCCGCCGCGGCTGATCACGATCTCTCCGACGTCTTCTAGGCGACGGATGATGCCGACGATACGGCTTTGCGCTTCTTCGACATCACGCAACCGGACAGGCCCCATGAATTCCATGTCTTCTTTGAACGTTTCGACCATTCGCTGTGACATGTTTTTGAAGATGATCTGTTTGACTTCTTCGGACGATACTTTGAGGGCAAGCAGTAGGTCGTCGTTTGCCACTTCGCGGATGATGCGTTGAATGGCCCGCGAGTCGAGTGTAACGATATCTTCGAAGACGAACATCCGCTTTTTGATTTCCTCGGCCAGTTCCGGATCTTCGATTTCAAGAGCATCAAGGATTGTGCGTTCAGTCGTACGGTCAACGCCGTTGAGCACTTCGACGACCGCTTCGATCCCGCCGGACTGGGCGTAGTCTTGCATATCGGTCTGGGACAAGTTTTTCTCAAGGATCTGTTCGATTTCATGAATGACGTCAGGGTTGAGCCGGTCCATCGTCGCGATCCGCTTGGCGACTTCCGATTGAATCTCCGGCGGTAATTCCGATAAAATTTGTCCTGATTTGACTGGTTCAAGATGCGCCAAAATCAAGGCAATCGTCTGAGGATGCTCGTTCTGGATGAAGTTGAGCAACTGTTTTGGATCGGCCTTGCGGGCAAACTCGAACGGTCGGACTTGGAGCGTCGATGTGAGCCGGTGAATGAGGGCCATCGCCTTCTCTTCCCCGACCGCTTTCTCGAGCACCGTTTTTGCAAACCCAATTCCGCCTTGCGTGATATAGCTCTGTGCCATGGCGAGTTCGTGGAACTCGCCCATGATTGCTTCTTTTTGTTCGGATGATACTTTCTTCAAGGCCGAGATTTGTAACGTCAACTGTTCCATCTCTTCTTCCGACAGATGTTTGTAGACGTTCGCAGCCACCTCAGGTCCAAGCGAGATCATGAGCATGGCCGCTTTTTCCCGGTTCGCTTGTTTTGCGTAATTCACAGTACTCACTCCTCAGACATCCATGTACGGAGAAGTTTGGCGAACTCTTCAGGGTTGCTCTCTGCCAATTTCTCCAACTGTTTCTTCTTGACGGCCCCTTCGCCTCGTTCTTCAAGGTCGAGGTCGGGTACTTCGTCCTCATATGGGACTTCCCATTCATTCGACTCGGCGATTGGTTCCCGTTTGCGTTTACGCATGGCGAAGAACAATAGCGCGAGCAAGACGACGGCACCTGCTGCTGCCGCATACATCCACCACTGGGTCGGTTGTTCAACCGCAGCCGCTTCTTCCGTCTCCGCGAACGGACGCGATACGACGACCACTTTCTGTTCAAGTTCCGCCTCGGTGAGCGCCTCACCGGTTTTGGCGAGCGACGTCCGGATGATCGAATACATCATCGTCTCAAGGTCACCCTCGAGTTGCGGGTCGATTGTCGTTGCCCCGTTCGGTGGTTCGACGATCAATTGAACACCGAGGTCGCGAATCGAGTACGGTGCGTTTTGAATTTGTTTCGTGATTCGGTTGACTTCATAATTGATGATTTCATGATTCTTTTCGCTCTCTTCTTCCCCGGTGCCAGTGGCGGCCGGGAAATTGACCGTGTCGTTCTCGGCCGTGCCCGCCGCGGTCGCCGCGCCGGTACCACCGGTGTACGCTTCAGCGATTCGTTCTGCCGATGTGACGATCCCTTCCATGCTCTCCTCGTTGACGGGTGTCACTAGGTTTTGCTCTTCCGCCGATTGCGTCGTGTCGATGTCGGCCGTGACCGAGACGAGGACGCTCCGTTCACCTAAGAGGACTGAAAGCATCTGTTGAATTTGTTGACGGACATCTTTTTCGACTTGGCGCTTCAAGACGAGTGGGTCGGTGGATGATCCTCCTGCCGTCGTCGTTTGGTCTAAATCGTAATATGTGAAATATTGGTCCATGACCGAGATGTTTTCTGGTTTCAAGTTCGGTACACTCTTACTAATCAAATGGTAGAGCCCTTTTACCGTCGCCGGTTCTAGATTCGTACCTGCTCCTAAATTTAAGACAATCGAAGCCGTCGGCTCCCCTTGGTCTTCTGCCAAGAAGACCGATTTCTCAGGAATCGAGATGATGACTTTCGCCTGATTGATTCCTTCGATTTGTGTGATCAACCGCTCGAGCTCGGTCTGCATCGCACTCCGTTCGATGACGGCCATCTCGCGATCGGTCGTCCCGAAGCCGGCGTTCTCACTGAAGAAGCTATAATCGATCGCTCCTGATTTCGGGATGCCCGCTGCTGCGAGGCTGACTTTCAATTGATCGACTTGTTCGCTCGGTACGTATACACTCACGCCGTTCGATGTCGCTTTAATTTCAGCTTTCACACCGTCAGCTGTCAGCTTTTCCGTCACCTCGCCCGCTTCTTGGGCGGACAGGTTCGTATAAAGCGGAGCCATGTTCGGGCGCGACAGCCAGACGGTCAAGACCACCGCGACGAGAAGTACGCCGGCGATGATGAGGCCCCAAAAGATTTTACGGTTTGTCTTCATCGTCTGAAGGGAACCGGTCAGTGAACCGAATCGTTCTTTTAACTTTTCATTCATCGCAACTCGTCATCCTCTACTTTAAACTTGCATTCGCATCATTTCTTGATAGGCCTCGACCGCTTTGTTCCTCACCTCAATGGCGAGTTGCATCGCAATCGACGACTCTTCGCTTTGAATCATGACTTGATGTAAATCCGCTTTACCGACAGCAAGGTCAGCGCGTGCTGTGCTCGTCGCTTGTTGGACATCGTTCAACGATCGCATCGCCTCGTTCAAATACGTGCCGAACTGGGACGGTGTCTCTTTCACCGTCGGCGTGACCGTCGGTTGTGTACCCATCAACTGTATCGGGTTAATCTGCATCGTGTGTCACTCCTTATCCTTTACCGATTTCCATCGCTTTGACGAGCATCGCCTTCGTGGCGTTCATTGCTGCGATGTTGGCCTCGTACGACCGAGTCGCCCCCATCAAGTCGACCATTTCTTTCAACAAGTCGACGTTCGGCATTTGAACGTAGCCGCGGTCATCCGAATCTGGATGGCTCGGGTCATAGACGAGCTTATACGGGCTCTCGTCTTCCACGATTTGTGATACTTCGACGCCGCCGCTGACGGCGGACAACTGTTGTCGAAACGGTGCTTCCTGCAAGACGGTCATTTTCCGCGTATACGGTTGCCACTCTCCGTCGACGAGTTTGCCTCGTGTCGTCTGGGCGTTCGCGATGTTTGCGGATACCGTGTCCATCCGAAGCCGCTGTGACGTCAATGCCGTCGCCGAGATATGAAAACTATCAAACATCCCCATCGTTAACGTCCTCCTCTAATGACGGTCTTGAGTCCGCCGAGCCGGCGGTTCAATTGTTCCATCATCGCTTCGTATTGAAGTTGGTTCCGGGCCAACTCGCTCATTTCATAGTCGAGGTCGACGTTGTTCCCGTCACTTCGCATCGCCCCCCCGGCCCGGTCCGTGATCGTCGTCGCCGCGCGCTCACTCGGACGGCCACCCGCCAGCTTCAGACGCATCTCGTTGTTCAACGTCTGCTCGAACACCGCCTGTTTCGCTCGAAAGTTCGGGGTATCGATATTTGACAAGTTATGACTGATGACTTTTTGATTTACGACCGAATGATTGATCGCTTGTTTCATTAATTGATAGTCGCTGCCAATCCAATTCATGCGTTTCACTCACTTTCACCAAAAGAATGCATGTATATACCTTATTTGGAAAATCTACTATTACATTGAAACAAATCTGTAACAGTGTTGAAAGATATTTTTGTTAAAACAGGTAAATGCTATCTTCTCTTTTTGTCGAATTTACGGCGAATTCTGAAAATAATTACTTTTGTACTAAAAAAAGTCGCCTCCGACATAACGGAAGCGACTTTGTAAGTCGAAAGTCCTAACTTAATAGACTTTCTTATGATTCATATACTGAATTGTCTATATTTCAATTCGATTTCAACTTTTGAAGTTCAAACAAGAAGTTATCATTCAGTATCTTAATATATGTTCCTTTCATACCAAGCGACCGTGATTCGATGACGCCTGCACTCTCGAGCTTGCGGAGAGCATTGACGATGACCGAACGAGTGATTCCCACTCTATCGGCAATTTTGGAAGCCACTAACAACCCTTCATTTCCACCGAGCTCTTCGAAGATGTGTTCAATCGCTTCGAGTTCCGAATAAGAGAGCGAATTGATTGCCATTTGGACGACCGCTTTCTTCCGCGCTGACGCTTCGGCTTCCGCCGCTTTCTCACGAAGGATCTCCATCCCTACGACCGTCGCACTATATTCTGCCAAGACGAGGTCATCTTCTGTGAACTCGTTGTTGAGACGGCCGAGGACAAGTGTGCCGAGGCGTTCACCGCCCCCGATGATTGGAACGATCGTCGTCATCGAGTCGAGGAACAATTCACGGTTTTCGACCGGGAAAGCTGTATATTCACTGTCAATCCCGATATTTTCTGTCGTCTCCTTCACGTTGAACAAGTTTGAGGCATACGGCTCTGGAAATTGGCGATCAACTAAAAACGCCTTCATCCGTTCGTTCTCGATCTGTTGTTTGATCGCGAAACCGAGCAAGCGGCCGCGACGGCTCACGATGAACGTATTCGCTTCGAGTACTTCGCGCATTTTGTCCGCCATTTCTTTAAAATCAACGTGTGCGCTTGCCTCTTGTTGAAGCATCGTGTTCAATTGGCGTGTTTTGTCTAGTAAGTTCATAATTCTTATTTTCCTCCCTGTATGTGCATACAGAATCTTATAGTATAAATTGGCTCAAATCTCGATCTTCCGCGATCGATCCGACTTTTTCTTTGACGTAAGCCGGTGTGATTTGCACGTGTGTCTGCGGCATATCGGCCGCCTCGAACGACAAGTCCTCGAGCACGCGTTCCATAATCGTATACAGGCGGCGGGCCCCTATGTCGTCCGTCTCTCGGTTGACGTGCGTGGCGATACGCGCGATCTCTTCGATGGCTGGGTGCGTGAACTCGACACTGATCTCTTCAGACTCGAGAAGAGCCGTGTACTGCTTGATGAGCGCCTGTGACGGCTCGGTCAAAATCTTGACGAAGTCCTCTTCGGTCAAGCTGCTCAATTCGACGCGAATCGGGAAACGACCTTGCAGTTCAGGAATCAAATCGGACGGTTTCGCCATGTGGAACGCACCGGCGGCGATAAAGAGTACGTGGTCCGTCTTGACTGGTCCATACTTCGTGACGACGGTCGACCCTTCGACGATTGGGAGGATGTCACGTTGCACCCCTTCCCGCGAGACGCCGGCATGGTCTTGCGATTTCGTCGCAATCTTGTCGATTTCATCGACGAAGATGATACCCATCTGTTCGCTACGTCGTACCGCCTCATCATGCACTTCATTCATGTCGAGCAAACTTTCCGCTTCTTCCGCTACGATAAGCGGTCGAGCTTCTCGAACTGGGAGCTTCCGCTTTTTCCGCTTCTTCGGAACGATTTGCCCGAGCATGTCTTGAAGATTCGATAACCCTTCCATACCTTGCCCTTGGAACAAGTCGACGGTCTGTTTTTCTTCGAGGTTGACCTCGATCAACCGCTCCTCGAGTTCACCGAGATCAAGTAAGCGCCGCAGTTGCGCGCGATCAGAAGTTTGCGTATTCGTTGGTTCCTCCGTCTTTTGACCTTGTCCCCCGAACAGCGCCTCGAACGGGTTCGATGCAGTCGGCTCGACTTTGGCTTTCCCTTGAAGCGCGTCTAGAATGCGTTCGGTCGCTGCGACCTCGGCTTGTTCTTTCACGCCTTCTTTCTTCTCTTCCTTCACGAGACGGACCGAGTCTTCGACAAGGTCTCGGACCATCGACTCCACGTCACGGCCGACATAACCGACTTCCGTGAACTTCGTCGCTTCGACTTTGACGAACGGCGCGCCGACAAGTTTGGCCAACCGTCGTGCGATTTCCGTCTTCCCGACACCGGTCGGTCCGATCATCAAGATATTCTTCGGTGTCACTTCATCGCGTAAATCGGCGCTCAGTTTTTGCCGACGATAACGATTGCGGAGTGCGATCGCGACCGCGCGCTTCGCATCTTTTTGTCCGATGACGAAGCGGTCTAACTCTGCTACGATTTGGCGTGGTGTCAGTTCACGTTTCATTCAGAATCGCCTCCGATCGTTTCTACGATAACTTGGTCGTTCGTATAGACGCATAACTCCCCGGCAATCTCGAGTGCGGCACGGGCTATGTCCTCAGCTGATTTCTCAGGTGAATGGCGCACGAGCGCACGGCCGGCGGCGAGCGCGTAATTCCCGCCCGAACCGATGGCCAAGATGCCGTCGTCCGGTTCAATCACTTCTCCGTTCCCAGAGACGAGCAATAAGTGGTCACTGTCCATGACAATCAACAACGCCTCGAGTTGGCGGAGCATCTTATCTCCGCGCCATTCCTTGGCCAGTTCGACGGCCGCACGTGGCAAGTTACCGTTGTACATCTCAAGTTTCGATTCAAACTTTTCGAATAACGTGAATGCGTCGGCGACACTGCCGGCGAATCCGGCGACGACTTTACCACCATAAAGACGCCTTACTTTTTTGGCCTTATTTTTCATGATGACGGCGTTCCCGAACGTGACTTGTCCATCTCCGCTCATCGCGCCGTGTCCGTTATGACGGACCGCGAAAATCGTGGTTGCATGAAACATCTGATGACCTCCTACTTTCTCGGATGTGTAGCTCGATAGACCGCTCGCAGACGCTCGGTCGAGACGTGGGTATAACGCCCCGTCGTCGAGAGCGACTCGTGCCCGAGCAGTTCCTGCACGGCGCGCAGGTCCGCCCCGCGTTCGAGCATGTCGGTCGCGAAGCTGTGACGCAGCGAGTGAGGCGTCAACGGCTTGTGAAGGCCCCCGAGCTTCCGGAGACGCTTCATGACGTAGCGAATTTGGTCCGTTGTCACCCGATTCCCTTTTTGACTGAGAAATAATGCCGTTTCCTGAGGCGTTGCGCACGTTTGCCGCACGTTGAAGTAACGGTCGAGCGCTTCGATGGCGAACTGTCCGATTGGGATGTAACGTTCTTTCTTCCCTTTCCCGACGACATGGACGAACGCAAGACCCGCATCATAAGACGACACGTCCATGCCGCACAACTCGGCGACACGCATGCCTGTCCCGTATAACATCTCGACGATGGCGACATCGCGGGCCCGCAAGAATGGGTCGTCTTGTCCCTCTGCTGCCTTTAGGAGCTGTTCGACCTCGCTCGGCACGGCGAACGTTGGTAGCGTCTTGCGCCGTTTCGGTGACGTCAGCCCATGAAACAACGGTTCACCGCCCGTTTCACGTGCCACAAATTTCCCGAATTGTTTGAGGCATGATACTTTTTGGGCGACCGTCGTCGTGGCGGTGTCTGCCTCATAAAGGGCATATAAATAACGCCGCGCCGACTGCACATCATATGGATCTTGATGTGTCGTCTGGCAATAAGCGGCGTACTGGTCGAGCGTCTGCTCGTAAGAGCGTTTCGTATGAGGAGACAGTCGGCGTTCGACTTGGCAATAGCGTAAAAATGATTGTTGATCGACAACGAATCCCATCCTCTCGCCTCCCCGTTTTCAGCTTAAAAACGCATGTTCCCGTCAAATCGAAATTAGCATAGCATACACAGTCAGAGGTGACAATAGATACCTCTTCAATAATCTGAAAATTTTCAAAGTGTTGTACAAATCACACAATTGAAATTTAGATTCATAAAAAAAGAGCCAAAAAATGGCTCTTTTCCCTTTAAATCTCTTTATACTGTTGAATCGTTTCGAGGGCACGGTTCGCATAGCGCTCGTACCGTTCTTGTTTCTTCATCTTCTTCGGGGCATCTTCAAGCGACGGCACGAGACCGAAGTTCGCATTCATCGGCTGGAAGTGCTTGCCGTCCGTCGTCGTGATGTAGTGTGCCATTGAACCGAGCATCGTCTCTCGGGGAAGAACGACGAGCTCTTCACCTGCAATCAGCTTCGCTGCATTAATCCCGGCGAGAAGTCCTGACGCCGCCGACTCGACGTAGCCCTCGACTCCGGTCATCTGACCGGCGAAGAACAACGTGTCGCGTGTACGGGCCTGGTAAGTTGGTTTCAACAAACTCGGTGAGTTGATGAACGTGTTCCGGTGCATGACACCGTAACGCACGATCTCGGCGTTCTCAAGACCTGGAATCAACTGAATGATTCGTTTCTGTTCGCCCCATTTGAGGTGCGTCTGGAAACCGACTAAGTTGAAGAGCGTCCCGGCCGAATTATCTTGCCGCAACTGTACGACCGCATGCGGACGTTTGCCCGTCTTCGGATCTTCGAGGCCGACCGGCTTCATCGGTCCGAACAAGAGTGTCTTCTTCCCGCGTTGGGCGAGGACTTCAAACGGCATGCAGCCTTCGAAGTAAATCTCTTTTTCGAACTCTTTGAGCGGAACGACTTCGGCTTTGACGAGTTCGTCGTAGAACACGTCGAACTCTTCTTCTGTCATCGGACAGTTGAGGTACGCCGCCTCACCTTTGTCGTAACGTGATTTCAAGTACACCTTGTCCCGGTCGATCGTCTCGCCGTCCAAAATTGGAGCGGCCGCGTCGTAGAAGTACAGGTAATCTTCACCTGTGAACGCTTTGAGCGAAGCCGAGAGGTCCGGTGATGTGAGCGGCCCGGTCGCCATGATGACAATCCCGTCCGGAATCGCCGTAATCTCTTCGTTGTGCACAGTCACGTTCGGATGGTTCTTCAACGTGTCTGTTACGAATCCAGCAAAATCGTGACGGTCGACGGCGAGAGCGCCGCCAGCCGGTACACTTGCCGTATCCGCCGCTTTCAAGATGAGCGAGTCGAGCGTGCGCATTTCTTCTTTCAAGACACCGACCGCGTTTTGAAGCCCGTTCGCCCGGAGCGAGTTCGAGCAGACCAATTCCGCAAATTGGTCCGTATGGTGTGCTGGTGTTTTTCGAACCGGTCTCATTTCATACAAATCGACTTGAATCCCGCGTTTTGCGAGTTGCCAAGCCGCCTCGGAGCCGGCGAGGCCCGCTCCGATCACAGTTACACGTTGCTGCAAAGTTAATCCTCCTCTAACTGATGTACCTCGGCATGGGTACAGTTCGTACATTGATATTTCACGCCGTCTTTGATTTTTTTCTCGACCATCATCTTATCACATTCCGGACATGGTTTCGCGACCGGCTTGTCCCAAGAGACGAACTCACAATCTGGATAGTTCGAGCAACCATAGAACAGACGACCTTTTTTACTGCGTCGCTCGACAACTTGTCCGTCTTTACAGTTCGGACATGGGACGCCAATCTCGACTTGAACCGGTTTCGTGTTCGTACAGTTCGGGAAGTTCGAACACGCCATGAATTTCCCGTAGCGGCCCATCTTGATGACCATCGGTGCGCCGCATACTTCACAATCGATGCCGGCCGGTTCGTCTTTCACTTCGATTTTCTCGATTTCGGACTCGGCCCGTTTCAATCGTTTCTCGAAACTGCGATAAATCGGGGCAACGACATCGGTCCAAGCGACTTCCTCATTCTCAATCGAGTCGAGGAGCGTCTCCATGTCGGCCGTGAATTGCACAGTGATGAAATCGTTGAAGTACTCATCGATCATCTCGATGACGAGTTCACCGAGCTCCGTCGGTACAAACTTCTTCTCTTCGAGGACGACGTATCCACGCTTTTGAATCGTATCGAGTGTCGGCGCATATGTCGACGGACGACCGATTCCGAGTTCTTCCATCGCCCGAACGAGCCGTGCCTCGCTGTAACGCGGCGGCGGTTGGGTGAAATGCTGTTTCGGCTCGATCGTGTCGAACTTGACGAGGTCGTCGACTTCAAGTGGTGGCAGTAATCCTTCTTTCTCTGGATTCGTATCTTCGATATCTTCATCTTTCGATTCGATATACACTTTCATGAAACCTGGGAATTTGACGGTCGATCCGTTGGCACGGAAAATCATGCCGTTCGACTCGACGTCGATTTTTACCGTATCGAGAATGGCCGGCGCCATTTGGCTCGCAACAAGACGCTCCCAAATCAACTTGTACAGTCGAAGTTGGTCGCGTGACAAGTACGCTTTGACCGAGGCCGGGTCACGTAACGCCGACGTCGGACGAATCGCTTCGTGGGCGTCCTGTGCGTTCGCCGCCTTCTTCTCTTTTTGTTTCTGCAAGGCGACATACTCTTCTCCGAACGTGGACTCGATGTATGATTTCGCTTCTTCTTTCGCCAAATCTGAGATCCGCGTCGAGTCAGTACGCATATACGTGATCAAACCGACGGTACCTTCTTTCTTCCCGAGGTCGATCCCTTCATAAAGTTGTTGCGCGAGCATCATCGTCTTCTTGGCACGGAAATTGAGCTTACGCGCCGCATCCTGTTGGAGCGAACTTGTCGTAAACGGGAGCGAGGCGTTCCGCTTCCGCTCTTTCTTCGTGACATCGATGACTTTGAACGAGTCGTCGATCGCTTTGAGTACCGCGTCGGCGTCTGCCTCGCTCTTGAGCTCCAGTTTCTTCCCGTCTTTCCCATAAAACGATGTCTCGAACAATTCGCCTTCATGGTTAAGCATGAGTTTGATCGTCCAATATTCTTCTGGGTCGAAGGCGTTGATTTCTCGCTCCCGGTCGATAATCATTTTAACGGCCACGGATTGAACGCGTCCGGCCGATAATCCTTTTTTGACTTTCTTCCATAATAATGGGCTCATCCCGTATCCGACGAGACGGTCCAAAATTCGTCGTGCCTGTTGGGCATCGACGAGATCGTGATTGATTTTACGTGGGTGTTTGAATGACTCCTTGATCGCATCTTTCGTGATCTCGTTAAAGACGACCCGACATTCGGTCGTTTCGTCGACACCGAGCGCACGTGCTAGATGCCAGGCGATCGCTTCCCCTTCGCGATCCGGGTCAGCCGCGAGAAAGATTTTCGTCGCTTTTTTAGCTGCCGTCTTCAATTCTTTCAAAACGGGACCTTTTCCACGAATCGTAATGTACTTCGGTTCGAAGTCATGGTCTACGTCGACACCGAGTTGACTCTTCGGTAAATCGATGACGTGACCCATTGACGCTTTGACCGTGTAATTTGATCCTAAATAACGTTTAATTGTTTTTGCTTTCGCCGGTGATTCGACGATCACCAAATATTTTGCCATACATCTGCTCCCCTTTTAGAGGTCATTTAAATCCCTACCATAATATTCATGTTGTCGCTCGTTTGTCAACGTCCAATCCTTGAGCGTATTAGAATTTGATCGGAAGTCGTCAAAGGAATCGCCCCGTCCTCAATCAATTGATTCGGACCTGCCGCGAGTGGATCAAGCGGGCTTCCGGGCACCGCAAACACCGTCTTTCCTTGCTCGAGCGCATGTCCGACCGTGTTCATCGTCCCACTTTTCTGACGAGCCTGGATGACGACGAGCTGATCGCCGAGTCCGCTAACGAGACGATTCCGTTCTAAAAATTGAATTTTTTTGACAGGTGTTTCCGGCGGATATTCACTGAGGAGTAACCCGTGTCTCGAAATCTGTTCGAACAACGGATGATGTGCTCGAGGATACATGTGCGAAAAACCCGCCCCGAGGACGGCGATCGTCGGACGGTTGTGTCGCAGTGACAACTCATGGACGAGCCCATCGATGCCGAGTGCCCCGCCCGACACCGATACAGTTTCTTCTATTAAAGGGTAGAAATGCTCGACGAGCCGATGGCTGATCCGGTTCAATTCGCGGCTTCCGACCAAAGCGGTCGTTTGTTGTTGTAGTACCTCTAAATCACCTCGGTAAAACAAACAATATGGCGGATTCGGAATGTCGAGCAATGCGCGCGGGAACGCCTCGTCTTCCCACGTCAAAAAACGGTCATACGTGACCGTTGAACGAAGCGCCCGTTTCGCCTTGTTCCAGACGTACGGAGAAAACTGACGAGAGCTTAAACCAGGTTGAGACAAGTAATGATGGACGAACTCGACTGGCAAGCGTTCAGCCGCAAATCGAGCGATTGTTTGATTCATCACAATCACCTCTAAAAAAATGAGGGATGGCATGCATCCCTCATTCCGAATGGTTTACGTGGTCGGTTGACCCGTCACGCAAGCTTCATACAAACCTTCTTCCTTCAACACCCGGATGAGCGTCTCCCCGATGACGGCTGGCGTCTCGGCGACTTCAATCCCGTTGGCGTTCAATGTCTTGATTTTCTCGGCAGCCGTTCCTTTTCCGCCAGAGATGATGGCACCGGCATGGCCCATCCGTTTCCCTTCAGGAGCCGTTTGTCCACCGATGAACCCGATGACCGGTTTTGTCATATTCGCTTTCACCCATTCAGCGGCTTCCTCTTCAGCCGTTCCGCCGATTTCCCCGATCATGATGACCGCTTTCGTGTCCTCATCTTCGTTGAACGCTTGGAGCGTATCGATGAAGTTCGTCCCGTTGACCGGGTCGCCACCGATTCCAACCGCTGTCGATTGACCGATTCCGGCCGTCGTCAACTGATGAACCGCCTCATACGTGAGCGTCCCTGAACGCGAGACGATCCCGACGTGGCCTTTCGTGTGGATATAGCCTGGCATGATCCCAAGTTTCGCTTCCCCTGGTGTGATGATCCCCGGGCAGTTCGGTCCGATGAGACGGGCCGGCTTGTCCTCGAGGTACCGTTTCACTTGAATCATGTCGATAACCGGGATGCCTTCTGTGATACAGATGATGAGTTCGATCCCGCTATCGGCCGCCTCCATGATCGAATCAGCCGCGAAGGCCGGTGGTACGTAAATAATCGATGCGTTCGCACCAGTCACTTCAACGGCTTCAGACACCGTGTTGAAGACCGGTACGCCGTCAAGTACGGTCGTGCCACCTTTCCCAGGTGTCACGCCTCCGACCAACTTCGTTTTATACGCCAGCATCTGTTCGCCGTGGAACAGACCTTGTTTCCCCGTGATCCCTTGAATGATCACTTTTGTATCTTGATTCGCCCAAATACTCATGTCGTTTCCCCCTTATCGAACGAGTGCCGCGATTTTTTCTGCACCGTCAGCCATCGAGCTCGCCGAAGTGATCGCAAGTCCAGATTCATCGAGAATGCGTCGTCCCGCATCCACGTTCGTGCCTTCTAAACGGACGACGAGCGGTAAATCGAGACCGATTTCTTTCGTCGCCGCGACAATTCCTTCAGCGATGATATCACACTTCATAATACCACCGAAGATGTTGACGAAGATGCCTTTGACTTGGTCATCTGACAAAATCAATTTGAACGCTTCCGTCACTTTTTCTTTCGTCGCACCGCCGCCTACATCGAGGAAGTTAGCGGGTTCGGCGCCGTAATGCTTGATGATATCCATCGTCGCCATGGCAAGGCCGGCTCCGTTGACGAGGCAACCGATATTGCCGTCGAGTGCGATGTAGCTGAGATCGTGTTTCGACGCCTCGACTTCACGCGGGTCTTCTTCCGTCGTATCGCGAAGATCGACGATGTCTGTATGACGATAGAGCGCGTTGCTGTCGAAGTTGAGTTTCGCATCGAGCGCGATGACGTTTCCGTCTTTCGTCGTGACGAGCGGATTGATCTCCGCGATTGTGCAGTCCGTCTCGACGTATACTTTGTATAGCTTCATGACCATGTCACTAAATTTATTGACGAGCTTAGTCGGCACTTCCATCTTGAAGGCAAGACGGCGTGCTTGGAACGGACGGAGTCCGACGACCGGGTCGACGACTTCTTTATGAATCTTTTCAGGTGTATGTTCAGCGACTTCTTCGATGTCCATACCGCCCTCTGATGAACCCATGATGACAATTCGGCCGATCGAACGGTCAAGCACAAGTCCTAAGTAAAATTCTTGGTCAATCGCAGAACCTTCTTCGATGTATAGGCGTTGCACGACTTTCCCTTCAGGTCCAGTCTGATGCGTGACGAGCGTCTTGCCGAGAATCTCTGACGCGTACTGTTTGACTTCTTCATCCGTCTTCGCAAGTTTGACACCGCCGGCTTTCCCGCGGCCCCCTGCGTGGATCTGGGCTTTGACAACTTTTAGTTCACCGTCTAGCTTGGCGGCGGCTGAGACTGCTTCTTCAACCGTGAACGCCGGATAGCCCGTAGGTACGGCCACTCCGAACGCCCGAAGCAATTCTTTCGCCTGATACTCATGGATATTCATTTCGTTTCCCCCTTAGTCCCCTTTAATATCGGCATGTCTATTGTAACGAAAAACTGAAAGCGCTGTCTATCGTTCTTGCTTTAAGTTTTCATCTTTTTTTCACATCTACCCCTAGACATCCTCGATTTTTCCTTGTTCCATCTGATAAAGAAACACGAAAAGTTCGGCGATGACCTGATACAGGTCGTCCGGGATGTGCTCTTCGATCTGTAAAGCAGACAATAGCGATAACAGTGCGGGATCCTCATGGATCGGTATCCCGTTCGCCTGGGCGAGTGCAAGCATGCGCTCGGCGACAAGGCCCCCTCCTTTGGCGACGACACGCGGGGCCTCCATCGATTGCTCATAGGACAAGGCGATGGCTTGTTTACGATCAGTCATACGCGTTGGTCCACCTTTCCGAGCGGGGCGAACGTGTCCGGTACCGCTGCTTCCTGTTTTGGTTCGAACGAGAAGCGCGACAGTTCATAACCACTCGTTGCAAGCGCCTTGCCGAGCAGTGGTTCGTAGGCGTTGACGAACGGGCTCAGGTCATGCCGCTCGTTGAACACTTTGATTGATACGTGCCGCTTTTGGACGAGCAGGTCGATGCCTGTCTCTCCGTACTTTGGAGTCTCTAGAAATAAGACGATGCGTGCGTGGTCGGCGTCGATCATTTCGCCTTTCGGTGCCTCGAGACGGAACCGTACTTGTTCAAACGGTCCTAAATGCGGTATGTGAAATGCTTGAGCGACATATGGCGAGGTCTGGAGGGCGTTGAACGTCTCCTGGGCCCGAACGAACTGCTCGAATTTCGGGTCTCCTTTCGCTTTGAACAACTCGCCGATGAGTTGTTTCACATCCGACCCGGCTCCGCTCTCGAGCAGTTGACGGCCTTGCGCTTGCAGCGATTCGGGCGTGTCGAACGGCTGACGGGCGAGCCGCCCGAGTTCTGTGCCTAAAAGGACGAGCGGTGACCGTGCTGCCTGCGCGAGCGACTCCGCTTGTGGCGGCACGACTCTCAAGACGAGCTTCGGTTCGAGCTCGGTGACGACCATTTTGTACGTCACGTTCTCTTTGACGTCCGCGTTCACCCCAACCCGAAACATGCCTTGCGGCAGTTGCATGACCGCCTCCCCGCCCGGTAACAGCTGAAGCACCCGACCGACGACCGTATTGCCGACGAGCAGTTGCCGTGAATTCTGTTCGGTGACTTTGAACGGCAGAACGCCTTGGTGATCAATACGCATCGTTTCCCCTCCTACATATGTTTAATCGGCGCGAATGATTTCCGATGAATCGGTGTGATCCCGTGTTCCGCGAGCCCGGCCAAATGGTCTTTCGTACCATATCCCGCGTTCCTCTCGAACCCGTAACCGGGATAGAGGACGGCATAATCTTCCATCATATTGTCGCGAATGACTTTGGCGACGACGCTCGCCGCCGCGATCGAGACGCTCCGCGCGTCCCCTTTGATGAGCGACTGTTGCGGAACATCGAGGTCGAGCCGCATCGCGTCGATCAACAGCGCATCGACCGCTCCGAGTTGCCGGACCGCTTCTACCATTGCCAATTTCGTCGCCTCATAAATATTGACCTCGTCGATCACGTCAGCGTCGACGATGCCGACACCGACTACTGCCTCGTCCATGAGGGCGCGATACGCGACTTCCCGCGCCCTTTTCGACATTTTTTTCGAATCGTTCAGGCCCGGGTGATAAAATCCTTCCGGCAAGATGACGGCCGCCGCGACGACCGGACCCGCGAGCGGCCCTCGGCCGACCTCATCGGCGCCACCGATGAGATGGAACCCTTGGGCCTTCCAATCGTTCTCAAACGCGTGACGGGCCATATAATCGGCACGTAAGGCACGTTCTTGTTCGAACTGCCGCTCTCGTTGTTGGATGAGCGTCCGCACGCCCGCACGTGGGTCGTCTTTCAACTCGTCTCGGACTTGTTCCCACTCTTCATATCGGACCGTCTGTAGCCGTTGTTTAATCGCTTGAATCGTCATTCCGTTCCTCCTATTCAAAAAAGCCCTGTTTGCACAGGACTTCACGCCATGTCATGGTCGGCCGGCGTCTCGAGGGAGACTCGTCCGATTTTCTCATGACGCAGTTCGTTCAATAGTAACTCGCTCGCTTTCTCGAAATCGACGTAGCCGCCGCTGACGAGTCCACGTTTTTTTCCAATCAATTCGAGCAGTTCGACGGCATCTTCCGGCAGTTGATCGATTTTGAATCGCTCTTTCAACTGTTCCGGATAGCGAGCCGACAGCTCACGGGCCGTATAGAGCGCGATATCATCCAGGTTCAAGATATCATCCTTGATGGCACCGGTCGCCGCCAAGCGATAGCCGACCATCTGGTCCTCGAACTTCGGCCATAGAATCCCAGGCGTATCGAGCAATTCCATTTCGCCGCCCTTCATCTTGATCCATTGCTGGCGCTTCGTGACACCCGGACGGTCGCCTGTGACAGCGATATTGCGTCCGGCGAGACGGTTGATCAGCGTCGACTTGCCGACGTTCGGGATGCCGATGATGAGAGCGCGGATCGGACCGGGGTTCCGGCCCTTCTCACGCATACGGTCGTGCTTCTCTTGCATGAGCTTCTCGGCGCCCGACATGAGCTGTTTCAAGCCTTTGCTATGTTTTGCGTCGACGGCGACGACCTCGATGTCATCGCGCTTCAAGGCGCGTAGCCAGGCGTCAGTGACGACCGGGTCGGCCATATCGGCTTTATTCAAGACGATGAGACGCGGTTTGCCTTCCGTGATCTCATCGACCATCGGGTTACGGCTCGATTGTGGGACGCGTGCGTCGACGAGTTCGATGACGACGTCGATGAGCTTTAACTTTTCTGTTACTTGTCTTCGTGCCTTGGCCATGTGGCCAGGGAACCATTGAATTGCCAAAAAAACACCACCTTATTCTTGTACGGTCCCGAAATCGCCGAGCGGCCAGAATACGAAGTTCGTTTTGCCGACGACGTCCTCTTTCGGGACAAAACCGATTTCTCGGCTATCTTTCGAGTTTTGTCGGTTGTCACCCATCACGAAGAATGAACCTTCAGGGACGACCGTTTCGCCCGTCACTTGTTCGAGCGTAAAGTTTTCGGTAAGAGGAAAGCCGTTCATCTGCGCCTGAAAATCTTCTAAATACGGTTCTTCGACCGCCTCACCATTCAAATAAAGCGTATCGTCCCGATATTCGAGCGTGTCGCCAGGAATGGCGATGACGCGTTTAATATAGTCTTTCGATTCCGTCGCGTGGAAGACGATGATATCGCCCCGGTCGAGCTCACCGACGTAATTCGAGATTTTGCTAACGATCATGCGATCGGCATTTTGGAGCGTCGGCATCATTGACTCTCCCTCGACGATGACAGGTACAAAGATGAACGTCCGGATCACGAACGCGATGACGAGCGCCACGACGATCGCCTTAAGCCAACTGAACACTTCTTTCAACTTGCCTCACTCCTCTGTCCGTTTGAACTTATTGTACTAGAAAAAAAGAAGCTTGTCGCAAGCGACAAGCTTAATCCCCATCTTAACGACGGATTTCTTTAATACGTGCTGCTTTACCGCGAAGGTTGCGGAGGTAGTAGAGTTTCGCACGACGGACTTTACCGTAACGAACGACTTCGATTTGCGCGACACGCGGTGAGTGAAGCGGGAATGCACGCTCAACACCTACGCCGTAAGAGATCTTACGGACTGTGAATGTTTCGCTGATGCCGCCACCTTTACGCTTGATGACTACGCCTTCGAAGATCTGGATACGCTCGCGCGTTCCCTCTACGACTTTAACGTGGACACGTACAGTGTCACCAGGACGGAAAGCAGGTACGTCCGATTTGAATTGTTCTTCTGTGATTTCACGGAACAGTTTTTGTGTGTTCATGAATTGTTCTCCTTTTTCTTCAATGTTCATATCTTCATCTGCCCAAGCATCCAATAGCGGAACATCGGTAATCGGTGGGGTTAACCCACATGCTCAAACATAGCATAATTTGGTCAATCGCGCAATGATTCAATGAATTTTTTATCCGCCTTCGACAGGTCGATCCGCTCGAGCAGTTCCGGCCGCCGGCGATACGTGCGTTCGAGCGACCGTTCACGACGCCACGTCTCGATGTTGGCGTGATTGCCCGACAAGAGGACGTCAGGTACCTTAAGGCCACGGAAGTCCGCCGGCCGCGTGTAGTGCGGGTATTCAAGGAGCCCCGTCGAAAACGAGTCATCCTCATGGCTCGCCTGATCGCCGAGCACTTCCGGGATGAGCCGCACCGTCGCATCGATCATGACCATCGCCGCGAGCTCACCACCGGTCATGACGAAATCACCGATTGACACTTCGTCCGTCGCAAGCTCGTCATGGATCCGTTGGTCGAATCCTTCGTAATGGCCGCATAAAAAGATGAGGTGGTCTTCCTTTGCCCACTCCTCTGCCATTTTCTGCGTAAACGGTTTTCCGGTCGGTGTCGTCAAAATGACACGAGGTTTCATCGCATCAAGTGACGCCATCGCATCAAAGATCGGCTGCGGAGTGAGCAACATGCCCGCCCCTCCCCCATACGGGTAATCGTCTACTTTGTGGTGTTTGTTCGTCGAGAAATCACGGAAGTTCGTGAACGCCATCTCGACTTGTCCGAGCGTGCGGGCCCGTCCGACGATTGAATGATCGAGCGGGGCGAACATCTCGGGGAATAACGTTAAAACATCAATCTTCATCGTCGATCATTCCCGGAATCGGGGTGATGACGACACGTTTCGCCTCGACATCGATGTCGCTCACGACCGATTCGATGTACGGGATGAGGGCGTCCGACTTGCCAGGGCGTTTGATGACCCAGACGTCGTTCGCACCAGTCTCGAAGATATCGTCGACGACACCGATGACCTCACCGTCGACGACGGCCTCGCAACCGATGATCTCATGATAGTAAAACTCATGCTCCGGTAACTCGTGGACGTGCTCGACGTGAACGTATAGTTTCATCCCTTTATACTTCTCGACGAGATTGATATGCTCAAGTCCTTTGAACGTGACGAGATGGAACTGCTTATGCGGACGATACGTCGTCACCTCGAACGGGAGCTTCTTGCCATCGACGTCCAAATAGAGCGTCTCGCCTTTCTTGAAGCGTTCGGCCGGGAAATCGGTCGCGGCGAGCAACTTCAGTTCCCCTTTCAAGCCATGGGTATTGGCGATCTTACCTACGTATAACCATTCCATTGTTATGCCTCCTCAAAAAAATGGGCCGACCTCATAAAAGGTCGGCCACATCCTTACTTCGCGTTTTTCGCGTTGTGGAATTTCTCCATGATCCCTGCTTTAGAGAACAAGTTACGTACTGTGTCAGATGGCTTCGCGCCGTCTGCCAACCATTTGAGAGCGAGTTCTTCGTTGATGCGAACTTCTGCTTCTGGTTTTGCAACCGGGTTGTAGTGACCGAGTTGCTCGATGAAACGGCCATCACGTGGTGAACGTGAATCAGCTACAACGATCCGGTAGAAAGGTGATTTGTTTGCGCCCATGCGCTTGAGACGAATTTTAACTGCCATGGTAATATACCTCCATCATGTGTTTAAGAATTGACAACTTTAATAGTATACTGTTTTTTTGCCCGACTGACAAAAGTTTTCTTAGAAGAACGGAAGGCCAAGACCTTTTTTCTTCCCTTTCATTTGTCCTGACATCTGCTTCATGAGCTTCTTCATGTCATCGAACTGTTTGATGAGACGGTTCACTTCCTGGATGGAACGACCGCTCCCTTTTGCGATCCGCTTGCGACGACTCGCGTTGAGCACTTCAGGATTGGAGCGCTCATGCTTTGTCATCGAGCGAATGATCGCCTCGACATGATCGAGTTGCTTCTCGTCGATTTGGACGTTCTTCAACCCTTTCATCTTACCTGCACCAGGTAACATCGAGAGCAATTCATCAATTGGGCCCATGTTTTTCACTTGACCCAACTGCTCGATAAAATCATCGAACGTGAACGATGCATCGCGAATTTTGCTTTCAAGCTCCTTCGCAGCATCTTGGTCCATCTGTGACTCGGCTTTTTCAATGAGTGTGAGTACGTCCCCCATCCCAAGAATCCGTGACGCCATGCGTTCCGGGTGGAATGGTTCGAGGGCATCCAACTTTTCACCGAGACCGACGAACTTAATCGGCGCTCCCGTGACTGCCTTGATTGAAAGGGCTGCCCCACCACGTGTATCACCGTCGAGCTTTGTGAGCACGACGCCAGTGATTCCGAGTTTCTCATTGAAGCTGTCGGCCACATTGACCGCATCTTGACCCGTCATCGCATCGACGACGAGGAAGATTTCATTTGGTTTGGCGATCGTCTTCACGTTTTCGAGTTCGCCCATGAGCGTCTCGTCGATGTGAAGTCGACCGGCCGTATCGATCAACACGAAATCGTGATGATTGGTTTTGGCGTACTCGAGCGCTTTTGTAACGATTTCTTCCGGCTTCACTTGGTCGCCAAGTGAGAACACCGGTAAATCGAGTTGCTTGCCGAGTGTCTCGAGCTGTTTGATGGCCGCGGGCCGATAAATATCCGCCGCGACAAGAAGTGGACTCCGGTTATGCTTTTTGCGAATCAAGTTCGCGAGCTTCCCGGTCGTCGTCGTTTTCCCCGCACCTTGTAACCCGACCATCATGACGACTGTCGGTGGTTTTGGGTTAAATGTGATTGGGACGACGTCGCTTCCCATCAAAGTCGTTAGCTCTTCATGAACGATTTTGACAACTTGTTGGCCCGGTGTCAACGATTTCATGACGTCTTGGCCAATGGCCCGTTCTTTCACGTCGTTGACGAACTGTTTGACCACTTTGAAGTTGACATCGGCTTCAAGGAGAGCGAGACGAACTTCTCTCATCATCTCTTTGACATCTGCTTCGGAAATTTTACCTTTCCCCCGCATTTTCGCCAGTGTCGATTGCAACCGTTCGGATAATCCTTCAAATGCCATGCTTCAGCCCCCTACTCTAAATTCTCAAGCGCCGAAATCGTTCCCGTCGCGTCGGGCGAATGCTCGACTTGACGTTTGAGCGTCTGAAGCAGTTGTTGCCGCTGTTCGAATTTCTCGAACAAGGCCAACTTCTCCTCATACTGCTCAAGCATCGCTTCGGTACGCTTTATGTTATCGTAGACCGCTTGACGGCTGACTTCAAACTCTTCCGCAATCTCTCCGAGCGAGTAGTCATCTAGGTAATAAAGAGACATATAGTTGCGCTGTTTCGGTGTAAGTAGTGCTTGATAAAAATCGAACAAGTAGTTCATTCGATTCGTCTTTTCGAGCGACATGACCTACACCTCCACATGTTAAGTGAAATCCCTTTACAACTACCAATAGTACAGCCGTCCCTAGCTCTTGTCAAGTTTTTTTCTTAACAGAGAAACTTAGGCGAGGTCATCGTTTGTCTGTTGTTTTTCTTCGAAGATGTCCCCGAATAATCCGTATACGAACTGTTCCGGGTCAAACGCTTGTAAATCATCGATTTTCTCGCCGAGCCCGACATATTTGACAGGGATATCAAGCTCGTTTCGAATCGCGAGCACGATGCCGCCTTTGGCCGTGCCGTCGAGCTTCGTCAAGACGATGCCGCTCACGTTCGTCGCTTGTTTGAACGCTTTCGCCTGGACCATCGCATTCTGCCCTGTCGTCGCGTCAAGGGCGAGCAACACTTCATGCGGTCCGTTCGGCACTTCGCGCTCGATGACCCGCTTCACTTTTTCAAGCTCGTTCATCAAGTTGACCTTGTTTTGCAAACGTCCGGCCGTGTCACAAATCAAGACGTCGACACCTCGTGATTTCGCTGCCTGGACGGCGTCGAACACGACCGCGGCCGGGTCCGAACCTTCAGCTTGACGGATGACCGGGACGCCGACGCGTTCGCCCCATACTTGGAGCTGGTCGATGGCACCGGCCCGGAACGTGTCACCCGCCGCGAGCATGACCGATCGATTTTCCGACTTCAATTGATGAGCGAGCTTGCCGATTGTCGTCGTCTTTCCGACGCCATTGACGCCGACGAACAAGATGACCGTCAATCCGTCCTGCATGTTCAACTCACGGTCCGACTCGTCCTCTTGGAGTCGCTTCGCCACGACTTCGACGAGTGCGTCGCGGACGGCGACCGGATCTTTCAAGTTGCGGCGCTTCACTTCTTCTTTCAAATCTTCGACGAGGTCCATCGTCGTCGTCACCCCGACGTCCGCCTGGATGAGCAGATCCTCGAGTTCATCGAAGAAATCCTCATCGACTTCGCGGAACCGATAGACGAGGTCGTTGACGGCATTCGCGAACCCGTCCCGCGTCTTCGTCAATCCATCGGTAAACTTTTGTGACGCTTCTTGCGTCGAGGTCGTCAATTTCTCTTTTAGCTTCTTAAAAAAACTCAACTTAATTCCTCCATCTCTTCTTCCGTCTCGACGACGCGCTTCGCTTCAGATAGTTCGACCGAAAGCACCTCGGAGACACCGTTTTGTTGCATCGTCACGCCATAGAGCGTGTCCGCCGCCTCCATCGTCCCTTTGCGGTGGGTGATGATGACGAATTGTGTATCGATTGAGAGCGTGCGGATATATTCCCCGAACCGATGGACGTTCGCCTCGTCAAGCGCCGCCTCCACTTCATCGAGGACGCAGAACGGGACGGGTCTCGTTTTCAGGATGGCGAATAGGAGCGCGATTGCTGTCAACGCCCGTTCTCCGCCCGATAACAGACTGAGCGTCTGTAACTTCTTCCCAGGCGGTTTGGCGACGATTTCGATGCCCGTATTGAGCAGGTCGGACTCGTCGACAAGTTTCAAATCGGCTTCGCCGCCACCGAACAACTCGTTGAACGTCTGTTTGAAATGACCGCGGACGAGTGAATACGTCTCGTTGAACAAACGCGTCACTTCGCGGTCCATCTCGTTGATAATGTCATACAAGTCTTCTTTGGCGCTGACGAGGTCGTCTCGTTGCTCGGATAAGAACGTGAATCGCTCATTGACGAGATCGAACTCCTCGATCGCGTTCAAGTTGACCGGTCCGATCTCTTCGATTTGGCGGACGAGTAGCTTGAACTCTTCTTTCGCCTCATCGAGCGGGATCGTGAGCGTCGGGAGCAGCTCGAGGACGAGTCCTCGGTCCTCGAGCGCGTCGAGTTTCCACTTCCGTTTCAACTCGAGCTCGTTCACTTCGGTCTCGAGCTTACGGACATCCGCCTCGAGCCGGCGACGTACGTCCGACGCCTGTTGTTCTCGCTGTCTGAGAATGCGGTACGACTCTTCTTCGGCGTGCAGCTGTTTCGTATGCAACGCCATCCGCTCTTTCCATCCATCCATCCGTTTGACCGCCTCGACGTGCTCGAGCTCGAGTTCGGCAGACGAGACGACCCGGCCGCTCACCACATGTTCGAGTTCGCGCTCGATCTGCCCGAGACGCGCCGTCTGTTTGGTGACCTCGGCTTCAAGTCGCTCGACTTCCGCACGGACGCGGTCGAGGTCGAGCGTATGCCGTTGACGATCGAGATCGTTTTGACGAATCGCTTCTTGCAGTTGACCTGTCGTCTCAGCACCTTTCGCTTGCTCGCCACGTAACTGCTCAAGCTCGGTCCGAATCGAAGCCTGCAACGCATCGGTTGCTGTGAGCTCTTCGGCGAGACGCGTCAACTCGTTCGTGGCGGATGCGATCGTATGGGCGTAACGCGCCATCTCGTGATCGAACAGCTCGAGTTGCGCCTTGGCGTCTTGCGACATTCGCTCAAGGTTTCTAAACGTTTGTTCCGTCGAACGGAGCGTCTCTTCCGCCTCACGCTTCTTGAGCCTGAGCGACTGGAGCGACTCACGCACTCGGGACATCTCATCGGTGTACGTCGTCACACGCAACTGTTGCTCATGCAACATGGCCAATCCTTGTGTCAACCCTTGCTTCAAGTCATCAAGCTCCCGGGACTGGGTGAACAAGGCGACGCCTTGCTTCCGGCTTCCCCCGGTCATCGAGCCACCAACGTTGACGATATCCCCGTCGAGCGTGACGATGCGATAGCGATAGCCGGTCGTTTGGGCGATCCGGTTGGCGACCTCGAGTGAGCTGGCGACGATCACGGCGCCGAGAAGCGACCGTTTGAGTCGATCATAGGCCGGCTCCGTCTCGACGAGGTCGGCGGCGATGCCGACGAAGCCGTCGACTGATTCGAGACGATGCGCGACTTCACTCGGAACGTAACGTTCCTTCACGTTCGTCATCGGAACGAACGTGGCCCGTCCGGCGTTTGCTTTCCGTAATCGTTCAATCTCGCGACGCCCGACCACTTCCGTCTCGACGACGATATGTTGTTGTGTCTGACCGAGGGCCGTCTCGATGGCGGCCTCATAGGTCGGGAGGACACGAATCAATTCCGCTACCGCACCGAGCACGCCCGGCCCCCGATCTTTCAATACGAATTTGACCGCATGGAAATAGCCTTCATACGACTGTTTCATCCGTTCGAGCAACTCGATCCGATCCTCGGTCTTATGACGCCGGCGGTCGAGGTCGTGATACGACTGCTCAGCCCGCGACAACTTGTCCCGAAGCGTCGTTTCTTGTTCGGTCAGGTCGGCTTCTTCCGCGAGCAGTGTCTCCCATGTCGCCCGCGCTTGATCGAGACGAGCTTGTTCAGCCTCGAGTGATTCCGTCTGCTCGGTCCGCACGTCGAGGCGGTCCTTGTTCTCACGAAGCAGGCGGGCTTTCGCTTCTTCTGCCTGTTCGATATCGCGCTGTTCCCGCTTTTGTTGGTTGCTGAGCGTGGCGCGCGTCGTCGCCAGTTCGAACGCCTCGCTTTGAAGTTGTTCGATTTCCGCATTAAAATCACGCGTCGCCGCCGTCAATTGCGCGTCGAGCTTGGCGCGTGCCGCTTCCACGGTATGTAACGCCTCGGCTTTGGACGCCATGTCCGCTTTCGCCACGTCCAATGTTTGCGTCAATTGCTCGGTCTCTTCAGCCAATTCGACCCGTTGACGTTCGAGACGTTCCTTCGTCTCCGCCCCGTGCTCTTCCCGGGCTTTCGCGAGCTTGATTTCACCTGTCAACCGTTCAAGCTCAGTCGCTTGGGTCCGTTCTTCTTGGTGGAGCGTGTCTAGCGTTTCTCGATCAGCGGCGAGTGTCGCCTCAAGCGTCGTCCGCTCTTCAGAAATCGCGGTCAATGTGGCGTCTTGCTCGGCGAGATTGGTCTCGGCCGTTCGCATGTGCTCAGACGTACGAGTGATGCCTGTAGCAAGCTCTGTAATCTCAGCGCCAAGAATACCCGTCTCGAGCTCATCGTGACGCGCTTTGGCGACTTGATATTCGCGTGCGAGCGCGGCCTGTTCCCGGAGCGGCTCGACCCGGTCGGCGAGTTCATACAAGATGTCGTCGACTCGTGACAAGTTCAGCTCGGTGTCCTGGAGCTTCCGTTCGGCTTGTTTTTTACGCTGCCGGTACTTCAAGACTCCGGCCGCTTCTTCGATGACGGCCCGACGGTCTTCAGGTTTCCCCGAGATGACCTGCTCGACCCGGCCTTGACCGATGATGGCGAACGCATCACGCGACAGACCCGTGTCCATGAACAGATCGATCACATCTTTGAGACGGCACGGTTTCTTGTTCATGAAGTAGTCGCTATCGCCACTCCGTGTCACGCGGCGCGTCACACTCACTTCCTCGTACGGCAATCGTAAATGGGCGTCCGTGTTGTCTAGGACGAGCGTCACTTCGGCGACGTTGCGATGGTTCTCGCCTTCACTGCCGGCAAAGATGACGTCTTCCATTTTCGCTCCGCGGAGCGATTTGGCCGACTGCTCACCGAGTACCCAGCGAACAGCGTCCGATATATTTGATTTTCCGCTCCCGTTCGGTCCAACCACGGCTGTGACGCCGGGACGAAAATCCAGTTCAATCCGCTTGGCAAACGATTTAAAGCCAGCGAGTTCGATTCGTTTTAAGTGCATCGTGACCATCCTATCCTCAGTAAGCATTCATTTGTTTATTTTACCACAGTTGCCAGTTCGTCAAAATGCTAGAATCATGCTATTCTAAAAAGAACTGTAGAAAGGGGTACGACCGATGACGAACGAACAAATGATTGAGGAAATTCTCGACAAAATGAATATCATCAACCGCGGCGCCATTAAAGCGGAAGAATATAACCGTGCAGACGCCTCGGCCGTCAAAGAGATTTACGACTACGTGATGAACCGCTCGTCGCTGTCGATCTCTGAAGTGGATGGGATCGTCGAAGAACTTGGACAATTGACGTAACGAGATGACAGAAAAGGAGTGGACCACAATCGGTCCACTCCTTTTCTTATAGGCCGGCGTACTGGCGGTTGAATTCGATTAACGCTTCTTTCGCCGCGAGTTGCTCGGCTTCTTTCTTCGATCGGCCGATGCCTTCGCCGACGATATCGTCTGATAGACGGGCATGGGCGACAAATTCCCGGCTATGCGCCGGACCACGCTCTTCGATGATCGTGTACGAGACAGGACCTAGTCCTTCCCGTTGCACACTCTCCTGGAGCTGGCTCTTATAATCGGTCTGTTCTTCAAACACACCGGCTAAGACTTTCGGAAAAACCGCTTCGGCGAGGAACTGTTCAACTGGTTCAATCCCTTGGTCCAGATAGAGCGCGCCGATGTACGATTCGAACACATCCGCGAGTAGCGCCGGACGCTTCCGCCCGCCGGTCAACTCTTCACCTTTCCCAAGCAAGATAAAATCAGAGAAAGCATAGGCTTCCGCAAAGTTGACGAGTGATGGCTCACAGACGATGGCCGCCCGCAACTTCGTTAATTCCCCCTCGGAGCGCTCCGGATACGTCTCATACAAAAACCGAGACACCGTCAACTCAAGCACCGCGTCGCCTAAAAATTCTAAGCGCTCATTGTCTTTTTTCAGACCGCGTTGTTCGTTGACGTATGAGGAGTGGGTGAACGCTTGCATCAATAGGTCTTGGTTCGTGAATCGAACCGATAGTCGTTCTTCAAGTGCTTTGAACTGCTCGAGAATCCGAGACCGTTCGAGCTCATTTCGTCGGCGTCGTTGCGCCGACCCTTGACGGTCAAACCGTCGCTTGTCCTTTGTCATAATTCCCTCCGTGTATAAGCACAAGCCCACCGCTCGTGACGAGCGGTGGGAGGCTTGATTACAATTTAGTTTCGATGTAAGCGACGACGTCGCCGACAGTCGCGAGCTTCTCTGCATCTTCGTCTTCGATCGTGATATCGAACTTGTCTTCAAGGTCCATGACCATTTCCATTACTTCGAGCGAGTCCGCACCGAGGTCATCCTTGAATGATTTGTCGGCTGTGATCTCAGATACGTCTTTCCCGAGTTTCTCTGCCACTGCTGCTTGTACGTCTACTAAGATTTGTTCTGTTGTCATGATAAAATCCCTCCAAATTAAAGTATATAAAATGTGTTCCGATTGGTAAAGTTCTGATTTCAAGCCATCGTCATGCCGCCATCGACAGCGATCGTCTGACCCGTCACGTAGGCCGCTTGGCTTGAGGCGAGGAATGAGACGAGGTTCGCCACATCTTCGACTTGTCCGAAACGGTTGAACGGGATTTGACCGAGTGTCGCCTCGCGTTGCGCGTCTGTCAACGCGTCGGTCATGTCCGTCTGGATGAAACCAGGACAGACGGCGTTCACCGTCACATGCCGTCCGGCGAGTTCACGCGCGACCGACTTCGTCAGGCCGATGAGTCCGGCTTTCGCCGCCGCGTAGTTCGCCTGTCCGGCGTTCCCCGTAATGCCGACGACCGAGGCGATATTGATGATTCGTCCCGACTTCGACTTCAAGAGCGTCCGCGTCGCGGCTTGCGACGTCAAGAACGCACCTTTCAAGTTCGTCGACAACACATCATCAAAATCCGCCTCTTTCATCCGCATGAGCAGACCGTCCCGCGTGATGCCCGCATTGTTGACGAGACAATCGATGCGTCCGAACGTATCGACCGCCGTCTTGATGAGCGCCTTCACATCGTCGCTGTTCGAGACGTCCGCTTTGACGGCGATCGCCTCGCCACCGTTCGCTTCGATCTCGTTGACGACGGCGTTCGCTTTCTCAACACTACCCGAGTAATTCACGACGACTCGAAAGCCGTCTTCCCCTAAACGCTTCGCGATGGCAGCCCCGATTCCTCGAGATGCGCCTGTCACGATTGCTACTTGGTCATGCACGTACTTCTCCTCCTAACGCGGCCACCTCTTCGAGCGTCGTCGCCTGTTTGATCGTCACCTTCGAATCGATCCGTTTGATGAGACCAGACAGCGGTGACGTCGGACCGAACTCGATGAACGTGTCAACGCCAGCGTCAATCGCTTTGCGGACACATGCTTCGAATCGGACCGAGGCGTACAGTTGCTCAGTGAGAAGTGCTTTCAATTTTTCCGGGTCGGTATGGACATCGGCATCGACGTTTGAAATGATCCCGATCGCCGCCGGTTTGAACGGCGACGAGGCGAGCACATCTTTGAACCGCGTCGCGGCCGGCATCATGTACGAGCTATGGAACGCCCCAGAGACGTTCAGCGGTAAGACGCGTTTCGCGCCCGCCTCTTTCAAGTCTGTTTCGGCCTGTTTGACCGCATCGATGTGCCCTGAGATGACGAACTGACCCGGGCAGTTGTAGTTGGCGATTTGTACAAGGTTCCCGCTAGCACTGATTTTCTCCGTCACATGGAACGCTTCGTCGACATCGGTCATACCGATGACGGCAGCCATCGTACCATCCTTCACTTCAGACATCAACTTGCCGCGCTCGTGGACGAGCACACTCGCCTCTTCCAAGTCGATGACGCCTGCGACGACGAGTGCCGCATATTCTCCGACGCTGTGACCGATCACCAAGTCTGGAGCGGCGCCCGTTTTAGCGTGAGCTTGTGCGAGTGAAGCCGCATGCGCCACGATGGCCGGTTGGGCCACCTCGGTCCGTTGAAGCTCTTCTTTTGATCCTGCCGCCATGGCGTCGAGTAAATCAAATCCGAGGCGACGGTTGATCGCTTGCAGTTGTTCAGGATTGTCGAGGAACGTTTGGCCCATGCCGACGGCTTGTGACCCTTGTCCCGGAAATACCCATGCTGTTTTCCCCATGTACTCACCTTCTTTTAATTAGTTTGTGGCTTTTGCTTGTTTGATTTTCGTGACAACGTCGTGATCGACCATGATTTTCGCCTGTTTGAGCGCGCTCATGATGGCGAGCGCGTCACTCGAACCATGCGCTTTGATGACCGGGGCGTTGATGCCGAACAAGCCGGCGCCTCCTTGTTCCCGATAATCTAATGTTTGTTTCAATCGTTTTAACTTCGGTTTTAAGACGAGAGCGGCGAGCTTCGAAACGAGATCGCTCGTGAACTGCTCCTTCATCATTTTCATGAGCATCGACGACGAGCCTTCAACGCCTTTGAGCAAGATGTTTCCAGCGAATCCTTCCGTGACGATGACATCGACATCACCGGACATCGCCTCGCGCGCTTCCACGTTGCCGACAAAGTGGACCGGGGCTTGTTCAAGGAGGGGGTACGCCTCTTTCGTGAGGGCGTTTCCTTTCCCAGCCTCGGTCCCGATGTTCAGTAGCGCGACGCGTGGACGTGTGACGCCGCGGACGTGCTCAGCGTAGAGTGAGCCCATGATCGCATAGTCGACCAAGTGCTCAGGCTTCGCGTCCGGGTTGGCCCCGACGTCTAAAATGACGACACCGCTACCCGTGTATGTAGGGAACGTAGGTGACAACGCAGGACGTTCAATGCCGGGAATCCGTCCGATGACGAACAACGACACCGCCATGAGGGCGCCCGTATTCCCGGCCGAGACGAGGGCGTCGGCCTCTCCGTCTTTGACGAGTTTGGCCGCTACGACGAGTGAGCTGTCCTTCTTACGACGGACGGCTCGGACCGGTTCGTCGTCCCCGGTGATGATTTCGCTCGCTGGAACGATTTTAATTCGCGGGTCAGTCAACCCGTAAGAAGCGAGTTTGACCTCATCTCCGACTAAAAACAGTTCCATCGATTCGTTCGGGAATGCGTCGGCAAACTGTTTGACACCTTCCACGATCGCTTTCGGGGCGTGGTCCCCGCCCATTGCATCAATTGCTAATTTCATGCCTGTTCCTCCTCACCGCGACGATAGATCGTGAAGTCTCCGCTAAAGACACACTCTTCGCCGACATAACTATCCACTGTGACGTCCGTTCTTCCGTCCCGACGCAGTTTGATCACACGAGCCTTGGCAACGACTCGCTCTCCAAGATGTACTTGGCGACTAAAGCGGATCTCCGCCTTAGTGGTCAACGCCAATTCATCATTGATGAGCGCCACCGCTAACGAGTTAGCCTGGGCGAACAATACATGTCCCCGGGCGATCTCATTGCGGCTAAAGACGTGTTCTCTCTCTATGTCGAGAACCGAGATGGCCGATTCATCGAGCTTCAAGTCAATCATATCACCGATGACCTCGCTCATGGCGAGCGACTTCACTTCATCGAGGTGTTCTGAGGCTACATGCTTGATCCGCTCTCTCACTTCCGGGATTTTTAATTCCATCCGATCGAGACGAATCGTTTGAATACTGACGGCGAACTGTTTCGACAGCTCTTCGTCTTTGATGAACGGGTTACGATCAATCGTTTCTTGCAATAAGCGTTGCCGCTCTTTCTTAGGTACCCGCATTCAGTTCCCTCCTAAACTCTATGCTAAAGAACTTAATACCTGGTACTAATAGCAGTATATATTCTTTAGATTGTATTTTCAAGTGTTGTTTCTCATTCCAAGCGTACCCCGACAAGTAAGTCGAGTCGCTTCAAGTACTGACGGAGCGGTGCGTACGTCGCTTCACTCCAAAACGCCTCGCTGCCGAGCAATCGGACCGCGTCTTGCATCGCCACTTCCATGACTTTCAAATCGAGTACGGGATCGGCGACGCGGAAGCTCGGGAGACCGCTCTGCGCCGTCCCAAAGAAATCACCGGCACCGCGCAGCTCCAAATCTTTCTCGGCCAACACGAAGCCATCGTTCGTCTCCGTCATCGTCTTCAAGCGAAGTTTCCCGACATCTGACTTCGGGTCTCCTACCAATATACAATAAGATTGGTCGGCGCCTCGACCGACACGGCCCCGCAACTGGTGTAGTTGCGCCAATCCGAACCGTTCCGCATCATGGATGATGATGAGTGACGCGTTCGGGACGTTCACGCCGACCTCGACGACAGTCGTCGAGACGAGGATTTGGAGCGTGTTGCTAGCAAACGCCTTCATGACGTCATCTTTCTCGGTGCTCGACAGTTTTCCGTGCATGAGACCGACAGCATAGTTCGGGAAGCGCTCCCGTAACACTTCATAAAGCGCGGTCGCACTCTCGACTTCGAGCGTGTCCGATTCCTCGATGAGCGGCGCGATCACGTACGCTTGGCGTCCAAGCGTCAGTTCACGGTCGACCATCGCATGGACCCGGTCGATTTGGTCGGTCTTGGCCCAATACGTCTCGATCGGCTTTCGACCGGCCGGCATCTCATCAATCGTCGACACGTCCATCTCGCCGAAAGCGCTGATGGCAAGTGTCCGCGGGATCGGCGTCGCCGTCATGTAGAGCACGTCGGCAAGTTCAGCCTTGTCGCGGAGCATCTTGCGTTGTTCGACCCCAAAGCGGTGTTGCTCGTCGGTGATGGCCAAATGAAGGCGTGAGAACTCGACCGGCCCTTGAATCAAGGCATGCGTCCCGACGATGATATCGACGTCCCCCACTTTGATCGCCTGGAGCAACTCATTGCGGGCCTTGCCCTTGACCGAACTCGTCAACAACCCGACCCGAATCCCATACGGTTCAAACAGCGCTTGGAGCGAGGCGAGATGTTGTTCGGCCAAAATCTCGGTCGGGACCATGAGTGCCCCTTGATAGCCTGCGCTCACTGTCGCATACAAGGCGATCGCGGCAACGACTGTCTTTCCGCTCCCGACATCCCCTTGTAACAGCCGATTCATCCGTTCCGGTTTCTCAAGGTCCAAAACAATCTCTCGGATGACACGCGTCTGTGCCCCGGTCAGCGGGAACGCGAGTTGTTTGACGAACTCGTTCAACTGTTGCTTATCGAGCATCAGGGCGCGTCCTTTGCCCGATCGTTCCATCTTGCGGAACGCTTGGAGCTTCAATTGATAGAGCAGACATTCTTCATACACATAGCTGCGACGTGCCTGCTTATACGTCTCGACCGAATCAGGGAAATGCATCCCTGTTAACATCGTCTCCCGGTCCCAGAGGCGATAGCGTTGCCGAATCGATTCGGGCAGGCGATCCTCGAACGAGGTCGTCTGTTCGAACGCAAGCTTGACGATCCGACTGAAATTTTTTTGCGTCAATCCGGACCGAAGTGAATAGATGGGCTGCAATCCGTCCGACAGTTCACCGAACTCGAGGTCGGTCGCGCTGATTGTCATCCGGTTCATGTCCCATTTCCCTTTGACCGTCACGGTCGCACCAAGCGTGAGCTTGTCCTTATAGAACGCCCGATTGAACATCGTCACATGGACGACGTAGCGCTCCTCGAGCAGCAGACGGAATTGAAGCCGGTTCTTGCCTTTGCTGTAATAGCGAACGAGCGGTTCCGCCTGGACGGTCCCGCTCCATTTGACGAGATCGCCGTGGATGGCAGTCGTCACGGTGCCGCTATTATAATTTTCATAACGAAACGGGACGTGCTCCAGCACGTCCTCGATTCGTTCGAGACCCATCGCCTCTAATTTTTTAGCCATCTCTGGCCCGACTCCTTTGAGCGTCGTCAACGCCTCACTTCTTGACATTTTCTTTCTCTCCAAAGATGTTTCGTTCGAGACGTCGGGCCGTCGGCGTATTAGCGAGACCACCGCGAGCCGTCTCTTTCAAAGCAGTCGGCATCATTTGACCAATCTCATGCATCGCCGAGATGACCTCATCACAAGGGATGCGCGACGTGATGCCGGCGAGGGCCATATCGGCCGCGACGATCGCGTTTGCCCCGCCCATGGCGTTCCGTTTGACGCACGGTACTTCGACGAGGCCGGCCACCGGGTCACAGACGAGACCGAGCATGTTTTTCAAGGCGATCGCAAATGCTGTCGCCGATTGTTCCGGCGTGCCACCAGCCGCTTCGACGATGGCCGCCGCGGCCATCCCGGTCGCTGAGCCGACTTCCGCCTGACAACCACCGGCTGCTCCCGAGATGGATGCGTTATTGGCGACGACGAAGCCGAACGCACCTGACGTGAACAAATAGCGGACCATCGCGTCACGGTCCATCTCCAGACGTTCTTTGACCGCAAACAACGTACCCGGTACGACACCTGCGCTTCCGGCGGTCGGGGTCGCACAAATACGTCCCATCGCCGCATTGACTTCATTCGTCCCGATCGCTTTGGCGACCGCATCTAAAATCAAATCTCCGGCGAGCGATTTGCCGGAACGGATATAGTCGGTCATGAGCACGGCGTCGTTCCCCGTGAGTCCCGTCACGGACGTCACGCCTTCGAGTGCCCGTGCGACCGCTTCTTCCATCACTTCTAGATTGCGCTCCATCATGCCGACGACGTCTTCACGCGTCGAGCGTCTGACGTGCACTTCTTGCTCGATCATCACTTCTGAGATCGGGATACCTCGCTCTGTTGCCGTTCTGACTAATTCTTCTACTGATTTAAACATATTGGTGTCTCCTTATTCCCCAAAGATGGCTACCCGTTCGATTTGAGGTAACCGCTCAATTTCCGCTAACACGTCTTTTGATAGATGGTCATCAATCTCAATCGCCATGAGCGCCTGTTTGCCTTTCTCATGACGGCTCACTTCCATATGGCCGATGTTTAACTCATATTTGGCCAAAATACCTGTCACGGCCGCAATCGCCCCGAAGCGATCGTGATGCAAGACGACAAGTGCCGGTCCGCCGCCAGACAATTTGAGTGGGAATCCGTTCAACTCGGTGATTTCGATCGTCCCACCCCCGATTGAAATCCCGACGATTTCAAACGTGCCGTCCTCGTCTTCTAGCCGGACGCGAGCCGTGTTCGGATGATCCGTCAGCGCGTCGCTCGTCTCAAAGACGACCTCGATGCCGCGCTCTTTCGCGATATCAAGCGATTGCGGGATGCGCAAATCGAACGTATCGAAGCCCATGATGCCGCCGACGATGGCGACATCGGTGCCGTGCCCCCGATACGTATCGGCGAACGACCCATAAAACGTGACGTGCGCGAGCCGTGGCGTCCGCCCGAACAACTTCCCAGCCATGAGGCCGATGCGCGCGGCTCCGGCCGTATGCGAACTCGATGGACCGACCATGACCGGTCCGATGATATCAAACACACTGCGATATTTCATCGCATTTCCCCCTTTCAAAAAAACCCTACCTTCATTATACAGAAGGTAGGGCTGAGTTACAGCTTATTCCACACTAAAAATGTAGGAGTAGAGCGGTTGTTTCCCGTCGTGAACTTCGATTTCAATTTCGTCGTTCTTCGACTCAATGTAAGCCGAGAGTGCCTCGACGTCTTCTGCGGACGAACCTTCACCCGTCAAGATCGTGATGATCTCGTCGTCGGCATCCACAAGAGCGTCGACTAATCTCTTCGCCGCTTCGAGGCTCGAACCTGATGAGGCAACGATTTTCTTCTCAGCAATCGCCATATGGTCATCTTTACGAATTTCAACACCATCGATACTCGTATCACGGACCGCATACGTCACTTGACCAGACTTGACGGCACTTGCCGCCGTCTTCATGACGCTTTCGTTCGTGTCGACATCCGCTTCCGGGTTGAATGCGATTGCTGCCGCGAGTCCTTGTGGCACCGTCTTCGTCGGAATGACCGAGACGCCGCAAGGTGCGACCGATGCCGCTTGTTCGGCAGCCATGATGATGTTCGAGTTGTTCGGGAAGATGAAGACGTGGTCCGCGTTGGCCGCTTCAATCGCCTTGACGATGTCTTCCGTCGACGGGTTCATCGTCTGACCGCCTTCGATGACGTGAGCCGCCCCAAGTGAACGGAACAAGTCGCTGACACCTTCACCCATCGCGACTGTGACGATCGCATATGGCACTTTTGCCTTCGGAGCCGTCGAAGTAGCCGTTTGGACGCCGTGCTGGTTGGCACCGTGCTCTTCTTCTAAGATCGTCGAGTGCTGTTGACGCATGTTCTCGATTTTGACAGCGACGAGCTCGCCGTAGCGCTGCCCTTTCGTGATGACGTCACCAGGTGTTTCGACGTGAACGTGGACTTTGAGCAACTCTTCGTCTGCGACGACGAGGAGTGAGTCCCCAAGTTCAGACAGTTCGTTGCGGAACGCATCCTCATTGAACGGGGCATCCTTCAACTTGACGTCTTGGAAACGGACCATGATTTCCGTGCAATAACCGAACTCGATGTCTTCGGTCGACATGAATCCTTGCGCGGCGTGGGCATGATGTTCGGCTTCGATGAGCGCATCCATGACCGGTGCATGTGGTTTCTCGAGTTCTTTGCCTTCAAGGCTTGCGAGGAACCCTTCATAAATGACGAGCAGTCCTTGACCACCCGAATCGACGACGCCGACTTCTTTTAAGACAGGCAATAAGTCCGGTGTCCGCTCGAGTGAAGCTTTTGCTTCCACGATCACGCGTTCCATGAACTCGTTGAAGTCGCTCGTCGACTCTGAAGCACGGAGCGCTTCGTCGGCCGCTTCACGAGCAACCGTCAAAATCGTTCCTTCAACCGGTTTCATAACCGCCTTGTATGCCGTATCGACGCCACGTTTCAACGCCTCGGCGAAATCGACTGTCGACACTTCTGTCTTTCCTTCGATCGCTTTACCGAAGCCACGGAACAATTGGCTCAAAATAACACCCGAGTTCCCACGTGCTCCCATTAAGAGACCGCGTGCAAACTTCGATGAGACATCAGCGATATTCGCCGAGTTGAGTGCGGCCACTTCTTTCGCACCCGATGTCATCGTCAAATTCATGTTCGTCCCCGTATCGCCGTCCGGCACCGGGAAGACGTTAAGCGAATCTACATAATCCGCATTCTGGCTCAAGTTGGCTGCACCGTTCGCGACCATGTTCGCGAACACCAATCCATCTAAACGTTTTAAACCCACACCAAATCCTCCTTCGTTCTCGTCAGTCATTCGTCAGACGAACGCCTTGTACGAATATGTTTACCGACGAAACGTTTAATCCTAAAGTTTCACCGAGCGTGTATTTCACACGGCTTTGCACGTTGTATGCGACTTCCGACACTTTCGTCCCGTAGCTTACAATGATGTGCATGTCGATATGTACGTCTTCTCCATCTTGACGTACGACCACGCCTCGGGCGTAGTTTTCACGCTTCAATAGTTCTGCAATCCCGTCTTTCAATTGAGCTTGAGACGCCATTCCCACAACGCCGAAACATTCCATCGCCGCACCGCCTGCGAGTGTTGCGACCACGTCGTTCGTGATGTCAATATTGCCATATGTTGTCTTCATTTCAATTGCCATATGGAGTAGCCTCCTTTATTCGGAATGATTCCTTCACTACATTCTACAATAAGTACCTAGTTATTAAAAGAACCTGCTCCATAAACTCGGTCAATTGTAGCCGTAACCCTCATTCATTATTAAAATCCTTTCCAGTAATGTCAAGTTTTTTTCTTGTCATCCTATGATTTTCTAGTTGCATCGTGAAAAAACCCGTGCTAATATAAACGAGTGTCTATTAGGACGAACCCACATAAAAAAGGAGGGGAAACGCATGGCACGTAAATGCTACGTAACAGGTAAATCACCTAAATCAGGTAACAACCGTTCGCACGCACTCAACAAGACAAAACGCACTTGGGGTGTAAACGTACAAAAAGTTCGTATTCTCGTTGACGGTAAACCTAAACGAGTTTGGGTTTCAGCTCGCGCTCTTAAATCAGGTCTCGTTGAACGCGTATAATTTTTATACACGAACGAAATAAATCCCAGCGGCATTCGCCGATGGGATTTTTTTGTGTTCATTTTTTGACATACAGCACAAGCACCATGCCTTCGTGCACAATCAAGTCCGCTGATTCGTCGGCCCACTCGTTCGAGATCGTGAGCGCCTCATGGCTCACGATCTCGTGATGGTCGAGCGGATATTTGACGCCACGGATGGTGACGTTCGCCCGCTTCCACGGTACGAGCGACAAATAGTGATCGTCTTGGCGCGGGAGTCCATAGAGCCCCGTCCCCGCGAGTCGCACCATTTGCCCTGCTGAGATGAGACGCATCTCGGGATACGCCTCGAGCAAACCGATGTTGCTGAGCGTCATATCGAGCCGTCCACCGAGAGCGCCGTAGACGAGCATCTCCGTCGCCCCATGGCTCCGGGCCGCCTCAAGCGCGATTTCAAGGTCGGTCACATCTTTTTCAGACGGATAACGGACAGCGTCGATCGGCACTTCGCCCGTGAAGGAATCAAAATCGCCGACGACGAGGTCCGGATTCAGCCCACGGTCTAATAGCGTCTCATAACCCCCATCGACGCCAATGACATAATCGACATCAATCGGGAGGCTCGGGATCGATTCCGGGCTCGCCGCTACGATCAAGACGCGCATTAGCGGACGTCCCGGGTCGCGAGTGTCGCAAAACGTGGTGCCGAGACAAACAAGAGGACAAGAACGACGGCCGACACGAGGAATGACGGGAGCATATACGTCATATTATAGGCGAATGAGTAAGCCACGACCGGTCCTTCCGCGTACTCAGCGAAGAAGACAATCCCCGATACGACGTGGGCACCGTAGCGTAGCAGTGAGCCGAGGAGCGCCCCGAGCACCAAATAGATGATGAGTGTCTTTTTTGCCTCGTCCTTAGCGGCTCGTTTCACTTGTCCGGCGAATAGTCCAGCCATACCGACGACACCGTAAGCAAACGTATAATCGAGCAGGAATTGGACAGGTGTGAAGATGTAGGCCCCAAACATCAATTGAAGCGTCCCGACGAGCGCCCCCGTCGCAAGTCCGCCTTTTAAGCCGTGGCGGTACGCCATCACAAAGATCGGCAACATCGCCAGACTGATTGATCCGCCCTGCGGCATCCGGAACGGGATGAGTAAATCAAAAATCAAACCGAGTGCGGCGAACAGCGAAATTTCGATGAGCGCCTGTAATTTTAAACGTTGTTTCATTTTATTCCCTCCTTATATGAGTGAACGACAAAAAGCAGCATGACGTAAACGCCATGCTGCTATCGTGTAGCAACGTGCATTTTCGCCACATCCCTACGTCCGTGTGAACGGAACAGGTTCAAAGGGTTAGCGTGATGCCTCTCAGCCACAGAATGTGACACCCCTTGCGACAATATTTGTTGTTCTATGGTCGATTATACACGAGATGCGTTGCGAATGCTATCGATGGCTTCTTTGTAACTCGGCTCATTATAGATGGCCGACCCGGCCACGAGCACGTCAGCCCCGGCATCGATGCATAGTTTTGCCGTGTCCGCGTTCACGCCGCCGTCAATCTCAATTTCAAAGTCGAGACGACGGGCTTGGCGCATCTCATTCAGCGCCGCAATTTTCGGGACGACCGATTCGATGAACTTCTGGCCCCCAAAGCCAGGGTTCACCGTCATAAGGAGCACCATATCGACGTCACCGAGCACGTGTTCAATCGACGAGAGTGGCGTATGCGGATTCAAGACGACGCCACACTTGGCGCCAGCCGCTTTGATTTGTTGCAAGACGCGATGCAAGTGATTCGTCGCTTCGACGTGAACCGTGACGATATCCGCCCCGGCTTTGATGAAATCTTCGACGAACCGCTCCGGCTGATCGATCATCAGATGGACATCAAGTACCATGTCCGATTTTTTTCGTAAACTCGCGAGCACCGGTAGCCCGATGGAGATGTTCGGGACAAACTGTCCATCCATGACATCAAAATGGATATAATCCGCTCCGGCCTCTTGGACCGCCTTCACTTCTGATTCTAGATTGGCGAAGTCCGCCGCTAAAATCGATGGTGCAATTTTAATCATGTCAGTACCTCCGTTGTCTATCGTTTAACTCTGCCATAAACGTAACATAATTCTCATAACGGGTGGAAGCGATTTCTCCAGCTTCGACAGCCGCTTTGACGGCACAGCCCGGCTCGTTCAAATGGGCACAGCCGCGGAATTTGCAGTCATCATGCCGCTCGACAAACTCAGGGAAACACCACCGCATCTCCTCGACTTCGAGTTCGACCGGGAACTCGAGGCTCGAGAAACCAGGCGTGTCAGCGACGAGTCCGTCAGCGAGTGTGATGAGTGTGACGTGACGCGTCGTGTGCTTCCCTCGGCCGAGCGACTTCGAAATCTTCCCGGTCGCAAGTTCAAGCTCAGGCGCGACCGCATTCAAGAGCGAACTTTTCCCGACGCCCGTCTGTCCAGCGAATACGCTCGTCTTGTCTTTGAACGAACCACGGATTTGTTCAATCCCCGACCCATCCTCGGTCGACGTCTCGATGACCTCATAGCCGATGGAGCGGTATAAGGTCGCTGCTTCGTGAATCGGCTTCCGTTCTGATTCCGTCAACAAGTCCATCTTCGTCAAGACGATGATCGGATGGACTTGCTTCGACTCGATCAAGACGAGGAAACGGTCAAGCAGATGGAATGAGAACGCCGGCTCTTTCACGGAAAACAGTAAAAACGCTTGATCGATATTGGCGATTGGCGGGCGGACGAGATGGTTCGACCGCTCATCGACGGCCAGTATATAACCGGTGCCGTCCTCTTGGTCTTGAATGTCGACATCATCACCTACGACAGGCGAGATGTTCCGGTTGCGGAAATTGCCGCGGGCGCGACAGCGAATCTCTTGTTTTTCTTCTGTCATGACGTCATAAAATCCGCCTTGTAATCGAATGATCGTACCTTTCATTCCATTCCCTCCTTAGAAAAAGAGGCGACGCGCGCGCCACCTCTTCATTGTGCATCTTTTGCTTGTGCGTACGTCACCGTATCCGTCCGTACGACTTCCCCATCGACTTCAATCGTCGCGGTTCCGACTTCGTCCGGTGCGATGACGAGTGTGTACGAGTATGTCGTCGTCTCTGTTATCTTATCACGCAACACTTCGACTTCGCCACGGGCATCGACCGTCCGAATGACGACTTCGAGCGCTTCAGCCTCTTCCCCTTCGGGCGGCGGTTCGATCTCGACGTTGACTTCCCGCTCGATCGAGACGTCGGTCGGTTCGACCCCTTGTGACACGATGACGGTCAGTTCCGTCCCCGGATCGACTGCCGTACCGGCCGTCGGGAGTTGACGGATGATTTGATTCGCAGGAACGCTCGTTGAATACTCGTCACGTTTGACGATTTTCAAGCTATTTTGCTCAGCATACGTCGTCGCTTCCTCGAACGTATAGCCCGCCAAGTTGGCGAGTTCGACTTTATTGCTGCCCGTCGAGACGACGAGCGTCACCGTCTCTTCAGACGGAACGACTTCATTACCTGGGGCGATCGATTGGGAGATGACATCTCCACTATCGACCGTCTCGGACGCCTCCGACTGAATCTCAATGTCCGTGAAATCTAGGTCTTTGAGCGTCCGTTCGGCCGCCGACTGGGACAATCCTTCCACGTCTGGCATCTCGACCGTCTCTTTTCCGGCCGAGACGACAATCATCACGGTCGTCCCGCGTTTCGGCTTCCGACCGGCTTGCGGAGTCTGAGAGATGACGTCCCCGGCGGCAATGTTATCACTCGCCCGTTCGGTCGCCTCGACGACAAAACCGGCCGTCTCAAGCTCAGTCGTCGCCTCGTCGCTCGTCATTCCGACGACATCTGGGACGACGGCACGGGACATCTCATCGGCGATGACATACGCCCCGATTCCGCCACCGATCAACAGGAGAGCGAGTAGGATCCAGAGCCACCACTTCTTTTTCCGTTTCGGTTTGTCTTTCACGGGTTCACTTGTTGCGACCGGTTGTTCCGGCGCCTCATTTGCGTTCGGCTCATCCGGCACGACAGGCGCCATGACAAGCGTCTGATCAAACGCATCTTGCTCCGCATTCGATCGCTTCGGTTCATTCGCACGTTCCGGATCGAGTGCTGTCATGCAATCCTTCTTGAATGCGGCGACCGAGGCGTGACGTGCGCCCGGTGACTTCGCGAGTGCCTGCATGATACAGTTCTCGAGCGCTTGCGGGATGTTCGGGTTCAAATCCATCGGTCGAATCGGATCATCTTGCAGATGTTGCAGCGCGACAGCGACCGGCGTCTCGCCGATGAACGGTACCCGACCGGTCACGAGTTCATAGAGTACGGCGCCGAGCGAATAAATATCTGACTTCTCATCGGCGAACTTTCCGCGTGCTTGCTCTGGAGAAAAGTAGTGGACCGACCCGAGCACCGACATCGTGTGGGTCAACGTAGCGTTAGACATGGCCACCGCAATTCCAAAGTCCGTCACTTTGACGTTGCCGCTTTGATCGATCATCATGTTTTGTGGTTTGATGTCCCGGTGAATGATTCGATTCGCATGGGCGTGATCGATCGCATCACAAATCTGTCCCATGATGCGGAGCGCCTCGTCGACAGATATGTACTCTTCTTGTAAATATTGTTTTAGCGTCATCCCATCGACATGTTCCATGACGATGTAATAGATGTCGCGTTCGTCTCCGACGTCGTAAATGGCGACGATATTCGGATGGTTCAGACTCGCCGCCGCATGGGCTTCTCGTTCGAACCGGCGTATAAATTGTTCATTATGCGAGAATTCAGATCGCAACACTTTGATGGCGACGGTTCGGTTTAAAATCTCATCGTGAGCCCGGTAGACATTTGCCATGCCGCCGTTGCCGATTTGCTGTTCGATCCGATAACGATCGTTGATTCGTTCTCCACTTCGCATCGGATTCATCCTCTCTTTCTATCTGTGAACTGGACGAGGGCAACAGTGATGTTGTCACTTCCGCCCAAACGGTTGGCTTGATCGATCAATTGATCCGCCTTGACGTCCGCCGAGACGGGACGTTCCAAAACTTGTTTGATCTCGTCATCGGTCAAATGAGTCGTCAAGCCGTCCGTACAGATTAAAATCGTATCAAACTCGGGTTCGGCAAACACTTGCAGATCGGGTTCGACATGTTCCTTCGAGCCGATCGCACGGGTGATGATGTTACGTTTCGGGTGGACACGCATCTCTTCCTCGGTCAATTCTCCGAGTTGCTTCAACACGTTGACGTAAGAATGGTCTTCCGTCAATTGTTGGAGCTTATCCTCACGCAAGGCATACACACGACTATCCCCGACGTGGACGATGACGATCGTCTCGTCGTGCCAACAGACACCGGCGATCGTCGTCCCCATCATCAGCAGATTCGCTTGTTTCGAGAAGTCGAGCACTTGCTCGTTGGCCAGTTCCACATTGTGGCGGAACCAATTTTCCATCTCCATCGGTGAGGCAGGAAGCGTCGGAAAGGCACGGCGAAACTGCTCGATGACAAGCTGACTCGCAACCTCTCCGGCTTCATGTCCTCCCATACCGTCGGCCACGAGAGCGATCCCGGCACGCTCGTCTCCTAAAATCAAGACGGCGTCCTCGTTCTGCGCCCTCACTTGCCCGCGGTCGGTTCGGTATGCTAATTCCATCTTCCTGATTACCTCGTTTCTTGTTCGCGCTCCTTCGCTCGAAGCTGCCCACAAGCCGCATCGATATCCGAACCTTGCTCGCGACGAATCGTCACGTTCACTTTTCGATCTTTGAGCACTTTTTCAAAGGCAAAAATTTGTTTACGTGGCGTGCGGACGTAGTCGCGCTCGAGCACGTGGTTGACTGGAATCAAGTTGACGTGGCATTTGACGCCTTTTAACAAGTCAGCCAATTGATGGGCATGTTCTTCTGTATCGTTGACGCCACCGAACAAACCGTATTCGAACGTGATGCGGCGACCACTTTTCTCTGTGTAATAGTTGACGGCTTCCATCAACTTGTCCAAGTTGTAAGCACGGTTGATCGGCATGAGACGCGTCCGGATTTCTGTCGTCGGTGCGTGAAGTGAGATGGCGAAGTTGATGCGCATCCCTTCATCGGCGAACTTGTAGATTTTCGGTACGATCCCGCTCGTCGACACGGTGATATGGCGTGAACCGATGTTCAAACCATCGTCGTGGTTGACCGTGCGCAAGAAACGCATCAATTCGTCATAGTTGTCGAACGGTTCGCCGATTCCCATGACGACGACAGAGTCGACTCGTTCGCCGCTCGCGTCGAGCGCGCGTTGCACGTCGAGCACTTGCGCCGTGATTTCGCCGGCTTCTAAGTTACGTTTCAAACCGCCGAGCGTCGAGGCACAGAACGTGCAACCGATGCGGCAGCCGACTTGCGTCGTGACACAGACCGAGTTGCCATACTCATGGCGCATGAGAACCGTCTCGATGGAATACCCGTCTTGGAGCTCGAACAAGAACTTGATTGTGCCGTCTTGTGACTCTTGACGGACGAGTTCTTTTAACGTCGTCAATTGAAATGACGCGTCTAATTTCTCGCGGAGCGGTTTAGAGACGTTCGTCATATCGTCGAACGATGTCACACGCTTGACGTACATCCAGTCATATAACTGTTTCGCGCGGAACGATTTTTCTCCTGCCTCGATGAGCCACTGTTCGAGTTCAGAATACGTGAGGGAATAGAGGGACGGCTTGGCACCGACCAATGGATTTTTTTCAACTGCTTTTGGATTCATGTTTATACCTCTTTCTTGAATGCGGCGATATAGAAGCCGTCCGTTCCGAACGACGTCGGGAGTAATTTGAGTTCAGCGCGGTCCGATGACACCATCGGGCGCAATACTTGGGGAAGACGGTCTTGGAGTGTCTCATCCCACGTCAATCCGTTCGACAAAATGTAATCGGCCTGCTGTTCATTCTCAGTCGGATCGATGGTACATGTCGAGTACACTAGCGTACCACCTCGTTTAAGCAGTGGCAAGACAGCGTCAATGATTTCACGTTGGACTTTCGGCAGTCCGGCAAGGGCAGATTTGTCTTTTGTCCATTTGATGTCTGGCTTGCGACGGATGACACCGAGTCCCGAACATGGGACGTCGAGTAAGATCCGATCGAAGCTCTCCGGTTCAAATTTGTCCCCGGCCTGGCGGGCATCGAGGGCAAGTGCGGTCACTCCATCGATATGCAGACGCTTCGCTTGACGTTCAATCAACTTCGCTTTATGCGGGTGCAAGTCGAGGGCGACGAGCGTTCCGCCGTCCATTCGTTCGGCCGTATGCATCGCTTTTCCTCCAGGGGCAGCACACGCGTCGAGTACGCGTTCTGTCTTCCCGGCTTGAAGCGCATCAGCGACAATCATCGAGCTCTCGTCCTGAATCGACAACAAGCCCATATCGATGAACGCCGTCGCGTGGACGTTTCCGGACTCGATGACGAGACCGTCCGCTGATAGTTCCGACCGTTTGGCAACGACATCGACTTCGGCGAGCCGTTCCATCATCTCGTCAACGGTGACACGTTGGCTATTGACCCGCACCGTTACCGGAGCCGGCTCATTGTTCAGTTTACACATCGCCTCGGTCGCTTCGACGCCATACGTCTCGACCCATTCAGCAACTAGCCAATCGGGATGACTATGTTCGATGGCAATCCGTTCAGCGTCCGGCAACGCACTCAAATTTGGGAAACCGTCCCGGATGACGTTGCGCAAGACGCCGTTGACGAATTTTCCGGTTCCCGAGTGGCCCCGTTTTTTCGCGATCTCGACTGCTTCATGCAAGACGGCACGATCCGGGATTTTGTCGAGATAAAATAGTTGATAGACGCTCATCCGTAAGAGTGGCAAGACGAATTTGTCCAATTTTTTAGGGTTTTGGACCCGCTTCTCTAAAATATAGTCAAGCGTCCGTTTCCGACCGAGCGTCCCGTAGACGAGCTCCGTGTATAGACCGACATCTTTCGTCGCCAATCTCTTCTGTTTCAATAAATCGTTGACCGCAATCGTCGAATAGGCGCCGCCTTGTTCGATTTTGATTAGCGTATCAAGCGCTGCTACTCGTACGTTCATATTATCCTCCTAGTCGATCGCCGACTTGTAACTTTTGGCCGGCCCCACGCATAAACGTGGCCCCGTCCATCCGTTTTTTACCAGATGGTTGCAAATCGACCACTTTAATAGCGACCGTGTCGCCTGTCGCGACGACAAACCCATCTTCTTCAAGTCGTACAATCGTTCCTGGTTCACCCGTCCCGGTCGTCTTTGACCCGAAGAACAGTTTGACCCGTTCTCCGGCAATCGTCGTATACGCCGTCGGGAACGGATTCATCCCTCTGATCTGATTATAAATGTCTGCGCCGGACCGGGTCCAATCAATCTGTTCCCGCTCCCGGCTGATGTTCGGTGCGAACGTGACGTCACGCTCGTCTTGCGGCACAGCTTCAATCCAACCGGCGAGGAAAGCGGGAAGCGTCTTGATTAACAAGTCCGACCCTGCGACCGCGAGCTTGTCGAACAATGTGCCGACCGTATCCAATTCTTCAATCGGGACGACCGTGTTGGCGATCATATCGCCGGCATCGAGTTTATCGACCATGTACATGATTGTCACACCCGTCTCTTTATCCCCATCAAGGATGGCTTGATGAATCGGGGCGCCCCCCCGATATTTCGGCAAGAGCGAGGCATGTACATTGATAGCCCCATGCTTCGGTGCTTCGAGTAGTTCAGTCGGGACGATTTGCCCGTAAGCTGCCGTCACAATCACATCCGGCTCGAGTGCCAAGATATCCGCATAATCGGTCCGTACCTTTTCAGGTTGCAACACCGGGATATTGTGGCGCAAAGCACATTCTTTCACCGGCGTCGGTTTTAGTTCGCGTTTTCGTCCGACCGGCTTATCCGGTTGCGAGACGACACCTACGACATTGTATCCTTCTTCGAGCAAGCGCTCAAGTACGGATACGGCAAACGTTGGCGTGCCCATGAAGACGATGCGTTGGTCCGTCCCCTTTTCCGGCACCGCAAGCTTGTCCGTGAACAATACCCCGTCCAAATGGTCGATTTCATGTTGAATCGCCCGGGCGAAGAAACCGCTCGCCTTCACTTCTTGGTAACGGCCTTTCATGTCTTGCGTCTTGACGACGATCGTCTCGTGCCGTTCGACGAACCCGAACTCGCCCGGGATGCTCAAGCAGCCTTCAAGGCCGATCTCGGTTCCCGACGTCTCGATAATCTCTGGGTTGATCAACACGAGTGGACCGGTCTCATCATCCGTGTGGACGACGGCGAGTCGTTGGTTCAAGTTGACTTGCGGGGCGGCGACGCCGACACCGTCATACTCATACATCGTGTCGAACATGCGGTCGACCGTCTGGCGCAATTTTTTATCAAACTTTGTCACCGGATCACACGTGACCCGTAAAATCTCATTTGGGATCTCTACTACTTTATACATCTGGTTCCACCTCACATGAATACGTATGGATTTACGTCGATACTCAATTGATATTCTTTTTTGCTGATCGCCTTCGCCCGTGCTTGTTGCAGTGCGGCGAGGACTGGATATAACGCCTCAGGATGTTTCGTCTTGATGAACAACTGATAGCGGAACAAATTCTTTAATTTTGACAGCGGCGCCGGCATCGGCCCGTTCAGTCGTGATTGGGCCACGTGCGCCTCGACGAAATCGGAGGCGAACAGCTCAGCCTCGGCTTGGGCGACGAGCGGGCTCTCCGCTGCGAATGTGACGAGCGTGACGTACCAATACGGCGGATGGTTGCCGACTTGACGAAGTTGCATCTCGCGCGCGAAAAAGGATTCGTAGTCGTGCTCACTCGCCGTCTCGATGACGTAATGGTCCGGGTTATACGTCTGCACGTATGCCTCGCCCGGTAAACTTCCTCGACCGGCTCTACCGGCAACTTGGGTCACGAGCTGAAACGTGCGCTCGGTCGCCCGAAAATCAGGCATGCCGAGTGTCGCATCTGCCGCGAGCACCCCGACGAGTGTCACGTTCGGGAAGTCAAGTCCTTTGGCAATCATCTGCGTACCGAGCAAGATGTCCGCCTCCCCATCCTCAAAACGTTTCAGCAGTTGCTCGTGCGAGCCTTTCCGAGACGTCGTATCTTGGTCCATCCGGATAATTCGCGCCTCAGGGATGCGGTTCAACAACTCGGTCTCAATCTTTTGTGTACCGGTGCCGAACTGTTTGATTTTTTTACTGTCACAGGTCGGGCACTTCGACGGCATACCGATCTCGTAACCACAATAGTGGCATTTGAGACGATCACCGTGCTGATGGTACGTTAAGTTGACGGCACAGTGCGGACAGGTAAGTCCTTCCCCACAGTCGCGGCACATGACGAACGTCGTGAACCCGCGACGGTTGAGCAAGATGACACATTGCTCTTTCTTGGCGATTCGGTCGTTGATGGCGACAAATAAATCTTCCGAGAACATCGTCGTGTTCCCTTTGGCAAGTTCACGCCGCATATCGATAATATGAACCGGCGGCATCTCGCCTCCGTATCGTTCACTCAATTGCAAGTAGTGGTACACACCTTTTTGAGCACGGGCGTACGACTCGAGTGACGGCGTCGCACTCCCGAGTACGACCGGGCACCCGTGATAATGGGCCCGCCAAATCGCGACGTCCCGCGCATGGTAGCGTGGGTTCTCTTCTTGCTTATACGTCGTCTCATGCTCCTCATCTAAGATGAGCAGACCGATATTCTCGAGCGGGGCGAAGATGGCCGAACGTGCCCCGACGACGACATCGACTTGACGTCGCTTGATTTTCCGCCATTCATCATATTTCTCACCTTGCGATAAGGCGCTATGAAGGACGGCGACACGGTCTCCGAAACGACGTTTGAACCGTTTGACCATCATCGGTGTGAGCGAGATCTCCGGCACGAGCAAAATCGCCTGTTTTCCTTCATCGACGACTTGACCAATCGCTTCCAGATAGACCTCGGTCTTCCCGCTTCCGGTGACGCCATGCAGGAGCAATGTCTCCCCTGCGTCGGCGTCACGGATGGCATGGACGGCCATCGCTTGGCTGTCATTCAGTTCAACCGTCTCGATGACTTGTTCAATCGTGGCGTACGGGTCACGGTTCAGTTCGACCTCGGTCACGTTGATGGCACCGAGCGTCTCCATTTTTTGAAGTTGGGCACGCGATAGACCGATTTGACGCAACGATGACCAATACATGCGGGGTACGTCCTTTAGCAACTGAATCGCTTCTTGCTGTTTCTTCGCTCGGGCCGGGACGAGACTCGCATCGATCAGCTCGATGACGAGGTCCGTCTTGACCGTTCGTTTTTCTTTTAACACCGGCGCAAGCAGGATGTCCCCTTTTTTGGCGAGCGCCAAAATGATGGACTGTGTCTCTTTCGGATATTCCGAGAGATGAGTGCCAGCTCGGACTCCATCCGGGAGCGTCTCCCCTTTAATCTCTTTGTCGTAACTCACTTTTAAAGCCGCCGGAAGCATGGCGAGAAGCGCCGACGAACGGAAACAGAGCGTCGTCTCTTTCACGTGTGTCGATAAGTCGAGCAACTCGTCCGTCAGAGATGATTCTTCATCTAATAGGGCTTCAAGTGGCTTCAAGCCTTCACGCGTCCCTTCCGAGACACCAGTCACGATCCCGAGCAGGCGTCGTGAGCCGAACGGGACCGAGACGCGCATGCCTGGTTCGATCAACGTCTCGAACTGGGGCGGCACTTCATAGTCGAAGGGGCGATCAATCGTGATGACGGGCGCATCGACGTGGACATGTGCGATCATCGTAAATCTTCCTTAAAATGAGTGAGCAATTCAACGGCGAGCTCTCGTTTGCTTTGACGAGGCAAGCGGACATGGGCTCCGTCCGCGCGGAACAACATGACCTCATTGTCGTCGGAGCGGAAACCGATGTCTGGTTGTGACACATCGTTCGCGACGAGGTAGTCGACACGCTTGCGGGCGATTTTATCGCGGGCGTGTTGCTCGAGGTTCTCCGTCTCCGCCGCAAAGCCGACGAGGATCTGGTGCGTCTTCTTCGCTCCGAGCGTCTTTAAAATGTCCGTCGTCTCTTCGAGCTCGATCGTCAACGGACCGTGTACTTTTTTATGTTTCTCGGTATGGACCGTCTTCGGACGATAGTCAGCGACGGCGGCCGATTTGATGACGAGGTCTTGGTCATCGAAGCGCGCGAGCACCGTCTCGAGCATATCCGTCCCCGATTCGACAGCGATGGCGGTCACCCCGTCCGGTACCGGCACTTGAAGCGGTCCATGAACGAGCGTGACATACGCCCCCATGTCACGGGCCGCCTCGGCGAGCGCGACGCCCATCTTGCCCGATGAGTCGTTCGATAGGAACCGGACCGGGTCGATGCGCTCGACCGTCGGACCAGCCGTGATCAACACCCGCTTCCCGAGCAGATGTTTCGGGACGAACTGGCTCTCAATGATCCGGACGAGGTCTTCTGGTTCTGGAAGACGTCCCCCACCGACCCAACCGCAAGCGAGATTGCCGACGCCCGGCTCGATGATTTGATAGCCGAACGTTTTGAGCGTCTCGATGTTGCGGCGTGTGGCGGGATGTTCAAGCATATTGACGTTCATCGCCGGTGAGACGATGACAGGACATTTCGCCGCTAAAATCGAAGTCGTGATGAAATCGTCAGCAATACCGGCCGCAAGTTTCGCGATCATGTTCGCTGTGGCAGGCGCGACGACAATCAAGTCACTCGTGTCGACGACGTCGATATGGGCGATTTTGGTCGGGTCGTGCTCTTCGAACACGTCGGTGTATACAGGATTGCGGCTGAGCGCCTGAAACGTTGCCTTTCCCACGAACTCCTCGGCTGAGGCGGTCATCGCCACGCGCACGTTCGCCCCGGCTTGCACGAGTTTCGAAGTGAGGGCACACGCCTTATACGCCGCGATGCCGCCGCTCACACAAAGCAAGATATTCCGATCGTTCAACATTCCCTTTTCTCCCCTTTATAGACAATGAGACCCAAGTCGCATCCGACTTGGGTCACAATTCATCCGTTGTTCTTTTCGTTCACGATGATTGTCGTGTCACCCGAGAATATTTCTTCTAGCGCTTGACCGACCGGCTTATACGATTTTGGCACGGCGATTTTCGCTGCTTTTCCGTCCTGAATTTGGCGGGCCCGCTTCGCGGCCACCGTCACGATCGTGTATTTCGACGGGATGATACGTTGTAAGGCATCAATCGAAGGGTATAACATTAAATGACCTCCATCATGGCTTTTTTATAGAGAGATGCGACACGTTCACGCTTACAATGCTCGGCTGTCACGATCGCTTTGATACGGTCGATCGCTTTGTCCACTTCATCATTCGTAACGACGTAGTCGTATGCATCCATCAATTCAATTTCTTCCCGGGCGACGAGCAAGCGTTGCTTGATCACATCTTCCGATTCCGTGCCTCGACCGACTAAGCGGTTGCGTAGTTCTTGCAAGCTTGGCGGAGCCAAGAATAAAAAGACCGCTTCTGGGAAACGCTCTTTCACTTGGAAAGCGCCTTGGACTTCAATCTCGAGGATGACGTCTCTTCCGCTCTCGAGTGTCTCACGAACCCATTCAACCGGTGTCCCATAATAGTTGCCGACAAATTCAGCGTGTTCGAGCAGTTGATCGTGCTCGATCATGTCTTCAAATTGTTCTCTCGTCTTAAAGAAGTAATGTACGCCTTCCACTTCTCCTTCACGCGGTTTCCGGGTCGTCGCCGAGACCGAATATTGAAGGTTGTTGCCTTCTTCCTCACGGAGCACCCGGCACACTGTACCTTTTCCGACACCGCTCGGACCAGACAAGACGATTAATAATCCTCGTTCTTTAAAATTCACTGCAAGACCTCCATCTTCTAACATCACATTTAATTATAATAGCAGTCAATCAATTGTTCCGGCAAGAAGAAGTTCGGATTTCCTACTTCATCGTACCATATTTTCCATGAATCTGATAACGTAGAGACAGAAAAAGAACAAAGGTGATGAGACTAGTGGCATATGATGGATTAATGACATATCGTGTCGTAACAGAATTACAAGCACTCGTCGGGGGGCGCATCAATCGCGTGCACCAACCGTATTCCCTCGACTTGATGATTCAAGTCCGCTCGAACCGCCAAAGCGTCCAATTGCTCGTTTCGGCGAACGCGATGTACGCGCGGCTCCAATTGACGGATAACCCGACCAAGAACCCGCAAGAACCGCCGATGTTTTGTATGATGCTCCGCAAACATATCGAAGGCGGCTTCATCACGGCGATCGAACAAGTCGGACGTGACCGCGTCATCGTCCTATCGATCCGCTCACGAAACGAGCTCGGCGACGAAGAGAACAAGAAAGTGTATATCGAACTGATGGGACGTCATTCAAACGTCGTCTTGACGAACGAGGACGACAAGATTTTAGATGCGATTAAGCACCTGCCGCCGTCACAGAATACGTATCGGACAATCATGCCAGGTAGCGAGTACCTACTGCCACCGGCCCAAGACAAGTGCGACCCGTTGACGGAACGTGAGGCCGGCTTGAAGCGAATCGATTGGAACTCAGGAAAACTTGATAAACAACTCGTCGCCAGTTTCGCCGGACTCAGCCCGCAAATCGCGCAAGAGATCGTTCATCGGGCCAAACTCCCGAACCGGGCGAGCATCGAAGAGGCGTTCAAGAGTGTGATGGCCGACCTTAAAGGCCCGTTCGTCTTCCAACAACTCGCTTCCGGCAAAGAACGCTTCAGTCCGATCGTCCTCACGTCAGGCGAGATTTCCGCCGAAGAACGCTACGAGACGAGTAAGGACGTGCTCGACCGCTTCTTCTATGAGAAAGCGAACCGCGACCGCGTCAAACAACAAGCGCATGACGTCGAGCGTCTCCTGAAGTCCGAGCTCGAGAAGAACGTGTTGAAGCGGAAGCGTCTGCTCGACGATTTGTTGGCGACGGAACGGTCCGACGAGTTACAAAAATACGGAGAACTGTTGACGACGTATTTGTTCCAACTTGAGAAAGGGATGACCGTCGCTCACGTCGTCGACTATTACGACGAAGAAGGCGGCATGATCGACATTCCGCTCAACCCGCTCAAGACGCCGAACGAGAACGCGCAAGCGTACTATAAAAAATACAACAAGTTGAAAGTCGCCAAAATCGAAGTACAAAAACAAATCGAATTGAACGACGCCGAGATTCAGTATTTAGAGACGCTCGTCGCCCAGCTCGATGTCGCCTCACCGGCCGATATCGTCGAGATTCGAGAAGAGTTGGCCGAGGGCGGCTACATGAAACAACGGAGTCAAAAGAAGAAGCAGACGAAGAAAATTTCGCTCGAAGCGTACATGTCGTCGACGGGGACAGAGTTCTTCGTCGGGAAAAACAATACGCAAAACGATCATTTGACGTTCAAGTTCGCCCGTCGTGATGAGATTTGGCTGCACGTGAAAGACATTCCTGGATCCCACGTCATCATCCGTTCGAGCGAGCCCGACGAGACGACATTGCTCGAAGCGGCGACCGTCGCCGCTTACTTCTCGAAGGCCCGTGCCTCGAGTGGTGTGCCGGTGGATTACACGAAAGCACGCTACGTGAAAAAACCGAGCGGCGCCAAACCTGGATTCGTCATCTATACGGATCAGCAGACGGTGTACGTCACTCCGGATGAGCGGCTCGTTAAATCACTCCAGCAATGAGTTCAGGCCACGTCACATGACGTGGTCTTTTCTTGTTAGTCCATGGGCACTCGCCCTCTCGGCGCCCACGCTTTCCGCAGGCAACCCCGGAGCCGCATCGCGACTCAATGTCGCTGCTGGGTCTCCGTTGGGTTGCTTTCCTGCAGGAGTCGGGGCGCCGGCGGACGAACGAAAGGATTGGCACACGTCTGATCGACAGGCGAGCAGACACATGTCAAAGCCGGCACCCGAACTCCTAGGGGATAGCGATGCAAGGGTGACCCCGTAAAGTGCGGCGAGCACTGCGGAGGCATCCGCATCGCCCCAGGAACGGAGGGTGCCGGCAAAGGCATGTGTAGATATGACATGTCCACTTATATTGACAACAAGTAAAGGCCCCGTCATGTGCGACGGGGCCTTGCTTCATTTCGGATTATGTTTGAACGCTTCGAGCTGTTCATGATAGTCGAGCAAGTGCCCGTGTAAGATTTCAGAAACGGATAAATCCTCGTGTGGCAACGTGAACAACGAATATGGCTTATCACACGTATAGAGGATGTCGTGATGATGCGCGAGAAGATATAAAAATTCGGATTCGAACGCCCGGCGTTCTTCTTCGCCCATCAATAATAGTGCCTCGCGGTGTTCAGCAAGACTCTCAAGCAACAAGACGAGCTTGTCTTCAAGATGAATCAATAGACGGTACTGCTTAATCGTCAAATGCTTCAGTTTAACGTTCGTCACTTTCATGTCTTCCTGGAGCATCATGTGCAGCTCCTGATGACCGAGGATGCGGGCCCGTGTCTCAAGGAGTTCGGACGGGGAACCGACAAGTTCACGCCAATGATGGAACATGTAGGCCGATGTCTTTCGAATCTCACTGAGCAACCGATCTTCATAACGAGGCGGCAGGAACGCATAGTTCACCCCGAGGGAGACGAAGACACCGACAGCCGTCAAGAGTGAACGGGTCCACGCATAATGGAAGAAGTCGGTCGTCGGATTCTCGAGCATGAGTACGATTGCGAACGCCGCGTACGTCGACATGTGCGTCTTATCGAACGTCGTGTTGAGTGTGAGCGCGACGATGACGGCGAGCCCGATCGAGATTGGGTTGACCCCGAACGCGTAGACGATCAAAAGACCGCACATGAGTCCGACAATCGTCCCGAAGATTCGGCTGAAGACGATGTTTGATGACCGTTTCACGGTCGGTTGCATCGCGACGACGGCCGCGATCGCCCCCATGCCCGAATAAATACCGAACACGTACCACGACAAGGCAATCGTAATGGCGACGGCAATCCCCGTCTTCAAAGTCCGGAGCCCAACTTTAGGGATGTAACGTTTGTTGATCATTTCAGCTCGACCTTTCCTGTCTCGGAAATGAGTTCGATGTTCGGCCGGTTCGAGTTCGACAGATGGTACACACCATCCCCGATTTCCTTGAACCGCTTCGACGCCGTCACGGTGCCGGATGTGCTGACGTTTACTTGTCCGGTCGCGTTGCGTGGCTCGTACGTGAGTGATCCGGCCTCCGTTTGGACGGTCAGTGCTTGGTTGACCACGACGTCACGGATTGTCGCATCACGATACGAACGGATGTCGCCCGTGACGACACGGACGGTCTCTAGTGTCGCGTCGCTCCGCGTCTCGACACGAAGTCGATCACTTTCAAGTTTCTTTACATTGACTGAATTCGCTTCCAAGACAATCGTCTTAGCAATCAATCCTTGCCCCGTCACTTGCCCGGCCTCGACATCAATCGACGTCATCGAGCTCGGCAAAGCGACGCGAATTTTGTAACGGGACGGCTCATCGCTCGCACGACTGCCGAATTGACTCAGTTGACCGAATCGTTCGACAACCGATATCGTGTCGCCGACCGATTTGACTTTGATGCGCCGCTCTTTCGAATTCGTCTGCAACACGTCAATCTGAACCTTCTCATTTGTGCTCCGAACAAATTCGACGTTGCCATGCGCCGTCTCAAGTCGAAGCCTTTTCATTTGGTATCGGTCTTCGTACGTGTCCCCAAGTGCCAACACGTGGCTGAATATGAATAAATTCAAGAAAAAAATGAGGGGCAAGACGGTGAGGACGAGTCCGAACGCGATTTTACGATGTTCCGGGATGGCTTGAAAGCGGGCTTTCAAGGATTTTCCCTTCATTCTAGAATACGCCATACATATCTCCTTTGTTGACTGCTTTCCCTATTCTAACACGTTCAGTATGCCATGTTACCAATTGAAAAAGAATCCGCCCGGAGGTGGATTCTTAGAAAAGTAGATTACGATGTGACACGAGCGCTCCAACCTGTCGGATCACTTTGCCAGTCACGTAAAGTAGCAGCCTCTTCTTTACTGATGATGCGCTTCTTGACGGCGACCTCGAGCACATCCAATAGTGTAATCAGCGCGTGCGCAGTTAAACCGGAGTCTAGCAGATTGATAGCGAGATGGCTCAGACTGTAGGAGAAGATCGCTTGAATCTTCACGACCTCCCCGCCCGCTTTCTGAATCGCTTTGGCGGCCTCGATGCTCGATGAACCGGTCGACAACAAATCTTCAATCACGACGACACGAGCGCCAGGCTCGAATCGCCCTTCGATTTGATTCCCTTTCCCATGCCCTTTCGCACTCGAACGGACGTAGACGAGCGGCAAGCCGAGCCGGTCGGCCAGTAGCGTCGCATGAGGAATCCCCGCTGTCGCCGTCCCGGCGATGACATCGACGTCGAGCGGACGGATCACATCGACGAGCGCATCGATGATGAGATTGCGGACGTCAGGATAGCTGAGTGTCAAACGGTTGTCACAATAAATCGGACTCTTCATCCCGCTCGACCACGTGTATGGATTTTCTGGTGAAAGGGTCACGGCCTCGATTTGTAATAATGCTTCAGCGATTTGTCTCATAAGTTCGACTCCATTCCTGTAAGTAGTGTGCATAAGCGGCGTTCGGATCTTCGGCCCGTGTGATGGGCCGGCCGACGACGATGGCCGACACACCGGCCTCACGCGCCGCTTTCGGTGTGGCGACGCGAACTTGATCGTCCGCTGTCTCGTTCATGCGGATGCCCGGCGTCACGGTCAAAAATGACGATCCGAGCGCTTGGTGAATCGCGCGGGCCTCATGCACGGACGCGACGACTCCGTCGAGTCCGGCTTGGTCGGCCATGGCAGCCTGGCGGAGGACGGCCTGTTCCAGTCCCCCATTGATGTGTAGTTCTTCGGCAAGCATTCGTTCATCGGTCGACGTCAACTGGGTGACCCCAATCAATTTCGTCGTGTCAGTCACGTCACGTAAACCATCTAACGCGTAACGCATCATCGTCTCACCACCAAGTGTATGAACGTTTGTCAACTCGACGCCGAGACGCCCGATTTGACGGAGCGTCCGCCGTGCTGTTTCTGGGATGTCATGCACTTTGACGTCTAAGAAGACCGGGTATCCACTGTCGACGAGTTGCTCGACAAAGCGCCCCCCTTCGCGATAAAACAGCTCCATCCCCACTTTGACGGCCGGCTTCTGTTCGATTCGTTTTAACAAACGGAACGCGTCGGCGCCTGTTTCGACATCAAGCGCGAGATACAGTCTGTTCATAAGCTTTCCCCCTGATGTCTAAAATATGATCGATGCCAAGTTCGTCAAGCCGTCCCGGCAACGCTTCGATGATTTCTTGGCAGACGTATGGATTTTCAAAGTTGGCCGTTCCGACCGCGACCGCTGAGGCACCTGCGTAAATAAACTCTAACACATCGTCGACCGTCCGCACGCCGCCCATCCCGATAATCGGGATATTAACAGCCTGAGCGACTTCATACACCATGCGAATGGCCACCGGTTTAACAGCTGGCCCAGACAATCCCCCGATGCGATTGGCGAGAATCGGTTGCCCGGTCGTGACATCGATGCGCATCCCGACGAGCGTGTTGATCATCGTAATCCCATCAGCGCCGGCCGCTTCGACCGCACGCGCCATCGTCGTGATTGACGTGACGTTCGGTGACAGTTTGACATACACCGGTTTTGAGGAAGCCGCTTTGACAAGCCGAGTCAATTCAGCCGCCATCTCAGGATCAGTCCCGAACTGCATTCCGCCGCACTTCACGTTCGGACACGAGATGTTCAGTTCGAGCGCTTTAACGGTCGGGTCGGCACTCATCTGGCGGGCGACGTGAATGTACTCTTCTGGCGTCGAGCCGGCCACGTTGGCGATAATCTCGGTATCAAATTCTGACAAAAACGGAAGCTTCTCTTCAATGATCGCATCGACGCCCGGGTTTTGAAGGCCGATGGCATTCAGCATCCCTTGCGCCGTCTCGGCGACCCGGGGCGTCCCGTTCCCATACCGCGTCTCACCCGTCGCCGCCTTGATCATGATTCCTCCGAGGACGGATAAATCGTAAAGCTTGGCGAACTCTTCACCGAATCCGAAACAACCTGACGCCGGCATAATCGGATTTTTTAACTGTAATCCAGGTAAGTCGACGTGTAGTCTCATAGCGTCACCTCTTCCGCACGAAATACCGGTCCGTCACTGCACACTTTGACATAACCGCCGGGAGCTTGGCACACACACGCGAAACAAGCTCCAATGCCACACCCCATCCGATTCTCAATCGAGATATACCGCTCCTCGATATGTGACGCGGCGACCGCTTTCAACATCGGCTCTGGTCCACAGCTGAATAACACATCGGCATCGACTTGCGCGAGCGGGCCGGTCACAAACCCCATTTCCCCATACGTTCCGTCGACCGTCGTGATGATTGTCTCCCCCAGTTCGCGGAACGCATCTTCATAAAAAATACTCGTTTTCGTATCAAATCCGAGAATTGCCACCGTCTCGATTCCGCGTGCGGCGAGCATGCGCCGCGTGTAATAGAGCGGCGGCACCCCGATCCCCCCACCGACGAGGACGACCCGCTTGCCCGTCTGTTCGAGCGGGAAGCCGTTGCCGAGCGGACCGAGGACGTCCAAGACGTCGCCGGGCCGACGTGCGGCGAGGTCTGTCGTGCCAGCCCCAATCACTTTATAGAGGAACGTCACGACGTTGTCCTCGACGTTTGCGACCGAGAGCGGACGTCGCAACAGCTCTGACGTCTTCACGTGAAAGAACGTACCCGGCGCGACTTCTTGTGGGGAAATCTCAACTTTCATCTCCATCGTCGCTGTCGCGATCAATCGGTTCGAACGAATCGTCGCAAGTTGTCTCATACGGTCACCCCGAATGTCGTGAACGCCGGCAAACTCGTCGTTTGGAACGACAGGCTCTCGATGACTTGGAGCAGCGCCTTGACCGTGTCGAGCGACGTCAGGCAAAGTACTCCCTGCTCGGCCGCGGCTCGACGGATGATGAACCCGTCTTTCGTCGCGAGGGCGTCACGCGTCGTCGTGTTCAAGACGATGTCGACTTCTCCTCGTTCGATGACGCTCAGCATCGTCTCACCAGATTCGTTGATTTTCCCGACCGAATGGACCGGTAGCCCGTCTGCTGAAAGAGCGCTCGCCGTACCCGATGTGGCCATCAGTCGGAATCCGAGTCGATTGAAACGGCGGGCGATGTCAAGCGCCTCGTCCTTGTCTTGGTCAGCGACCGTCAACAGGACGTTCCCTTTCAACGCGATCGTCATACCGGCAGCGACGAGCCCTTTGTAGAGTGCCTTTTCAAGCGTGCGGTCTGTCGCCATGACTTCACCGGTCGATTTCATTTCCGGTCCGAGTGATGGGTCGACTTCTTTTAGTTTCGCAAAACTGAACACCGGCACTTTGACCGAGATGGCGTCCGCCTCCGGATGCAAGCCAGTCCCGAGACCGAGTTGTTTCAGGCTCGTCCCGAGAATCGTCTGCGTGGCGATGCGCGCAACCGGCAGGCCCGTCACTTTCGAGATGAACGGGACGGTCCGGCTCGCCCGTGGGTTGACTTCGATGACGTACAAGTCGTCGGCGTAGACGAATTGAATATTGAGCAACCCTTTAATCCGGAACGCCTTGGCGAGTTTGATCGTGTAGTCGACGACTTTTTCTTTCAATGCCTCACTCAACCGTTGCGGCGGATACACGGCGATCGAGTCACCCGAGTGGACGCCGGCTCGTTCGATATGTTCCATGATACCCGGGATATAGACGTCCGTCCCGTCACAGATGGCGTCGACTTCAATCTCAATCCCCGTCAAGTAGCGGTCGATGAGGACAGGACGGTCTTTCGAGGCGACGACGGCGTGGCGCATATACCGCTCGAGTTCCGTGCGCTCATAGACGATTTCCATCGCACGGCCGCCGAGGACGTATGAAGGGCGGACGAGCACCGGATAGCCGAGCATGTCGGCGCACGCGACGGCTTCTTCGACCGTGACTGCCGTTTTGCCTGGCGGTTGGGCGAGCCGTTCGGCCGAGAGCGTCGCTTCAAACGCTTTCCGGTCTTCGGCGCGGTCGATGTCTTCAAGCGATGTTCCAAAAATTTGAACGCCTTCCGCTTCGAGTGAAGCTGCCAAGTTGATGGCCGTTTGGCCTCCGAACTGGACGATGACGCCGAGCGGCTGTTCGTTACGAATGACCTCAAGCACGTCTTCGGTCGTGAGCGGTTCGAAATAGAGCCGGTCCGAGATAGAGAAGTCGGTCGACACCGTCTCCGGGTTATTATTGATGATGATCGCTTCATAGCCAGCGTCACGAATCGTTTGAATCGAGTGGACGGTCGCATAGTCGAACTCAACGCCTTGCCCAATCCGAATCGGACCCGATCCGAGGACGAGAATCGACGGCTTGTCCGTCTTCACGGCCTCGTTCTCGACTTCGTACGTCCCGTAAAAGTATGGTGTTTCCGAGGCGAACTCGGCGGCGCACGTATCGACCATCTTATACACCGGACGAACGCCCCAATCGTTCCGAAGCGACGTCACTGTCTCCACAGTCTCATTCGTGATTCGAGCGATCATCTTGTCGCTGAAACCGAGGCGTTTTGTCTCGATGAGGCGTTCTTTCGAGAGCGACTCACGCTGAAGCGTCTCTTCTTGTTGCCAAATCCGAGCGAGCTTCGATAAGAAGAAACGATCGATTTTTGTCAGTTCATGCAACTGTTCCGTCGAGTAGCCGCGGCGGAGCGCCTCATAAAGCATCCATAGCCGCTCATCCGTCGGTGTCGTCAACTCACGATCGAGCTCCTCCGCGCTTAGTTGCGCGAGCCGTGGCACGGCCAAGTCTTCTGTCCCAAGTTCGAGCGAACGGACGGCCTTGAGAAGTGCTTCTTCCAAGTTACGACCGATCGCCATCACTTCGCCGGTCGCTTTCATCTGCGTACCGAGGCGACGGTCAGCCGTCTCGAATTTATCAAACGCGAACCGTGGGATTTTAGCGACGACATAGTCGAGCGCCGGTTCGAACGAGGCGTAACTCGTCTCCGTCACCGGGTTCTTCAGTTCTGACAACTTGTAGCCGACCGCCACTTTTGCAGCCAACTTGGCGATTGGGTATCCCGTCGCTTTCGAGGCGAGCGCCGAACTGCGCGAGACGCGCGGATTGACCTCGATGACGTAATACGTGAAGCTGTCCGGGTCGAGCGCGAACTGAATGTTACATCCGCCTTCGATGCCGAGGGCGCGGATGATGTCGAGTGAGACGCTGCGAAGCATCTGGTAGTCGCGGTCAGACAGGGTCTGTGTCGGTGCGAAGACGATCGAGTCGCCCGTATGGACCCCGACCGGATCAAAGTTTTCCATCGCACAGACGATGATTGCTTGGTCGCTCGAATCACGCATCACTTCATATTCGACTTCTTTCATGCCGGCGATCGATTTCTCGAGCAACACTTGTGTCACCGGACTCGCTTTCAGCCCTGATTCGACGAACTGTTCGAATTCATTCCGGTCATGGGCGATCCCGCCACCGGTTCCTCCGAGTGTGTACGCCGGACGGATGATGATCGGGTAGCCGATCCGCTCGGCAAACCCCCAAGCCGACTCGAGTGATTGCACGATCTCACTTTCCGGGACACCGTGGCCGAGTTTGTACATGAGGTCGCGGAACTGCTCCCGGTCTTCGGCCTGCTCAATGGCCGATAATTTCGTTCCGAGCAATTCGACGCCGCACTCTTCAAGCACGCCGCGACGGTCGAGTTCCATCGCCAAGTTGAGGCCCGTCTGGCCGCCGAGTGTGGCGAGGAGTGCGTCCGGACGCTCTTGGCGGATGATGCGTTCGACGAATTCTGGTTCGAGTGGTTCGATGTAGACACGGTCCGCCGTCGTCGGGTCGGTCATGATTGTGGCTGGGTTCGAGTTGACGAGGATGACCTCGTATCCTTCTTCTTTTAAGGCAAGACACGCCTGGGTACCAGCATAGTCAAATTCTGCCGCCTGTCCGATGACGATCGGGCCGGATCCGATTACAAGGATTTTCTGAATATCTGGTCGTTTTGGCATGTCACATTCCTACTTTCTGTTTGTTTTCTTGGACGATCTGCATGAAGCGATCAAATAAGTCGTTGGCGTCATATGGACCTGGTGCCGCTTCCGGATGGTATTGGACTGAGAATGTCGGGTGATGCAGATGCTTCACACCTTCGACCGTGCCATCGTTGACGGCACGGTGTGTGACGACGAGCCCTGTCTTCGCAAGCGATGCCTCGTCGACCGCGTAGCCATGGTTTTGGGATGTGATCGTCACCGCACCGGTCTCAAGTTCGAGCACAGGATGATTAGCGCCACGATGACCGAACGGGAGTTTGAACGTGTTTGCCCCGCTCGCGAGCGAAATCAATTGGTGACCGAGACAAATCCCGAAGATCGGTAACACGGGCATGAGACGTTCGATGAGCGGCAGCGCCGTCGGTACGTCTTTCGGGTCTCCCGGCCCGTTCGACAACATGACGCCGTCCGGTTCATAACGCATCACTTCCTCGGCCGTCACGTCGTGCGGCAAGACGACGACTTCACAGTCGCGCTTCACGAGTTCACGCATGATCCCGAGCTTTGCCCCAAAATCGATGAGGGCGATCCGTGGCCCGCTACCGGTGCTGACGTACGCCCGCTTCGTCGAGACGCGTTCGACTTGGTCGGTCGGAAATAACGCATCGAATCGGTCGCTGACCGATGCCCACGTCGATTCACCGTCGACCATGACGCCGCGCATGACGCCGAGCGAGCGTAAGTGACGCGTCAACATACGTGTGTCGACCCCTTCTAGACCAGGGATATTGAAGCGTTTGAGTGTATCATGAAGCGATGCCGTCGAGCGGAAGTTCGATGGTGTGTCGCACACTTCTTTGACGATGAGCCCTTTCGCCATCGGCACGGTCGTCTCAAAATCTTCGCGGTTGACGCCATAGTTGCCAATCAACGGGTTCGTCAACACGATGAGTTGATCGCAGTAAGATGGGTCGGACAACATCTCCTGGTACCCGGTCATCCCTGTCTGGAAGACGACTTCCCCGATTGTCTCCACATCTGCACCAAACGCTGTTCCAACAAATGAAGTGCCATCCTCAAGCCATAATGTTCGTTTCATCGAATCTCCCCTTATATACGATTTTTCCGGCCGCGATCGTCATGACCGGCCAACCAACCAATTTCTTCCCGGCGAACGGTGTGTTCTTTCCTTTCGAACGGAACGTTGTCGGGTCAACCATTCGCTCCGTCTCGGTATCGATGAGGGCAAAGTCCGCCGCTCGTCCGACTTCAATCACGCCATACGGCAACCCGAACACGTCGCTCGGACGTTTCGTCATCCAGTCGATGAGCGCCGCTTCTTCCATCTGACCCGTTTTAATAAACGTCGTATACAGAAGCGGGAACGCCGTCTCGAATCCGGTGATGCCGAACGGGGCCCGTTCCATGCCGGCTGCCTTTTCTTCGGCCGTGTGTGGGGCGTGGTCGGTCGCAATCATATCGATCGTCCCGTCGAACAACCCTTCAAGGAGCGCCTCCCGGTCGTCCGCGCTCCGAAGCGGTGGGTTCATCTTGAAATTCGGGTCAAGCCCTGGAATATCGTCTTCACAGAGGACAAGGTGATGCGGCGTCACTTCGGCCGTCACACGAATCCCGGCCCGTTTGGCGTCTCGGATGACGCGCACCGACTGCCGTGACGAGACGTGACAGACGTGATAGTGGCAACCTGTCTCTTCGGCGATCAAGACGTCGCGAGCAATATGGATACTTTCTGCAAGACTCGGGATGCCTTGGATGCCATGTTCTTCACTGAACCGGCCTTCGTGGACCGAACCGGCCTTGAGCGTGTTGTCCTCACAGTGGGCCACAATCGCCTTATCAAGACGTTTTGCTTCCCGCATCGCTTGACGCATCATCGCCGCCGATTGGACGCCGACCCCGTCATCGGTGAATGCGAACGAATCTGCAAGAGAGGCCATGTCGACTTGTTCAGTGCCGAGCTGCCGTTTCGTGATGGCAGCATATGGCAGGACGCGCACGATGGCATCTTGCTCGATCTTAGCCAAGAGCTGGTCCATCGTCGCCCGGTCGTCCGGTACCGGACGTGTATTTGGCATGGCACAGATTGTGGTGAACCCGCCGGCCGCTGCCGCCTCTGTTCCCGTCTTGATCGTCTCTTTCTTTTCCCCGCCCGGTTCGCGCAAATGGACGTGGACATCGACGAGCCCAGGGATCAGGAGCTTCCCTGACGCATCAATCACTTCATGTCCTTCGGTCGTGCCGTCATAGTCGACCGATCGGATTTCGCCGTCCTCGATCAATAGATGCGTCGTCCGTTTCGTTTTACCGTCATACCAAGTTGCGTGTTGAAGTATCATAATTGTCCCCCTAATGCTCGATTTAAAATGGCCATCCGGGCGTAAACGCCGTTCGTCATCTGTGGAAAGATGCGTGACTTCGGATGTTCAATCAAACTGCCGGCAATCTCGACGTCCCGATTGACCGGGGCCGGATGCATGATGATGGCGGACGGTTTCATCCGCTCGACGCGTTCCGGTGTCAATCCGTAGCGCGCATGATAATCTTCTTTCGAGAAGATGTCACCCATGATGTGGCGCTCGTGTTGGACACGGAGCAGCATGACGACGTCACAGTCCGCTAACACATCATCGAGGTCACGATGCTCAAGTCCCATCGACTCGTCCCACCATGAGGCCGGGCTGCAACCGACGACGTTCGCCCCGAGCCGTCTCAACACACTTGCGTTCGAACGTGCGACACGGCTATGGACAAGGTCACCGCAGATGGCAATGTTCAGGCCTTCGAACGTCTTGAACTCTTCAAAGATCGTGACGAGGTCGAGAAGTGACTGCGATGGGTGTTCCCCGCTGCCGTCACCGCCGTTCAATACCGGAATGTTCAACTTTTCGACGAGTTCATGGTAATAACCCGACTCCGGATGACGGATGACCAGGGCATCGACCCCGATTGCCTCGAGCGTCTTGCACGTGTCGTACAACGTCTCCCCTTTTGTCACCGATGACGTCGCCACGTCGAACGGAATCTCCTGGACTTTCAAGTGCCGTTCGGCCATTTGAAACGAATTTTTCGTTCGCGTCGAGTTTTCAAAGAACAAGTTCGCGACCGTCTTGCCGTCAAACAAGGGCGGCATGTCCCCTTGTTTGTAGCGTAGCGACTCCTCGATCAATCCCATGATCTCGTCGAGCGAGAGCGTGTCCAGACTGACAAAATGCTTCGGTTGTTGTTTGATGATGTTCATGTTCGTCTCCTCCTTTTGTTTGAAGGCAAAGAGAAAAGGCGTCTCTTCACCTACGTGAAGGGACGCCTTCATTTGGGTAGACTACACCCAAATAAACGAGCCTTCACTTTGCCGACCTCACGGGATCGAATTAAAAGTTACTTGCTTGTCGTGTATCTTCAGTTGTTTCGGCAGCAGCTTCGTCGACCGCCTCTTCTTTTGGCAAGAAAGCGTTCAAGAGAATCCCGACGACTGTGGCGAGTGCCATCCCTTGAACCGGGAAGCTACCGAGTTGGACCATTGCCCCACCAAGTCCGATGACGAGGATGACCGAGGCGATGATGAGATTGCGTTTCTCAGCGAGGTCGACGTTGCTTTCGACCATCGTCCGCAGACCGTTCGAAGCGATGACTCCGAACAAGAGGATTGAGATGCCGCCTTTGACCGGGTTCGGGATCGTCGAGATGAACGCTTCGACGTGACCGAGGAAACCAAAGCTGATGGCCATGAGCGCTGCTCCGGCGATGACGTAGACACTGTACACTTTCGTGATGGCCATGACCCCGTTGTTCTCACCGTAAGTCGTACATGGTGGACCACCGAGCGCCGAGGCGACCGCTTTCCCGACACCGTCGCCGAGGAGTGTCCGATGTAGACCTGGATCTTTCATCGTTTCGCGTCCGATGATTTTTGACGTGACCATCTGGTCGCCGATATGCTCCGTCATCGTGACGAGCGCGACCGGGACGATGGCTAAGAGTGCTCCGACTTGCCACATCGGCATATAGTCGACGAACACCATCGTGAAGTCAGGCAGTTGGAACAAGCTCGCTTGACCGAGCGCCGAGTAGTCGATGATGCCGAACAGGGCGGCGATGAGGTAACCACCGATGATCCCGAACAAGATCGGTACGGCGCCCCACACTCCTTTGAGCGTCGTCATGGCGAACATCGTGATGCCGAGCGTGAGCAGCGCGACGGTGATGAACGTTCCATTGTAGGCACCGTCTTTATTCATCGACATGTCGATCGCGACCGGCGCGAGCGATAAGCCGATGACCATGATGACTGGACCGACGACGACTGGCGGCAAGAGGCGCAGCAACCAGTTCACACCCGTCTTATAGATGATGAGCGAGACGACACCGTAGACCGATCCGGCGATGATACCACCGAACAAGGCGGCTTCGACGCCCCATTGCTGGCTAACCGCGATAATCGGGGCGATGTAGGCGAAACTTGACCCGAGATAGGTCGGAACTTTGAAGCGGGTAATCGCTAGGAATGAGAGCGTGGCCACACCGGAAGCGACGAGGGCGACGGACGTGTTCAGTCCAGTCAAAATCGGGACTAAAATCGTCGCTCCGAACATGGCGAAGACGTGCTGCAGACTGAAGAGCAGCCATTGTGGTAAGTGAGCGGGACGCTCGTGGATGTTGAGGATTGGTTTCATTTGTAGATCTCCTTCCTGGCCTCTCTGGACCACCTTAAAGGTTTTGGTTTATTGCTGTTTGATGAACACTTCATCGGTCGTGTCGACTTCACTGAGTCGGACGACGACTTGTTCTGTTTTCGATGTCGGGACGTTCTTGCCGACGAAGTCGGGGCGAATCGGTAGTTCGCGGTGTCCCCGGTCGATCAAGACGGCGAGCTGGATATAATCCGGGCGACCGTGATCGACGAGTGCGTCCATGGCGGCACGCACCGTCCGGCCCGTGTAGAGGACGTCGTCAATCAAGACGACCGTCTTGCCGTTAATGTCGTGCGGTAATTCGGTCGCTTTCACTTCCGGGTCGAGTGATTTTTTGGATAAGTCGTCCCGATAGAGCGTGATGTCTAAGTTACCGAGTGCGATCGGCTTGCCTTCGATTTCTTCGATCCGATGCGCGAGGCGGTCGGCGAGCGTCTCACCACGGGTTTTTATCCCGACGAGCACGACGTTGTCCGTCCCTTTGTTTCGCTCGATAATCTCATGGGCGATTCGGGTCAAAGCGCGGCGGATGGCCGCTTCATCCAATATGGTAGAACGTTTCAAACAGTTCCCCCCTCTCTCAAATTGTATAAAAAAAGAAGACTTCCTCATCCGGCTGGAAAAGGAAGTCTTCATATGTGAGGGCAGACCTCTGCCTCAAATAATCGACGTGTCGTGACCGCGGTCACAATCCTTTCACAGCCTCTCTGGACTGGGTTTAAAGGTGTTATGCTTCCTAGACTATAAATCGGAATCGGTTGAAAGTCAACGCGTTTTCTCGATTTTGTCCAATTTTGCAAGCTCTGCCTCGAAGTCGGCCGGGAGCGGCGCCTCGAATTCGAGCCATTCGTCCGTGCGCGGGTGATAGAAACCGAGCGTCGCCGCATGGAGCGCTTGTCCGTTCAATTGAATCGTCCGGCGTGGACCGTATTTCGGGTCACCGGCGAGCGGATGGCCGATATAACGCATGTGGACACGGATTTGGTGCGTCCGCCCCGTCTCGAGCTTACACTCGACGAGCGTGAAGTCTTTATAGCGCTCGAGCAGACGGAAGTGTGTGATCGCCTCTTTCGCGTTCTTGTCCGTCACCGTCATCCGTTGACGGTCGTTCGTGTCACGCCCGATCGGCGCCTCGATCGTCCCGAGCTCATGGGCGACTTCGCCATGGACGAGAGCGATATATTCACGCTTGATCAAACGATCCTTCAACTGGCTCGCGAGCGATTCGTGCGCCACATCGTTTTTCGCGACCATGAGGAGACCGGTCGTGTCTTTGTCGATGCGGTGGACGATACCTGGACGCTTGACGCCGTTGATGCCTGACAAGTCATCACAGTGATAGAGGAGCGCGTTGACGAGTGTCCCTGACGTGTGCCCGGCCGCCGGATGGACGACCATGCCGCGTGCCTTGTTGACGACGATGACATCCTCGTCCTCATAGACGACGTCGAGCTGGATATTCTCAGGTAAGACTTCGAGTTCGACGGCCTCCGGGACCGTCACGACGATTTCGTCGCCTTCTTGCAGTTTATAGTTCGGCTTGACGACCTGGCCGTTGACAAGGAGGTCCCCCGCCTTGATCCAGTCTTGGATTTGCGAACGTGACCAGTCACTTTGTTCGCTCATCCATTTGTCGATACGTGCCTTTTCTTCGGCGACAAATGTGTAAGTTTCCATTACGATTGTCCCCTTTCTTTGTTTAATTTTTCTTCGAACAAGACGCCGATAATCATGAAGATGACCCCGAACGTGAGTGCCATATCGGCGACGTTAAAGATGGGGAAGTTATAGCCAAACGGATACGTGTCGACAAAGTCGACGACTTCGCCGCGAAACAGACGGTCGATGAAGTTCCCGATCGCACCGGCGAGCAGTAACCCGACACTGTAACCGAGCAAATCGAACCCGTTCACTTCTTTATGCAGGAAGTAAATCAGACCGACGACGACGACCGCGGTGACGATAAAGAAAAACACCATCTGTCCTTCGAGCATGCCCCAAGCCGCGCCTTTATTGCGGTAAGACGTCAAATAAAGTAGACCAGGGATCAGTTCAATCGATTGTCCGATTGTCATCGTCTGGACGACGATCCATTTGGTCACTTGGTCGAGCAAAATGAGGAAAAGTGCTAATCCGTAGTAACGTTTCATCAAATTCTCCTTTCAAGTCACAAGAAACCGGAGTGGACGATCGCCACTCCGGTCCGGCTTATGCGATGACTTCTGTACAACGCGGGCAAAGCTCTGGATGTTCAGTGTTTTGACCAAGCTCGGTCGAATACGTCCAGCAACGGGCACAAGCGGCACCGTCAGCCTTCAGGACGCTGATTTCGGCTGTCGCATAATCGACATCAGCCGACTCGACGTAATCAAGTTGTGACACTTGTAGCAATTGGCGTACGTTGTCAATCGTCTCGAGCAACTGTTTCGTCTCACCTTTAGGCGCGACAAGCAATTTCGCTTCAAGTGGTTTCCCGATCAACTTCTCGCCACGGGCGATTTCAATCGCTTTCAAGACATCGTCCCGGAACGTGAGGAACTTCGACCATTTCGCAAGCAACGCCTTCTCGTCTTCCGACAATGCCGCTACTTCGTCAAGGTCCGTCAAGAAGACGCTATCCGCTTGTTTCGCCGGCACTTCTTGCCATACTTCATCTGCCGTGTGAGGGAGAATCGGTGCAAGCAATTTCGTAAGTGTGACGACCGTGTCATACATGACCGTTTGGACAGCACGACGACGTGCATCGTCTTCACGTTCGATATAAAGAATATCTTTCGTAAAGTCGAGATAGAACGAAGACAACTCATTGACACAGAAGTTATGGCTCAAGTGATAGACAGCCATGAAGTCGAACGTGTCGTATGCTTTGACGACTTTCGTCTGAAGCTGTTTCAGTTTTGTCGCCATGAAGCGGTCCGCTTCCGGCATGTCTTCGAATGCGACACGCATCGATGGATCGAACCCGTTCAAGTTACCGAGCAAGAAGCGTAACGTGTTACGAATCTTCCGGTACACTTCCGACACTTGTTTGAAGTTGTCGTGCGATGCACGGACATCCGACTGATAGTCGACCGACGAGACCCAAAGACGGACGATTTCCGCTCCGTACTGTTTGACGAGATCGTTCGGTGCGATCGTGTTGCCGAGCGACTTCGACATCTTGCGTCCGTCGCCGTCGAGGACGAAACCGTGGCTGAGCACGTTGCGATACGGCGCTTTGCCTGTCGTCGCGACTGCCGTCGACAGTGACGAGTTGAACCAGCCGCGGTATTGGTCCGAGCCTTCAAGGTACAAGTCGGCCGGACGGCGCAAGTTATCGCGCTGTTCGAGCACACCCGCATGAGACGAACCTGAGTCGAACCAGACGTCCATGATGTCGAGCTCTTTCCGGAACTCGCCGTTCGGGCTGTTCGGATGTGTGAAGCCTTCTGGCAACAAGTCTTTCGCTTCGCGCTCATACCAGACGTTCGAGCCGTGCTCATGGAACAAGTTCGCGATGTGATCGATCGTCTCGTTCGTGATGATCTCTGTTCCGTCTTCAGCATAGAAGATCGGGATTGGGACGCCCCATGCCCGTTGACGGCTGATGACCCAGTCCCCACGGTCACGGACCATGTTGTAAAGGCGCGTCATGCCCCACTCCGGTACCCAATTCACTTCTTTGATTTCACGAAGCATATCGTCACGGAAATCTTTGATAGACGCGAACCATTGCGGCGTGGCGCGGAAGATGACCGGTTTTTTCGTACGCCAGTCGTGCGGGTACGAGTGTTTGATGAATTTCAAGTTCAGGAGATAGCCGTTCTCTTCGAGTTTCATACCAATTTGTTTGTTCGCATCTTCATAGAACAAGCCTTCGAAGCCTGGCGCCTCTTCCGTCATATAACCACGGTCGTCGACCGGACAAAGGACATCGAGTCCATAAGCTTGTCCGACACGGTAATCATCTTCCCCGTGTCCAGGGGCCGTATGGACGAGACCTGTCGCATCAGCCGTGACATGATCGCCGATCATGACGAGCGATGTCCGGTCGTAGAGCGGGTGTTGTGCCGTCATGTGTTCGAACTCACGTCCGTTCCAAGAACCGCTCACCGTGTAATCCGTCCAGCCAAGTGCCGTCGTCACATCTTCCACGAGCGTTTCGGCGACGATGTAGCCTTTGCCATCGTGCTCGATACGCGTGTACGTCAACTCGTCGCTGACCGCGATCCCAAGGTTGGCTGGGATTGTCCACGGTGTCGTCGTCCAGATGACGAAGTGGTCCGTTGTCGCTAAGACATCCTTGCCGTCGACGACTTGGAATGCCACGTAAATCGCTGGTGACTTCTTGTCATAATATTCGATTTCTGCCTCAGCGAGGGCCGATTCAGAAGACGGTGACCAATAGACCGGTTTCTTCCCTTTATAGATGTAACCTTTTTCGGCCATTGTTCCGAACAGACGGATTTGAGCCGCTTCGTATTCCGGCAATAATGTGATGTATGGGTTGTCAAAGTCAGCGAGCAACCCGAGGCGTTTGAACTGTTCGCGTTGCGAGTTCACTTGTTCCATCGCGTACGCTGCACACTTCTCGCGGAACTCAGCGACGGTCATCTCCTTGCGGTTGACGCCTGCTTTTTGAAGCGCGTTTTCAATCGGTAGACCGTGCGTGTCCCAACCTGGGATCATCGGTGACTGATAGCCATTCAACGATTTGAAACGGACGATGATGTCTTTTAAGACTTTGTTGAGCGCATGGCCCATATGGATGTCGCCGTTCGCATACGGAGGTCCGTCGTGCAAAATGTATTGTGGCTTTCCGGCGTTTTTTTCTTGGACGCGGTTATATAGGTCCATCTGTTCCCAAGCCTCGTGCATCGCTGGCTCGCGTTTCGGCAGATTTCCGCGCATCGCAAATTCTGTTTCAGGCATCAATAGTGTGTCTTTGTAGTTCATTGAAACTCCTCCTGCATCTTTTTTTGACAACAAAAAAACCCGCCCCTAATAGGGACGAGTTTGTCGACTCGCGGTACCACCCTACTAATCTCAGGGAAAACCCCGAGACCGCTCTTGGTAACCGATAACGAGGTCAAGCGGTCGCGCTTACTAACTTCAGCCCGACACTCATAGGGGATACCGATAAAGTCTTTCTCTTAGGCTTGCACCTTCCCTAAGTCGCTTCGTAGGTATGACTTTATCGACGTGTCCTAATCGACGTATTGTGTATTATCCGTGATGTTTGGTTGGTATGACTTCGTCGTCATTATACGCAAGTTCAGTCTTATCGTCAAGAACCGTCTGGACCGGCGGCTCCCCGACAATCGTGTCCCATTCCGTACTGTTCAACAGCTCCATCTGTGCATCGACGAGGACGCGGAAGCGGGTCCGGTACAACTCGACTTTTTTGAGCATTTGAATGACTTCGCGCTCGGCAATCTGTTCTTTGCGTGACGCTTCTTCCTCACGGGCGAGCGCTTCACGTTCGGCCTGTTTTAAGATGAGACTCGCTTCTTTCGCCGCGTTCGTCTTCACTTCTTCGGCCGCCTCCTGGGCGACGATAATCGATTTGTTCAACGTGTCTTCCATCGAGGAGAAGTAGTCGATACGGGCTTGCATATCGTTGACGAGTTCTTCGTACCTTCTATTCTCACGAATCAATAGTTCAAATTCTTTAATGATTTGATCTAGAAATTCATTGACCTCATCGATATCGTACCCGCGAAAACGAGTCGAGAACTCTTTATTATGAATATCAATCGGTGTCAACGCCATTCGACTTTCCTCCTAAGTTCAACGTATGATGCCATACTGGATTTTTATTTTCTCACGTTTCGTCGAGCCAAGAATCGCCGTCAATTTGACGCGACCATACCCGCGGATCGATACCAAATCGTCTGGTTCAAGAATGAAACTCGCATCGTCAATCGATTTATGATTCACTTTGCAGTCTCCATGTTTGACGAGCGCCTGCGCCTTTTGCCGAGATAACCCGAGCACTTCGCTGACGACCGTGTCAAATCGGAGCGATGAGACGATGCCGAATTCGTCGCTCCATTTGACTTCGGGCACGATGAGCACCGATTCCGGCGGCACCTCAGAGATGCGAATTCGAGCCTTGCCGACCCGGTCGACGTTCATCTCGATGAATCCGACCGCCTCACGCGTCGTCGCGAATTGGGCGACGCCGTCGTCGAGGACGACGTCTCCAAATTTTTGGCGCTTCAAACCAGCGTTCAGGAGCGTACCCGTCACTTGACGATGCGTCAATTCCACAAATTTGGTTGGATAGTCGATTTGACGAATCGCGATATCGAAATCGTTCGGGTCGAGCTCGTAATAGTCCGGGGCGAGGATGAGCCGACGCCGTTCAGCGCCTTCAAACCCGCCGTCCTCATAAATCGCGAGTTGCTTCCCGACGAGTTGCCGGACGATTTGTTGCTCGCGTGGATCTAAAAAGTCCGTCACTTTAAACACATAGTTGTCCTCGACTTGTTGAACCCAGTCGAGCACTTGCTCGATAAACGGGCGCTCATTCGGACGATAATGATCGAAGACGCTCATTTAAATACCGAAAATCGCTCGCACTCCAAATTGTGCCATCCGTAGCACAAATAAAGCGACGATCGGGGAGATGTCGAGCATCCCGCCGATAGGTGGGATGATTCGACGAAACGGGTTTAGAAACGGCTCACACAAATACGATAAAATTTGACCAAATTTAGATTCGCGCGCATTCGGGAACCACGATAATAAGATATAGGCAATCAAGACCCAGCTATAATATCCAAGTAACGTAACAATCGTATTGCCTAAGGCAGGTATAGCATTTTCCATTCAGTTACCACCCTTTACTGTTGAGTTCGTCCTCCGAAATCAAATTCGAGATTGATCCCGTTAACTCGATGTTGTTTGGAGTACATAGAATCGTGTTATGTCCAATCGACGTCATCGTCCCTTCTAAGGCGTAGACGACACCTGACAAGAAGTTGACGACTTGGCGAGACTGTTCTTTCGACATCCGTTGAAGGTTGACGATGACAGCCCGATTTTCTTTCAACTGGTCGCTGATGTCCTGTGCCTCGGCGAATACACGCGGCTCGGCGAGAACGACTTTCGAACGCTCTTTCTTCTTCGTGTTCAATGCGACGATGTTGTTTGATGTTCTCGGACGGTCCTCGGTTTTAACGATTTGCTCTGTCATCGGTTGTGTCTTCGTCTCAGTGAGGGAATAGTCTTCCTCTTCGAACGTTTGATTCGGATCTTCCTCGAGTCCAAAGAAGTCTTTCATTTTGTTTTTGATTGACATAACGGATTCCTCCTTAAAATATATTATTGCACAAGTACGGTTCCAATACGAACAAACGATGCGCCTTCTTCAATCGCCAACGTGTAGTCGTTCGACATCCCCATCGACAGTTCCATGCACGGGGCATGCGGATAGGCAAGACGCGAGACGTCATCACGCAATCGGCTCAAGTTTCGGAACGTTTCCCGAATCACGGCCTCGTCTTCAGTGAGCGGAGCCATCGTCATCAGTCCGATGATTCGAATGTGAGGATACTGTTTACAGTTCTCGATGAACGGGACGACTTCCTCTTTTTCGAGCCCATGTTTTGATGCTTCTCCCGACACGTTCACTTGAACGAAACAATCGATGATTCGGTCGGCCCGCTTGTCGATTTCTTCGGCGAGCGAGCTCCGATCGAGCGAGTGAATCGCCGCGACATGATCGATGATTTGTCTCACTTTACGCGTCTGCAAACTGCCGATGAAGTGAAATTTGGCGTCTGATGGCAGCTCCTTCACTTTTTCAAGCAACCCTTCCGGCCGATTCTCCCCGAAGTCGCGGATACCTTCCGCGTAGAGGGCATTCGCCACGTCCGGTCCGACTGATTTAGTAACGGCGATGAGTGTCACTGGCTGTTCACCCCGGTGTTGGTCGATGGTTTGTCTAACTTCGAATACATTTTTAGCTATACTCACGATTTCTTCTCCTTGACGAGGACGGCCGCAAATCGACGCTTGGCGTCTCCATTCCGATACGAGAAAAAGCTTCGATCGGCAACGGTCGACAAGTTCGATTGGGTCACCTCGATATTTCTTTCGGCGGCGAGCGTCTCATTCACTTGTTGGAGTGAAAGATAAGCATGGTCCGCTCGTTCGTCTGAGACTGACGCTTCATAAGCTGCCAGTGAGACGGCTTCTACCGCATCGAGGACGCGACGATCGACCTCGTAATGTTCAGCCGTGATGGCTGGTCCGACAAACATGTCAATAGCTTGTTCTGGTACGCCGAGCCTCGCGAACGCATCGGTCATCGAGGACACGATGTTTCCGACCGTTCCTTTCCAGCCCGCGTGTGCGACGCCGATGACGCCATGATCTTTGGCGCAAAAGAACAACGGGACACAATCCGCGAACACAAGGGCGAGCGGTAACGAGTCGGCCGTCGTGACGAGACCGTCCGTTGCCGGGATCGTCTCGTCGTAACGGTACGCTCCCTTGCCGCGGTCCGTGTCACCGACGACTTCGACGTTTGTCTCGTGCACTTGGTCAGCCCATACCGAATCAGCGAGGTCGAGACCTGCTGTGTCAAAGAAGTATTTCCGATTGGCGACGACTTGTTCCGCATCATCCCCGACATGAAGTCCGACGTTGCCTTCGTTATGTCCGTCCGTCCGGGTCGTCACATAGGCGCGGTAGCGCTCCGTCTCGGTCTCCCATGTATGTAACAGTCGCATATGATTCTCCTTTTTTAGAAAAAGGGGATGCCGAGAACCGGCACCCCCTTTTGTTTAGTTACGGCGTTGTCTTACGAACGCTGGGATGTTGATCGTCTCGTCTGGGACGTCCCCGCCATAGACCGGTCTATGGAAGTTCCCTTCATCTTGTGGCGCAGCTTCTTGCGCTTTCGGTTGAGCCTCACGGTTCACTTCAGCTTCCGGTTGTTTCTTCGGTTGCTGAAGGAACGGGTTTGTCCCTTGCGCTTCTTCTGCGAATTCAGTTGCAATCACGGTAACGATAATCTCATCGTTCAAGTTTTCGTTGATGACCGAACCGAAAATCAAGTTCACTTCTTCATCAGCGGCACTTTGTACGATTTGAGCAGCTTCCGTGACTTCATACAAGCTGAGGCTAAGTCCGCCTGTGATGTTCATCAAGACACCTTTCGCGCCTTCGATTGAAGACTCAAGAAGTGGAGATGAGATGGCTTTCTTCGCTGCCTCGACGGCACGGTTCTCGCCAGTCGCGACACCGACACCCATGAGAGCCGAACCTTTTTCCGTCATGATTGTCTTCACGTCGGCGAAGTCGAGGTTGATGAGTCCAGGGATAGCAATCAAGTCTGTGATCCCTTGAACACCTTGACGAAGCACGTTATCCGCTTCACGGAACGCCTCGATCATCGGCGTATTGCGCTCGACAATTTCAAGCAACTTATCGTTTGGAATAACGATGAGCGTGTCCACTTTTTCTTTGAACGCTTGAATCCCGTGCTGGGCATGTTGCATACGTTTGCGACCTTCGAACATGAACGGCTTCGTGACGACACCGACTGTGAGCGCTCCGATTTCTTTCGAGATCTCCGCGATGACAGGTGCGGCCCCTGTCCCGGTTCCTCCGCCCATACCTGCTGTGACGAAGACCATGTCTGCGCCATCAAGCGCCTCAATCAATTGTTCACGGCTCTCTTCCGCCGCTTTTTTCCCGATATCAGGATTTGCGCCGGCACCAAGGCCGCGCGTCAACTTCGCGCCAAGCTGAAGCTTCACATCTGCTTTTGACATGTTGAGTGCTTGCGCGTCTGTGTTGACGGCGATGAACTCGACACCTTGCACTCCGTGCTCGATCATACGGTTGACAGCGTTTGAACCGCCACCACCGACTCCAATTACTTTAATTTTTGCTACGGCGTCAATCGCCTCATCAAAGTACATCATTTCAGGTATCCCCCTACGTAATTTCCAATTGTTAACACAACGTCAAGTTTACACGCCAAATAGTTTTTCCATGAGGCGGCCGAATCCGTTTTTCGTTTCGCGATCGTCCCGCTCTTCGTCCACTGAGTGGTCGTTTGGCGTCGTGCCGTCCGGTTTCGTGACGGTCACGCGTTCTTCCGGCTTTTCAAGTCGTGATTTCGAGACGTGATGATCGCTCATAAGCACGTACTTGAGGACGCCGACGGCTGTCGCGTATTTCGGGTGTCTGACGCCAATCGACGAAGGCTGATACAGTCTCGTCGTTTGACCCATGACACGAGTCGCTAATTCTTGGATGCCAGGTAAAGCAGCGGCCCCACCGCAGAGAAGATATCCTCCACTGAGCGTCGGGACGCCTACCTTTTGCACTCTATTCAACACAAGCGTGAACATTTCCTCTATTCTTGCCTCTAAAACATAACTAATTTCTGTTTGCGGTTCGAACGTGACTTCGCCGTTAATATTCGTGAACGAGAAGCCCTCGGATGTGTCTGCCATTTCTTCAAGGGCAAGTCCGTATTCTTCCTTCGCTACTTTAGCGTCTTGGTATTTACAGTTTAGCTTGTAAACCAAGTCACGGGTCATATGATCGCCTCCGACCGGAAGGATATATGAGTAGACGAGATCACCCCGATAAAAGACAGAGACTGTCGTCTTTTCATGTCCGATATCGATCAATCCGATGCCAAGATCGATTTCATCGACCGATGCCGCGCTCATACCGAGTGCTAAGTTGCCGAGAACGAAGCCTTCGAGTTTCAGGCCCGCTCGTTCGATGGAGCGACGAATGCTATGTAAAATCGTCTTCGAACCAGTTACCATCTTCCCATGCATCTCTAAACGGTAGCCGAGCATTCCGCGGGGATCGACGACACCTGTCTGTTGATCGACCGTGAACGATGATGGTATGACGTCGATGACACTCATCTCGTCCGGCAAACGCATGACTTGCGCCGAGTTGATGACTTCGATCACGTCTGTATCCGTGATTTCTTGGTCTTCTCGTTTGACCGACGCGATTCCGTGACATGGGGCGATTTGGATATGTTCCCCTTCAATGGCAACATATACCGACCGAATTTGATCGCCGAGTGCCGCTTCGGCATGCTCGACGGCTTGTTTGATGGCTTGAACCGTCTTATCGATGTCGACGACGGCGCCACGTTTTACTCCTGCAGACGGGGCACACCCTTCCGCCAAAATATTAAGCGTCCCCCCGAGTAATTCACCCACGACGAGCTTAATTTCTGACGTTCCTATATCCAATGCGGCCACATAACCATTCGCTTCCAAAAGGGAAACACCTCCGCGCTTTAATTTCTATACTTGAATTCCGTTACATTGTTACAGATATCCAAAAAAATTGTTAGGTCCGGCAAGATATCTCACGTCTAAGTTTACAACAAATAAGATAGTGAGAAAAGGTAGAATCCTACAAATTAAGCGGTTTTGGGGTGTCAATTCGATTACAATCGATAAAAAAACAGCCCTTATGTGTATAAGGACTGTAAAATATCAGATTATTGTTTCTTTTTTTCATACGGAACGAAATAATATCCACCATCCATGACGACGGTTCCTTGTTGTCCTTTTGGGATGTTCTCATAAATTTCGCCGTATTTAGACACGGTTTGACTAAGCTTGAACGTCGGTGTTTGAATCGTATTACCGTCATTCATATAAATCTCATACTGCGTCGCTTCCCCTTTTTGTTTCGTGAAGACGATTTCCGACATCCGGGCGCGCATCGCGTCATCGACTTGTTCGAGCTCGTTCGCGATTTTCTCGAGTTCAGCTTTGTCCGTGAATTCGCGCAAGAGCGGACCGTCTTTTAACTTTTCAGGGTCAGTGATGCCGCCAGTCGGATGTAGCGAACCATCGGCAAGTACCGCGACTTCCTCTTCCTCTGTTCGCGAATAGGCAATCATCTTTTCTTCTTCGATATCGATTGTCACGACGTTATACCATGACCGGTCGACGGTGACGTCCTTCACCCCAGGCACGGCACGGAGTTCTCGTTCAATCCCGTTCGGTGACACTTGAACGATTTTTGTGGACGTATCGATGTCCGTCCCGGCGAGTACAAACTCTTCTGTCAACCAAGACAAGCCATTCACGTTCACCGCTTTCACGTCAGATACCGACGTCTGCATATATACGACGAGTGCGATCAGCACCGCGAATAAGATCAAGATGGTCGACAAGCGTCGGTTCGCTTTTTTACGACGCTGATCTTTCATATATGGGATACGATCTTCTAAACTACGAACGGTGTTCTGACGTGTCTCCATGTCTATTCTCCTTTTATCAGAATTAGGCGAAAATACGCCCACTTCTAAACGTTAAGGGCGAAGCCCCAGTGAAAGTGGCGGTCGTTCAAGCGCGGACTTCTTCGACGAGGTCGGCGAGCGAATCTGCGGCGTGCGGGAATCCTAACCGTTTCGAGGCTGCGGCCATCTCATCATGATGGGCCAATACATGCCGGATTGAGCGGACGAGCGACTCGCCCGTCAAATCCCCTTCTTTAATCAGTTCGGCCGCACCGCTCTCGACGAGCGCTGAGGCGTTTTTCGTCTGATGGTCAGCCGTCACGTACGGGCTCGGAATCAAGATGCTCGGTAAACCGAGCGCCGTCAATTCCGAGATGGTCGAGGCACCGGCCCGGGACACAACGAGACTTGCACACGCGAGCAGTTCGGGCATGTCGTAAACGTACGGCAACACGTGGACGTTATCGGCTTTCGGCGCTTTCGCCACGACGTTGTCATAATGGACGTTCCCGGTCACGTAGAGCACGTTCACCGGTTCGCTCGCAAGCTCCGGGATAGCCTCGATGACCGCCCGGTTGATGGCCTCGGCGCCTCGGCTACCACCGTAAATCAAGACGATTGGACGTTCATCGATCCCGTATTCGGCCCTTACGGCTACTTCATTCACCGTCGTCTTTAACACTTCGCTCCCGCGCGGATTCCCGATGACACGGACGTTCGCACCCGGGAACTGTGACTCGGATCCAGCGAACGACAAGGCGACCCGGTCCGCTTTCTTCGATAAGAATTTGTTCGTCAAGCCTGGGATGCTGTTCTGTTCATGCAGAATCGTCGGAATTCCGAGCTGCTGTGCCGTAAAGACGACCGGTCCTGAGACGAACCCGCCCGTCCCGATGACGACGTCCGGTCGGAACGTTTTCATCTCTTTACGTAACGTGAGGACCGATTGGACGAACCAATACGCCGTCTTCACGTTGTCTAACGACAACGACCGTTTCAGTCCAGCGATTCGAATCGATTTAAACGGCACACCGGCGCGCGGGACGAGGTCGGCCTCGAGGCCGTTCTCGGTGCCGATGTAGAGTACCTCAAGGTTCGGATGGCGCTGTTTGAGTGTGTCGAGGAGAGCGAGTGCCGGGTAAATATGGCCACCCGTTCCTCCACCAGAAATCATGACTTTCATCGGTTGGCCTCCTCATAGGCATTCACGAGACGGACGAAATGTTCGCCACGCTCTTCGAACGTCTTATATTGATCCCAGCTCGCACAAGCTGGCGATAATAAAATCACGTCATCGGTCGCCGACTGTTCGAACGCGAGCGGGACCGCTGCTTCGAGTGTATCGACCGCGAACGACGGAATCTGTTCAGCTTCACCTAACGACTTGAAGCGGTCTGCCGTCTCACCGTAAGCGACAATCGCTTTGACCCGACCGAGCGCCGGGACGAGAGAAGTAAGGTCGGCACCACGTTCGAGACCGCCGCACACCCAGACAATCGGCGCTTCGAATCCGTTCAATGCGGCTTCAGCGGCGACGTTGTTTGTCGCTTTCGAATCGTTATACACTCGGCGGCCAAGCACTCGCCCGAGACTTTCCGTCCGGTGGGCGACCCCGCCGAATGTTTGAAGCACGCGTTCGATATGCGACTGCGGGATGTCAAATGGTTCGACAAGCAACAACGCCGCCAACACGTTCTCGACGTTGTGGGCTCCCCCAAGGGCGAGGTCCTCGATGCGGATGATGCGTTGCCCGTGCAATGTGACCCACCCGTCGACGACACAGGCGTCTCCGCTCTCATATCCGAACGTCGAGGCATCAAGCTCGGCTGGTACACGCTTCATGACTTCCATGTCGCTGCCTTTGACGACGACTCGATCTGATGCCGACATCTTCCGGAACAAGTTTCCTTTGGCGTCGGCATATGATTCAAAGTCGCCATGGTAGTCCAAGTGAGCCGGCGAAAGATTCAACAGCGCCGCCGCTCGCGGATGGAACTGCTCGACGCCCATCAACTGGAAACTCGACAGTTCGATGACGATCAAGTCGTCCCGCTTCGCTTTTGATGCGACTTCGATTGCCGGGAAACCGATATTCCCTGCCACATGGACAGGTCGACTTCCCCCTTTGAGCAATTCATGGACGAGTGTCGTCGTCGTCGTTTTGCCGTTCGAACCGGTGATGGCTACGAACGTCGCGTCGGTCGCCAAGTAGGCGAGTTCCACTTCCGTATAAATTGGGATTTTGCGCGCCATCGCTTCTTGCAATAACGGGATGTGATACGGGATACCCGGGTTTTTGACGATCATGTCCGCCGTGTCGAGTAATTCGAGCGGATGGGCCCCGAAAACGCCGTTGATGCCGAGCGCTTCGATTTTCATCCGTTCTTCCGTTGAAGGTTCGCTCCCGGTGTTAATGGTTACGTTCGCACCGACATTTCTTAAGTAAGCGGCGGCCGCGATTCCGCTCCGTGCCGCACCGAGTACGAGAACTCGTTTATCGTTCCACTGTTGTTGCATGTCTTCCACCATCCATTACATAAGTAGTAACGACAAGACTGCCGTGATCAAACTAATTCCACCGAACGTCAAGACGATACGCCACTCCGACCATCCGACCATTTCGAAATGGTGATGAATCGGGCTCATTTTGAAAATCCGCTTGCCCGTCGTCTTGAACGAGAGCACTTGCAAGATGACGCTGAGCGTCTCGATGACGAAGATGATGCCGACAAAGACGAGCAAGAGCTCAAGTTTGAGCATGAGGGCGAGACCTGCGACCGCACCACCGAGCGCGAGCGATCCCGTGTCACCCATGAAAATCTTCGCCGGGTATTTATTAAAGACGAGGAAACCGAGCAAGGCGCCGACCGCACTGAAAGCGAACCAAGCGATGCCCGCCTCGTCTTGTCCGAGCGCGTAAATCCCAAAGAAAGCAAACGTCGGGATGGCCGAGAACGAGACGAGCCCGTCGAGTCCGTCCGTCAAGTTGACCGCGTTCGAGAAGCCGACGAGCCAGAAGATGACGATGGCGACATAGAACCAGCCCGTATCAAACGCAATCGAAGTGAACGGGATTTGAATCGTCGTGTCGAGCTCTCCACCGAGTGAGAGGAACCAAACGAACAGGACAGAGACGACGATTTGACCAATCAATTTTTGAAGCGACGTCAACCCGAGGTTGCGCTTGTTGACGACTTTAATGTAGTCGTCGAGGAAGCCGATCACACCGAAGGCGAGCGTCACGAACAAGAGCGTGCCGAATCCGGCGACGGCTTCACCGAAGACGACCGAGACGATAAAGCCGATGATGAGGGCGAGCAAGATGACGATTCCGCCCATCGTCGGCGTGCCTGATTTCTTTTGATGCCAATCCGGACCTTCGTCACGGATTTCTTGGCCAAACTTTAAGTTACGCAGTGCCGGGATGGCCCGCGGCATGACGACCAATACGGTCAATAATGAACTGATTAAGACGATTAAACTGATTAGCATGTTCGTACCTCACTACTCTCTTTATTGAACTAAGCGCTCGAGCGCCAGTCCTCGCGATGCTTTTAACAATATCACAGTCTGCGGGCGTTGATAACTGCCGAGAAGTGCTTTCGCTTCCTCGACCGTCGGTACCGTTGTCACGTTCACACGTGGGTCGGTGATGCCGTCCGCAATCCATTTCGCTTTCTCTCCGATGAGCAGGCAATCCGTGATCGGGGCCGTGATGACGTGTCCGACACTTTCATGTTGCGTGAATTCGTCCGCTCCAAGCTCATACATGTCCCCGAGGACGAGGACACGTCGCGTGAACCCTTCGAGCGTTTTCATCGTCTCGATGGCGGCGATCATCGACGTCGGGCTGGCGTTGTAAGCGTCATTGATCAAGTGCGCATCGCCGAACATCCGCTTCTCCATCCGCATCGACGTCAATTGCACTCGGTCAAGACCGCGTTGGATCGTGTCGTGCCCCAAACCGAACTTGAGACCGCAGGCAATCGCGTAGGCGGCGTTACGGATTTGATGGGCGCCGAGCACTTTCAATTCATACAACTCGTGATTATAACGGAAAATCGAAGCGTCAAACGTTGCTTCCACGACCTCGAGCTTCCCGTCAGCCGTCGCTTCGTATCCGACACGGTAACCACCCGCCTCACGGAGGAGTGGCTCGTCGGCATCGACGATCAAGGTACCGTCCGGCTTCAGACCGGCTGTGATCTCGAGCTTCGCTTTCGCAATCCCCTCACGACCGCCGACTTGTTCCCCGTGTGATTCTCCGATGTTTGTGACGAAAGCGATATCTGGTTTAGCAAGTTTCGACAACAACTCGATTTGACCGAATCCGTTCATCCCCATCTCGAGGACGGCAACTTCCGTATCACGCGGCATCCGGAGCACAGTGAGCGGCAGGCCGACGTCCGAGTTGAAATTGCCGGCCGTCTTGTGTGTCTTGAACGTCTCGCCGAGCACAACGGCAATCATGTCTTTCGTAGACGTCTTGCCGTTCGACCCAGTGATGGCGACGACTTTCGGATTGATTTCCGCCAAATAGCGGGCAGCCGCCTCCTGAAGCGCTTGAAGCGGTGATGCGACTGGAATGGCGACAACTCCTTCCGGTAGCGGCCGATTTTGTTCCCAAAACGTCACGATCGCACCTTGTTTGATGGCAGCCTCGATGTAATCATGTCCATCGACGCGTGCCCCGATGATTGGGACGAACAAGCCGTCGGCGTTGTCGTCTCGGGAGTCGGTCGCGACATGGCGTACCTCACGTGTATCATCGATCTCCATCCCGAACCAAGATGCGAGTGTTTGAATCGTCAATTGTTCCATAACCATTTCCTCCTGTGACAAAGGAAAAGAGAGCCGAGGCCCTCTTCATCCCTTTGCGTTAGTTCGACGGTGACTGGAGTTTCACTTTTAACGTTGCTCCGGTCTTGACAGGCTTGTCTTTCCCGATTGACTGGGACGTGACGAAGCCGGTACCGTCTATTTCTAAATTCAATTGGTAAAGCGTCGCTAACCGTTTCACATCACGGAGCGACCAGCCTTTTAACACCGGCATCTTGAACGACTCATCCGTCTTCAACAGCAACCGCTCGCCGACGACGTATGGTTGACCCTCGACCGGACTTTGCGCGATGACCGTTTCACCACTGCCGAGTGATACCGGCGTGAATGCTGCCGCCTTAGCTGCCTTAACGGCCTCGGCGCGACCTTGGTCGACGAACGATGCCGTCGTTTTGGTCGAGGCATCAATCGATTTCGCTTGCTTGTCTGGCTCGACGCTCCGATAACGGAGCGCGACGTCCATCACATCTTTGAATAACGGTGCCATGATTCGAGGTCCCGTTGTCGACGAGTCACTGTTCGGCCGGTCGACGGCGATATACATGACGAGTTCCGGGTCGTCCTCCGGCGCCATACCGACGAACGAATGAATATATTGTCCGCTCAAGTACTTCCCGTTTTCCGCGATTTGCGCGGTCCCGGTTTTCCCGATGACACGGTAGTTGTCGAGGGCATACAATTGCCCCGTCCCGACGTCGCTGTTGACGACACCGTCGAGCGCTTCCCGCGTTTGTTTTGCCGCCTCGGCCGTAATCGGTTGTCCGACGACTTTCGGATTCGTCGTCCGAATCGTCTCGCCTGTCTCACGATTGACGACTTTTTTAATGACGTGAGGTTGCTTCATCGTCCCATCCGTCGCGATGGCCGACGTCGCTTGCAAGATTTGCATCGGTGTGACGGCTGTCGATTGGCCCCATGCCGTAATCAAAACGTTAAGCGGACTTTCGAAATCAAATTGGCTGTTGACCTCGCCTGGTAAGTCCACGCCTGTACGCTGATCGAACTTGAACGCTTTGAAATAATCCTCGTAGCGACTAAGCCCGAGCCGTTCGTTCGCCAGAATCGAGAACGCGACGTTCGACGAATGCCAGACGCCTTCTACCATAGGAATCGTACCCCATCCGGTAATGTTGTAATCATTGAACACGGTCTTGCCATACTTATATGAACCCGACTTGTACAGCTCGTTTGGATTATAGACACCTTCATTGATGGCGGCAGCCAACGTGAAAATTTTCATCGTCGACCCCGGCTCGAAGCGGGACGATACCGAAAAGTTGCTGTACGAGCTGATTTCGCGCGTGTTCGGATCGAACGACGGGCGGTCCGACAAGGCGATGATTTCGCCGGTCTTCGGATCCATAATGATTGCCGTCGCATTCTTCGGCTTATACTCTTTATACAGTTCTTCCATCTTCGTATCGAGTAGCTGTTGAATGCGGTGATCGATTGTCAGTTGAACGTCCGCACCGTCTTCCGGATCGACTTTTAATTGCTCATCACTTGAGACGAGTTGACGGCCGGCCAAGTCTTTTTCGAATCGGTACAGCCCGTACGACTCGCTCAAGACGTCATTGAGTGATTTTTCAATCCCAAGCTCCCCGACAAGTTCGATTCGTCCGTTCTGGTCAATCTTTTGAGCATAGCCGACGACGCTCGATGCGAACACTTTGTTCGGATAGTAGCGCTTCGGCTCTTCGACGAACGTGATTCCGGGAATCTCGAACGCTTCAATCTCTTCTTTTTGTTCGACTGTCAAATCACGACCCGGCACGCCGAACTCGATTTGCCCGCGATCTTTGTTTTGCTCGAGCCGCTTCAAAATGTCAGCCTCGGTCATCGGGAGGACGGTCGCAAGTTGTTTCGCGGCCTCAGGGAACGCTTCGGGCATGAGCGTCTTGTTCTTGACCCGCTCGCCGCCGAGCTTCAACACAGCCACGACTCGATACGACGGAATGTTGATGGCGATCGGCTGTCCGAACCGGTCATAAATCTCGCCCCGTTCCGCTTTTAACGTACTAACCGCCTTCCAGCGCTCTTCCTCAGCGAAAGCGAGCATGTTCTCCCCTTTGTACGTCTGAAAGACGGACAAATAAAGGAACCATCCGACAAAAAATAAAAAGAGTGGTGTGAAGCAAACGATCGCCACCCACGCCACTCTTTTTTTACTCTGTTGTAGAGAATTCATCAGTCAATCACCTTGACGTTGTTCTCATTGAATTGCATTCCGAGCTTTTCAGCAATCGCATAGATTCTCTCAGGTGAGCTTAGTTGGGCGATCTCATACTTCAATTCTTCGTTCTCTTTCGCGATCGTATTCGTCTCTTGTGTGATCAGAGACGTGTCGCGCATGATGTTATACGCTTCATTATGTTTCGATACCGTGATGCCACCGAACAAGACAACTGAACAAATCATGGTCGGGTACAAGATGGATTCGAACAAGGTCAACGTACGTCGTTTTGGAGCCGGTATTGGTCGTTCTTGCGGAATCGGATTTCGATTCGGCGAAATTTGAGGCTGCAGAGCCTTGCGAGCAGCTTCTGGCATCAGGTATCCCTCCTACGTACAGTTTATTTTTGTTTTTCTGCGACCCGAAGCTTGGCTGAACGGGCCCGGCGGTTATCTTCGAGTTCGACGTCCCCGGCCGTGATCGGCTTGCGCGTGATTAGTTTCAGCTCAGGTTCGAACTCTTTCGGGATGACCGGCAATCCTGGTGGTAACGGAGGATGCTGGCTTCTCTCTTTAAAGACTTGTTTACAAATCCGATCTTCTAACGAGTGGAATGTGATGACACAAATCCGTCCGCCGATGGCGAGTAAATCGATCGCGTCTTGGACGGCGCGGTCGAACACGTTCAATTCATCGTTGACGGCGATCCGGATCGCCTGGAACGTTCGTTTCGCAGGGTGGCCGCCCTTGCGTCGTGCCGGTGCGGGGATTGCGTCTTTGATCAACTCGACGAGTTCAAACGTCGTCTCGATCGGCTTGACGGCACGGGCTTGTTCAATCTTGCGAGCAATCTGTTTCGAGAATTTTTCTTCCCCGTATGTAAAGAAGATGCGGGCAAGGTCCCCGAACGGCCATTCGTTGACGACATGATAAGCCGATAGCTCACGCGAACGGTCCATACGCATGTCTAATGGTGCGTCGTAATTGTAGCTAAAGCCACGTTCGGCCTCATCGAGCTGCGGCGAAGACACGCCGAGATCAAACAATACCCCATCGACTTGAGTGATTCCGCGTTCCAACAGTTCATCTTTCAAGTGGACGAAGTTGCTTTTAATGAACGTAACCCGGTCCTCATATGGAGCCAACCGCTCACTCGCGTGCTTGAGCGCGACGTCGTCTTGGTCGAAGGCGTACAGATGGCCTGTCGTCAACCGCTTGACGATTTCTTCGCTGTGACCGGCTCCTCCTAACGTACAATCGACATAAATCCCGTCTGGCTTAATATTCAATCCTTCAATGGACTCCATTTTTAAAACCGTTTCATGCTCAAACATACAACAACCCTCTCAACCTACATTTTTCAACTATTTTATTACATTTACTTTATCATAAAAATGTCAAGCGCCGCATAGGTTTTTAGCGAAAAGAGGAAACAAAAAGGTAACAAACAAAAAAGATTCCCTGATTGATCAGGGAACCATCAAAAAACAGTAGGGATTATTTTACAATTTAACGAGACATCGCTCTGATTCGGTCTGTTCGTAGGCGTCACATAGCCGTTTAAACACATCGAGGCCATGACGATTCAAGAGCGGTACCATCGACCAGATTCGCTCTTGCGGCGCATCCATCGGTAAGAGCCGTGTCGATAGATGAATTCGACGACTGTTCAACCGATATTGATCCCGTTTTGCTTCGGCCCGCATCTCGTCGGCGAGCCGATCCAGCACATGTCGCGCCTTGATATCAAATCGATGTCCTTGCTTCCCGGCCTCGCGACCGAGCGCTTCCGTGAGTGTTCGATAAGCGTAAAGGCTCTGGTCAAACGCCTCATCATCGAACGTATGGTCTGGCAACGGGTTCGTCAAGTAATCGTCGAGAGTCACATCTTCTTGGGCGAGTTTCTTCTCATCGTTCGCCGAAACAAGGACAGCCCCGAGGCGTGGGATGAGGAGCGGCATTTTCCAGTCAAAGATGTGGAACAGGGGGCGCAACTGAAGCCAATACGCGATTTCCCCAGGCCCGGCGATATAAGCGAGCGTCGGGAACAAGTAATCTTGCATGAGCGGACGCGATACGACGTTGTTCGAGAACCGCTCTGGGTGCTCCTCGACTTGTTGGATCAACTCGGTCTCGGTGAACCGGTGACCCCGCTTCGTCGTGAACACGCCATTTTGTTTCGTCAACAGTTCACGCGTCCCGTCATGGTAGAACAGATGAGCCGCCTCACGGTTCAATTCGACATGTGGCATGCCTTCCTCGTATGCCTCGTGTAGTGCAGCGTTCAGGCGATCGTGTTCACGAATCAACCGCTTGAATGCCTCGCGCTCAAGCGCCCGTACTTCTGGTTGATGCGGGTCGAACAAAATAAAATCTTCCCCGACGAACCGACGCATCATCTGTCCGAAAAACGCAGCGAACGAGTGGCTCGCTTGGAGCACGGCGACAAGCTCATGATAGAGCGTCGTCGTATACGGCGTCTCCGTCTCTGATAATAAGAGACGTTGCAACATTTGCACGAGTTCGATTTTCAGGCGATCAAACTCCAACTCCCCGACCGACGCCTTCCCGGCGAGCGGGACCGTCGATAGCGCTTCTTTACGTAATTGACGCGACAAAGGTTGGCTCACGAACACGTGGTTGATTTCCGCATAGTCGTGGTCCTCGGTCGCCATCCAAAAGATCGGAATGATCGGTTTGTTCAGTTTCACTTCTGCTTGTTTGGCTTTTTTGATCACGGTCAACAGTTTATACACCGCGAACAACGGGCCTCCGAACACGCCGACTTGCTGTCCGGTCACCATCGTCAACGCCTCACCCCGTGCCAACGCATCGAGTTTTGATTCAAGCGCGGGAGACACAGGACCGTGGACGGCTTGTTGGTCTCGCAATAGATTCACGAGTTCGGGCAAATGCGTGAACGAACGTCCCTTCAGTTCGTCAGCCCTCGCCTCGAGTTCGTCCATCCCTTTATAGTCCAGCCATTTCGAATAACCCGTCTCCACCTGTATCATCGGAGACGACGAGGCGTACATGGCATCTAGCGACTCTATCCTCACGTATAACGACTTCCTTTCAAACGATTAATACATCATCTCGCGTACGATGCCGATGGTGAACAACACGAAGTGGGCCGGGACGAGCAACAAAAATAATAGGCGCCACCCGTGTACGAACATCTTCGAATAGACGACATCCTCATGACGAATCCGTTGCCAAATGGCGTTGGCGGGAAAGATGGCGGCACAGACCGCGAGGAGCAGCCAGAACACATCGACCCCGACAATCGCTTCGAGCAACACGCCACATGCATAGAACCATAGGATCACGCCGGCATCACAGACGAGTTTGAACGTATTAACCGATTTCGGCATAATTTTTCTAAGTATCATATACACCATAAACCAAATGACGAGTGGAAATGAAACGATATACACTAGCACGATACGCTCGCTCCTAAAATTAATTTTTGTAGGACGGGAATGACTTCCAATGCGATACCTCGTTCGTCGGCCCGTTTCAACAGCGGCGTCAAGATGGCGTCGACCTCGGTCTGGCGTCCTGCTTCGATGTCACGCAACATCGAAGAACGGTTATGGCCCGTCTTTTCAATGATGGTCTCGACATATGTATAAGGGACGTGACGATCAAACAATGTGGATAATTCCGCATAGACGGCTTCCGCGATGTCACGGCAAGGAGGCAAAGCGACCGCACCGTTTTCGACACGACAGAGCGCCGTGATCGGATTGATAATTGCGTTCGCGAACAGTTTTTCGGTAACGACCTGTTCGATATCCGTTTCCCAGACGATATCGAGCGGTGAAGCGATGAACGACATCGCCTCGACCGCATCAAGGCTACCAATCCGGATGCGTCCGAGTCCGGTATGATGAAGCTGATTGCCATCGCGGCTCACGCCGTGTTCGACGACGCCGAGATGGAATCCTCGGGTACGTGCATAGTCGAGGTGGGCAATCCCGTTCGAACAGATGAATACGGGTACGTCCCCTGACAATCGCCTCGTCGCCGCCTCGACCTGGTGTGCTTTCGTCGTCACAAAAAACACGTCTTGCTCCGTCTCGATGAGTGTCGTGACCGGCTCAAGGCGCACCTGGACTGTTCCGTTCGTTGCACCGGTATGTTCAATCGTCACGTTTGATCCGTTGTCGACACGGCCATACAACGTCACCGTATAGTCCGGCTCGAACAACGAAGCCATCAGCATGCCGACGGCGCCGTTCCCGATAATCCCAATTCGTTTAATCGGCTTCATTGCCATCCCTCCACGTCTAGTCTGCACTCAAAAGTTTACCACAATCTGTTTCCACGACCCAAAAATAAAAAAAGAAGCGACCTCCGAGGAGACCGCTTCTTTTCGCATTATTTGCTTGTTACTTCTTTACCGTTGTAATGTCCGCAAGATTTGCAAACACGGTGTGAAAGTTTCATGTCGCCACAGTTCGGGCACTCGTTCATACCAGGTACGTTGAGTTTGAAGTGAGTACGACGAAGACGTTTGCGAGTTTTCGACGTTCTACGGAATGGTACTGCCATCGTTGTCCACCTCCTTGAAAAGTTAGCCGTCCTTATCCTCTTTTTTAGAGAACAAGTCAGCGAGTCCCGCGAGGCGCGGGTCAATTTTTGGTTGGTCGTCCGGCTGTTCGTCAATGACGGACCAGCCTTCCCCTTCAACCTGAGTTTTGTCTGTTTCGTTCCCGAAGATTTGCATCGGGACGTCTAACATGATGAGCTCTCTTACGATCGGTCGCAGATCAATCGTATTTCCTTCTGGCAAATTGACATCATCGAATTGCTCCGTATAACGCCCATTCTCCAAAAAGAAAGGCTCGAGCGATTCAATATCAAATTCATAGATGACATCGTCCAACGTACGCGCATCTGGCAACGTCAGGTCACCTTGAACCTTCAAATTGAATGTAACTTGATTAGATGTGAACGACGCATCCCCGTGCACATGCACCGGGCGAATCGAACGGATATCCGGATGGAGCTGAGTAAGCTCTGGTAGTTCGACCATCTCATCGATGGCAAAACTGTCACCCTGGTTTCGTAGCTTAAGTAGCTGTGCAATAGACCACTTCATCCGAATCACCTCAATTGCAACAATATGAATTATAGATAGGCCAACTTGTTTTGTCAATGTTTTTTCTTTACACTAAAATCAGTTGACGACGGCGCTTTGCCAAAGCGTACTTATCCATCTTACACCAATCCAATCGACAATGCAAAGGAGTAATTTTATGCGAAAAACGGCCATCATCGCTGAGTACAATCCGTTCCATAACGGACATCTTCATCAGGCGGAACGAGCCCGGATCGAAACGGGCGCCGACGCCGTTATCGCCGTCATGAGCGCCCAGTTCACCCAACGCGGGGAACCGGCGGCGTTCGATAAATGGAGCCGTGCCAAAGCGGCTGTCGCGACGGGCGCAATCGACCTCGTCGTTGAACTTCCGACCCGTTACGGGGTCCAACGTGCCGACCGATTCGCGAGCGCGGCGGTCGCCATCGCCGAACGTATGCAGTGCCAAACGCTCTCATTCGGAAGCGAGAGCGGCGACATCAGCGCAGTGACCCAGGCCGCGGCGGCCAATATCGAAGCGACACCGGCCTATCAGACGGCGTTAAAAATCGCGTTAGACAATGGACGTTCATCGGCCAAGGCATCGAGTGAGGCATTCGGTGCGCTCTATCCCGATTTTGATTTGACACTCCCAAACAATATCCTCGCCTATCACTATGCGAAAGCGGCGAAGACGATCGAACTCCATACGATTCGTCGCCTCGGTGCGGGCTATCACGACCCGAGCGTCTCAGACGTCATGTCGGCCACAGGCGTGCGGGCCCACTACTTGGAGACAGGCATGGTCCGGTCCGTCCCTGACGCCACGAGAGCGCTGTTTCAGGACGTGTCGATGGCACACTGGTCACTTTATTGGCCCGTCTTGCAATACAAGTTGCGGACGACCCCAAAAGAGGTCCTCGAACAACTCGTCGGCATCGACAGTTCACTATCGCCGCGCTTGATTCACGCCGGGCTCGAACCGACGTTCGAACAGGCGCTCGCCCGACTGTTGACGAGACGCTACACCCGGACAGCCGTCCAACGCGCTCTCGTCTCCGTCCTCATCCATTGGCGACGTGACGAGTTACCGGAGCGGTTCGATGAGGTTCCTTACGTCCGCCCGCTCGCGTTCAACACGGTCGGGCGCACCGTCTTGAAAAACATAAAAAAAGACGTACCGCTCATGAGCAAGTACCATCCCGATCTTTCGTTCGAGGCTCGAGTGACCGAGGCGTATCGCCTTCCTCTCGGAAATCGGTCACTCGTCGAACATAGGCAAACCCCTCAATTCATCGACTTTAAATAATCGATGGCTTCCTCGACCGTCTTGACCGGAACAACTTCAATGTCACTGTCGAGTCGGTCGAGTGACTCCATCGCTTCGTCGTAGTTCGAACCGGCTGGTACGAAGAATACCGATGCCCCGGCCTCGTCTGCGGCGACGATTTTTTGCCACGCCCCACCGATCGGTCCGACGTTCCCCATCTCATCGACCGTTCCCGTTCCGGCAATGACAGCTCCACCCGTCAAATCGCCCGGAGTCAACTGATCAAAAATTTCGAGCGTGAACATGAGGCCGGCCGATGGTCCCCCGACGTTTGTCAGCTCGAACGAGACGTCCGGGTCCGTACGCACGTCCTGGACTGGAAGCGGCTCATAAATCCCGAGTCCGACCCGGTCCCCGCTCCGGTCAAGCGGTTGAATCAGCGTGTCGACCTCTCGCTCGCGCCCGTCCCGTTCGAGCGTGACGGACACTTCGTCGCCCGCTTCAAACGATGTGACGCGCTCCATGAAGTCGAGACGCGACGCGAACGACTGACCATCGAGCGCGGTGATGACGTCGCCCGGTTTCAAGACGTTCGCCGCAAGCGAACCGGTAATTGGGGCGGAGACGTACATTCCGTCGAATGTCACCGACACGTCGGCATCTGCCAACTCGTAGGCGTATTGAATCGCCGCCTGTTGCGACGACGACATCAACAGCTCTTGTCTGCGTTCGTAATCCGTTTCGCTTTCCCCATCATATAAATAGCGGCTGGCCGGACTCGCCTCCGTGAATGGTGTGAACCAACTGCCGACGAGCCAAAGCGGTGTCGCCCGCCGTTGCGAGATGGTCACCATCTTCAGTTCACCCGGTTCTTTCTCCCCACCCTCGACCGTCATGAACTTCTCGATTGTCGTCGCCTCTCCCGGGTAGGTAATGTAATACGGAAGCGGCACAAACAAGAAAATCAAGATGGCCACAAGCAGACCGAAGCCGATTTTGAGCGACTTCATTGCCCCTGACTCACTTTATACTTTTGTCGCAAGGCGTGCTCGACTTGTTCCGGGACAAGCTCGGCGACCGACGCCCCGTATTTGGCGACTTCTTTTACGATCGAGGAGCTAAGAAACGAATATTGACTGTTCGTCATCATAAAGAGCGTCTCCACGTTTTCATTCAACTTTTTATTAATCGATGCGATTTGAAGTTCATATTCAAAATCAGAGACGGCCCGTAAACCACGGACAATGGTTGCCGCCTCACGTTTGGCCGCATATTCGACGAGTAATCCGCCGAACGCGTCGGCGGTGACGTTCGGTAAATGCGTCGTCACATCACGGATGAGCGACAGTCGCTCTTCTACATTAAACAATGGTGCCTTACTCGAATTTTCGAGCACGGCGACGATGACTTCGTCGAAGATGGCTGCCGCCCGCTCGATGATATCTAAATGGCCGTTCGTAATCGGGTCAAAGCTCCCCGGGCAAATCGCGATACGTTTTGACATGTTCTCACTCCTCGGTCGCCGCATACTCGTAGAAGCTGATCGTGATCACGTCCGAGTAGCGCTGCACCTTGATTTTTTCCAACTGCCCGACCTGATCCGGTAACGTCACATCGCTGCCATGTTCGCAGACGACGACCCCGTTGTCCGTCAATAGTCGGTTCGACTCTATGATGTGTAAAAACGGCACATGTTCTTCCGCATGATACGGCGGATCCATAAAAATCAATTTAAACGGCTGTCCTTTTAAGACGAGTTGGTCGAGGACCGATCGGGCGTCTTGTTGCAATACCGTCGCTTTCGACTCGTAACGTGTCGTCTTCAAATTGTCCATGACCGTCTGGATCGCCTTCCGTTGCTTGTCGACGAATACCGCATGGTCACACCCACGCGACAACGCCTCGATCCCTAGCCCACCGCTACCGGCGTATAGGTCAAGCGCATCACCACCCGCGAAGTAAGGCCCGATGATGTTGAATAACGATTCTTTTACTTTATCTGTCGTCGGACGCGTCGCCGACCCCGGGACCGCTCTTAGCCGTGTCCCTTTCCGTTCTCCTGAAATGACTCGCATATCCGTTCTCCTTCACCACAAAAGATGAAGGCGGTACCGCCTTCATCTTTTGTGTTATTTCTGCTTCGGTTCGTACGTCTCGGCGACGAAAGGTCGTTCACTGCGGACGACCGCATCGACGAATGGCAAGGCGCTCACTTGTTCAAGGATTGCCTCATGTCCATCGAGGTCTGTATAGAGGAAGGCGTACTTCTCACGTTTCGATACGTAATACAAGTTCGCATAGCGACGCAACGCCTTCACTTGTTTCAGCGATTGGACGTAGACGACGAATCCGATTCGACCATTCAACTCAAACGACTCAGATGGCACATCCACAGCTTCCGCCTCCTCCTCCACAGCTTCCTCCACCTGAACAACCACCTTCGTCGAAGAACGGGTTTCCGGTCGGGACTTTGATTTTCGGAGAAACCGAGAAGGCCAAGAGCTCACTCACTTCCCCGAGCAATTTATCCAAACTGCGTTCTGCTTTTTTAAACGCGGCCACTTCTGGTTGGACATCGAGACGACGTTTGACGAGGTGCATCTCTTTTTTAATGCGATCGTGGTCCGGATGGTGCTTCCCGAACCGTTGTACGTACTCGTAATCTTCTTTCATCCGCAAGAACTCACGTTCCACGAGGCGCGCTTCTTCTGACTGGGCGCGTGCTTGTTTCGTGGCGATATATGTTTGGAACGACTCGCTCGCTTCAATCAAATCGGCTAACGATTCCGTTTGATCGAGCAGGGCGATCGTCTGTTCAGTAATAATCATGGCTTTCACCCTTTCTGCCATGATTTTAACACATTTGATTCCCTCTGTAAGCAATCGGCTTTATAATTGAACGTGACTGTCAAGCGTCCAACTAGAAAGGAAGTGAACAGGTGCACATCTGCACCTCACTATGAAAAAAGTCTCATTCAATATGATTCGTTCGGCCGGCATCAAGACCGACTACGCGAAACCCGAATATTATTACGACCAACTCGACAAAGTCCGGGAGGCCGAACTCGTCTTGTTTCCCGAATACTGGATGATCAACTCGATCATCTACGGCCTGAACAAACCGATTTTCCCATCACCGGCCACCTATCACCTCGGGCACGACAAAATCGAGATGACACGCGCCTTCAAGGCGACGTTCCCGCACCGTATCCCGAAGACGCTCATCTACGGCAAGAACCCATACACGATTGAGCGCGTCCTCGAGGAGTTTGAATATCCGTTCGTCGCCAAGACAGCAAAATCATCGATGGGGCAAGGTGTTTGGCTCATTAAAAATGACCAAGACTGGCTCGAGTACGTCGACAAGCACGAGACGTTCTACGTCCAACAGTTCATCCCGAACGACCGTGACTTGCGCATCATCGTCATCGGTGAAGAAGTCGTCGGCTCGTACTGGCGCGTCAGCGAGGCGTTCTTGAACAATGTCGCCCAAGGCGCCCACTTCTCATATGAGGATATCCCGGAAGACGTCGTCGCGGAAGTGCTCGACATCGCGAAGACACTTCACATCAATCACGCTGCCTTCGACGTCATCGTCGCGGACGGTGAATTTTACATTTTAGAGTTCAACGTCTTCTTCGGTTCAGAGGGTCTCATGCCACTCGGCGTGAAGCTGTCCGAGAAAATCGCCCATTACCTCGACAACCGCGCTTGAAGCGTTCATCTTTTTTTCACAATTTGAACACACGTTATTCCAAGAACGTTTTCGAATATGATATGATGACATATGAGGTTTATTAGGGAAAAGGGGGATTATGATGAAATTTGAGCAGTTCCACATCGAGGGAAAAGAGATCCGCTTCGGTTTGCTCGAGACGATCATGGATCATCATCATTTCATCCGTGAAGGCGCTTGGGACTATGAGCGTGCAACGTATGACATGAAGTACGAGAAACAATCGACAGGCGAGACGTTCTATCTACGCTTACCGGTATATGCGATTGAAGGCCAAATCGAGGACCGTCACGCGGTCGTCAAAATGTTGACACCGATTCTCGGAAAACATTACTACCCGCACGGCGTCGAGTACGACGAAGAGTTCCCAGAAGAAATCGTCCGTGATTGCGAGCGTCGTCTAGCCGCACTCGCTGAGACACTCGAAGTAAAACCCCTTGCTTAAGCGAAGGGGTTTTACTTTTGCCTGCTCAAAAAAATGGAGAACCCGAGCCGGGTTCTCCATTTTTTATACTCCGATGACGTTGAGCGTCACATCGACTTGTCCGAGCAACAAGTCGAACTGATCGCGCACGTACCGATATAGCCGTTCAGCCTCGACGAGCGAGACAGGTGCGATGATTTGATAATCGTATCGCTCTTTCGAAAGCGACACGACTTTCACTTCACGCAATCCGAACTCGATTGCGCTGCAGGCGATCAAGTCCTCGATCGCCCGTTCGGCAATCGTCACATCGCCGTAGGAATAATCATTTCCGATGACAGCCATCGTATCATTCATCTTCTTCACTCCTTTTCTGCCGCGAGTACTAACACGTCTTCCATAATGGTTTCGATATCGACAGGTTTTTCTCCTGCCGTCGCCATTTGGGCGACCGCTCGAACATCATGGTCACGATCGATGATATACATCGTTGTCGCATGCGTGACGAGTCCGCTGTTCGCTTTCGAATAATAGAACTGAAGCTGACGCGTGATACGGTCGATATCGGCCTGGTCACCGGTCAACATCTTCCAGCCCGTCGGTTCGGCTTGGAACGCCTCTCCGTAATTCTCGAGGACCGGCACCGTATCGACGTCAGGGTCGACCGTGATAGCGACGAGCTCGACATCCGTCCCGTACAGGTCGTTCGCTTTCAATTCTTGCTCGAGCTTCATGAAGTCACGTAACGTGAGCGGGCAGATGTCCGGACAGTTCGTATAGAAGAACGTGACGATTTTAACTTTGCCGTTGTCCGAGTTGTACGACTGACCGTCGAGCGCGTTCGTCAACGTGAACGGGGTCGGCTCTTGGATGACGGGCAAGTCCTCTTCTTTAAAAAATAAGAAGTACGAGGCCACGCCGATTGCCACCAAAATGGCGACCGTCAAGCCGACCGTCATATAGCTATTCCGTTTCATCCTCATCCCCCTCTCTCGATTCACCCACCGATAATGGCACGGAAGACGTTCGTCGTCTCACCCGGGTCATAGGCGACATAAAGAAGGACGTATACCGTCACACCTGTGATCGCTGTGAAGAACCAGACGACCGAGGCTTTCGGTCCGATTTTCCGGTGTTTCTCGACTTTATTTTTATAGCCGAGATAAAGCGTGATCAAGCCGAGAACCCCACCTGTCGTCGCGAGCAAAATATGGAAGATCATGAACGCCAAATAGTAGGGCTTCACTGAATCAGGGCCTCCAAAGGCGGTATTTCCAACAAAGATTGTACGCGAGACATAAAGAATGAAGAATGTTGTCGCGGCGATTGCCGCAGCCGTCATGACTTTTTTGTGTTTGTCGACGTTGCGGCGATCACGCGCGATGATCGTCCATCCGATTGCGACTAAAATAGCACTAATGACAATGAATGTCACACTGATCAAGGCAAGATAGTTCATCGTAGTTTCCCCTTTGACTTAGTTCATTTTTTCTCTTTTGGTTCATTCGGTGTGAATGACATACCTTCGTCAATCGCAAGCGATTTCGTCCGGCGCACCCAGCCGAAGAACGTCCATCCGAAGAAGAAACCGTAGACGATTTCTTGACCGAGCTTCATCAACACCCCACCGAAGCGTTGGTCTTCTAGGGCACTGTTCGTCGCACCCATGAGCGCATTTAAATCAAGGCCGGATACGTCCCCGTTCGGCATACAGTAACCGAGCACGGTCGCGAACGTTTCGGCATCCGTGTAGGCATCATACAAAATACCTTGGCTGAAGATGATAAACGCACATGCCGGTGTCAACAATACCCCGTTCGCGATGATATACACCATTCGCTTCAAATCCGACATGCCTTCCTCTTCTTCCGAGAGGAACGGCGCGATGACCGGATACCACATCGTCAAACTGAAAACGACGAGAGCGCCGTGAAAGATGCGATGCACCCCATAGTTCGTCAACACGTAGTCAAAAATAAATGGCATATGATAGAACGTGAATAATGCATTGAACAAAACGAGTGCGATCAAAGGTTTTGTCATGAACTTGAGCGTCGGTCCAATCACCTTATAGCTAAATAACTTTTCAAACACCCAATACGGCATCCCGTACACGACGAGCGCCGGTGCGAGCACATAGACGAGCACCATCTGGAGCATATGCACCGAGAAGATGATATGTGCGAGCACATCGACCGGACTTCCGAAGCCGATGTAATACAATAAAATAGCGGATAACATGCTGAACTTTTGCAGCAATGTGGTCGACTCGTACCCTCGCTTCGCCATGTTCTCTGTGACGACTGCATAGAGGACGTACAACCCTACCATCAACAATCCGAACCATGGACTCCAAAGTGTCATCCAATCGAACTGTTTGAGTAGCTCTGATGTGTTCCAGAGCATCCCTTCACCCCTTTTCTTTCTCTCCCAAACCGATGAAACCGTTCACTTCAAGATTACTATTCCTTCATTTTTGAAGTAAAGCAAAAAGGACTGAATCATCTATGTTTCCACAGATGTTCAATCCTTTGTCACATTTACCAAATGAGCAAGCGAAGCGCAGCGACTGTAATGATGGCGACAAAGATGCCGAGCCACATCATTCCGACGATCCACGTGTTGCCACGGTTGTTCATATGCATGAAGATATACAGTTGCAAGAACACTTGGATGATGGCGAGGATGATCAAGAAACCACCTGCCGCCCACACTGGCATGAGTTCAGCGTATACAGCGCCGAACGCGACGAATGTGAGCAAAATCATCATCGCGAAGCTGATCAATTGAAGTTGATACTCGCGTCGTGACTCGGCTTTTACTTCGAGCTCTAACTGCTTATGCGATTCGTTCATTGGTTGTTTTTCCATATTAGCTCACCATCCCTAAGAGGTAGACGATTGAGAAGATGAAAACCCATACGACGTCGATAAAGTGCCAGTATAGGCTCGACACGTAAAACTTTGGTGCGTTGTACACATCGATTGGACGGTTCCAGTTACGAATCAACAACGTCGTGATCCAAAGGAGACCGAACGTGACGTGTGCACCGTGGAATCCGACGAGCGTGTAGAACGCCGATCCGAACGCGCTCGATGTGAACGTGTGACCGATGTGATAGTAGTGGATGAACTCATAAATCTCTGCTCCGAGGAATCCAGCCCCAAGGAGAAGCGTGACGATCAACCAAAACTTCATACGGCCTGGATTGTTCGCTTTCATGTTCATCATAGCGAGAACACTTGTGAGCGAACTTGTGAGGAGGAGCATCGTCATCAAGAAGACGAGCCCCATCTCAAAAATGTTGTACGAACGAAGTTCCTCTGGCGCACCAGAGTTCAGTAGACCGACATACGTTCCGAACAGCGAGGCGAAGAGAACCGTCTCTCCACCGAGGAAGAACCAGAAGGCCACATATTTATTTTTCCCTTCCAGCGTAGCTTTCTCTGGGTTGGCCGGAATTCCGGTCACCGGGTGTTTTTCGACTGCATGTGCCATTTATTGGTCTCCTTTCTCACGAATCGCTTTCAAATCCGCTTCAATCTGTGATTTTGGAATGTAGAAGCCGTGGTCATCAATCCATGAACGGAGGAACATCGATACGAACGTGATGAGCAATCCAATTACGATGAGTGACCAACCGACAACCGCGTTATCCATTTGGAAGATTGCCCCAAGTCCGGCGATGAATAAACCGAGTGACATGAAGAACGGGATGAGCGAATTGTTCGGCATGTGGATGTCTGCTACTGGTTCAGCAACAGAAACCCGTTTGTTGCCCGCCATTTTCTCGAGCCAGAACGTATCGAGACCTTTGACGAGTGGTGTTTGTGCAAAGTTGTACTCTGGTGTCGGTACAGGAAGCGTCCACTCGAGTGTACGTCCATCTTCCCAATGGTCAGGTTTGACAACTTGTTTCGACAAGAACGCCTTGACAACGGCGATCAGCAAGATAATTGTCGACACACCCATGAAGAAGGCACCGACCGTCGACAGCAAGTTCATCGACTCAAACCCTTGGTTCGGAAGGTATGTGAAGACGCGGCGTGGCATCCCGAACAATCCGAGGAAGTGTTGCGGGAAGAACGTCAAGTGGAACCCGATGAAGAACAACCAGAACTGCCAGTAGCCAAGCTTCTCAGAGAGTGCTTTGCCGAACATAAGCGGGAACCAGTAGTAAAGTCCTGCGAATAGACCGTAGACGACACCACCTACGATAACGTAGTGGAAGTGAGCGACGACGAAGTAACTATCGTGATACTGATAATCGGCCGGTGCGACCGAAAGCATGACCCCTGTCATCCCCCCGACGAGGAACGATGGAATGAATGCGACCGAGTAGAGCATCGCGACGTTGAACTTGATTTGTCCGCCCCATAGCGTGAACAACCAGTTGAAGATCTTGACCCCTGTCGGTACGGCGATAGCCATTGTCGCGACAGCGAAGATCGAGTTGGCGACCGGTCCGAGACCGACCGTGAACATGTGGTGGACCCAAACCATGAATCCAAGGAAACCGATGAGCATCGTTGCGAAGACCATCGTTGTGTAACCGAACAGGCGTTTACGAGCAAATGTCGGAATGATTTCCGAGAAAATACCGAACGCAGGGAGGATCAAAATATATACTTCCGGGTGTCCGAAGATCCAGAAGAGATGTTCCCAGATGACGACGTTACCACCCATTGCTGGGTCGAAGTAGACGGCACCGAACAAGCGCTCGAACATCAACATGAACAAGCCGACTGTGAGCGGCGGGAACGCGAAGACGATTAACGCCGAAGCGACGAACGTCGTCCAAGTGAAGAGCGGCATCCGCATGAGTTTCATGCCTGGTGCACGCATGTTCAAAATCGTGACGAGGAAGTTAATCCCGGCCATGAGTGAACCGAAACCTGAAATTTGAAGGCCAAGGGCGTAGAAGTCGACCCCTGACGCATCCGGTTGTGTCGAGAGCGGCGCGTAAGCCGTCCACCCTGCGTTCGGTGCAGCGCCGAAGAACCAGCTAAGGTTCAGCATGACACCACCGAAGAAGAACAACCAGAAACCAAGTGAGTTAATGAACGGGAACGCGACGTCGCGTGCCCCGATTTGTAGCGGCACGACGGCGTTCATAAATCCGAATAGCATCGGCATGGCCGCCAGGAAGATCATCGTCGTCCCGTGCATCGTGATCAATTGGTTGAACGTTTCGCCGCTGACGAAGTCGTTCAACGGACGAACGAGCTGCCACCGAATAAGTAAAGCTTCAATTCCACCGAGAAGGAGGAAGAAGATTCCTGAGAACAAATACAAAATACCGATTTTTTTGTGGTCAACCGTCGTAACCCAATCCATGATGCCATTGTATTTACGCGGTTGCTGCATAGCAGTGGTCTGTGCCACGTGAAATCCCCCTTTTCCCGTTAGTCAATCTTCTGATCGTACAAGAAGTCAACGAGTGCATCTAACTCTTCATCACTGATTTGGCCTTCACCGAAGCCAGGCATGAGCGCGCCTTGTTTCAATTCTTGTGGGTCGCGAATCCATTTTTTCAACTTCTCTTCGTTGTTTTCGAGGTAACCCGCCAACCATTCGCGATCACCAAAGTTTGTCAAGCTCGGCGCGACTTTCCCGCCACCGTGACAGCTCAAGCAGCTCTCGACGTACACGGCCTCACCTGTCGTCAAGTTTTCGTTATCTGCAACGAGGTTTTCTGCGTTCGCGTCTTGCTGTGCTTTCATGTCTTCGAGCCATTGGTCGTAATCTTCTTGCTCGAGCGCGATGACTTTGAAGTCCATGAGTGCGTGTGAAGGTCCGCAAAGCTCGGCACATTTCCCGTAGAACGTACCTGGTTCATTTGCATGCAACCACATTTCGTTATCGAGGCCTGGGTTCGTATCCGTCTTACCTGACAAGGCCGGTACCCAGAACGAGTGAATAACGTCTTTCGATGTCAAGTTGATACCGACACGCTTACCGACCGGGATGACGAGTTCTTGACCCGTGACCACGCCTGCGTTCGGATATTCAAATTCCCACCAGTACAAGTTGGCCGTGACATTGATTTCTTCTTCTTTTTTCGCTTCTTTCGCTTTCGCGAGCTCGACTGTCGTCGTGATCGTCGGAACAGCGAGAATGATGAGCAAGATAATCGGAACGACTGTCCAAATCATCTCGAGCGTGCTACTTCCTTCGACTTGCTTCGGAATCGATTCATCTTTCCGACGGAATTTCATGAGCACGTACACGTAAATAATCGTTACGATGACAAGTACAAAGAGCATGATTGCCAAACTGATGAGAATGATGCGAAGCTGAATCTCAGCTCCCTCTCCCATCGGCTTCAATGCAGACAATCCCTCTACGCCGCACCCTGATAACAGTAGTGCGAACATCATCATCGGGACGATGCCAAACAGAAGCTTCTTAAATGATTTCACAACAATCCCCACTTTCTCCCAAAATGATGTGTAATGGTTTCTATATAGTGAGTGCGACTATCAAAGTGCCGTCAATACCAGCGTGACAATCCACACGACTAAATAAATCAATGAATAAAAGAACATTTTGTTTGCCCACTTGATCTCATCTTCGGCTTTGAAACCTTTCAAGCCGAGATATAACCAGTAGCCCCCAAGCACAAGCGCGACAATTAAATATTCCGGACCGTAATGCATGAACAAGAGCGACGCTGGAATGAGTGTCGCGATCCACCAAATGATTTGGCGCTTGGTGATCGCAAAGCCGTTGACGACCGGTAGCATCGGAATGCCGGCCGCTCGATACTCCTCGACACGCCGCATGGCGAGCGCGAGGAAGTGTGGCGGTTGCCATAAGAACATGACGAGGAACATGAGCCACGCGTCAATATGAAGCGCGGGATCGATGGCTGCCCAACCGATGAGCGGCGGTACCGCTCCGGAGATGCTGCCGACGACCGTGTTCAACGTGTGCGTCCGTTTCAGCCACATCGTATAAATGACGACATAAAAAAATGCCCCGATTAAACCGAAGACTGCTGCCACGTACGACACGATCAATAAGAGCAATGTCCCGACCGCAAGTTGCGTTAATCCAAGGAGCAAAATCCGTTCTCCCGAAATTTTACCGGTGACACTCGGTCGATTGTCTGTACGTCCCATCAAATAATCGATATCACGGTCCACGAAGTTGTTTAGGTAACAACTCCCGGAGATGACGAGCGCGCTTCCTAACATCGTTAATAAGAGTTGCGGCCAAACTTCAAACAAATAAAGTACTGGCGTATCACTCTGATATGTTGCTGCTACAAAGAAACCGGCGAACACCAATAACAGATTGGCGCGGACGATTCCCATTTTTGCCAGAGCAACATAGTCGCGGAACGAGGCGGATTCTGTATATTCTACTTCTGCCATTGTCCCTGGGTTGACTTTTGTCATACTGACCCCCCTACTAATCACGAAATCCTCGTATTCTTTTCACAGAAAAAACACAATATGAACAAAGTTCACTTAACTCATAACAAAGATACCATATTTTCAAAAAGAATACGTCGTTTATGCTTGTAAAATAGCTAGTTTTTTGTGACAGACGTGTGATAATTGTCACAGTAAAAACGCTACGCTAATACTAGAATAACGATTTTGATAGCGATTGCAAGCTTTTCCGTTTCGTTTTTACGACATAAAGCCGTATAATAAGTATGGCGAAAAAAATATAAACTGACAAGGCACAATTCTAGTGATTTTCTCAAAAGCAGGTGGAAACGAATGCATAAAAAACTCGCACTATTTTCAGCACTCGTCACGCTCGGGATGATGCTCGTTCTCATCATGGGTGGAACCGTGACGAAGACCGACTCCGGCGACGGGTGCGGTACAGATTGGCCGCTCTGTCACGGGAAACTGATTCCGACGAATCCGAGCGTCGAGACGATGATTGAGTACAGTCACCGTGTCGTCTCTGGCGTCGAAGGACTTCTGATCATCGCATTGACAGTTTGGACGTTCGCGGTCGTCAAAAATCGCTATGACGTCAAAGTGTTCGCGTTCCTCGCGTTCATTTTTATGCTCATCCAGTCCATCATCGGTGCCGGGGCTGTCATCTGGCAACAGTCGGACGCGATTCTCGCGCTTCACTTCGGCATCTCGCTCGTCTCGTTCGCATCGCTGCTCATCTTGACAATTCTCTTGTTCGAAGGGGAACGCGTACATCGGGCCGTCTCCGAACGATTGAAGATTCATCTTTACGGGTTGACGATTTATACGATGGTTGTCGTCTACACGGGGGCTTATGTCCGTCACCTCGGCGCGACGTATGCGTGCGTCGGCTGGCCGATTTGTGACCAGAATGTGTGGACGTTCGAATCGTACGTCCAGATGGGGCACCGCATCATGGCGGGACTGCTCGTCTTCTATACACTGTACGTATTGTATTTGGCACGTCGGGAGACGAATCGGCTCGTCGAGAAGGGCATGTGGGCCTCACTGTTCTTCATCTTGCTCCAAGTCGGCACGGGGGCGTGGATCGTCCTCGGGGGACATGCCACGTACGTCCCGCTCCTCCATGCATTCTTGATCACGTGCTATTTCGGGATTATCTCGTATTTGGCGTATCACGCATATCGGAGCCAAAAACGGTCGATCGATGCCGTTCGACAGAAATCAGTCTAATCAAGCACATGAAAAGGAGCGACACGTATCGCTCCTTTTTTGTGTATGGTGTTATTGGGCTTGCTTGAATCGCTCGAGCGCTCGGGCCCGAGCTTCCTTGTGGTCAACGATTGGGTCCACATATCCGTCACGCTCGGCAAGGCCAGGGAAATGAATCGCCTTCTTATCGAGATCGGCGAGTTCAGGTACATACTTCCGGATGAACGTCCCGTCCCGATCAAACTTCTCGGACTGCGTCGTCGGATTGAAGATGCGGAAGTACGGCACCGCATCTGTGCCGACCGAGGCGGCCCATTGCCAGCCCCCAATATTCGAGGCCGCCTCATAGTCGATCAGCTTCTGCTCGAAATAGCGCTCCCCTTTCCGCCAGTCAATCATCAGATGCTTCGACAAGAACGAGGCGACGATCATGCGAAGCCGGTTATGCATCCAGCCCGTCTCGTTCAGTTGCCGCATCGCCGCATCGACGATTGGGTACCCCGTCTTCCCATCACACCACGCTTTGAAGTTCTCCTCATCGTTTTCCCAATCCAAATGCTTATACTTGTCGTTGAACGGACGGTCTTTCAACCCTGGGAATTGAACCATGATCATATAGTAAAACTCACGCCATAACAGCTCATCATAATACGTGTCCCGCCCGCTCGACTTCGGTGCCGATCGCACCGCTTCCGCCACGGTGCGGATTGACAACACCCCGGTCCGGAGATACGGCGAGAGCCGGCTCGTGCCGGCGATGGCTGGGATGTCCCGGTCCACATCGTATGCGTCGACCCGATTGTTGACGAAGTCATGCAAGCGTCGTTTCGCGGCCGCTTCGCCGAGCGCTTTCCACGAACGCTCGCACCGGTCGAACTGATGCTGCAATTCAATCGGTACGACATTGTCGGTCGTGACGAGCTGCTTCAGCATCTCGATATCGACTTCATACGGTGCGGGCGGGGCCTCAGCATAGGCCGCTTTTTTGAACGGTGTGTAGACTTTGTACGGATCGCCATCTTTTTTCGTGAACGCGTTCGGGGCGAACAAATGCCGATCGAGCAAACGGATGACTTTGACGTCTTGCCCGAGCGCCTCGATGACGGCATCGTCGCGCTGCTTGAACGGTTCGACATACTCGGCGTTGAAATATAAGGCGTCGAGCTCACCGAGTGATTCGACAAACTGTTCAGCCGTGTCGGCAACGAGCACACGCAGACCAAGTCCGTTCTCCTTGAGTTCATCCATGAATTGTCGCATCGTCGCGAAAAAGTAATCGTGCCGCGTCTCGAACGGCTCGCAATACTTGGGATTGAGCCAAAAGACAAATTCCACGTCATCACTTGAATCTGCATCTTTCAATACCCGGTGTAACATATGATGATCAGTCAATCGAAAATCTGATCGAAACCAACAGACTCGTCTCATCTCTCCCACTCCTATCTAAAAAAGAAGCATAGCCGCGCTATGCTTCTTTACATTATACAAATTCAATCAATAAGTCGTCACTTTGGATTGTGTCGCCTTCTTTAATATGGACCGCTTTGACTTCACCGTCTTGAGCGGCTTGGACCGTCGTCTCCATCTTCATCGCTTCTGTGACGAGGAGCTGTTCCCCGCGGTGGACACGGCTACCCGGTTCGACGAGCACTTTCAATACCGAACCTGGCATCGAAGCACCGACTTGTTTCGGGTTCGACCGATCGACTTTCGGACGGCTCGTCGTCGCCGACTTCACGTTCACGTCCTTGATTTCGATTTCGCGCGGTACCCCGTTCATCTCGTAAGAGACGAGACGGATGCCGTCCTCGTTCGCCGCACTGATTTGAACGAGTTTGATGATGAGCGTCTTCCCGGTCTCGATTTCGACTTGAATCGTCTCTCCGACGTTCAATCCGTAGAAGAACGTCAACGTGTCGAGCACCGACACATCACCGTACGTCGTCGAATGCGTGATGTAGTCCTCGAACACTTTCGGATACAACGCGTTCGAGAGTAGTTCAAAGTCCGTCACCGGACGATCGAGTTTCTCGAACAACTTCGTCTGTGCCGCCTTGAAGTCGTACGGTTCGATCAGTTTACCCGGACGTACGTCGAGCGGCTTGTCACCTTTCAAGATGGCTTGCTGCACGTCAGTCGGGAATCCTCCAGGAGGCGTGCCGAGCTCCCCGCGCATCATCTCGACGACCGAATCTGGGAAGTCAAGTTGGTAACCACGTTCAACGACATCTTGTTCGCTCAAGTTGTGTTGGACCATGAACAGCGCCATGTCTCCGACGACTTTCGAAGATGGTGTTACTTTGACGATATCGCCGAACAACATGTTGACACGGGCGTACATCGCCTTTACTTCGCTCCAACGGTCGCCTAAACCGACCGCCTTCGCTTGTTGTTGCAAGTTCGAATACTGTCCACCTGGCATCTCGTGCTCATATACCGACGGGTTCGAAGCGCGCATGTCACTTTCGAACGGCTCATAGTTATGACGCACGTCTTGCCAGTAGTCGCTGATGACTTCGTAATGTTTCGCATCGATTTTCGGTTGACGCTTGTGATGGTCAAGCGCGTAAATCAAGCTGCCGCCTGAAGGTTGTGATGTCATACCCGACATCGAGCTCGCAGCGACGTCGACGATGTCGACGCCCGCATCTGTCGCCCGCGCATACGTGAAGATCCCGTTGCCGGAAGCGTCGTGCGTATGCAAGTGAATCGGCAAGTCGACGGCATCTTTCAAGGCCGAGACGAGCGCGTACGCCGATTCCGGTTTGAGCAGACCGGCCATATCTTTGATGGCAAGGATGTGGGCCCCGCTCGCTTCGAGTTTCTTCGCCAAGTCAACGTAATACGGCAAGTGATATTTCGGACGGCTGCCATCGTATAGGTCACCCGTATAACAAACCGCTGCCTCGGCAACTTTTCCGGTCGGTAACGTCGCGTCAATCGCAAGTTGGATTGACTCGAGGTTGTTCAAGCTGTCGAAGATTCGGAACACGTCGACGCCGGCATAGGCCGCCTCATGGACGAACTGCTCGATGACGTTGTCGGCATAGTTTTTATAACCGACGGCGTTGGCGCCGCGAAGCAACATTTGAATCAACACGTTCGGCATTTTCTCACGAAGACGCATGAGACGAACCCATGGGTCTTCCGAGAGGAAGCGATAGGCAACGTCGAACGTAGCCCCGCCCCACGCCTCGACCGAGAACAACTCTGGCATGAGCTTGCTCGTCGGTTCGGCGATATTGATGATGTCTTGCGTCCGCACCCGTGTTGCGAGCAGAGACTGGTGCGCGTCGCGCATCGTCGTATCCGTCAACAACAGTTCAGGCTGGCGCTTGATCCAATCGGCGAGGCCGTCCGGACCGAGCTCCGTCAAAATCTGTTTCGTCCCTGGTTTGGCTTCAGCCGGAAGGTTTTGCGGGATCCGGACCGATCGGCTGATCGGCTTATCTTTCAATCCGACACCCGGGAATCCGTTCACCGTGACGTCACCGATATAGTTAAGGAGCTTCGTCCCGCGGTCTTTCCGTTTCGGGAAGACAAACAGTTCCGGCGTCTCGTCGATGAACGACGTGTTATAGTCACCGCTGATGAAGTTTTGATGTTTCATCACGTTAATCAAGAACGGAATGTTCGTCTTGATGCCGCGAATCCGGAACTCGTTCAAGTTACGGACCATTTTCGAAGCCGCTTGCTCGAACGTCATGCCGTGTGTCGACAGCTTCACGAGGAGTGAGTCGTAATACGGCGAGATTTCGGCCCCGACGTAGGCGTTGCCCCCATCGAGTCGGACCCCAAAGCCGCCCGGAGAGCGGTACGCCATAATTTTGCCCGTGTCCGGCATAAAGTTGTTGCCCGGATCTTCTGACGTGACGCGGGACTGGATCGCGTAACCGAGCAATTTGATGTCCTCTTGTTTCGGCATATGAATGACGTCGCCGTGGAGCGACTCTCCTTGCGCGATCATGAGCTGAGTCTGCACGATATCGAAGCCGGTCACCATCTCTGTGATTGTGTGCTCGACTTGAATGCGCGGGTTGACCTCGATGAAGTAGAACGACTCGTCTTCCGTGACGAGGAATTCGACCGTCCCGGCGTTAATATAGCCGACATGGCGCATCAGTTTTACGGCCGCGTCACAGATGGCTTGACGTGATGCTTCCGATAATGTCACACAAGGTGCGACCTCGACGACTTTTTGATGTCGACGTTGGACCGAGCAGTCGCGTTCGAACAAGTGAATGATGTTCCCGTGATCGTCCCCGAGAATCTGAACCTCGATATGCTTTGGACGTTCCACTAATTTTTCTATGTACACTTCGTCTGAACCGAACGCTTGCTTCGCTTCTGACTTGGCACGTTCAATCAAATCTTTCATCTCGGCTTCCGTGCGGATGACACGCATCCCTCGTCCACCTCCGCCCATCGCCGCTTTGACCATGAGTGGGAACCCGTGTTCGTTCGCAAAGTCGAGCGCGTCTTCGTATGATGTGAGCGGTCCGTTTGAACCTGGAATGACCGGCAGACCGGCTGCGATCGCACTTTGGCGAGCTCGAACTTTATCCCCGAACGCGTGAAGATGCGATTCGTTCGGACCGACGAAGATGATGCCTTCTTCGCGGCAACGACGTGCGAGCTCGATATTCTCGGATAAGAAACCGTACCCCGGGTGAATCGCGTCAGCCCCCGACTGTTTCGCGATCCGGATCACGTCCTCGATGTCGAGATAGGCGTCAATCGGCTTTTTATCGAGACCGATCAAATACGCCTCATCCGCTTTGAAGCGGTGCAATGATCCGCTATCTTCTTGTGAATAGACGGCGACCGTGCGCATCCCTAATTCAGTGGCGGCCCTAAAGACACGAATGGCGATTTCTCCACGGTTGGCTACAAGTAATTTGCTAATTGGTTTCAACATAAATCCCCCCATTTAAGTAGTTCAATCCTTTTTACCTTACAACATGCAGCGAAGAACTTTGAACATTTTCTGCCGACTTTTCACGGATTTCCGCTCGCTTCGTCGCTTCCCGATGCCGATTTCGCATCGAGATGCTACTGAGCACACCGAGAATTCCCATCGTCATGATGAGTGACGTCCCGCCGTAACTGACGAGCGGGAGCGTGACACCTGTACCTGGGAACCAGCCGGACATGGCACCGATATTGATTCCGGTCTGGACCATGATTTGAGCAGCGATACCGAACGAGACGAACATCGCGAAGTGACTATCGCTATGATTGGCGATATTGACGGCTCGAAATGCGATGAAAAAGAGCAAGACGAGGACGACGACGACACCAACAAAACCGAGTTCCTCGGCAATGATTGACATGATATAGTCCGTCTCCGGTTCGGGCAGGTACCCGTATTTCTGATAACTGTTCCCGAGACCGACACCCGTCAAGCCCCCATGTACGATTGAGATGATCGACATGAGTAATTGATGACCATAGCCTTCAGGGTCCATGAACGGATTGAAGACGACTTCGATCCGACTGCGTTGATTTTCCGAGAAAATCGTCGTGAACATCAAATAGACGACTCCGATGCCGGCGAGGACAGATGGGATAATGATTCGGAGCGGCGCCCCGACGGCGAGCCACATGAGGAACATGATGGCGCCGAGGACGAACAGTCCCCCCATATCCGGTTGCCCGTTGATGGCGATCGCATACGGCAAAAAGAAGTAGATGACCGGAATCACGAAGAAGGCACCGGCTTGGGCCCGGATTCCTTTCTTCATGACCGCAGCTCGCCCGAGTCGGCCTGGCAGCCCTTTCAATTCGTTGTTCCACAATTGGTGATAATAGTTCGCGAGCAATAAAATCAATACAAACTTGGCAATCTCGACTGGTTGAATCGTAAACCCACCAATGATGAGCCACGCCCGCGCCCCGTTGAGCGGTGGCATCGCCCACGTGACGAACAACAGAACGACCGATAAGAGATAGAGGCCGTACAAAATATTTGGTTTTCTAAAGTTCTCATAGCGAAACATCGTTGCGATGAAATAGACGATGATGCCGAGTCCGGCATAAACAAGTTGCCGATAGAACAAACCGCTGTTCGCGTAATCCCCGCGATTCCATACACTCGCACTGTAAATCATGATCGAGCTGATTCCGACGAGCATGAGCACCGCAATGAACAGTGAGAAATCAAAGTACCGAAACCGAGTTTTCATGTTTTCACTTCCTTATGTACAACAATCCTTGACCCATTATAAAAAAATACTCAAACAGCGCCGCTTGCACAGTTTGAGTATAAGGTTCATAAATCTGAAGCTTCCGCGAGGGCGGACAGCTTTTGTTCCAATGAATCGAGCAGTCCTTTACCTTCAATGTCTGAAATGAGTCCAAGACGGACCGCAAAATCAATTTGGCGTGATAGACCGAACATATGTGTATCAAGCACCTCTTCATAAAGCGGGCACTTCGGCATTTTTAGGTTTTCTAACTGCACTTCAATCAAACAACGGATTTTTTCAGCGTCGGCCTCTAATAGTTGAAGCGCTTGCTCCCGTTGGACTGCAGCCAAATTTGTCGCCACTACGACCCCTCCTCCGTACAATGACAGACTGTTTGTCATAACTCAACTGTACATTATATTTCATCATAATTCAATGAACAGTCTGGAATCACTACGAGTTTCTCGCAGTTTCCCTTTTTCTGAGAAAGAGCTGTATAATGTACAGTGTATCGTGATTAAAGGGGGCGTATCAATGATTTTTCCACTAGACGGAGCGGTTCGTCACGCGTTGACGATCGACCCGACCGTATGGATTTTTGATGACCGCAAGCGAAATGTCGAAGACCTCGACCGCGCGGTAGAAAGTGACAATGACGCATACTATGCCAAGATGGGGAAGGCATGGGACGACGGCTTGACGCAAGGGACACGTATCGACCACAACAAACCGATGACTCGGGCCGATAAGGATGCGGCGCTGCGCGACTCGTTCGCGATGCCGTTCGCCCCGTTCCTGCAAAACGCTGAACCGATTGCTACGGCGACGCACGTCAGCTTTTATGGGGAGACGGTGCTCACGCTGCCAATCGATGAGGCGCGTACCGTCTATCTTCAGTTCTCGAAAGACGGGAAAGTGCTCGTGGACGGTCCAGTCTACGTCTTGCATCATCAGCACATTTTGCGAGGGGTTCATCACATCGCGGTGCGAACAGAAGCATAATCGAGAAGGCCATTGTGCCTTCTCATTTTTTTGGACTTTTTAGTTCACAAAGTGTAACATATACGTTATGGAAAAACTTCAAGCTTGAAAGGTCGTGACGCTTACGTACCCTTTATGGAAGAAAAATTTAATCATCGTCTGGATCGGTAGTTTTTTGACGGCGGCCTCGATGAGCCTCGTCCTGCCGTTCCTCCCCTTGTTCATCGAAGAGCTCGGAGTCACGGATCCCGATCACGTTGTCACGTGGTCAGCCGTCGCTTTCGGGGCCACGTTCCTCGTGGCCGCCATCGTCTCCCCGCTTTGGGGACGGCTCGCCGACCAAAAAGGACGCAAGTTAATGCTCATTCGTGCGAGCCTCGGCATGGCGATCGTGATGACGCTCATTAGCTTCGTGCAAGACGTGTATCAACTCGTGGGGCTTCGGCTCCTCATGGGCGCCGTATCTGGATTCATATCGGCGGGGATCACCCTCGTCGCTTCACAAACGCCAAAAGAGAAAAGTGGCTGGGCGCTCGGTACGTTGTCGACCGGTGGCATCACCGGCGGACTCCTCGGTCCATTGATCGGAGGACTCCTCGCCGACTGGATTGGGCTTCGACCCGTTTTTCTCTTGACCGGCAGTGCCCTGTTTATCACGTTTCTCATCACACTCGGGTTCGTGAAAGAGGACTTTGTCCCGGTGGCGCGCGAGCGACTTGATTCGACGAGATCGATTATCGCCTCACTTCGTCACCCACAACTCATCTTTAGTCTATTTTTGACGACGTTTTTAATCACCTTCTCGACGCAGTCGGTCGGTCCTCTGTTGACGTTGTACGTCCGTGAACTAAACCCGTACACGACGTCGCTCGCCTTTATCGCTGGCATCGTCGCTTCGGCACCAGGTGTGGCCGCCCTCATTTCCGCACAGCGGCTCGGTCGGCTCTCCGATCGATATGGTGCCGAACGCATTTTATTTTGGGCGCTCATCGTCTATAGCGCCTTCTTGATTCCGCAGGCGTTCGTGACGTCGACGACGCAACTCGTCGTGTTACGGTTCGGGCTCGGTTTCGCCACCGCGGCACTCATGCCGTCCGTGCAGTCGCTCCTCCGTCAACATACGCCGAGCCGGGCGGCCGGGCGCATCTTCTCCTATAATCAGTCAGCCCAGTTTATGGGTAACTTGCTCGGACCGTTGTTCGGGTCCCAAGTCGTCGCCCATTTCGGCTTCTCCGCCCTATTCATCGTAACCGGCCTGATCATGTTGACGAACGCCCTGCTCGAAAAATCGAACGTGCAAGTCGCACTCCATCCAAACACAAAATAAACGCCGAGCGGCCGCTCGGCGCTTTTTGTTATAGTAAATCGGCGGCCAACCGGGCGAGCGAAGAGCGCTCCCCTTTGATGAGTTGGACGTGCCCGAACACGTTTTGTCCTTTGAACCGTTCGACGGCGTACGTGAGACCGTTCGAATATTCATCCAAATACGGATGGTCGATTTGATACGGGTCGCCGACGAGAACGATTTTCGAGTTTTCTCCGACCCGAGTCAGAATCGTCTTAATCTCATGTTTCGTCAAGTTTTGAGCCTCATCGATGATGATGAACTGATCCGGCATGCTGCGGCCACGGATATACGTGAGCGCCTCGAGCTGAATCGATTTGATACCGGCCAAGATGTTACCGAGCTCATCTTTTGAATTGGCGTTAAACAAAAACTCCAAGTTGTCGTAAATCGGTTGCATCCAAGGCCGAAGTTTTTCTTCCATCTCCCCGGGTAAATAGCCGATATCATTCCCCATCGGGACGACCGGGCGGGCGACGACGAGCTTGTTGAACCGACGTTCGTCTTCAACGAGTGACAACCCGGCCGCGAGCGCGAGAAGTGTCTTCCCGGTCCCCGCTTTGCCGAGCAACGTCACGAATGGGATATCGTCCCGAAGCAACAAGTCAAGCGCCATCCGCTGTTGGACGTTGCGGGGATGGATGCCCCAGACGTGTTCGACGTCTAGGGAGAGCGGACGAAGGATTGGTTGCAGCGCATCGACGACCGCGACCGCGCTCGCTTTCGAGACGTTACTTTTCAAAACGACGAATGAATTCGGATACAGCTGATTTTTCGTCAAAGCGGATAGTGGGAGCTGCCGGACTTTGTAAAATTCATCGATGACGGCTTGATCGACTTCGATTTCTTGGTAGCCAGCATATCGATCTGTCGTGTCGACGATATGGTCGGTCAAATAGTCTTCGGCTTCGATGCCGATTGCATCCGCTTTGACGCGGACGAGTATATCTTTCGAGACGACCACGACTTTACGGGTGCGGTCATGCTCGTATTGTTTCATCAGGCCGAGCGCCACGGTCAAGATGCGGTTGTCGTTCGTCATGACGTCGAACGGGAAATCGACAGTATGTTCGTGACCGATCTCGACGAACAAGTGCCCGCCGTTTTCGAGCGGTACCCCGTCGTGCAGTTTACCGGTCGTGCGGAGTTGGTCAAGTACACGCGCCGTCTCACGGGCGTTGCGACCGACTTCATCCATATTGCGTTTTTTGCCGTCAAGCTCTTCTAATACGATGGCGGGAATGACGACATCGTGCTCATCGAATTGGAACAAAGAGAGTGGATCGTGTAAGAGTACGTTCGTATCGAGCACATACGTTTTTTTCATAGACTTTGCCGCCCCTCGAAAATAGGATGGTGATCAAGAATTCAAACTCTCCTTGACTTCACGGTCCAGCTTTTCTGCTGCTTCGACATCGTACGTCTTGACGATGTCCGGTTGCCCATACTCCGCTCCATAAAAGGAGACGTTACGGACTTCCTCGACGTGCCCTTCAAAAAAGCGAAGGTGCAATCCCGGCTTCACACTCGGCTCGAATTCGGCCACATGTGATAAGGCCACACTGTAGGCCTGGCCCCCTTCTATAAAAATGAGACTTGCGGTTCGCTCGTTTGCGAGCAACGTGATCAAATGCGAATTCTTCGTCAAGGTAAAGCGAATCGTCATTTCATTCGGCGCTTGCACCCAACTGATGGCATGGGTGGTCGGCCACCGTTTCGGTTCATCAAATGCGATTAGAAACGTCAATGGCATATCGTTTAACGTGTCTTGTTGTGACGTTGAAAGTTCGAACGCGGTTTTACTCGCCATATACTCCCCTCCTCCCGAACGGGTATACGAAATGGATTCGCCCTTACAAACCTCTTTCCCTGCTTTTCTCTCCTGAAATCATGCTATAATCAACGAAGAGGAAGGTGAGACCATGCGCGTAAAGTGCTCTCTTTGTGACAAAATCGAAACGATTGATTCGTGGTCGTTCGAAGCGAAACGACTTCGTAATAAACCTGCTAAAACGTACATGTGCCAAGCGTGCCAAGAACGCATCACCGCGCGAACCGCTGAGCGTGCCGCGACCGGCCAATTCCACCTATATCCATCATTCCGGCAAAAACGGAGATGGTAATCAAAAATGGACGTCTCGCCCGAGGGCGAAACGTCCATTTTTTAGTGTGATTCGATGCCTTGACGTCGGTTCCACCAGAGTCGGCCCCGGTAAATCGCCAAGACGACAGCCATGACCAGGAGAACTTCTGGAATCGGCCATGTGAAGAAGACGAGCGCCATCGTGCCTGCACCAAGGGCGAGCAGCATATAGACGACGAGTGACTTCCACCACGTCAATTGTTTGGCAAAACCTAGTTTGAACACGAGTATCGTCAATAAGATGACCGTGATGATTAACGCGTTGAACCCGACCGAGAAGTCGTTCGCATCACTGCCGACGCCAAGTAGCGAGGCAATCCACGGCACATCGATTTGTGTGATGTCCATCGTTTGAGAAGCTTTCAAGCTGATAATCCCCCTTCATTTCCTACACAACCATTCTACACTATCCAAAACAAAAGGGAACGCCTAGGCGCTCCCTTTTTTCCGACTTATTCTTTACCAAGTTTACGACGCTTGTCAGCTTTCTCGCGCTCGTTCTTGTTCAAGACTTTTTTACGGAGACGGATCGACTCCGGTGTGATTTCACAGTACTCGTCATCGTTCAAGAACGTGAGCGATTCTTCGAGTGAGAAGACGCGTGGACGTTTCAAGACTTGTGTCGAGTCTTTTGCTGAAGCACGCATGTTCGTCAACTGTTTGCCTTTGACAGCGTTGATCGCGAGGTCGACGTCACGGTTACATTCACCGATGATCATTCCCTCGTATACTTCTACACCTGGCTCGATGAAGATCGTTCCACGGTCTTCAAGGGCACCGATCGAGTAAGCCGTCGACTTACCAGGTTCGATACAAACCATGACACCACTGCGGCGTCCGCCGATGTCAGCAGAGATAAACGGACGGTACTCTTCGAACGTGTGGTTCAAGATCCCGTATCCGCGTGTTGCTGACAAGAACTCGTTACGATAGCCGATGAGACCACGTGACGGAACGATGAATTCCATACGTGTTTGACCGTTGTCGTTCGTGTTCATGTTCGCGAGTTCCCCTTTACGGAGACCGATCGATTCCATGACTGAACCCGTGTACTCTTCTGGGACGTCAACGATGACGCGCTCGAACGGCTCAATTTTCGTACCATCTTCGTCTTCACGGATGATAACTTGTGGTTTCGACACTTGAAGTTCGTAGCCTTCACGACGCATGTTCTCAATCAAGATCCCGAGGTGAAGCTCACCGCGTCCTGATACGACCCATTGGTCAGGCGAATCTGTGTTTTCGACACGGAGTGAAACGTCCGTCTCGAGTTGTTTCATCAAACGCTCTTCGATTTTACGTGCTGTCACGAAATCGCCTTCGCGTCCTGCGAACGGTGAGTTGTTTGTCATGAAACGCATTTGAAGCGTCGGCTCATCGATGCGAAGGAGCGGAAGTGGCTCTTCTTGACCGACTGGCGTGACCGTCTCACCGACGTTGATGTCTTCCATCCCGGCGATGGCGATCAAGTCACCAGCTTTGGCTTCTTCGATTTCAACACGTTTGAGGCCGAAGTAACCGAACAATTTAGTGACGCGCAATTGTTTGATTGATCCGTCTGTTTTGCAAAGTGACACTGATTCGCCGACTTTGATTTTCCCACGGAAGACGCGACCTACGCCGATCCGGCCGAGGTAGTTGTCGTAGTCGAGCATCGTGACTTGGAACTGAAGCGGCTCATCCGAGTTATCGATTGGTGCCGGTGTGTTCTCAAGAATCGTGTCGAGCACGTACGTGATTGTATCTTCTTGCTTCTCTGGATCAGGATCGAACGAACTTGAACCGCTGACTGCAGACGTATAGACGACAGGGAATTCAAGTTGATCTTCATCTGCTCCAAGGTCGATCAACAAGTCGACAACTTCATCGACAACGTCGAGTGGGCGTACCATCGGCTTGTCAATTTTGTTGACGACAACGATTGGACGGAGACCTTGGTCGAGTGCTTTCTTCAATACGAAACGCGTTTGTGGCATACAGCCTTCACGTGCATCGACGACGAGGATAACGCCGTCAACCATACGCATGATCCGCTCAACTTCACCACCGAAGTCGGCGTGACCCGGTGTATCAACGATGTTGATGCGTGTGTCTTTATAATCGATTGCCGTGTTTTTCGCGAGAATTGTGATTCCGCGCTCACGTTCGATATCGTTCGAGTCCATGGCGCGTTCTGCGACCATTTCGTTTGTCCGGAAAGTACCAGACTGTTTCAATAATTCATCGACAAGCGTTGTTTTACCATGGTCAACGTGGGCGATGATGGCTACGTTCCGAAGGTTAGTTCTTACATTCATGTAGTTAGTCCTCTCTTATTTAAAAAAGTTTCATCTTTTATTCAACTTTAAGAGTATAGCACACGTCCTACCACCTTTGTCGAGTGTTATCAACTGTTAACGTTTCCAAACGCATCATTTTTGACTACAATAAAGAAGACTAGAGAAAAAAGGGGGAATCTCCATGCAACTCATGTTCGTTTTAATCGCGACCGCGGTCGTCGCTGGTTTCGTCGGTATCGGAATCGGGGTCGCCGAAGGAAGTGCCGCCATCATCATCGGTAGTCTCGCCTTGAGCGGCATCGCCACATTCTTTGGAATCAACTTGCGCCGTCGGGTCCTCTCGAATCGACGTCCATAACAGAAGGCCCGGGCGATTTGCCCGGGCCTTGTTTATGGTGTTATTCTTCTGGCGCCAACACTTATAGGTCGCGTGTCAGACAGATGCGGTCACGCAAGGCGAGACCGTCCTCTTCGATTGACGGATAACCGTGGTCCGGGAAATAGTCCCGCTCGACTGATTCAAACCGGAAACCGGCTTGTTGATAAAAGCGCAACTGGACGATGCTCGAGTTACCCGTACAGACGAGCATCTGCCTCGCACCGCTCTGCTCGGCGCGACGAATCGCGTCTTGGAGCAAACGTTGACCAATTGTCTGGTTTTGCCGATCCGGCTTGACGGCGATGTTGACGAGTTCGATCATCGTCTCACTGCGCCGCACCAACATATACGCACCGACACGTTCCCCACCGAGTGTCGCTTCATACGTCTCGCCCGCAACGTATTGTTCACGCACCATCGCCTCATTCGGGTTGGCCAAGACGAGCAAGTCACGGACGCGGTCGTAGGTGCCGTTGACCCCAATCTGAAGGTCAGGTCTCACTTCCGGAGTCGCCCCTTTGGCGATGACGTAGTGTTTGACGACATCTTTGACGAACGTCTCGCTCCCAGCAAGGACCGATGTCTTCCCGTCATAGCGGACCGGTTCCCCATAAATCGAGACGACCCTGCCTCCAACTTCCTCGACGAGCAGTTTACCGGCGGCATAGTCCCACGGCATATTCCGCATCGTGATATACCCGTCGACCCGTCCCGCTGCGAGCCACGCGAGTTCGAGCGAGGCGGCCCCATGCGCCCGTGTGCCGACCGAGTCTCGAACAATCGGGGCGAGCACTTCCGGGGCGATCTGCTGGTTCGGTGTCACCCATGTCGCGTTCATGCTAAGGAAAGCATCACGGACATGATGTTCTTGGATTGATGGGAGCTTCCGACCGTTCAACGTCGTCCCGACACCGCGGCGCGCCACGAACAGTTCATCCGCCATCACGTCATACACAAATCCGTACTCGATGATCCCGTCAATCATGACGGCCACCGAGATGGCAAACATACGCTTCTGGTGAATGAAATTCAACGTTCCGTCGATCGGGTCGACGAACCAGACCGTTCCAGACAGGTCGTCTGGCCCTGTGGAGATCCCCTCTTCCCCGATGATCTGATGCTCGGGATACGTCTCGCGGATGCGGTCGACAATTAACTGTTCAACGGCCCGATCAATTTCCGTGACCAAATCTCCTTTCCCCGTCTTTCGCTCGATGCGATAACTCTCATCGATTTGCTGTCGAATATATTCCCCTGCCTGCTTAATCAAATCAATCGCGAACCATTCCAACATGTTTATCACCTCTAATATGTATTGTACCAAACAAAAACCAGTATCCGCATGGAATACTGGTTGAATGAGTGGTTGTGGGTCAGGCTTCGAGACGCAAAAGTTCTTGGCGATATTTCTCTAACCGATGCTTGCTAGCCTGGACAGTGGCATCGTCTTGTGACGCCATTGCATCGAAGAGAGTTGCCAATTCATAATCAATCTCTAAGCGCAGCACCGGAATCCGTTTTTCTGCGTCTTTTCTTTTGAATGCCTCGATCACTTGTTTCATGAGATGCCACACTCCTTTAGTTGGGCTACAAGTTACGGTTTAGTGAGTTGAATTGAGTATATCAGATGAGATTCAAAAAAGAAAGAGAATTGTCTGACTATTTTGAATTTTTTATCTTAGTGAGTATATTCCCATTTCAACTAACGCTAAACCTGAAATAACTGTTAGTGATATGTACCCCATTTAGAAGACAAATAACAAAAAAAGCATGAGAAAACTGTTCTGTTTTCCCATGCTTTCCAGCAGTTACAACTTTATAATCTTTGAATTTGATTTTAGGGCCGCTTGGACCGTACGATAGGTAGAGTAACCGGTCTGTTCGTCGTGGACGGCACTTAGTTGTTTTTCTTCTGATTTCGATGTCACGATTTGTTTGAACGACCGATACGCATCCAAAAACGACTCACGGTCGACGCCGCCTTCATTGGCCAAGGCGACTTGATTATAGAACTCGACGACTTCGATGAGTTCGTCGGTCGTCCAGTCCGGATTGATCGGATAGTTGATTTGCATATTCTTCACCTCGACAACCATTGTATCAACAAAAAAAACTATTGCAAGTTGGGATAGAAATCACTATAGTTTTTTTGTTGCATTGTTTTTGAAACGAAATGTTCTGATTGACCACAGCTTAAACCTAAACCAAAAACCCATATACACACTGCTATCAAGGAGGACTTACTATTGAAACTTAAAGGTGCTACACAGCTCGAGACACCGCTCTTTGACACGTTGCTCACGCACGTGGACACGAACCCGATCGCGTTCCACATCCCTGGCCATAAAGGCGGAAAAGGGATGGACCCTGAGTTCCGCGACTTCATCGGCGAAAACGCCTTGAAAATCGATTTGATCAACATCGCCCCGCTCGATGATCTCCATCATCCGAAAGCGTCGATTGCCGAGGCCGAGCGCCTCGCTGCCGAGGCGTTCCGTGCCGACGAGACGTTCTTCTCGGTCCAAGGGACATCGAGCGCCATCATGGCGATGATCATGGGCGTCGTTGGACCGAACGAGAAGATCATCGTACCGCGGAACGTGCATAAATCCGTCATGTCCGCCCTCATTTTGACCGGGGCCCACCCGGTCTTCATCCATCCGGAATATGATGAGACCTACGGAATTGCCCACGGAATCACGGCAAGTGCCGTCGAACGCGCTCTCGAGATGCACCCTGACACGAAAGCCGTCCTCGTCATCAATCCAACGTACTTCGGGATTGCTGGTGATTTGGAACGGATCGTCGCAGTCGCTCACGCTCAAGACGTACCGGTCCTCGTCGACGAGGCACACGGTGTCCACTTGCCGTTCCACGACGAACTCCCGCTCTCGGCGATGCAAGCCGGCGCAGACGTCGCGGCGACGAGCGTCCATAAACTGGGTGGTTCGATGACGGGAAGTTCAATTTTGAACGTCCGCCGCGGACTCGTCTCGCCGGAACGGATTCACGCAATGCTCTCGATGATCACGACGACATCAACATCCTATCTCCTTCTCGCTTCTCTCGATGCGGCCCGCCGCCAGTTGGCGACAAAAGGAGAAATGATGAACGAACGTGCCCTCACGCTATCACGAATGGCTCGTACAGCTATCGACAATATGCCGCACTTGTCGGTATACGGTCACGCCGAACTTCATTCAGAGTCGACGTACGCGCTCGACGAGACGAAAATCCTCGTCTCGGTCCGCGAGCTCGGGATCACTGGCTTTGAAGTCGAGAAATATTTGCGGGAGACCCATCGGATCGAAGTTGAAATGTCCGATTTGTTGAACGTCTTGTTCATCGTGACGAGTGCCGACGACGAATCGACGATTCAAGCGTTGATTGACGGCATGCGTGACGTCGTATCGGTCTATGACCAGTCTGGGAACGATTCGCTATCGATCATGCTCCCAGAGATTCCACCGCTCGCGCTCAGCCCGCGTGACGCGTTCTACGAGGAGACAGAGACGATCCCCCTCGAGAACGCCGTTGGACGCATCTCAGCCGAGTTCATTATGGTATATCCACCAGGAATCCCAATCATCATTCCGGGAGAACTGATTACGACATCGACACTCGAATACATCATGGCCAACATCGAGGCCGGTCTACCGGTCCAAGGTCTTGAAGACGAGTCGCTCCAAATGATTAAAGTGATTCAACAAACGAAAGCAATCCGTTAAAACGAAAGCGAGCCGGTCCAATGGACCGGCTCGCTTTGTGTCATCAAAAGAAAAGGTGGCTTATGATGATCGAATTGCTTCCCCTACGTTCCATTATAAGAAAACGCTTACATTTTTTCAAGGGGTAAATTTCCTGTTTGATTGGATTCAATCTCATTTTCAGTTAGACAGAGGCGTAAAAACTCGGCAACATGACCAGTATCGCGCAGGGCGATCCCAAGCATCGGATACAGCTGTCTCGGTTCTTCGAGCGCACGGACGTCAAGAAGGGCAGATTGTCCGGTCTGCATACAGACGACAAGCACTTTTCCCATGAATTGATGTGTATACACAAAACCGAAATCATAACGTGACGTCTCTGTCTCGATTCCCGTGAAACGGACACGGCTCGTCTCAGAGACGGTATATAACAATTCTTCATCGAACGCCATCATCGTTCCCTCCTTTCTGACTTCACTCCTTATTTTCCTTTATACTGAACGTACGAAACATAAGGAGGACGACTGATGAAGATACGAAAAGCGAACGAACAAGATTGCGCCGAACTCGTTGCTCTCATGCGACTACTATGGCCAGACGCACCCGTTGCTGAACTCAAGCCTGAGGTCCGGCTCGGTCTCCGCTCGGGCAAGATGCACTACTTCATCGCGGAAACGGACGTACCGATCGGCTTTTGTCAGCTCAGTTTCCGTCATGACTACGTCCCTGGCACCTCCAGTTCCCCGACCGCGTTTATAGAAGGCATTTACGTCGTCGAAGCCGCACGGCAGCAAGACGTGGCGACACGGCTCGTCGAAACGGCCTCCTCGTTCGCCCAGTCGCAAGGATGCGCCGAGCTCGCCTCCGACACGGAAGTCGAGAACGACGGCAGTCAACGGTTCCATGAACGCATCGGCTTTCAAGAAGTCGAACGGACCGTCCATTACGTAAAAAAGCTCTCTCGCGAGTAAGCGAGAGAGCTTTTGACTTATTTAACGACGTGGATTGGCATACCCATTGCGATTTCTGCCGCTTCCATTGCCATCTCACCGAGTGATGGGTGAGCGTGGATTGTAAGCGCGATATCTTCTGCAGTCATGCCTGCTTCGATTGCGAGACCAAGCTCGGCGATCATATCTGAAGCGCCAGTTCCCGCGATTTGAGCACCGATCAAGAGACCGTCCTCTTTACGCGTGATGAGCTTCATGAAGCCGTCTGGCTCGTCGAGAGCGAGGGCACGGCCGTTCGCTGCGAATGGGAATTTCGATACAGTGATCTCAAGTCCTTCTTCTTTTGCGAGTGGCTCTGTGTAACCGACTGTTGCAAGTTCAGGGTCAGTGAAGACGACCGCTGGGATTGCTGAGTAGTCGAGGTAAGCTGGCTTACCGGCAGCTGCCTCCGCTGCGACTTTCGCTTCATAAGAAGCTTTGTGCGCGAGCGGTGGTCCTGGTACGATGTCGCCGATGGCGTAGATGTTTTCGTTCGATGTCTTGCACTGGTCGTCGATTTCGATGATGCCGCGGTCGCTGATTTTGACTTCCGCGTTCTCAAGACCGATGTCGCCAGTGTTTGGACGACGGCCGACTGTGACGAGGACGTAGTCCGCTTCAACAGACTGCTCTTCGCCGTTCACTTCAAACTTAACCGTTACGCCGTCTTCTGTTTCCTCGACGCCTTTTGCAAGCGCGTTCGTGTGAATCGTGACGTTGCCTTTTTGTTTGAGTTTCTTCTTGACGATTTGCGTCATTTGCGGCTCGAAGCCAGACAAGATGTCGCTTGCGCCTTCAACGACGACGACTTCTGTATCGAAGTTCGCGTACGCTGTGCCGAGCTCCATACCGATGTACCCGCCGCCGATGACGACAAGTTTCTTCGGTACTTCAGGAAGAGCCAATGCGCCAGTTGAAGAAAGGACGCGTTTTGACCATTTGAACGATGGGATCTCGATTGGTGTCGAACCAGTCGCGATAATCGCTTTTTTGAACTTGTAAGGAGTCGAGCTATCTTCTGTGATAACACGAACTGTATCTTCAGAGGCGAAGAAAGCTTCACCTTGAACGATGTCAATCTTGTTACCTTTCAAAAGACCTTTGACGCCGCCAGTCAATTTGTTGACGACCGACTGTTTCCAGTCTTGGACTTTTGTGAAGTCGACTGATACGTTGTCAGACGTGATTCCCATTGACGAGTGACCTTTTGCATGCTGGAAGTTGTGACCAGCCGTGATCAACGCTTTTGATGGGATACAACCGACGTTCAAGCAGACGCCACCAAAGTTACCTTTTTCGACGATCGTGACTTTAAGGCCAAGTTGTGCGCCACGGATGGCTGCGACGTATCCACCAGGACCGGCGCCGATGACAAGCAAATCAGTTTCTTGTGCGAATTCTCCTACTACCATGTTCTTATCCCTCCATCATTAGAAGTGCTGGATCTTGAAGCAAGCGTTTCACCATGTTGAGTGCGTTTTGAGCAGTCGCACCGTCGATGAGGCGGTGGTCAAAGCTGAATGAAAGCGCGAGGACAGGTGCCGCGACGATTTCGCCGTCTTTAACGACAGCTTTTTCAGCGATGCGGCCGATACCGAGAATTGCAACTTCTGGGTGGTTGATAACAGGTGTGAACCATTGTCCACCAGCTGAACCGATGTTCGTGATTGTGATCGATCCGCCTTTCATGTCGTCCCCAGCAAGTTTGCCTTCACGTGCTTTACCGGCAAGCTCATTGATATTTGTAGCGAGTGCGTAAATTGACTTACGGTCCGCTTCTTTGACGACAGGAACAACGAGACCGTTGTCCGTATCAGCAGCGATACCGATGTTGTAGTAGTTTTTGTAGACGATCTCTTCGTTGACATCATCGATCGATGCGTTGATGGCTGGGTAAGCTTTCGCTGCAGCAGTCAATGCTTTTACGACGAACGGCAAGTACGTGAGTTTTACGCCTTGGTCAGCAGCCACTTGTTTGAACTCTTTACGGAGTGCGACGAGTTTCGTGACGTCGACTTCGTCCATGAGTGTAACGTGTGGAGCTGTGTGCTTCGAGTTAACCATTGCTTTCGAGATTGCTTTACGGATACCACGGATTTTCTCGCGCGTTTCGAGTTCAGGCGTTGCTGACTCGTAAGGCTTGATTTCCGTTTTCGCAGCCGCTGCTGGAGCTACAGATTCTGTTTTCTCTGTTGTAGCTTCTGCTGCTGGTGCTTCTCCGTTTGCGAATGCATCGATATCTTCTTTCAAGACGCGACCGTTATCTCCAGAACCTTGGACTTCACGGATGTCGACGCCTTTTTCACGAGCATATTTGCGGATTGAAGGCATCGCGATGACGCGCTCCGATTTGTGAAGTTGAACTTCACGCGGGCCGTCTTCTTTCACGTCTTCTTTCACATCTTCAGTCTTCTCTTCAGCTTTAGGCTGTTCAGGAGCTGCTTCTTCTTCACCGGCTGGTGCGTCACCTTCGATATCGAACGTGATGAGGACATCGCCGACGACCGCAACTGTACCTTCAGAGACTTTGACTTCTTTAACTGTTCCATCAACTGGAGCAGGAATCTCAACGACGGCTTTGTCGTTTTGAACTTCAAGAAGAATGTCATCTTCTTTTACTGTATCCCCTGCTTTTACGAACCACTTGACGATTTCACCTTCGTGAATTCCTTCACCGATGTCTGGTAATTTAAATTCAAATACTGCCACTGGTTTTTCCTCCCATCAATTCATCATGTAAACACAACGAGGGAGACAATTCTCCCTCATCGTTACTTGAACACGATCAGAAGTTAATAACTTCCTTAACTTTTGCAACGACATCTTTATGGTCAGGTAACCATGCATCTTCACCTTGTGCGAAAGCGAAGACTGTGTCTGGTGCAGTTACCCGAAGCACTGGTGCCTCGAGATGAAGAATTGCGCGTTCTTGAATTTCAGTTACGACGTTAGCCGCAATCCCTGCTTGACGTTGTGCTTCTTGAACGACGATCGCGCGGCCAGTCTTTTTAACAGACTCGACGATTGTTTCGATATCAAGTGGGCTTACTGTCATGAGGTCGATGACTTCGACGTTGATGTTTTCTTTTTCGAGCTCTTCTGCCGCTTTGAGTGACGTGTGGACCATTGCACCGTAAGTGATGATCGAAACGTCAGTTCCTTCGCGTTTCACGTCTGCTTTTCCAAGCTCGATCGTGTATTCGCCTTCTGGAACTTCGCCACGGAATGAACGGTAAAGTTTCATGTGCTCGAGGAATACGACTGGGTCGTTGTCACGGATTGCAGAGATCAAAAGACCTTTTGCATCGTATGGCGTTGACGGAATGACGACTTTAAGACCAGGTGTCTGAGCCATCAAGCCTTCAAGGCTATCCGCGTGAAGTTCTGGTGTTTTAACACCGCCACCGAATGGTGAACGGATTGTAATCGGCTGGCTGTAAGCGCCGCCTGAACGGTAACGCATACGCGCCATTTGAGCTGCGATTGAGTCGAACACTTCGAATACGAATCCGAAGAATTGAACTTCCATGATTGGACGGAAGCCTGTAAGACCGAGACCGATAGCAAGACCACCGATACCAGACTCAGCAAGCGGTGTGTCGAAGACGCGGTCTTCGCCGAGCTCGTCTTGGAGACCTTCCGTTGCACGGAAAACCCCACCGTTTTTACCAACGTCTTCTCCGAAAAGAAGTACTTTCTCGTCGCGCTTCATTTCAACGCGCATCGCATCAGTAATCGCTTGGATCATTGTCATTTGAGCCATAACTTACTTCGACTCCTTTGCTGTATATTCTTCAAGCTGCTCTTTCAAGTTTGAAGGAAGTGTTTCGAACATGTTGTTGATGAAGTCCGAAACTTTTTGTTTTGGTTCTTTGTCAGCGAGGCTGATCGCTTCTTTGACGTCTGCTTTCGCTTGTTCGATGACTTCGTTTTCCATGTCTTCGCTCCAAAGCTTTTTGCCTTCGAGGAAAAGACGGAAACGAACGAGTGGATCTTTCTCTTGGTACTCTGTATCGAGTTCTTTTGTACGGTAACGCGTTGGGTCATCCCCTGCGAGCGTATGTGGTCCGTAACGGTATGTGAGTGCTTCGATGAGCGTCGGAGTTCCGTCAAGTGCATCTTTACGCGCTTGTTGTGTTGCGGCGAGGACAGCAAGAACGTCCATTCCGTCAACTTGGATTCCGTTGATACCCGCTGCGACAGCTTTTTGCGCGATCGTTTTAGCTGCAGTTTGTTTCTCAACTGGCGTCGAGATCGCAAAGCGGTTGTTTTGAACGACGAAGATGGCTGGTGATTTGAATGCACCTGCGAAGTTCAATCCTTCGTAGAAGTCACCTTGTGATGAACCACCGTCACCCGTGTAAGTAATGGCGACGTTTGTGTTGCCGTTGCGTTTGAGGCCCATTGCCACACCCGCAGCTTGGATGATTTGTGCGCCGATGATGATTTGCGGCATCAATACGTTGACGTCTTCAGGAATACGGTTACCTGCGACGTGACCACGTGAGAACAAGAACGCTTGATAAAGCGGAAGTCCGTGGAATACGAGTTGCGGGATATCACGGTAGCCTGGAAGAATCCAGTCTTGTTTGTCGAGCGCATATTGCGTCCCGATCATCGTTGCTTCTTGACCAGCCACTGGCGCATAGAAACCTAAGCGTCCTTGACGGTTGAGCGAGATGGCACGTTGGTCCCAGATTCGTGTATAGACCATGCGGCGCATAAGCTCCTGAAGTTGCTCGTCCGTTACATCTGGCATTGCGTCTTGGTTGACGACCTCGCCCTTCTCGTCGAGAATACGGAACGTTTGGAAGTTTTCTTCCACGTTTTGAAGTACCTGAACGTTGTTCATTCGTTTCACCTCATCCTTTCAACTATGAGACAATTGTCTTTTTTGTGATCAAACACTACCTCAAATCTTAAGTGTATCTGTCCAAAAAAGCAATCTGTATTAACGTGATTCAGGAAAGTTGCACTTATCCTGCCGTTTCCTAGTCAGTATAAAACGGGTTGTTATAATAACGCAAAAAATATGCTCACTCTATAAAAACGCTTACATGACCACATCTTTTTCTTCTTTTCGGCTCTGTATCATTTTCATTTCACCTTCTGTACCATCTAGGCGAAACGACTAATAAATATGATATAATTAGTCATATCGCCATTGGAAAGGAAGTTTTGCATGTTAACGATGAAAGATGTGATTCGTGAAGGAGACGAGCGGCTCCGTACCCGTTCAATCGAGGTCCCGGTCCCACCGACGGCAGAAGACGTTGCGCTACTCGATGAGATGGAGACGTTCCTCGTCAACAGCCAAGACCCAGAGATGAGCGCGAAGTATGAACTTCGCGGCGGTGTCGGCATCGCTGCACCACAGCTCGGTGTCAATCGTCGTTTCTTCACGGTCCTACTCCATGAGGAAGAAGAGACGTTCAAACTATCGATCTTCAATCCAAAAATCACGAGCCATTCGGTGGAGCAAACATATTTAAACGGCGGTGAGGGCTGTCTCTCCGTCGACCGAGTCGTCAAAGGGAACGTCCCGCGCCATCGCCGTATCACGATTGAAGGGGTTGACCGTGATGGTACACCGATCAAATTGCGGCTCCGTGGAATGCGCGCCATCGTCTGTCAGCATGAGCTCGATCATTTAGATGGGGTCTTGTTCTACGACCGCATCAATCCGACCAACCCGTTAGACACTTACGGTGAGCCGATTTGAGGTGACGAGTTTGAAAAAAAAGGCGCTGTTGTTCTTATTCCCATTTTTATTTCTTTTAATCGGCGGATGTGTTCGTATCGAATATGATGCGACCGTCCATTACGACCAATCGGTCACGTTAGAGACGACGTACGCGTTCCGCGACCATCCGGTCATGAAGCTGCTCAATTTGCGGCTCGATTGGGATACATGGAAACAACAAGCGAATGCGAACGGCTATGCGACACGAGATTATTTTAGTGAAGACGATTACGAGGGCATGGTGCTGAAGAAGACGTTTGACAATGTTGACGACCTTCAGAACATTAAAGAAGAATGGAAAACCGGTCCGGCCGGCATTCTCGTCCCGCCCGACATGAAGTTTGATGTCGAGAAAGAAGACGGGATTTGGTTCGACTCTTATGTGCTCAATACGAATCTCGATCTTCGGCTCGACCGCATCAATCTGCCCGGCGTGAACTTGAGCGGCTCACCAAAACAATTGGCCGAGCGCTATGTCCGTCAAGCCGATATCCGCTTCAATCTGACCGTGCCGACCGGCGTGTTCGTCGAAGACGGTACCGGCCTCGATGTACGTTCGATGAAACAGGTCGAATGGCAAGTGTACGGCGGCCGTCAGAACAACATGACCCTCGTCGCCCACGTACCGAACGTCAAGGCATGGATCCTCACGATCGTCGTCTCGGTCATCCTCGCCCTCGTCGGTTTCTTCGTCTGGCAGAAGTACCGCAAAAACGTCGGCAATCCGGACAAGACATCCATCCGCTCCCGTATCCTTGGCGGATTGATCCTCGTCTTGACACTCGCTCTGATTATCGTGACAATCCGTGAAGAGTTGACGACCGAAAGGCAGACCGAAGCAATCCGTCAAGCTGCCCAGACGGACGAGTTCATCCCGACGTTCGCCGTGCACGGGTTACTTGGGACAGATCGGACGTTTCTCCGTTTCTCACAATATATGGAGCAACGCGGATTGGCTAAAGATGGAGCCCTCTGTACCGTGACGGCGAAAGGCGCGGTCGACTGCGTGATCAATGATTATAATTCGATGAGACCGATCGTCCGCATCGAATATGAGGATTCCGAGGCGTCACTCAACAATCAGACAAAATGGCTGAACGCCGCAATCGAACGCTATAAAGATGAACGGAATCGTTCATTTGACCGGATGTACTTGGTCGGTCACAGCATGGGCGGGGTCGCGGCGGCAAACTATATCTTGAATCAGGATGAATATATCGTCGATAAGTTCGTGACGTATGACAGCCCGTTCGCCGGTACGCGTCTCGCTAACTTCGGTTTATCCGCCAGCAACTTCGGGATCAATACGGGTAGTCCTGCTATTCGTGACCTGTCCCCGACTTCTGACGGACTGCAAGCGTTCCAATCTAAGCTGGAGACGTGGCCGCGGTCTGTGCAGGTGTTCTCTTTCTCAGGCCGAGGTGGCGAATTCAACTTGATTGAGCCAGCGAGTTCGCTCTTGCTTGAGACGTATACGAACAACATCGAGACGGAAACCGTACCGTACGATCACTTCTCGCTCCATCGGAAGACAGACGTCCTCCGGGACAGCGGTCAGTTCTTGTATGAGTATTCAAACGAATTCAATCCAGTCGAAACGAATTGAACAAAGCCCGCCTCCTCAAAGGAAGCGGGCTTTTGCGTGGACATCGTCAGCCCATAGTCAAGCCCGCCTTCACGTAAAAGCGGGCTTTGTTTTAATACGTCATCGTCCAAGTGAGCTTTTGGAGCCAATAAATCAAATACTTCCCGATTGGTAAATCGGTCTGAATCTCATCGTAAGCGAGCGTATATGTCCCTTGCTCGTTGTTCCAAAGTCGTTTGAAGTAGCCGTCGACTTCACGGATGAACTCCGTCTCTTCCGTCGTGACAACTTCAACGTCCGCTTCGAGGTTATAGTCGTTCATGTTACGGGTCGTATAGTTCCCTGACCCCATGACGACGACGCGACGGTCTCCTTCCACATAGAGCATCTTCGGATGGTACTGTTCTTTGCCGACTTCGTACCAACGAATCTCGATTTGCTCGGGATTCACCGTGTTCAACTCCGCCGCGACCGGCAAGTTCGGCAAGCCCGACTTATCACGCCCGAATGCGTTCGTGTTCGGGTCGAGAATCAGCTTGACGAATACACCACGCTCAGCAGCCTCATGGATTGCTTGAATGATATTACGGTCGGCCAAGTAAAACATGCCAATCCAAATCGTTTCACCGGGTTTCGCTTCTTCCATCGCCCCGACAACCGCTTCTTGAATCTTGGATTCCGTCACGTAGCGAATTTGCATCGGACCGGATGATGGCTCCTCCCGTAAACTCTCGAGCTTCTCCTCGTTCGGGAAGCGTTTGGCGTCCCCTTTCGAAAACGTGGCGATGGCTTCCTCCCCTTCGAGGATGTCAGCTAGAATCGGTCCATTGAGCCGGACACCGACGTTCGAATGGTAGCCACTCGCATCGTGTGGATTGGCCGATAAGACGAACCCTTCATTCTCGGTCACCATCACTTTACGGTGGTTCGCTTTCACGTTCAAGAGCCGTAAATACGACCGAATCGTGATCTCTGGGGCCGACTTAGCCATCGGGTTCGGCAACCAACCGTTCTGGCTGTCCCCGAACCATTGGAAACCGATGCGATACAACGTCGAGTACAAGATATTCGGGTCCCGCAGCGCATCGAGGTTCGTGTAGACAATCTCGGCGCCCGCTTCTTTTAATACGTCCAAATGATCGGACGCGTGACCGTTATACGTCGTATTGATTTCATCGGTGATCAAGACGACGTCCAAGTCCGGATAGGCCTCCATCTGTTCTAGCAAGGCCGACGACAGACGGGACGTGATGTCGGGATACTGACGGTCTTCGTTCGAATACGGATTAAATAAGAAAAAGTCCATGACGATATATTCCCGAGCCTCACGGATTGACCGCTCGACATCTTGAAAAATCTCTTGCTCATTGATTTCGGTATCTTCGCCTTGATACGTCAAATCAGATAAAAAATCGATTTGGTCGTCTGAAATCGCGACCGGGTCCGACGCGCGTGATACACCTTCCGGTAGCGGCTTGACTTGATGGTAAATCATCGTGATGAGGAAAAGTAAGGCAAACGCGGCAAGACCCCACTTCAGCCATCCCTTCTTTCGTTTCGGTCGTTCCATTCGGCACCATCTCCTTATAGTATAGTCCTCTAAAAAAACGGACTGTAGTCACCTACAGCCCGCTCGTTCATACTTCCATGATGATCGGAAGAACCATTGGGTGTCTTCGTGTTTTTTGTGCCAAGTATGGCGTGAGCGTGTCCGAGACGAGTTGTTTCATCTCCGACCACTTCATCTGCTTGTTCGACAATCCTTGTTCGACCGTCTTCTTGAGCAACCGCTCACCGTCACGAATCAAGCTGCCCGATTCACGCATGTAGACGAAACCGCGTGAAATGATATCAGGACCTGAGACGAGCTTGCGCGTCTTGCCGTCGATGCTGATGACGACGACGACGAGTCCATCTTCAGAAAGGATCCGGCGATCGCGCAAGACGATATTGCCGATGTCCCCGATGCCGTTCCCGTCCACGTATACTGCATTGGCTGAGATTTTGCCAGTGATGGCCGCCGAATCGGCGTCAACCGCGAGCACTTCCCCGTTATCCATGATGAAACTGTTCTCTTTCGGGATACCGACCGATTCTGCGAGTTCGGCATGTTTCACTAACATACGATATTCACCGTGAATCGGCATGAAGAATTTCGGATTGAGTAAACGAATCATGAGCAATTGCTCTTGTTGCGAACCGTGACCTGACGTATGGATATTGGACAATTTACCATAGACGACGTCAGCGCCGGCTTTATACAGTTGGTCGATTGTCTTCCCGACCGAGATGGCGTTCCCCGGAATCGGTGACGACGAGAAGATGACCGTATCGCCAGGAATAATCGACACTTGGCGATGCGTCCCGTTGGCGATGCGGCTGAGCGCTGCCATCGGCTCCCCTTGTGAACCGGTACAAAGGATGGCTACTTCATGCGGTTCATAGTTGCGCATTTGATTCGCTTCGATAATCATCCCTTTTGGCACGTTGATGAAACCGAGTTCTTGCCCAATCGTCATGACCTTGTCCATCGAACGACCGAAGATGGCCAAATGGCGACCCGTCTCGGCACATGCATCGACGACTTGTTGCAGACGATAAATATTCGAGGCGAACGTGGCGAAGATGATGCGGCCTTCCGATTTCCGGAATGTCTCGCTGATCGTCCCGCCGACGACCTTCTCACTCATCGTGAAACCTTCGACCTCTGCATTCGTCGAGTCGGACAAGAGGCAAAGCACGCCTTCTTTTCCGATGTCTGCCATCTTCGCGATGTCAGCTGGTTCGCCGACCGGTGTGAAATCGAATTTGAAATCGCCCGTGTGGACGATGTTTCCTTGCGGCGTCTTGACGACGACGCCGAGTGAGTTCGGGATCGAGTGAGTCGTCCGGAAGAACGAGATGCTCGTTTTACGGAATTTGACGATCGTGTCCTCGTCGATTTCATGGAGTTCCGCTTCTCGGAGCAATCCATGCTCTTCTAGCTTCACTTTAATCAAACCGAGCGCGAGTTTCGTTGCGTAAATCGGCAATTTCACTTGTTTCAACAAGAACGGGATGCCCCCGATATGGTCTTCGTGGCCGTGGGTGATGAACACCCCTTTGACTTTATCCTTGTTTTTGATCAAGTAGGAGTAATCAGGGATCACGTAATCGATTCCAAGCAAGTCATCCTCCGGGAACATGACGCCCGCATCGATGACAATAATCTCATCTTGGAATTGAACGACGTACGTGTTCTTTCCGATTTCTCCGAGTCCGCCTAGTGCGAACACAGCTGTTTGGTGGTTCTTTACAAACTTCATTTAATCTCTCCTTACTACAAGTAGTTGATGTTCATCTATGTGATACATAAGTGATTCTCGCCATAAAAATTATGTCTCCGTAAGATTCTTTCTTCATTATAGCTTATATTGTGACAATATTTCACTAATGACGTTAGATTGAGGGCGGTTTCTCGATTTCATGTTATGCTTTTTAGTATACAACTGACTTCATAAAAGACAGAGAAAGCATGGTGACGAACAATGGAAGATCAGAAAGTAGTGTTTTTTGATATCGATGGGACATTGCTCCACGAAGGGTCATACATCCCCCCTTCGACAATCAAAGCGATTGAACAACTTCGCGCGAACGGCGTCGAGACGTTTATCGCGACCGGACGAGGTCCGGCGATGTTGTCGGATATCCCAGCGCAAGTCGGGATTGAGAGCTTCGTCTGTTACAACGGACAAATCGTCGTCCATCAGGGCGAGGTCGTCTACCGGAACGCCTTACCGACAGATGCCCTTCATCGCCTGACCACGCACGCCGGCTCGAATGACCATACGCTCGTTTATCTCGGTCAAGACCGAGGTGGTGCGACGAAAGTGAACGATCCGATTGTCGAGCAGTCGCTCGGTGAGCTCGAGATGCCAATCCCGACCTATGAACCGAACTTCCATATCGAACAAGCCGTCTATCAGACGTTACTGTACTGTACACCAGAAGAAGAGCATCACTATTTGAACGCTTACGGAGAATTTGATTTCATTCGTTGGCACCCGCACGCCATGGACGTCATCAATCGTGGTGCGAGCAAGGCCGACGGCATCCGCCACTTCATCGAGGCGAACGGCTATCGGCTCGAAAACACGTATGCGTTCGGTGACGCGTTAAATGACTTGGCGATGCTCGAATACGTCGGGACCGGCATTGCGATGGGGAACGCCCGGGCCGAAGCGAAAGAAGTCGCCGACTTCGTGACGAAGTCGATTCTCGAAGACGGCATCGAGTATGGCTTAAAACAAATGAAGCTCATCTAATCAAAAACGAGAGGCGTGCGCCTCTCGTTTTTATCTGGACCGAAGTGTACGTTCGAGTCGATCCAAGTCAGTATCTTTCCCAATGATGATCAAAATATCTTCTGGCAAAATCATCTCGTCGGCTTGAGGAGAGATGATGACGTCGTCATCGCGACGTACGGCGACGATGTTGACACCATATTTAGCACGAAGGTCCAAGTCGATGAGCGACTTGTTCGACAGCTTATCCGACGCTTTGATTTCAACGATCGAGTGCTCGTTCGAGAGTTCGAGGTAGTCGAGGATGCTTTGACTCATCAACCCGTTCGCAATCCGGACACCCATGTCACGTTCCGGGTGGACGATGTTATCGGCTCCGATACGACGCAACACTTTCTCGTGATAATCGTTCGTCGCCTTGACGGTAATGATTTGAACACCGAGCTCTTTCAAAATGAGCGTCGTCAAAATCGAGGCTTGAATATTCTCCCCAATCGCTACGATGACGTGCTCGAAGTTACGAATTCCGAGACTCTTCAATACGTTCTCATCTGTCGTATCCGCAATGACCGCGTGCGTGGCCAGTCCCATAAACTCGTTAACACGTTCTTCATCGGCATCGATGGCCAACACGTCATACCCGTTCGAAGACAGTTCACGTACGATCGAACCGCCAAACCGTCCTAATCCGATGACTGCAAATTCACCTGTCATAATTTCATACATCCCTTTCCTACGCTGTTTCTGTTCCCGATTCTTCGTACAGTGTAACCGATTCCCTTCAAAAAAACTATACAAAAAAAGACCGGAATCATCCGGTCTTACGCTTTACCACTCGAACGCTTTCCGCGTACATAGTCATTGTCGAACAAGAACAGGCGAAGCAAGAGATACAGCGCCGGTACGAGAAGGAGCAATCCGAGGATGAAGACGACGACGAGTGCGACCGCCATCGATTCGTTGACGACGCTTCCGTTGATGTCGATGTACGGATAGAGGATATACGGCAAGTGCGTATAGCCATATCCGAACCAGGCCATAAAGAATTGACCCATGACCATCAAGAAAGCGAGGCCGTAGTTCCGCTTCAAGTAGACGAATGAGACCGCTACAATGAAGAAGATGAAACTTGCGGCGAACCACCACCAGTTGCCTGCCAAAATACTCTCATAATGCCAAGCCGCCTGCGACTTCAACCCGAAGAAGACGAGGCCCGACGCGATAATCGTCGGCACGCTCCAGAACAAGGCCCATTTCCGAACGAGCGGAACCGCTTGAACATCACGCGCCTTGTCCGCGTAAAACAACAGGAACATGGCACTGATGTAGAGCACCGACACGATTGCCAAGAAGACTACGGTCCATGAGTAGAAGTTGGTGAACAACTTCATGCCATCAAAGAAGACGCCCGACTCGGTCTCGTTGATGAACCCGCCTTGACTGACCGTGAGCACGGTCGACATCGAGGCCGGAATCAATAAGCCGGTCGCCCCATACAAGAACATGTAAAGCGTGCTCTCTTTTGAGCCGTAGTTGGCGAATGCGTAGAAACTTCCGCGAATCGCCAACAAAATCAATACGACCGAAGCCGGCACGAGAAGTGCTGTCCCATAATAGTAAGCCGTATCCGGGAAGAACCCGACAATCCCGACGAAGAAGAAGACGAAGAAGACGTTCGTCACTTCCCATGTCGGCGACAAATACCGTGCAATCAGACGGTTGATCATGTGGTCCCGCTTCGTGTACTTACTATAGAAAGCGAAGAAGCCGGCACCGAAATCAATCGATGCGACGATGAGATAGCCGTATAGAAACGTCCATAATACGGCAATCCCTAGTTCTTGAATCTGCATATCATACCCTCCGATCACACTTCATCCGCGAACATCGCTTCACCGCGATGCTCCGATTGTTTTAGTTCTTTCCCTACTGGGTTGTCCTTGAACAGACGAGTCAAGACGAGTACCGTGACCACGCCAAGAACTGCATACAGGATCGCAAAGGCGATAAGCATCCAACCGACGTTCGCTGATGTCGTTGCCGCCTCACTCGTGCGCATCAAATCGTAAAGCGCCCAAGGCTGGCGACCGAACTCAGCGAAGAACCAACCGAACTCGATGGCCATCATCGCCAGCGGGCCACCCGCTGCGATGGCGATGAGCATCGGTTTACTGAATTGAGGCAGTCGCTTGATATAGCGTCCGAGAACGAACAAGAACGAAATCAATGCGAGGAGCATCCCAATTCCGACCATCGCATCAAACAGATAGTGGATGAATAAAGGTGGCTGATCTTCTTTCGCGAATTCATCAAGACCTGTCACCTCGTAGTTCGGTACACCGCCCGCTAAGATGGACAATGCATACGGGATCTTCAAGGCGCCACGTACTTCGTAACCGCCTTCCCCATCTTCCTCGAGCCAACCGCCCAAGATGAGCTCGGCTTCTGAGGAGGTCTCAAAGTGCCATTCCGCAGCCGCCAATTTGTCCGGCTGATACTTCGCCAAGTATTTACCTGAGAAGTCCCCGACGAGAGCAGTCGCAATCGCAAAGATGAGTGCGACGGTCATCGTCAAGCGAAGACCTTTTTTATGATACTCAATCGACAGCTTGTCGAGTTGATTCCGACGTTGACGGAGCAACTGGACGGCCGCGATCGCTGCTAGAATGAACGCTGACGTCAAGATGGCCGACGTCAAAACGTGTGCCATCTTCGTTGGCATCGCCGGACTAAACATCGCCTCGAGCGGGCTCACGTTGGCAAGCCGTCCGTCAACGATATCAAACCCGACCGGTTGGTTCATGAAACTGTTCACAGTCGTAATAAAGAAACCTGAGAACAAGGCACCGACCGCGACCGGAATTCCGACGAGCATATGGTGCCACGGATTTTTGAAACGATCCCACGTGTACAAATAAATCCCGAGGAAGATTGCTTCAAAGAAGAAAGCGAACGTTTCCATGAACAATGGAAGGGCGATCGTTTGACCGGCGACCCGCATCAGGTTCGGCCAAAGCAAGGACAGCTGGAGCCCGATTGCCGTACCTGTCACGACACCGACCGCTACGGTGACAACATAACCCCGTGACCACCGACGGGCCATCAAGGTATATTTCGGATCTTTCTTTTTAATACCTAAAAACTCTGCCAATAAAATGAGTAATGGAACCCCGACGCCGATTGTGGCAAAAATCACGTGGAAACCCAACGTGAGTGCCGTTAACGCCCGGCTCATCAGGACAGGATCTTGAAACATCTATTGATTACCTCCTATCTCTCTCTAGCGCTTTAAAACCAATGTCTATCGCGCAACATCACAGATGATTTCCCTTGGATACCCTTATCATAATGATTTTATATAGCGCTGTAATGTCTCAATGCTTGAGTTCGCAAAATGTTCACATTTGAGCATGCTTAACAATATCGACGCTTTACAAGTCTTATTTATTTCCCGAATCCTTAACCGTTTATGCACAATCCGACACATTCCGCACAAAAAAGCGGACACCGTTGTGCCCGCCCACTTCATTTAATGATGGCCGTTCTAAAGAACTGGTCGAACAGCTCGATCGCGACATCAATCGCCCGCTCATCCGGGTTGAGCGTCGACTGATGGAGCCCTGAGCCCATATCGTTCACGCCGAGCCAGACCATAAACCCCGGTACTTGTTTCAACATGTAGCCAAAATCTTCCCCAGTCATGGCCGGAACACACGTCTTGTATGAATACCCGACTTCTTCGACCACTTCTTCAAACTGGAACAAATAGCGTTCATCATTGACGACCTCATGATAGCGATTGCCGAACTCGAGGTCGATTTGAACGTTATACGTCATTTCCACCCCAGCGATGATTTGGCGGATGCGTCCCTCGAGCACGACCATTTCCTTATCCGATAACGCGCGAATCGTCCCGTCAAGTTTCGCCGTATCCGCGATGATGTTCTCTTTCGTTCCGGCCGTGACCTTGCCGATCGAGATGACTGCGCTGCCCATCGGATCGATGTTACGCGAGACGATCGTCTGAAGTTGCATGATCAATGCAGCTTGGACGATCACGGCGTCAATCCCGGCATGTGGGAAGGCTCCGTGCCCGCCTTTTCCGTGAATCGTTAGATGCAACTCCCGCGCACTCGCGAACAAGACACCTGGACGTGACGCAATCGTGCCGACCGGGTATTCCGGAGCGACATGAAGGCCGAACATCGCGTCGGGACGGAAATGATAGAACAGTTCCGACATGGCCATCGGCTCGGCGCCACCCGGACCCTCTTCGGCCGGTTGGAAAAAGATGACGAGGTCATGATCGAGTGGCTCTTCGACGGCACGTTTAATCAAACCGAGGGCGATCGCCATGTGAACGTCGTGACCACAGGCGTGCATCATTCCCTCATGGACGGAGGCGAACTCGAGGCCCGTCTCTTCCATGATTGGCAAACCATCCATGTCGGCTCGGTATCCAATCGTCTTCTCACCCACAAGACCGTCGATGCGGACGAACAGTCCGGTGCGCCAGTGCGAAATGTGAACCCGAGGCGAGTTCAAAGAACGAATCAGCTCCTCAAGCGTCGCTTGTGTTTTAAACTCTTCGTAACCTCGTTCAGGAATCAAATGTAACTGACGTCTTGCTTCAATTGCCCAACTCATTCCACACTCTCCTTTGTCACTTCATCCACGATTTCCCAAAACGCCTTCACTTGCGCCAACTCAAGCATCGATTCGGTCGACAACATCCACGTATCTCGGACGAGCGGCGTGCCGTTCGACGAGGTGAGCGGAATCTTATTGATCGCCTCAACATCGCGAATCGTCGACTCCGGCAAAATCGCAAAGCCGATTCCATGGAGTGCCATCTGTTTGCACGTCTCAATTTGGTCGACGACGAGCGTCGTGAGCGGCGGGCTCGAGAAACGCTCTTGCCACCACTCGAGAATCTCTTGATAATATGTCGAGTCGCTCTTGAATTGAATGAACGAACGTTCGTTATTTTTTAATTGCTTTAAATCGGTCATCCGCAAGTCGACCAAGTGGAGCGAATCTGAGAACAGTTTCATCTTCTCGCCTCGCCAGTCAGGGTTTCCCCGGATAATACCGATATGAAAATTTTCTTCTAGCATATAGCGCATCATCTCGCTAGACCAGCCCGTCACGAGCTTGACCCGGACCGACGGATAGCGCTCGACGAATCGTTTCAACACGCGCGGTAGCCAGTATTGTCCCATAATCGACGCAACGGCAATTTTAAGCGTACCGTACACCTCGCCTTGTTGCGCCGTCAACTCGCCTCGAAGTTCTTGTTCTTCACTGTACATCTTCTTCGCAAAATCGATGATTTTTTCACCGTCTGGCGTGAGCGCGAGCCCGCGCGTCGAGCGGACGAATATTTTTTTACCCCATTGGTGCTCAATCGTGACAAGACGTTGGCTGAGCGCGGGCTGGGAGACGAATAACCGCTCCGCTGCTTTACGCATGTTCAACTCTTCGGCGAGCACGATCAACACTTCCACTTCTGATACTTGCATGACGTCACCTGTTTCTCTATCGTTTCAAAGACTGTATACTAGATACGTTATTGCTTCACTGTATCATATCACGTTTGTCGATTAGTTTTGAATCGTCAGGAGGAAATCCCATGCAACGTCATCATTTTGCCTTTATTGTCGCCACCGTCGCGACACTCGGCAGTCTTTATTTCTCAGAAATCATGCTGTACGTGCCATGTAAGTTATGTTGGTTCCAACGCATATTTATGTATCCGCTCGCCATCTATTACTTGACCGTGCTCCTTTCGAACCGGTCCGTGAACAAACTGTTCGTCGGTCTCATGGCCGGGGCGGGTTGGGCCATCGCACTCTATCACGTCATTCTCGAACGGATCCCGAACGGCGACGCGTTCTGTAGCAACGACTGCTTGATTCGTTGGGTAAACTACTTCGGGTTCCTCACGATCCCGCTGCTCAGCTTGATCGCGTTCACCCTCATTTTGCTCATCCAATTTGTACCGACACGCTCGAAGCGATAATCCATGATACACAAAAGAACCGGTCTAATGAACTGCCCCATAAAAGTTGGACATGAAAATCCAACTTTTATGGGGTGTTTTTTATGGCCATGCCTTTATACTACGAATGCCTCCGCGATCCGTCGCGCGGCTCCCGAATTCGTGCGTGAAAGCATGGACGACATCTCGGAAGGTACCCATAAAAAAAGAACCAGTGCCTTGACTGGTTCTCAGACTGTAAACGAGCGCTGACTCTTCTTTTTAGGTTTCTTAAAGAATCATATGATTTACTCTCAGCAAAGTTGCCTTCCCTCCAACTTTTACTTGAGTGATAACCTCTCCCATTGCGGTCAGTTCCACTACGACTTCTGACTGAAGTTCCATTACATACCCTTGCTCCATGACAAATCGAAGCGTATTCCTAGGAACAATATTTTGTTGAAAAAGATAACACGCTAACGCCCCGTTAGACGTTCCTGTGGCAGACTCTTCATCAATTCCATATAACGGCGCAAAATTGCGAGTGTGAGCAGTAGCATCTCCCAGCGTTTCAAGTGTGAAGAGGTGATAACCAACCACATCATATCGTTGACTAACTTCTCGCACTTTTTGAAAATCCGCTCGAATTGATAATAATTCAGTTAGCGATTTGATGGGAATCAATACGTCTCGCAGTCCAGTGAAACCGATCTGAATGGGGAGGCGGTCATCTAATGATTCAAGTGGGACTTTTAGCGAGTCAGCAATTTCTTGCTGGTCTGTCACAGGGAAGAATTCCGGAAGTCGTTGTTGCATCATGATTGTCAAATCATCTCGTATCTCAACTTCTAGCACGCCCGCTTTCGTTTCTTGCGTAAATCGTCCGCTCCCGAGAAGATCTCGTTCCTTCAACACATGAAACGCAGCGATTGTCGCATGACCACAGAGATCGACTTCCTCTTCAGGCGTGAAAAAACGTATACGGACATCCGCACAGTTCGAATGACTTACAAATGCGGTCTCACTGAAGCCGACATCTTTAGCAATCCGTTTCATTTCTGATTCGGTCAGTACGTCTGCGTCTAGTACGACCCCGGCAGCATTTCCTCCTACCCCGTCTTTTGAAAAGGCATGGACGACATATACATCAATAGACATCATTCCCTCTCCTTAATCATACATAATGATCAAATCATTGCCACCACTCATCATAGAGCGAGGCCGGCATATGGTGTTTATGGCGCGACCGCTTGAAAATCGTCTCGATCCGTTCGGCGATGGTCGGGTCTACCGATTTCCCTTCTAAGTAATCATCGAGCTGATCATACGTCATCCCGAGGGCGACCTCGTCCGGGAGTCCTGGCTTGTCATCTTCCAAGTCGGCCGTCGGCACTTTATAAATCAAGCTCTCATGGGCTTCGAGTTCATGGAGCAACGCTTTGCCTTGGCGCTTGTTCAGTCCAGTGAGCGGCGTCAAGTCGGCAGCCCCGTCCCCGTGTTTCGTGTAAAAACCGGTCACATATTCGGCAGCGTGGTCCGTGCCGACGACGAGTGCGCCAAACGTGGCCGCGATGTCGTATTGGACTTTCATCCGCTCGCGCGCTTTCGTGTTCCCTTTATGGAAGTCTCCGAGCTCAAGTCCAGTCGCTTGTTTGAACGCTTCAACCGAGGCGTCGACCGCCGGCTTCACGTTGACCGTGAACGTCTTGTCCGGGCGGATGAACTCGAGGGCGCGCTTGGCATCATCTTCGTCATGCTGCTCGCCATAAGGTAGACGAACGGCGTAGAACGTATAGTCGGCGCCCGTCTCTTCACGTAATTCTTCCATCGCTTGCTGACAGAGTTTACCCGCAAGTGACGAATCCTGTCCGCCAGAGATTCCGAGGACGAGCCCTTTCGAGCCTGCCCGTTTGACATAAGCCTTCAAAAAGTCGATCCGGCGACGAATCTCCTCGGCTGGATTGATGGATGGTTTGACGTGTGTCGAATCGATAATATGTTGTTGCATTCTCAACTTCCTCCCTATCAAGTATCAGTTTGCCTAATTGTCTGACAATCTGTGAATGCCGTCAACTTGTTTCATTCACGAAACAAAACGACGGAAACCTCAGTTTCCGCCGTTCGATTATTGGATGCGGAACGAAGAGACGTCTCCGCCGATTGGTGTCATCTCCAAGAACAGTGACTTCCCAGCAGGTGGCTCTTCGTCCAATAGGACGCCAAACGTAAAGCCGCCGCTCGTCACTTCTGCCGCTCCCTGGGCATAAAGGTTATGACCGTCAGACACGCTCCACTCAAACTCTTCGACATCCGTGTAGCCAGACACATCAATCGTGTTACCGTTTACTTTGATGGCAACATCGCGGAACGCACCGTTCGATTGTGCCGGTTGGTCACTCGGTTCCTCAGCCGGTTCTTCGGCCGGTTCTTCGGTCGGTTCTTCTTCCGTCGGTGTCTCGACCGCCTCGACCGTCAATGTCTGTTGATCCGTGACCGCCATTTCAGGCGCCCCGTCAACTTGGGCCAGTCCGACGAAATCGACTGTATAGTCCCCGGCTTCGAGCGTGAGTGGGAATACTTCATCGAACACTTTCTTCTCTCCTGGTGCCCACGTCTCTTCGATAATTGATTCCGTGAACATATATTCGCTGCCGTAATCAAAGACGGTCGTCTCATCATTCATCACCGTCATTTGGAAACGTTGTGACGAGTTGAACGTTACTTTGACGGGCTCTTCGTTCGGATTTGTCATCGCTACCGTCGCAGACAATTGTTTCGAATCGGCGTCATAGCTTACGTCCGTATCGAGCGTCAATAAAGCAGGCGGTGTCGACGCTGTGTCGTCCACATCGCTCGGTTTTGCTTCTTCTTTGCTGCACGCCGCCACAATCAACATCATTGCTGTGACGAGGGCCAATAACCAAGTTTTCTTCACGTATCCCACTCTCCTCTGAAAAATAAAAAAACGTCTATAGCACTAGTGTAAACGTTCGTGCAGACGTTTGTAATGGGTTTACGTATATTATTCACCTTTATTATGAAACTTGGAGGTTTTCGACGTATTGCTGCCAACCGGTCATGAACAATGTATCAGCGACGTCGATGTCGGAACGAACTTGTGCAGAGATTGAGAACGTCTCGCTGTGAATCGACTCAAAGATGACCGTGATCATACCATCGACGACTTCCTTATAGGCTACGAGTTCTGGTGTTTCTGCAAAAAGCATCATGAGTATGGCTCCTTTGTTGGTATAAGATATGTATAGTGTATCAACGTTTCTCAAGGAAAAACGTCACATCGTTCGACAGGCCAAAAGGCCCGCTTACCCAACTGTCGAATAACTGGTATCGATTGTTAGTCATTTGGATGAATTATCAAATTGTATACGAGAAAAGAGAGACGAATCACGTGCTGATTCGTCTCTCTTCCTGTAACTGTAAAAAAGATAAATATTGGTTTGTCGAATGATTGTTACTTCGTCCGATTCGAAATTTGTTGCCACACCGTCCCAAGCGCCGTTTCCCCGCTCGTGATCCGTTCTTTCGCGAGACGAGCTTGAAGGGAAACTTCGAACTCACGGTCGTCTTCGGCGATTTTTAGTGCGGGCACCGCCTGCTCATCCCCACAATCGAACAAGAACCGGGCGGCCCGCCACCGGACGAGCTTGCTCTTATCTTTGAGCGCCTCGATCATCGACGGCTGAGACTGCGGCAACGCCCAGTCCGATACCGTATCGCCGGCCGTACGACGGACGATTGGTGACGAGTCCACGAGTGCCTGTTCGATATACGTGACGTACTCTTCCCGGTTCTCTTCGAACATGCCAATCATAACGACCGCTTGTCGACGGATCGCCATCACCTTATCCTCGAGCGCTCGACGGAAATATACCATGTTGTCCGGAATGACCTCGAGTTCATCTAGGAACGCCAGTCGCGCTTTCCAATCGTCTGATTGCAGCTGGTTCGCATTCGCCTCATAGTCGGCTTCCCGCCCGAATGCACGGGCGACGATGCGCGCGACTCGTTCTTCGGGATAAGCCGCCTCGAGTTCTTCTTGCGCGACGACGCTCACGTCCTCGAGTTCCCCGTAACGCGGGGCTTGTTCGACCCAACGTCGGTCTTGAATGACGTTTTTCACTTGGGCTTGCACGTCGAGTGCTGCGTCGACGAACCGTTTCGACAGACCGACACGTTTTTCTGTGTCGCCTTTGACGAGTTTCAACTGCATCGGCACATCGAGTACGAACTGGACCGATACATGTACCGGTTCGTAGTCTGCTGCCATCTGGCTTGCCTCGACTTCCGCCACGTCCTCCCCGAACGCGCGACGAATCTCGTTCATGACGTCGTGCCAATCGTGTTTTGGATGGCGTTCGACGGCGAGAAAGTCAGAGACCGCGTAGACCGACTTGACCCCACGCAACCCGACGATGTCCTCGATGATTGGAGGCATGTCGCGGCTCGCCTTGTCATACGTGACACCCCGACCTGTGAACGCCGGTTCCACGATAATCTTCAAGTTATTTGGACTTGGAGTTGGTTCAATAGCTACTAGTTTCATTCTCATCACCTCATCTTCAATCGTGACGAAAACAACAAAAAAACGCAAGCGAGTCGCTTGCGTCGTGAACATCAAAATAGGGCGATGAACTGCTGGAGCGAATAACGGTCTCCTTCGACGATGAACGTATCGTCCCCGGCGACCGGCTCGAGGAAGAATCGTTTCTCTCCATCGGCTTTCACGTATCCGAAAATATGGCCCGTCTGATAGAATAATTCCACAATCGTGACCCGGCCGAACGTCATCCCGTCATTGATGACTGCCCGGTCCTCTAACTCGCCGCCATTGTACAGTTCAATATACGTTTCCATTTTTGCTGTCGCTCCCTTTGTGTGTGTTTTCACAATTCATTTCTATCAAACATTCAGGGCGACTTCAAGTTAATTTTTTGCGTGACGCTTCCAAGAATCAATCCAATTATAATACTCCAATAATACTCGGTCGATTTGTTGACGCGACTTCTCATCATGCAATCCGCTCTCATCAATCTTTTCTTTGCAATGACTAATAAAAATTTCATTTCCTGGTAAAACGTTCGCACGATTTGTGGCAAATACTTGACGGAGATGGATTTGACAACGCGCCGTCCCGAGCATCCCCGGAGATGCACCGGCAATCATGACCGGCTTGTCTCTGAGCGGTGTCCCTGGTTCGAGTGACAGCCAATCGATTGCGTTCTTCAAGACACCGGGAATGCTGTGATTATACTCGGGTGTGACGACGAGCAGACCATCCGCCTCGCGTACCGCTTGTTTGAACGCGAGTACGACGTCAGGTTCGTTCGGATCAATCAAGTCGTCATTATAGAGCGGCATCTCAATCGAAGCGATGTCGACATCAAATCGGTCTCGACCGAGCTCGATGATTGAGTGGAGCAACGCCGTGTTGAACGACGCTTTTCGAAGACTTCCTGATACGGCAACAAGCTTGAATTTAGACATGTCGCACCTCCTTAAGCCAATTGTTGATGAGTCGTGCTTCTAATTCAGGCTGCTCCATCATTCCCATATGGCTGCCTGGGACAGTTTGTTTCGTATGATGTTCTGCGCCGAGGAAAGCACGGTCAGCGTCCATGTTCGGATCTTTGTCCCCGTAGAGGAATAGACCGGGCAAGCTCGTTTCGCGCACGGTCTCCGTTTCGTCGGCCCGGTCGCGAATGGCCCGTTGCGCAGAAATAATTCCTTCTTTCGACATCGCATACCCGATTTGTTTCGCGCGCTCGATTAAGGTGTGGGCTGAGTCAGCCGCAAACACCCCCGGAATCATCGTATCGATGAACGGATGGACCCCTTCTGCCATCACTCGCTCGATCGCTTGATTCCGTTTGGCTTTTGCTTCTTCCGGGTCAGCCGCCGCCGTCGAATGAATCAAGCCGAATCCCGACAGCTCGGTCGGATAACGGCGGACGAGATTTGTCGTGACATAGCCTCCGAATGAGTGCCCGAGTACGATTGGCCGTTCGAGTTCTCGGAGACGTATCTCAGCGAGCACCCAATCTGCGAACTGGTCCATCGTCTCTGGTCCAGCTTCGGTCCCATCATGTCCCGGTAACGTCAGCGCATACACATCCGCATCGAGCGTCGGGATGAGTTCCTCAAAATAGTCAGGTGAGCCACATAAGCCGTGTAACAGTACAAGTTGTCTCATCGTCTTTCCTCCCTTTCATTCCATTCCTCTTTCAAGAGACGATACATCGTCAAGTCCATAAAACGGCCATGACTATAAGCGTAATCGTGGAGCAGCCCCTCTTCCGTGAATCCAAGCTTCTGTACTAACCGGTTCGATCCTTCATTTTCTGGGGCGACGAGCGCCGAGATACGATGAAATTTGAACTCATCGAATCCGTGCCGAATGACAGCCGATGCCGCCTCATGGGCGACACCCCGACGCCAATGGTTCGGTGCGACTTCAAAGCCGATTTCGGCCCTGAAGTATTGGGGCGTCCAGTTATGAAAGCCAATCGTCCCGACCAGTTCGTTCGTCTCGCGATCACAGATCGCCCAGCGAATCGCTTTGCCTTGTTGGAACTGGTCTTTGAAATAAGCGATGACGTTCTTCGCCTCGTAGACGGCCAGCAAAGGATCGGACCCGTAATAGCGCATCACTTCCTCGGTCGAGAGAATCACATAGAGCGCCCTCGCGTCACGGGGTTCGAGTTCTCTTAAAATGAACCGACTCGTTATGAGTTCAGGAAAACTTTTTTTCAACCCCCACATATGGAATCCGCCTTTCTGCTTCTTTTCCTCAATTATAACCATTTTCTCAAAAAAACCATCATCTCAATCTTCCAGAACCGCTCAAACATGGCGCTCTTGAGAGGGATTTGCTAAAATCAAACTGTAGTGACTTTGAACTGAGGGGATAAACATGTCAAAACAGTTGTTCTATATTAAACAAGACCGAGAACTGCAACGTTTTACACTTCACGGCGTGACGCTGAGCGATGTCACCGAAGCGCTATCACTCGCCCGCCCGATGATTATCTGTCGTACGGACATAAAAGGGATGAGGCAGTCTTCCCGGACCCGGTTCCGCTATATCGAGGCGCATGAACTGTCGACGTTCTCGACGAAATACTTAAACAATCAAACAAGTTTCACCGCCATCGATTTTCCCGACTACCATCTGCTCGAATCGTTGTCGGACCATGAGATTGCCGAGATTTTGTTCCTCAGCCACATGGAGCGTGGCTTAAAGGGACCGTTCCTCAATTCGATTCAAAATGAGATTGCTTTTTTCAACGAATCGAATGACCGTCACAGCAGCCTCTACATCAGAGACTGGTCGACAATCTCGCACTTCCTGCAGAGCGTGTTGCAAAGCAAGCTCGACCGGGACATCCGTAACATCAGTTTCGTTCCGATTCCCTTACCAGTCATCGATGAGATTTTAGCGTTGTCGCCGCAAGGGTTGATCATCGACTTCGACCATACGAAACGGAGCCTGTTCAATCGCCAAGTATCAATCTCCTTCTATGTCGCAGGACGTTACGAGGACATGTCCGTCCTCGAGGAAGATTTCGACGCGAAGAAAGAATCGATCGCATTGAAGGGGCAATTGACGTATCGCCGGCGCACGTGGGAGATCGAACGTTTTTGAGTTCATCCATGCACGAATCTTTGTCGAACCTGATCCAATCAGGTTCTTTTTTGTTATCCCGCCCATAAGAATTACGTCCTAAATCCCTCAGCGACGCGCCTGTGACACTATTTTTAAAAATTGATAACAAATTGTCTTAATTTTTCGTTAAATTAAGTCTTTTCTTTTATCGCGAGGGCGGTATACTAGGAATAACCTTCTGGAGGAATGGAAGGCAATATAGAGAAAGCGAGGTGAAAATCTATTCATCACGCGGATGGATAGATACATGAGATGGAACAACTGAAAGTACAGGGAATGTCTTCGTTCACCAAGTTTGCGACGAATGGAAAAATGCTGAAACTAAAAGATGCAGTAGCCGGCGAGCAACGGATTTCGCTTCAAGAAGCGACCGATATTCAAGTCTCGATGCTCGACGAGGACCATTCGCGCTTCACTATATTCGGTCAGTCACACCCGCTCGTTGAACTGACCCTTCCTCACCATTCTTGTGAAGTGTTACATGCCTGGTTATTACACAAGTTAAAACGCCAAAAAATCAAATTGGCTTCAAACGCCTAAACCAACAATAAGACCACGCCCATGCGGACGTGGTCTTTCGTTTGGATTCAGCTTCATGTGAACAAGGAGACGAACCAGCTGATGAGGATCCCGACGAGCGCAAAGTCTGAATCGCCGAACGTCGTACTCTCAAAGCCAAGGTTCCCGAGTAGCGGCAACAACATGGCGGGCAAGAAGCTGATGAGGAGACCGTTGGCGAAGGCACCTAAAATCGCACCGCGTCGCCCTCCTGTCGCGTTCCCGAACACGCCAGCCGTCGCTCCCGTGAAGAAGTGAGGGACTAACCCTGGAACGATGATCGCGAGCCCGAACAGCGGGAGGAAGAACATCGAAATCAATCCTGCCGCAAAACTGACCAAGAAGCCGATGATGACCGCGTTCGGAGCGAACGGGAACACGGTCGGACAATCTAGTGCCGGTTTCGCGTTCGGGACCATCTTGTCAGCGATCCCTTTGAACGCCGGTACGATCTCGGCAATCAACATCCGTACCCCGGCGAGAACGATATACACACCAGCCGCGAACGTGATCGCTTGAATAATCGAGAAGACGATATAGTTCGAACCGCCTGATAGCTCACTCTCGACAAAGCCTGGCCCGGCGAAGATGGCGACGACCACAAACAAGAGCGTCATCGTCAACGAGACAGCGACCGATGTGTCACGCAGGAAGCCGAGCTGCTTCGGAACTTGGATCTGCTCGGTCGAATGTTCTTTGTTGCCAGCATACTTGCCGATCGTACCCGAGACGAAATACCCGAGTGAACCGAAGTGGCCGATCGCAAAGTCGTCTGAACCCGTGATTTGACGGACGAACGGTTGCAAGAGCGCCGGGAAGAGCACCATACATAACCCGAGCAACACCGAACCGACCGCGACGAGGACGACTCCTTCAAGGCCAGACACCGAAAGAATCGCGGCAAGCAGACTTGCCATGAACAGCGTATGGTGACCCGTCAAAAAAATATATTTGAACGGTGTGAACCGGGCGAGTACGATGTTCATGACCATCCCGAACACCATGATCATCGCCGTCTCGACGCCGAACGCGTCTTGGGCGACCGCGACGATTGCTTCGTTGTTCGGGATGACCCCGCGAATACTAAACGCTTCGTCGAACATCTGTCCGAATATATCAAGCGCCGCGATGATGACCCCAGCTCCGGCCCCAATAATGACGAATCCCATGATTGTCTTCAACGTGCCCGAGACGACCGATGCCACATCTTTCTTTTGAAGCATAAGACCGATCAAAGCGAATAAGCCGACCAAGATGGCAGGTGTTCCTAATATGTCCCGCATAATTAAATCAAGCATTCATTGTTCCCCCTTCCGACCCCCGAAGTCGTTTACAGTTTACCTTCTAGTTGCGCCTTGATCCCTTCGATGTCCATGACGTTCTCAAGAGCGACAATTTCCCGCGTCCCGTCATCGAGCGTGCCGATGATGTCTTTGGCCCCTACATAAATGTCGGCCGGTTCCGTACGTGCCGTCGCGATATCCGTGTGCGACACTTCTGCCTCGGCACCCATTTGATCAAGCGCCTTCTTCACATTCAACTCCATGATGAAACTTGAACCGAGCCCGTTCCCGCATACTACTAAAATCTTTTTCATTATTCATTCCTCCTCAGAATATTTGTTGATAACCGGTAATATGTCGTCACTCGCCTGAGCGGACAATAATATCGCTAAATCTTCCTCGTTGCCGAGCAATTCCGTCAGTTGGGCGAGCGCCTTCAAATGTGTCGTCTGGTCGATGGCCGCAAGCACAAAGAAGAGTCGCACCGATTTATTTTCTGGAAAGACGACCGGGTCCCCCACTTTCAATACGCTCATGCCTAGCTTTCGGACACCATCCTCGGGTCGGGCATGCGGAATGGCCACGTCCGGCATGAGGACGATATACGGACCATGTTCTGTGACGTTGTCAATCATCGTGTCGATATAACTCGTGACAATCGATTCATTCGTTTCGAGCGGCTTGGCTGCGAGTCGGATGGCCGTTTGCCAATCGTCGACTTTGTCCAACACTTGGATATTTTCACGTGTGATCAGTTCATTTAGCACCGGCTGTCCCCCCTGGTGTACAGTTTGAGTCGTGTCAGCGTACAACAACGCCCGCAAATCTTGGCGCAATTGTCGTTCATTGGTGACGGTCGCATGTTTTTTCACGACTTGCAATACGTCCTCGATTTGAATCGCAATGGGCTCGCCCCGTTTCAAAAACCGTTGCTCGATTTGACGTTTCAACTGGATTTGTTCAAGCCGTGTCGGCAACGCCGGGACGAGTGTGACATTCGCCAACTCATGAATCGTTCGCGGCAACGGGACGGTCGTGAAAATCAAGTCGACGAGCGGCGCATACTGCTCGACGTCCCGCTGAGAGATCGGCGGCAAAAAGACGATCTCCGGGAATTGATTCTTTAAAATATGATCGAGCATATGCGAGACGCTAATCCCGCTCGGACAGACGACGATGGCTTTCATCTGGTCATCGAGATGCTGTCCTTGTTGATGGAGATGCGCCGCAAAATGGAGCGTATAATACATGACTTCTGTCGCCGGTACGTCCTTGCCGAGACGTTGCCGGAACGGCTCGAGCGACCGCTCCACGAGCACGTTTAGCACTTGGTGTTCTTTCATGACATAACGTTCGAGCTCTTCGGGTGCCTCGAGTCCTGTATAGACGCGTTGCATCGTCGCTTTCGAATGAAGCACGAGTTTTTCGCACAACGCTTCTCGCTCGATGATGAACGTACAACTGAGCAATTCGAACCGTTCGATTACATCCATCATGACGCTAGCTAATTCATGTTGCGTCGCCTCATCCATCTCTTCCTCGACTTTTGGTCCGCTCTTGATCAACATATCGAGCGTTACCCAAAGATGAGGCATTTGACTGAAGTGATGCCGAAGCACGTCATCCGTATTTTCCGCCATGACGAGGTCCTCTGTGTCAGTCGATGTAGGTAACGTCATTCGGCTTCCAAACAATAGGAAGTAGGCGAGCTTTTCACGATGGATCTCGACCAATCTGAACTGCCTCACCGTCTCATACGTTTCCAGTTGGTGAAGTAGCTGTTCATACTCGATCTCCCAATCCACGAGCACGGCACTGACGAGACGTTCCTTCGTCGAACGCGTGACGAGACGTTCAATCGTCCGATATAAATACAAGGCGATCGTTTGCGGATGTCCGTTCATGTGATATCCCGACTTTCGAGTATAGGCAAAATCGAGACCGAAATGCGCCGCTCTTCGTTTCACGCTATTCAAACTTTCTTGCACCGTGAATTTGGAGACATCGAGTAGCTGTTGGAAATGAAACGCCGATAAAAATTCACGGTTTACTAATGTGAAGAACACGATTAACAACTCTCGCTCTTCCTCGGCCCAAATCAATCCAGCCTGTTCAAATCGTTCCATCAGCTCAGGGGTGACCGTCAACTGAATCGTCGCCCCGTCCGTTTTCATGTCGGGCAGTCCACAATCAAGCAACCATTCTTGAATCCGCTCCAGCTCATACTCGATGGCCCGTCGTGAATACGGGAGCATCAGCTCGAGCGATTCAATCGTTACTCGTTGTTCGTGCATGATGACACTCAAAATCCGCTTGCTCTTTTCATTTAGTAACATGGTAGTGGCCTCCTACACGTTTAGTATAAGTGAGTTTCACCCGAAATTTGTAAGCGTTTACGACAGGGTTTTCGGGACGTGTTCCCCAAACTTCTGTCTCTCCTCGTGCGTCCAGAAAAAAGAGGCGCAGGGTCACATGTGTCCCTCGCCTCTCCCTTATCTAAAATCAATCATTCTATCGAACCTGCTTCGTTCTTCCGATAAATGGTGACGCCTCCGTGTTTCGCTTCGCCAACGACTTCAAACATCCAGCCCTTGTCGATCAATAGCGAACGGACCGTTAAAAACTCGTCTTTTGGCACGAGCACCTCTTCGACCGAACCGTCGAGAAGTTCTTGAATCTTTTGTTCCCATTCATTGTGCGTCACCTCTCTCCGTTTGTTCTCGGTTCGCCCAGCCAAACAGTTGTTCACTCGTCTGCATCACGTTTCCTGGTACGAACAGATTTTCTGGGACACGGGTATGCGACGCGACCGGTTCATCGATGGCGAGTATGACCTGTTCACCGAGTTCCCGTTCAAGGTAATCCACTGCGAACGCAATCCGCTCGCGGTCTGTCGTGACGCCTGCGTCTTGAAGCGCGCTGTCATAGGCCTCGTCCCGCTCATTATCCTTCATCAATACGCCCCCCGATTCAAGGATGGCGAACGGGGGCTTCGCATCGACATGAAACACTTCATAGGCGCGATACGACGCCTCACCGCACGACAAAAACGGCACGAAGCGGTGTTGCCCTGTCCATTTCTTCAGTTGGAACAGCGTCCGCATCGTGGTGAACGATTTGGCTCCGGACGCGTCCTTTTCGACCAGGATTGTCGGCATTTCCGCCGCATCAGCCCGGTCACGGTCCATAAACAACCATGTTTCGACTTGTGTTACGAGAATCAAATTTGTTTCCTCCTTACCATTTCTGACCCCGCCACGATGACAAGGGCGACGAGCCAGCCTCCGATGACGTCACTAAAATAATGGACGTTCAAGATGACCCGACTGAACGAGACGGCTAACGTCAGGGTGACGAGCAGCATCAAGCCGGCGACGGTCTTATTGCGACGATATACCAACACGGCGACCAGTCCGTACAACGCGAGTGACCCTGAGGCGTGACCGCTCGGGAAACTGTACGTCGTCGCGTCGAGCGCCGCATCGATCGACGGCCGGTCGATACCATAGATGAGTTTCAGCCCTTGCGTCACAAGTAGCGTCGTGATGACGACAATCGGTAAGCGGAACGCCTCGAACCTGTTACCCCGCCACAAAAAATAAAGCATGCCGATCAACGACAGGCCGATCAATACTTTTACGCTGCCGAGCTCGGTCACATAGACGAACAGCGGACCGGCGAGCGGGTCAAGCGTAGACGTGACGAACCGATCAACCGGCACCACCCAACCTAAAACAACGACCACCGAGAAGAGCACGAAACTGATCGCCCCGGTGATCGCCAACATGTTTGAGCGCGGTGTCATTAATATAAGCCTTTCCGTTCCCGCATCTCGTCTTCGCCAAAGTCGGTCATATCACGCAAACGGTGCGCCAAGCGACCTGATGCGTTCGCCGCAATCGCGCCGACAAGATCATCCATGAACGTATGGACTTGCCCGTCTTCCATTTTCGTATCGAGCTGTTTGATGATACCGATCTTCGCTTTGTCTAAGTATCCGAACGTCGTGACGGCGATGGAACCATATGTGTTGACAGCCCCGATGGCAATCGTCTCATCGACACCGAACAAGCCTTCGTCCGACGCCACAATCGATAGAAGTGGCTCGGACAACTGTCCGCGCTCGGCCAGCATGTCGAGTTCTGACCCGACGAGAATCGCATGTTGGAGCTCGCGTTTATCTAACACGGCTTCGACCGATTCCGTGCATTCTTTCAATGACAAATGTGGCGAATACGGCGCCTGCATTTGATAGACGATCTCGGCAATCGATTCAATCGATACGCCCCGTTCAATCAAGCGAGCCCGTGCGGCCTCGCGTACGTCTCTTGAGTGTGGTACATGTTTCATCATATAGGCGGGAATCCTCCCGCTACACATCCTTTCATCTCGAGAAGATTGCTTCTCGAAGTACTCAATCTCTATTATACTGAAAACTCGAAAAAAAGACTAAGCCCGCTTTGACTTCATTCATTAAATCGGTCATCATAAAAAAGTAGACCACTTTATAAAGGGGGAACTGGAATGAAGATTGGGGTAGTCTTATTTCCATCAAAACAAGTTCAAGATTTCGCCAACTCGTACCGGAAGCGGTATGACACGAAGTACGCCTTGATTTCACCACACGTGACGATCAAGGAGCGCACCGAGATTGACGAAGCCGATTTACCGAAAGTGCTCGAGTATTTGCAACAAGTCGCTGACACGACCAAACCGATTCAACTAAAAATCGATGGGGTTCGCTCGTTCGCACCGACGAACAACGTCCTCTACTTAAAAGTGTTGCCGACGCGCGAACTGTCAGCGCTACAGGACAAGCTCCACGAGGGGCTCCTCAACCAGCCTCCAAAATATGAATTTCTTCCGCACATCACCATCGGGCAAGATTTGACCGATGCCGAACTGTTCGACGTACTCGAACGGATGCGCATGGAGCAAGTTCATTTCGAGGAGACGGTCAACCGTATGGCCGTCATGTATGAGCTCGAAAACGAAACATGGAACGTCTATGAGACGTTCCGGTTCCGCGGATAAGATTATACGCTCCGGTCGACAAATCGACCGGGGCTGTTTTGTTGTTCGGCTTCTAACCATTCTTCTTGGCGCGGGCGGATTCGTTGGACGCGTTGAATCCGTGTGACCGGCTCGATATTCGCCCGTTCTGTCGGTTGAACTTGGCGATTTCCATATTGGACGACCGTAAAATCAATCTGATAAGGACCCATGATCCAACCTCCTTTTCAGGTCCTTACCCGAAATACGGTCCGGATAATACAAAAAAGAGCGCATCGCTGCGCCCTTCCCTTAGATTCACAAAATATGATAACCGCTGTCGACGTGGATGACTTCTCCCGTCACACCGCTGCCCATGCTCGACAACAAGAACAAGCCCGTCGAGGCCACTTCTTCTGCCGAGACGTTGCGTCGTAGCGGCGCCTTCTGCTCGAGTTCAGACAAGATGCTGTTAAAGTCGCCGACACCTTTGGCCGACAACGTACGAATCGGTCCTGCCGAGATCGCGTTGACGCGGACGCCGTGCGGTCCGTACTCGTTCGCCAAGTATTTGACGCTCGAGTCGAGAGCTGCTTTTGCGACACCCATCAAGTTATAGTTCGGGACGACGCGCTCACCGCCAAGGTACGTGAGTGTGATGACCGATGCGTCTTCTGCGAAATACGGTTTGGCCGCTTTGACGACTGCTGTCAAACTGTACGCCGAAATGTCGAGCGCTTGTGCGAACTGACCGCGCGTCATCTCTGAGAATTCGCCGCGAAGCGCTTCTTTGTCCGCAAAGGCGATTGAATGAGCAATCCCTTGAATCGGGCCCGCTTGTTCGTGAATCGTGCGGAACGTCGTATCGATTGCTTCGTCGTTCGTGACGTCACATTCTAAAAGTAGCGCTTCGCCATTCAAATCGGCCGCAAGCGATTCAAGACCTGACTTGAAGCGTTCGGCTGCATACGTGAGGACGAGCTTCGCACCTGCCGCGTCAAGCGTCTTCGCGATCGCCCATGCGATCGAGCGTTTATTGGCAATTCCCATGACGACATACGTCTTATTCGTTAACGTTGGATAGATTGACATCGTAAACTCCCCTTTTTAGTACCTGGTTATAACATCTGTTATCAGATTACAGAATGGTGTCTGTTTTGTCAACTAGCGCGTAACGTATTGCGATTTTTTTAACTTACGGTAAGATAAAATACGTATAGAAAGGGTGAGACGATTTCATCATGAACCGCATTCAATCTTATTTAAGAAGTTTAGACACAACACTTTTGACCATCGTCTTTTTCTTGATGATCATCAGTCTAGGTGCCATTTACACGGCACAACCGATGTTGCCGACACGATTACAACATATCAACTTCGCATTCGATCAAGGAATCCGTTACATTCTCGGGTTCGTGGCCATGTTCGCCATCATGACGATCGAATACGAACAGTTGCGAAAAATTCACTGGTACCTCTATTCCTTCGGGCTCTTGCTACTAGTTGGGTTGATTCCGCTCCGGGATACGACGCTCGTTCCAAACATTAACGGGGCGTACGGCTGGTATAACGTGCCTGGTTTCAGTTTCCAACCGGCCGAATTCATGAAGTTGTTTTTACTCATCTCCATGGCCACGATCGTCTACGACCATAATAAACGTTACGGCTCATCCCAACAGGATACGTGGCTGTTAATGAAACTTGTATTACTCGCCATTCCGCCGCTCGGACTGATTGTCACCCAGCCAGACTTAGGGACCGGGCTTGTTCTCATCACGATGCTCGGCGCCATCATCATCGTCTCCGGGATCGGCTGGAAGTGGCTGCTCGGTCTGTTCAGCGCTGCTGCCGTGACGATTGGCGGTTTCATGTACTTGTTCTTCTCCCACTTTGAGGTGTTGCAAAGCTTTGTGCCAGGCCACGCCTTGAACCGATTCCAAGCGTGGATTTACCCGTATGAGTATTCCGACGACTTGGCGTTTCAGTTGATCAAATCGCTTCAGGCGATTGGGTCTGGTCAAATGTTCGGGGCCGGCTACGGCCAAGGTTTGGTCTATCTGCCAGAATCACAGACCGACTTCATTTTCGCCGTCATCGCTGAACATTATGGGTTTATCGGGGCCGCCATCGTGATTATCGTCTTCTTCCTGTTCTTATACCGGATGATTCATATCGCGCTTGAAGCGAGCAGTCCGTTCGGTAGTTACATCGTGACCGCCGTCATCGCCATGTTCACGTTCCAGATTTTCCAAAACATCGGGATGACGATCGGTGTCCTTCCGATCACCGGTCTGACTTTACCGTTCATCAGTTACGGGGGGACCGGGATTATCATGAACATGATTGCCATCGGCCTCGTCATGAACGTTGCTTCGAAATCAAAATCGTATATGTTTGATGACGATTAAACAATAGTCCCGCACTCAGCTGAGTGCGGGACTATTTGTATTACGCTTCTAGTCGAAAGTCATGCGGGTATGCCGCCTCAATCACGAGTCTCTCCCCTGTCATCGGGTGGCAAAACGTCGCCGAGGCGCTATGGAGCGCGTGACGGTCGATCACAGGCTTGCCGCCATACATCGTATCCCCAAGGAGTGGATGTCCAATATGGCGCAGGTGGACGCGAATTTGATGTGTCCGCCCGGTCTCGAGGGCAATCGTCAATGCCGTATATGCACCGTGCGCCTCCGCCTCAAGAACGTGGGTCACGGCTCGCTGTCCGTCCGCTGTCACGACCCGCTCCATAATCGAGTCTGGGGCACGGCCGATCGGAGCGTCGATTGTCTGCGGGAAAACTGATCCTTCGACAAGAGCAAGATACGTCCGTGACAAGCCACCGGTCTGTTGCAGTTCACTGAACCGATGGTGCACGTAAGCATATTTAGCGAACAAGACGACACCGCTCGTGTCACGGTCGAGCCGGTTGATGACGTGAATCGCCGACTGCAACCCGATCCGTTCGTAATATCCGAGCACCGCATTGGCGAGCGTGTCGTCCGGATGGAGCCGGGACGGGATCGTCGCGATTCCAGCCGGTTTGTCGACGGCGAGCAAATAGTCGTCCTCAAACAGGATCGTAAGCGGGCGTGACGAGCGGACCATCGCCGCCGCCGGCTGTTCGACCGGGAAATGGACAGTCACTTCTTCACCTTCTTGAATATCATAGCGAACGGTACGTGGCTCACCGTTGACGAGGATGAGACCACCTTGTTTGATTTGAGTCAACATTTTGCGCGAGATGCCGCAGTCTGTCATTAAAAAATCGCGCAGCGGGACGGTTGTCTCCGCGACGCGATGCAATGTGAATCCGTACATCGGTTACTTCCCTTCCTCGATGAACGATTCCCGGACTCGTCGCCAAAATGGGAACGGGCGAAACCGGGCAAACGTCACTTTTTCTTTCGCGACTGCACAGCGAATCGAGCGCACGTTCGACCAAGATAACGCTTCTTGGTGGTCGAACGCAAGTTCGAATTCGGTTTTCGTGTGGGGCTCGATCTTCACTTGATGATGTTTCGGTAACAAGAGCGGTGAACCGATCGTCCGGTACACCAAGTTATTGATCGATGCCATTTCCGTCACTTGTATCGCTTCAATCGACGGATGGACGATGGCCCCACCGAGTGCTTTGTTATAGGCCGTCGAGCCGGACGGTGTCGAGATGCACAACCCGTCACCTCGAAACGTCTCGAAGTAATCATCACGAATCGACAAGTCACAGACGAGCGTGCGTTTATAGTTTTTAATCGTACACTCGTTCATGGCGAGTTGTCGTTCGGTCGTCCCGTCCTCGTAATCAATGAGCACCTCGACGAGCGGATAAGATACCGGTTCGAACGACTCGCTCGTGATCATCTCCGTCAACTCGTCGAGCTCGTCTGGTTGCCAGTCGGCGTAAAAACCGAGATGGCCCGTATGAATCCCAACGAGCAACGTGTCATCAAGCCGGTCGATATATTCATGGAACGCTTGAAGCATCGTCCCATCCCCACCGACCGAGACGACGATCCGCGGCTCTTTCGAAACCGAGTGACCCGCCTCGGTCAATTTATTTGTCAATTCGCGCGCAATGTCGGCCGAACGCGCGTCTCCCCGTGCTACAATCGCAAACTGCATGCCTTGGCCCCCTAGTCTTGGTCCGTTTGGACGTTCATTTCTTTATCCCGGAACACTTGCTGTGCATCTTGAATTTCGACACGGAGCTGGCTCATCTCGGCATCGAGCAAAAATGCCGCCTCAGCCGCCCTACGTAAGCGCTCTTGCACCTCGATCGGCATATCTCCATCGTATTTATAGTTGAGCGAGTGTTCAATCGTCGCCCAAAAGTTCATCGCAAGCGTCCTCACTTGAACTTCGACGAGTGTCGGAAATTCGCCGTGGATTGTCTGGGCCGGGTATTCGAGAATCAAATGGTAAGAGCGATAGCCCGATTCCTTTTGGTTCGTGATGTAGTTGCGTTCCTCGACAATCTTGAAGTCGGTCCGGTGATGGAGCAGTTCGAGGACGTGGACGATATCGTCCACGAATTGGCACATGATGCGAAGTCCAGCGATATCTTGCATCTCTGTCGACAACTTGTCGTTAGGAATTTGCTTTCGCTTCGCCTTCTCGAGAATGCTACCGACCGGTTTAACCCGGCCTGTCACAAACTCGATCGGGGAGTGGTCGTTTTGAGATTTAAATTGTTTCCGAATCGCCTTGAATTTAACTTTCAGTTCATCGACCGCGATTTGATACGGCACTAAAAATTGATCCCAATCCATTGATTGCATATGCTGTCACCACTTTCGTTCATTTCGGAAAAAACCTGCTTTTTCCGTATGTATCCGATAGTATGGTATCATAAACGAACAATTGTTCATAGAATGGAGCGATGATTTATGACCCAAGAAGTGGAAATTGAATTTAAATCGATGTTGACGAAAGACGAATATGAGACGTTGCTCGCCGCCTACGATTTAACGGACAAAGTGAAATGGCAAGCGAACGATTACTTCGACACGCCGACGTTCGAATTGAAAAGCCATGGGGCTGCCCTCCGGATTCGGGAGAAAAAACACGGCCAAGTGTTGACACTCAAACAGCCGCATGACGTCGGACTGCTCGAGACGCACGCCCCAATCAATGAAACAGAAGCCGAGAACTTGTTCAAATACGGCATCATCCATGACGATCAAATGAAAGAGGCGCTTGCTTCGTTTGATTTGACCGGACCGCTCGACCACCTCGGTCGCCTTGAGACGAAACGCGCGGAAATCGAGACGCCAGACGGTCTGCTCGTCCTCGACGAAAGTCATTATTTGGAGATTCACGACTATGAAATAGAATTTGAAGTGACCGATGAAGCGAAAGGCAAAATTGCGTTTGAACAGCTTCTCCATCACCATGACATCCCCCTCCGGCCCGCCAAAAATAAAATCGTTCGATTCATGGAAGAAAAGATGCGTCGAAACCAAGGTTGAGCAGATACGTTGCCAACCTTTTTTTTTCGTTGCTACAATGAGCATACAATCTATTTGATTTTGTTTACGAGAGGAGGCGACACAATGGAACTTGAACAATGTAATGAGTCATCCTGTTCATTGGAAGAATCTTCTATCCAAGTAACATATAAGCCATTAGAGTTATTCTATTTCATGGACATCTCAGATCCTGACGGGCTTCACGTGATGACACTCATTAAAAAACTCGAACTTGAATACGGGCACTTGATTCGTTTCCGTATGGTTTCGACGGTTCCTAGTTGTGTTGGCGGATGTCAAGAAGAGGTTCGCCTTCTCACGATGATCAAGGCTATGGAGTTACAAGGGAAACGTCATGCGATGCGCTTCATGCGCCACTTGCATATTAACGATATCTTTTTGAAGGATAGCTCTAACGACAACGACTTATGGGAGATTGCCCGCTCGTTCGTCGGCTATGGACTCGACATCGATGAGTTGGCCGCTGATATCCAATCCAATCAACTGCTGAGCGCACTCGCGGTCGATCACGAGATTTTGAAAGACTGGGAGATTGAATCGCTTCCCGCCTTGACGTTCGTCACCCGTGACGAGGCGCTCAAGATTGAAGGACTCTACCCGTATGACGTCTATCAGGCCGTCATGGCCGAACTGCTCGGCTATGTGCCAACACGCGAGACTGGTTGGGACGTCGAGAAAGTGTTAGGACGTTATGATGCCTCGACAATCACCGAGCTCGCTTTCATTTTAGAGCTCGACAAGCCTGTCATCGAAAGAGAATTAAAAAAATTGTCACTCCAACAACGTTGCCGGCCTGTACCGGGCTGCAGCGGCCAAGCTTGGGCGACGAATAAATGACAAAAAACCCACGGCCGGGGAGCCGTGGGTTTTTCAATGTTCCCCGCGGGGACGGAGAACACTGTTACCCGAGTATCTATACAGATCACAGGTTGGGAGAAAGTTTACGGTCAATAAAGGGGTTTGTGATTGATTTCACACTTATAATATACCGAGACGAGCGCGACCTGACAAGCACTTTGTTCATATTGTCACATAATGTTCACGCCCCGCTTCTCTTATTGGAAGAGTAACGCTTCCATCTCGTCGAGCACAGACTCGAACTGATCGAGTGCCGCGAGTACTGGTGCTTTCGTCGTCATATCGACGCCAGCCGCTTTTAACACTTCAATCGGGTAATCGCTCGACCCGGCTTTCAAGAATTTGTCGATGTATCGACGGACGGCCGGCTCCCCTTCGTCCATGATCTGTTGCGACAACGCGGCTGACGCCGAGATGCCTGTCGCATACTGATAGACGTAGTAGTTGTAATAGAAGTGCGGGATTCGTGCCCATTCGAAGGCAATCTCGCCATCGATGACGAGCTCGTCCCCGAAGTAGCGTTTGTTCAGTTCGAGGTACGTCTCGTTCAAATACTCAGGCGTAAGCGAGACACCGTCTTGTGCCGCTTTATGAATCATATGCTCGAACTCGGCGAACATCGTCTGACGGAACAACGTGCCACGGAACGTCTCAAGTTGGTTGTTCAAGAGATAGAGCCGCTCTTGACGGTCGGTGCGCGTCTTCAATAAATAATCGTTCAAGAGCGCCTCGTTCGTCGTCGATGCCACTTCCGCCACGAAGATCGAATAGTCTCCGTACGGATACGGTTGCGACGCCCGTGTATAATGGCTATGGACCGAATGGCCGAACTCATGGGCGAGTGTGAACAAGTTGTTGACGTTGTCTTGCCAGTTCATCAAGATGAACGGTTGCGTGTCATACGCACCTGAAGAATAGGCCCCGCTCCGTTTGCCACGCGTCTCACGGACGTCGACCCAACGTGAATCAAGACCGTCCTTGACGATTTGGACGTACTCGTCCCCGAGTGGTGCGAGCCCCTCGACCATCAAGTCTTTCGCTTCGTCATATGGGATTTTCATGTCCACGTCTTTTACGAGCGGCGTATACAAGTCATACATATGGAGCTCGTCCACACCGAGTGCCCGTTTCCGAAGCGCGACGTAACGATGCAACAAGTCGAGGCGCTCGTTCACCGCTTCGACGAGACCGTCGTATACCGCTTCCGGGATGGCGTTATGATGGAGCGCCGCTTGACGGGCACTCTCGAACTTACGGACCGTCGCATAGAAGTTATCCTTCTTCACGCTGCCTGACAATGTCGAGGCGAACGTGTTCAAATATTGCTCGTACGTGCCGTACATCGCCTTGAACGCCCCTTCGCGGACGCTACGGTCGCTCGACTCGAGGAATGTGATGTAACGGCCGTGCGTCAATTCGACATCTTCACCTTTCTCGTTCTTCACTTTCGGGAATTTCAAATCGGCGTTGTTGAGCATGCCGAACGTCGAACTCGACTGGCCGAGCACGTCACCAGCTTGAGCGAGAATCGCCTCTTCGGCCTCCGTCAACACGTGCGGACGCTCTTGCGCCAACTCGTCGAACGCATGGCGATAGACGTTGAGCGATTCGTGTTCCGCCATGAACGCCTCGATTTGACTCTCATCGATGGCGAGCAATTCCGGCGTCATGAATGCGAGCTGAGCCGAAATTTGGGCCGCGAGCGAGCCCGCCCGGTCGTTCAACGCTTGGTAATGACTGTTCGACGTATCTTCGTCATAACGCATATGGGCGTATGTATACAGTTTATGCAATTGACGCGAGATGTCGTCGCGAAGTTGCAGGCCTTCAAACAAAGTAGAGGCTGATTCCCCGAGTTTACCTTTAAACGCGACCAAGGCCGGCACGTTTGCTTTCAATGCCTCAAAATCGTGTTCCCACGCCTGATCGTCCGCATAAATCGTCTCCAAGTTCCACGTCTCCTCGACGGGTACTTGTTTTCGTGTAAGTACTTCTGACATATGTCCACTTCCTTTTCCTAGTTTGTATACGATTTCGCCATGAATCGCTGAAACCCTTGAAATAATCGAAGATCGTGGAGAAGGGCCGTCTCTAGCGTCTTTGGGACGTGCCAATCCCGCACCGACTCCGTCACATCAAACACGTTCAAGAGTTGTCTCCATTGTACTTCAAACGCTTGGAGAAAGTCGCTTGTCGGGGTCACACCAAACTGGCGGCACGTCTTCTCGATGCTCCACGCAACGGAGTCGGTAGGACGCTCACGCCGATTTAAATAAAGCACCGTCTGAAACGTGAACGGATGGACATGAACGCCCCAAAGCGAGGGCAACGGCAAATAACAGTAACTCGGCAGGAGGGACGGTAACATCCCAATCGGATACAGTCGGTTCAAGACCAGTCGGCGGTACTGTTGCGTCGGGTAAGGCGGGGTCATCCGGCGGCGCCGGACGAGTTGAGCCCATTGCTGGGCGTCGAAACGATAATAGCATTCGAACGGCGAACTAGTGAATGACGATATGCTCTGCCAATGACCAACGCCGCGTCGAACCGATATCGGGAACCCGGTGAAACGATAAAGTGCTTGCTTGCAAGGAACAAGGAGGCCATGCCGTCTAAACAGTTCGTGACGCATCCACGGCTGCAATGAAGGCCAAGCGCTAGGTTCTAATCCACTCGCCAACCAGACGACGTCTAGTCCACGTTCCGTATAATACCGTGTCCGCTCGCCATACGACTCGACCGGGAGTGAGGACGCCTGAATCTCAACGACGATTCGTTCCTTGTCCCGTGTCGCAATCAAGTCGGCACGGCGTGAACCGAGGATGACTTCTTGCTCGACAGCATAGCCTTGCGTTTGAAGCCATTGCCGGACGCCCCATTTGTCTTCGTGGTGTCCTGTCGATTCGCCACGACCGCACGGATGAACATGGGCGAAATGGAGACGCCGTTTCGCGCCTTGCTTGACGATGACCCGCTCCCTACATTCAGGACACACGAAAGGGGCAAACGGTTCGATTCGCTTCCGACTCAACGTAAGGGCATCCACATCCCCTCCTGTCCGATCGATAGCAAATCGCATTCCGCTCCCCCCTCATAGTAGTGGTGAAAACATTCGAGCCAATGATTCGACGAGTTTGATGAAGTACGATCGTTCCGAAAACGCCCGAATCTCCAACTCGTGTGATCCTTCAAAGTCGTTATAGAGATCTTGCTTGAGCTGATGGACGGAGTTCGTGTTATACAAGAGGGCGTTCACCTCAAAATTGAGGTGGAAGCTTCTGAAGTCCATGTTTGCCGTCCCAATCGTGGCCAACCCGTCGTCGACGACGATGACTTTCGAGTGCATGAACCCCTTCTCGTACAAATAGATTTTCACTCCGGCGCTCAGCAGCTCTTCAAAATACGACCGGCTCGCATAAAACACAATCTTATGGTCCGGATAGCTCGGAAGCACAATCCTGACATCGATTCCGGAGAGGGAGGCGGTCTTGAGCGCACTCATGATGTCTTCATCAGGAATCAAGTACGGGGACGAGATGTAGACCGACTTTTTCGCGGCGTTGATGAGCGCGAAATAAATCGACTTCATCGTCTCATACGGTTCATCCGGCCCGCTCGCCACGATTTGAACGCCCCCACTCGCACTTCGTACCGTCTCGAGCGGTTCGAGATAGAACGGGGTGAACAGGCGCTCACCCGTCATGTAGTACCAGTCCTGTAGGAAAATCAGTTGTAGCTCTGACACCCCTTCCCCTCTGACGTACAAATGCGTGTCGCGCCAAAAGCCGAACTTCGAGTGTTCGCCCAAATACTCGTCGCCGACATTTAAGCCGCCGGTGAACGCCTCTGTCCCGTCGATGACGACGATTTTCCGATGGTTCCGGTAGTTCGTCTTACTTGAGACGAGCGGTAAAACGACAGGAAAGAAAGCTTTCACGTGGACGCCCGCTTGACGCATCTCGTCGAAAAATGTCCCGCTCGTATGAATCGATCCAACGGCGTCGTACAAAAAGCGGACCTCGACTCCCGCTCTCGCCTTATCGATCAAAACACGTTGAATTTCCCGAGAAATACGATCTTCCCGGAAAATATAATATTCGAGATGGATGTGGCGAGTCGCTCCTTTCAAGGCTGGCAACAGTTTCGAAAACTTTTCTTGTCCGTTCGTCAGCACTTGCGTATACGTATTCGACGAGACGGGTAATTGATTAAGTGACGACGTCAAATGAAGCAGTTTCTCATAATCGTCGTGGGAGAACATGAGCGACGGTGACAGCGTCATCGCCTTCTGACGATATGCGAGGTATGTCTCTTCATCGAGCATCGCTTTTTCTTTGAACATCCGCTTTCGGCGGTAGTTCTGTCCGAACACGAAATAAGCGAACAGACCGACGACCGGGAATCCAAGCATGACGATCGCCCAAATGAGCGTCCGTTGCGGATTGCGGTTCTCGAGCAAGATGACGAGCAAAATGCTGAACGTCGTCAAAAATACGAGCACTGAAAACAAGCCGATCACTTGAGAGCTCCAGTAATATGATAATACGGCAATGAGACCTGCGAGCAAAATCAGGGATAAAAGGACTTGTATGCGTCGCAACATATTATAAACTGACCCCGTTTCTATCTTGTATTATCATAATTATACAACTTAACACTATCTTTTGAGGGGAGCGAACGAAATATGGGCACATTTTTGATTACAGGAGCGACGAGCGGGATTGGACGGGCCGTCGCCTTACGGTTAGCAGAAGCAGGACATGACGTCATCGGCGTCGGTCGGGATGAGGCACGAGGCGAAGAAATCGAGGCGGCATCAGCTCGCATCACGTTCGTGGCATGCGATTTGTCTCAACCTGACGAGATCGAGGCGATGATGGACGAACTCAAGAACCAGGGCATCACGTTAGATGGACTATTCAATAACGCAGCGACATTTGGACGCCCTGGGACACCGGAACGCTTGCCGACGTCCGCGTTCGATGACGTATTCGAACTGAACGTGCTCGCGACGAACCGACTCATCCAACGCGCCATCCCGCTCCTTGCCAATGGAGCGAGCGTCGTCAATAACGCCGCAATCGTCGGTCACGTTAAATTCCCGCCGATGCTCGGGCCGTATGCTGCATCCAAAGCGGCCGTCATCGCCTTGACGAAGACGTTCGCCCATCGAATGAAAGGGAAAGTCCGCTTCAATGCGGTCTGCTTTGGGCCGGTCGACACCCCACTCAGTCACAAGTTGTACGGTGGTGAGGCCAAGTTTCAAGAGGCGATGGCGCATCATTTCCGGGGACATGCCGCCAAACCGGATGAAGTGGCGCCGGTCGTGACGTTTTTATTGAGCGAGGCGTCAAGCTACATCAATGGCCAAGCCATCACCGTCGATGGGGGTTACACCCTCTCATGACGTAAAAAAGGAAGGGGTCCTCTCGGGCCCCTTCCATTTTCGTCAATCTTGTATTTTCCGTGCTTGTGTCATTTGATTCGTCAAGAACGCTTTCTCTCGTGGATGAAACTCATCCAGGTCGAGTGCCTCCTCAAAGTAATCGATGAAGTCTTCGAACGTCTCATCGAGCGACGGATGTGCTTGGAGTCGGGCAATCCGAATCGCCTCGAAGACGGAAGCCATCACAAAGATATCATGGCTCGCGTACGTCTTGACCGGGGCAAACGCCTCAAATAGCGTCGCTTCCATCGTTTTACGTTTCGCATGCCAGTTACTCTTGTCATTTGAGAATAAAAAGTCACCTGCAGGCAATCGGCTCAGTTCACGTAAAATATCCCCGATGTAGTGGATCGCGTGAATCGCCGTATTCGGATCATTGATACCTGGTGAAACGCCTTTCAATGCAATCTCACTCAACTTTTCGATGACGAACGCCGGGTCTTGAATCGAGGAGCGGACTTCGCCGATTTGAAAAACGTCGAGATCAGGTACTTCTTCCGCGAGCCAATAGCCGAGAATATCTCCTTTCGCCACGAAGTCCCCAACGGCGACGACCGATTCGAAGTCGATGTCGTGGTTTTCCTGCTTCTCGCTGGAGAACAGTTGGACATAGCCCGTCCGAGAAGCGTAGACCGCCTGACCCTCGAACATGTGAATCGCACGTTTCGGGACGATGTACATATCTTCCTCTTCGATCGCACGTCTTTGGTTTTCGATGACGGATAATGCCTCACGATGCAACGATGATAACAGGCGTTCAGCTTGAATCGAGACGCTGATCGTTTGAATGAATTTAACGAACGCCCAAATCGAGCTGACCACGAGCAGGACGCTGATGCCTGACGCGAGCACGGCATCCTCCTCCGACGTCCGGATGAGGAATAAGTTCGTAATGCCGTATACTGTCGTCATAATGAACAAGCCGAGCGTATGCTTCGACGCCGAGTTCGTCAAAAAGTTATTGATCGTCCGGGGCGAGAATTGCGACGAATACGTTGTCAAGACGACGAGAATCGTCGAAAAGCTGAACGTCATCATCGTCATGAGGCTAGTGAATGACGAGGATAGAACGGAAGCCGCTGAATCCTTGTCTAAATAAATGATTTCCGGTAACAGTTCTCGAAAAAAACTTCCAAAATATTGGGTAAGGAACGTCAACACGATTCCTCCCACCCCGTACAAGAATGGGACGAACCAGGCACTATCGGCTAACATCAGTTGTAAACGCTTGAGCATCAAGACACCTCTTCGTATGTATAAGTTGGTAAAAAAATCGCCTGTCCATATGAACAGGCGATTGGGGTTTAGAAATAGTGACGGACTTTCGAGAAGACATCCCCGTCGAGAATGAGTTTACCGTATTCTTCAAGCATCGCTAACGTCTGCGTGCTGAACGTCAAATACTCGGCCAAGAGACTCAATACGTTCTCTTCTTCTTCCGGTTCCATCTCGTCTGGGAAGTCAATCCACAAGTAATACCGATTTTCGTAATGGAATAACTTGAGGTTGACGTTATTCAACGCCTCGCCTGCGCGTTTACTAAGCGAGATGATCGCCTCAAAGTCATCCGTCTCCATAGCGAGCGGAGCCCACGCCTCCGGTTCGGCTTCGATTTCATCAAGTTCACTCAATTGATCAAGTACCGATTGCTGATCGCGTGCCTCATCGATTGCCGAGCGCAGTAGTGAACCGAGCTCAGAGTCGTCTTCAGAGTCAATCACATTCTTCGCGATTGTCACGGTCACTTCAAGTCCTTTTTCAAACGCTTGTACTTGTATCCATAGTGGACCATCAAACGAGATATCTTCTCGTTCGTGCGCTTCGTCCATCATCTGCCAGAACAGCTGCTCACCACGTTCTCGGTTATACCAGATTTCATCACGAGCGAAACCGCGTTTCTCGATATCGACATACGTAATGAAAAATTTGACGGTGTTGTCGTTGATGCGCTCAATTTTCACGATTGTCCACTCCCTTCTCACCTCACTCCTACTTCAACAATTAAGGAGGAGAGGGGAAATTGTCTTGTTATCATAGTACCCTTTTTTTAACGTGTCAATCTATTGATGATGGGGTTGATACTATTATTTTATCGGAAAAACGGAATAATAAAAAGCACACTGCTTAGACAGTATGCTTCCTCACTCGTTGACGAGTCGTTGCGCTTCTTGAAGTTGGAACGTCCGGACCTTGCGCGGCAAGAATCGACGAATCTCATCTTCGTTGTACCCGACTTGAAGACGTTTATCATCAATCAAAATCGGACGGCGGAGCAGTCCAGGATATTCTTGAATCAAATCGTATAGTTGTTGGAGTGAAAGCGCATCGACCGATACGTCGATTTTCGAGAAAACTTTAGATCGAGTCGAGATGATTTCATCCGTCCCATCTTCTGTCATACGCAAGATTTGTTTGATCTCATTGAGTGAGAGTGGTTCTGAAAATATGTTCCGTTCCGTGAATGGGATATCATGCTCCTCGAGCCATGCGCGTGCTTTTCGGCACGATGTGCAGCTCGGAGACGTGTACAGTGTGACCATTTTCGTTCCTCCCTGATCAAGTGTTCGTTCATCTTTTTCAAGTGACTCTATTTGTATACCCAAAAAATCGTTCACTTAATTATAATAATTCTTAATTATTGAAACTTCAATGATAACTTTTCTCATTCAAGTAAGAAAAGAGGACGCATTCAGGAGAATGCGACCCTTGATCGACCGTTTTAGGACGCCGGCATCCGAGAAACCGGTTGGGACACCGTCTCTTTGCCAGGCTTCACTTGTAAGTCTTTCAATTTCTTCTTCAGGACTTCCTTTAGAAGTTTCTTTTTCTTTTGCAATACTTTGTCACGCTCTTTCATGGTCTCTCACCCCCAACGTCATAAGGACTCGACCGACCGTTACTGAATCTGAAAATCTTGAACTTGCACTAATCTACAATTAAATTATAGCACATTCTTATGAAAATGGTTGAACAATCTTACTGTTTTTCATCATTTCACATGTTCCAAATTTGCTTTTCTTATTCAATTCCCGTATAGTTAATAGAAATAACCTTTGAAATCACCAAGGAGGAGAGCGAATATGAGAATTACGTTAGAGACGATTATGCAACACCCGGTCACCCAGAAATACTTGACCCGTTCCGGTCTAAAACACGCCGTCGATGTGTGTGAACGCGCTCTCGAATTGGCGACGCGACGAGGACTCGATACGGATTTAGCAACGAAAGCCGCCCTACTCCATGACATCGGTCATTACGAATGGTATACCGAAGGAAAATGGAACTACGACTTGTATCGCCAAAACGATATCCACGCCATTAAAGGAGCCGAACGCGCTCATAAACTATTGATTCGACTCGGAGAAGATCCGGCACGTGCAAAAGAGGTCTCGGTTATGATTTTACTTCATACCGATTCTTATTTACCGCCTAGCCGAATTCAACGGACACCGCTCCAACAACTCGTCCATGATGCCGATACGTACGTCGAACAACCAGGCGGTCTCCACCACTACGAGACGATGGACATCGAAGACGCCTTGGCCCGTGTCCGTTTGATTGACGCGGTCGTCGAACGGCTCTCGAACTTGCCACGCATCTCCAACGCCTGACACCGTCTGATTGACGGTGTTTTTATTTGCCTTCAAAAAAGTCCCGAATCCTTTTGGATTCGGGACTTTCTGGTTATACGAGTTGCGCTTTATACGCTTCGTACTCTTCGTCTGTCAACGAGACGTAATGACCTGGCTCGACTTCGCGGAGCGGCGGGATGCTTGAATCTTCATCCGAACGTCCGACGGCACCGAGTGATTTTGACTCATACACGATCCGCTTACGTGTGCGCTCATGCTCTGGATCCGGAAGCGGGATCGCTGAGAGAAGCGACTTCGTGTAAGCGTGGATTGGGTTCTCATACAAACGCGCTGCAGGAGCGAGTTCGACGAGATGACCTTGATACATAACACCGATCCGGTCTGAGATATACTTGACCATCGACAAATCGTGAGCGATGAACAAGTACGTCAAGTCACGGTCGCGTTGCAATTCTTTCATCAAGTTGACGACCTGGGCTTGAATCGATACGTCGAGAGCCGAGATTGGCTCATCGGCGATGATGAAGTCTGGTTCGACCGCGAGAGCGCGGGCAATCCCGATCCGCTGACGCTGTCCACCCGAGAATTCGTGTGGGTAACGGCTCGCGTGCTCTTTCGTAAGACCAACTGTTTCAAGGAGGTCATAGACACGATTCATCCGGTCTTCTTTCGTCTTAGCGAGGCCGTGGATATCAATACCTTCAGCAATGATATCAGCGACTGTCATCCGTGGGTTGAGCGATGCGTATGGATCTTGGAAAATCATTTGCATCGCCCGGTTGAACTTCAGCTTTTCAGCTTTATTCTTTTTCCCGTGGACGTTCTCGCCTTTGAAGATGACGTCTCCGTCGGTCGCGTCATACAGTCCGATGATGGTACGACCTGTCGTCGATTTCCCACAACCTGATTCGCCAACGAGACCGAGTACTTCGCCTTTATAAATATCGAACGAGATACCGTCGACCGCTTTGACGACGCGACCTCGGCCAATTTTAAAGTGCTGCTTCAGGTCTTTTACTTCGAGTAATTTCTCGCGTTCCATTATTCAGCACCACCTTTCAAAATCGATTTCGCGAACGCGCTGTCCGGACGGTACTTGAGAGCAAGGTCACGGATGGCTCGTGGCGGCGTCACTTGCGGTGCTTGTGGGTGCAGTAACCAGCTCGCCGCATAGTGCGTGTCACTAATTTGGAACATCGGTGGTTCTTTTTCAAAGTCGATTTTCATCGCATACGGATTACGTGGTGCGAAAGCATCGCCTTTAGGCGGGTTGAGCAAGTTTGGCGGTGTTCCCGGGATCGCCGGAAGCGCCTCATTCGGGTCGTCGGTCGGACGTGGCATCGATCCGAGCAAGCCCCATGCGTATGGGTGACGTGGCTCGTAGAAGATCTCATCGACCGTCCCTTTCTCAACAATCTTTCCGGCGTACATGACGGCAACACGGTCTGCCATGTTCGCCACGACACCAAGGTCGTGCGTAATGAAAATGATCGCTGTGCCCGTCTTTTGTTGAATATCTTTCAAGAGCTCCAAAATTTGAGCTTGAATCGTTACGTCGAGGGCCGTCGTCGGCTCATCGGCAATCAACACTTTCGGGTTACATGCGAGTGCGATCGCGATAACGATCCGTTGACGCATACCACCTGAAAGTTGGTGCGGATATTGCTTGAGACGTGCCTCTGGGTTCGGGATCCCAACGAGTGTGAGCAATTCGAGCGTACGCTTCTTCGCATCCTCACCCGTGAGACCTTGGTGCTGCTTCAATCCTTCAGCAATCTGTTTAAAGATCGTCATCGTCGGGTTGAGTGATGTCATTGGGTCTTGGAAAATCATGGCGATATCACGGCCACGAATTTTCAACATTTCTTTTTCCGACAACTTCGCCAAATCTTTACCTTCGAACAAGATCTCTCCGTTCGTAATTTCACCTGGCGGGTTTGGGATCAGACGCATAATCGCTTTCGATGTGACGGATTTACCAGAACCCGATTCACCAACGATGGCGAGCGTCTCGCCTTTTTTCAAATCAAACGATACGTTGCGAACGGCTTGTACCGTTCCAGCATACGTATGGAACGAGACCGCTAAGTCTCGGACAGATAAAATCGTTTCCATTCACGAGTCCCCCTGTTTCTATAATTATTTACGCATTTTCGGGTCGAACGCATCACGCAAGCCATCGGCAAGCAAGTTGAAGCTGACCATGAGCAAGACGATGATGACTGACGGGATGACGAGCAAGTACGGGAACGTCCGTAGCTCTTTGTATCCGTCGTTGATCAACGTACCGAGTGACGCTTGCGGCGGTTGAAGCCCGATCCCGATGAAACTGAGGAACGCCTCGAAGAAGATGGCAGATGGAATCGTGAACATGAGCGTGATAATGATGGCGCCGAGCGTGTTCGGAATCAAGTGTTTGAAAATCAAACGGTTGCTTGACGCACCGAGTGTACGAGCGGCCAACACGAACTCTTGGTTCTTAAGTTTTAAGATCTGACCACGGACGAGTCGACTCATCCCAATCCAACCGGTAATCGTCATCGCGAGGATGATGGTGAATACCCCTGGATCAAAGATCAGAATGAACAAGATAATTAAAATCAAGTTCGGAACACCTGTCAAAATTTCAACGATCCGTTGCATGATGTTATCTGTGCGCCCACCGAAGTAAGCCGAGATTCCACCGTAAGCGACACCGATGACCGTATCGATGATGGCGGCCATCAAACCGATGAAGAGTGAGATGCGCGTCCCTTCCCAAACACGGGACCAAAGGTCACGTCCAAGGTAGTCCGTACCGAACCAGAAGTTCTCTTCGACATTCTTCTGTTCATAGAAGTCGATATCACGGCCACCAAGATTGGCCATGCCATCAAATCCTGCCCATTCGAGTCCAGTGACTTTAGGCGGGAGTTTTGCTTGAGAGATATTTTGTTCGTAAGCATCGCGGCCTGAGAGCATCGGACCGAACAATGCGAGTAATACGAGAATGACAATGATCGACAACGAGAAAATCGCCGCTTTGTTTTTCTTTAAGCGCATCCACGCGTCTTGCCAGAAGTTAAGACTTTTACCGGCGATTCGTTCACCGAGCTGTTCATTCATCTCGACACGTTGGAACATGTCTTGGTCGAACTGCTCGAAATTCTTTTTATTTTCAATCATCAGTTATCCCCCCCAAGACGAATACGTGGGTCAACGACTCCGTAGAGCAAGTCGACAAGTAGAATGATAATAATGAACAAGGCCGAGAAGAAGAGCGTTGTGCCCATGATGACCGAGTAATCATTCAATGTAATAGACGTGACGAACAACTCACCAAGTCCAGGAACCGCAAAGATTTTTTCGATAACGAACGTCCCTGTCAATAGGCCTGCCGTCATCGGTCCAAGAATCGTGATCGCAGGAATCATCGCGTTACGCACCATGTGTTTCCAAACGATGGCATTCCCGGTCAATCCTTTCGCCTTCGCGAGCGTGACATAATCTTGTCCGGTCACTTCTAGCATCTCGGTACGAACGAAACGAGCAATCGCCGCCGTAACACCGAGCGAGAGCGAGATGGTCGGCAAAATCGTATGCGCCGGTGAATCCCAAAACGCGACAGGGAGGATTTGCAACTTAACCCCTACATAGTACTGAAGGAGGGCGGCAAATACGAATGATGGGACAGAAATCCCGATAACCGATATGAACATTGAACCATAGTCGATGTACGTGTTATGACGGATGGCTGCTACGATTCCGAGCAACAACCCAACAAAAGTACCAAGGACTAATGCTTGAATACCTAATTGTGCCGAAGGTCCAATTCGTTCCATAATCAACTCCGTCACTGGCCGGTTGGCCGTACGGAATGACACGCCGAGGTCACCTTGCACAAGGTTCCCTAAGTACGTCGCATAACGAACTGGAAGCGGATCATTGAGTCCGTAACGATCGTTCAAGAGCTGAATTTGTGTCTCCGTCAATTTCTCCTGGTTTTGGTAAGGCGAACCTGGAAGCAGGTCCATCAGGAAAAACGTGAACGTCGCAATCAAGAAGAACGTGATGAGGCCGTAAGTCAGCCGTTGCAGAATATAACGTCCCATAAATAAATACCCCCTGTTTTTCTAATGTGTCTATGCTTGCACCAACAGCGTCATTATGACATATTGCCCTTTTCTTGAATTCACAAAATGAAAGGAATTTTCTGAAAGAATAGGTCAAACGTCATCTCAAGGCTCTTAGCACAGCACATGAAAATTAAAGAATCCTTAGTTTGTAAAGTATTCTGAATTTTCACTGTTACTACATTATACTTTACCAACAAAACATTTGAATAGTATTTTCTCTCATTTCCGGTTTTTTTTTAGAAAAGGGGGGACATGCATGATGCATGCCCCCTTCTCTTTTAGTTGATGTCGACGTATTTATACTGGTAATCAGCACCAAATAGTTGACGGTTGAAGTTTTCGACGTTTGGACGGAGCAAGTAAGCCACACCAGCTTGATAAATCGGCATGATGGCTTGATCTTGTTCGATCAAGAGCGTCTCAGCTTCTTTAAATTTGTCATAACGAGCATCGATTGCAGTTTCAGCAGATGCCTCATCAATCAACTTGTCATAGGCAGCAGACTTGTAGTTGATGTCGTTTTGACCGTTGTCAGACGTGAAGATGCCAAGGTTAGTGAGCGGATCTTGATAGTCAGGTCCCCAAAGGGCGAATGACATTTGGTACTCTCCGTTCGCTTCGAGTTCGAGCTTATTGTTGAACGGTTGTTGTGAGATGTTCACAGTCACGTTCGGTAAGTTCGATTCGATTTGGCCTTTCATATACTCTGAGATTTGTTTCGATACTTCGCTGTCGAATGAGAGAAGTTCGATTGTAGCAGCTTCGCCGCCAGTCGCTTCTTCCCAAAGTGATGCCGCTTCATCAGCGTTCGTCTCAAAGTGTGTCACGCCTTCTGTGTAATCCGTGCCGTCTTCATACTTGATGAAGTCTTTCGGGATAAATGAAGTCGTGGCGATTGAACCGTTGTTCAAGAGTTGGTCGATAATCCCGGCTGGGTCGACTGCACGAGCGATCGCTTTACGAGCGTTGACGTCAGCGAAGACTTCATCTTCATGGTTGAATTTGAAGTAACCGACGCTTGAACGAAGGCCTGTGTTATAGTCATCGTTCTCTTGGAAAGCAGCAACTTGTTCAGATGAGAGGCCAGCGTAGTCGACTTCTCCTGCTTCATACAAGTTGACGACAGTCGACGTGTCTTTGACGACACGAACGTCGACTTTCTCAAGTGATACATTTTCTGCATCCCAATACGCGTCGTTTTTCGTCAACACGTACCCTTGCTCACGATCCCACTCCGACCATGTGAATGGACCGTTGTAAATGTGGTTCTCTGGAGTCGTCGAGAAATCCGCACCTTTTTCAGTGGCGAACGCTTCGTTGATCGGTGTGAACGTACCGAACGACGTGAGTGAGATGAATGATGGGTCTGGACGTTCGAGTGTGACTTCAAGCGTCTTCTCATCGATTGCTTTCACACCAAGGTCTTCTTTTGGAAGATCTCCTGTGTTGATCGCTTCAGCATTTTTAACTGTGTTCATGATGTACGCGTATTGTGAACCTGTTTCAGGATCCACGGCGCGTTGCCAAGCGTAGACGAAGTCGTTCGCTGTGACAGGTTCGCCGTTTGACCATTCCGCGTCACGAAGTGTGAACGTATAGACCGTTTCGTCTTCGTTCACTTCTGGTTCTCCTTCGGCGATGGCTGGAACGGCATTCCCGTCTTGATCTAGACGGTAAAGTCCTTCCATCGTGTTGGCGATCAAGTTGAACGCGACTGCGTCCGTCGCGAGCGCCGGGTCAGCCGTTGTAATATCAGACGTGTCCGTCAAGCGGAGAACTTTTTCTCCGTTCGAAGACGAACCGCCGTCAGAGTCTCCGCCAGTCGAGCAAGCGGCGAGCACTGAACCGAGTGCCAAGATGAGTGTCATCATGAGCAAAATCGATTTTTTCTTCATTGCGATGTCCCCTTTCTGAATCGTGAAGCATGGCGTTTCGTCGGACGATAACATCTTACTTTTTCTTTAATTTTCTGAATATTTCATTTTGTATCCGACGAAAGAACGTTAGGGCTATTGTAAAAAATTTTTAATGAAACTGTCAACTCCCTATTAAACCGCTGTCATTTTCAACACGAACTTCTCGCCTTCTTCACTAATCAACAGGTATCATAGAGCCATAGGGCGGATGACTCGCTGGAGTCCATCCACACTGAAAGGAGTTTGTCATATTGAAAAATTTTAGAAGTATATTAATCGTTTGGGGAATTGTCACAATTGCCTATACGGTCTGGTCGAGCGTATCTTATTACAAAGATGAAACGTTATTGTTTCATTTGAGTGGCGGTTTGTTCGTCGCCGGGATGCTCGTCTTTGCGATTGGTATGTTCTCTCAAATGAGCGCGTCTGGACTTTTTGACGGCATCATGTACGGGTTTAAACGGAACCGACGCGCCAAATTGAAAGAAATTGACCCGGATTACGAAGAAGACGAAGAAGCGACACCAGAAGAACGCGCATCTCAAAAACAATCGGCTTGGCGTTGGGTATATGTAGGTGTCGGTAGCATCATTCTCTCCTACGTGATCACCTTCGTTTGACCTTCCGATTTCATGGGCGATATGCTACACTATGGCTAGAACAATAGGAAACACAGAGAAGAAGACAAGTACCTCGAATCCCCTTTCCCCCAGAGAGTCTACGTTGCTGCGAGTAGATGGAAAACGTCGAGCGAATGGACTTCGGAGTGGCTCGCCTGAACGGTAGTACGGCGAGACGGGTACGCCCGTTAACGCGATCAAGTGGCATGAACTTCATGCAAATTTGGGTGGCACCGCGGTTATTCGTCCCGATTTATCGGGCGGGGAACCGCGGTTTTTTATATTCTCTGGAGGTGCAATCATGGCAAAAATCTTTTCTGGCATTAAACCGACCGGCGTCGTGACGCTCGGTAACTACTTAGGCGCGATGAAACAATTCGTCGAGCTCCAAGAAGAACATGAAGCGTTCTACTGCGTTGTCGATCTCCATTCGATCACGGTCCAGCTCGACCGGGTCGAGTTGATGGACAATACGCGCAAACTTGCGGCACTCTATCTCGCCTGCGGTCTCGACCCTGAAAAGTCGACGATTTTCGTCCAATCTGAAGTGAAGGCGCATGCCCAACTCGGATGGATGTTGACATGTATTGCGGGAATGGGTGAACTGGGCCGGATGACGCAATATAAAGACAAATCACAAAACAGTGAAAACATCGGCGCCGGACTGTTCGTCTATCCGACGCTCATGGCAGCCGATATCCTCTTGTACGGGACAGAGCTCGTCCCGGTCGGCGATGACCAAAAACAACACGTCGAATTGACGCGTGACTTGGCTGAACGCTTCAACAAACGATATTATGAGACGTTCACGATTCCTGAGCCGCTCATTCAAAAAGAAGGCGCTCGCATCATGAGTTTGACGAACCCTGTCAAAAAGATGTCGAAATCGGACACGAACGCGAAAGGCTTCATCTCGATGCTCGATGAACCGAACATCATCCGCAAGAAAATCAAGAGTGCGGTCACGGACTCGAGCGGAATCATCAGCTTCGATCGGGAGAACAAACCGGGCATCTCGAACTTGCTTGAGATTTACTCGCTCTCGACCGATACGCCGATCGATGAACTTGTCGAGCGTTACAAAGATTCGAACTATGGGACGTTCAAGCAAGATGTCGCCGAAGCCGTCGTCGCTTTGCTCGAGCCAATCCAGAATCGCTATCATGAACTCGTCGATTCGCCTGAGCTCGACGCCATCCTCGATGCTGGTCGTGAAAAGGCAGAAGCTGTCGCCAATAAAAATCTCGCCAAAATCGAGAAAGCGATGGGCCTCAACCGAAAACGTGCCAAAGTGAAAAAATAAGATGAAACCGCCCTTTGCGTTCAAAGGGCGGCTTTTTTGTGTAGTGTGTTAGCTTAATTTGATGACACAAAAAAAGAGACAGGCGTCCCCGTCTCTTTTTTGTATACGTGTTGTTTCTTATTGCTCTTTGCCTTCGATGTAAGCCCACTTGTATGAGTAGTCAGCGCCGAACGCGTGTTCAACGATGTCCTTAACATATGGCTTCGTGAGGCGAGCCGATCCACGTTGGTAAACTGGCGAGATCGCATTCTCTTCAAGAACGATTTTCTCTGCAGCTTGAAGGTCAGCCCAACGCTGTTCAGCATCTGTGCTTGATTTCGCAGACTCGATGAGTTTGTCGAATTCTTCGTTCGACCACTTACCACGGTTGTATGGTCCGTCAGTGACGAAGAGGTCAACGAATGTCATTGGATCCTGGTAGTCAGGGCCCCATCCAGCGAATGTCAACTCGAACTCACCTTTGTTCTCAAGGTCAAGTTTGTTGTTGAACGGTTGTTGCTTGATTGTAAGCGTGATACCTGGAAGGTTCTTCTCAAGTTCACCTTTGATGAACTCACCGATTTGCTTCGCAGATTCTGAGTCGTAGTTGAGGAGCTCGATTTCGACAGAGTCTTGACCGATTTCTTCAAGTCCTTTTTCCCATAGATCTTTCGCTTTATCCACGTCGTAGCCGCCGATGTCGCCGTTCGCTTCACGGAAGTCCGCGCCGTCTGGTCCAGTTACGAAGTCTTTTGGTACGAGGTAGTTGGCAGGGATTGAACCGTTCGCAAGGAGCGTTTCAGAGATCGCTGCTTTATCGTATGCCGCGTCAATCGCGTTACGGATGTTTTGGTTGTCGAGTGCTTCAACCGCAGTGTTGAACTGGAGGTAGAAGAGTGTTGGCTCGACGACAGTAGAGAAGTCTTCGTTGTCTTGGTATTGCGCAACGAGTTCAGAAGTCAAACCAGTGCGGTCAACGTCGCCGTTTTCGTACAAGTTGACGCCTGTTGAAACTTCTTTAACGACTTTAACGTTGATTTCGTCAAGTTTGACGGCTTCAGCATCCCAGTAGTCGTCGTTTTTGACCATTTTCCAGCCTTGCTCGCGCTCCCAGCTTTCGAGTTTGAACGGTCCGTTGTAGAGCGTTGTCTCTGCAGACGTACCGAAGTTCTCGCCTTGCTCTTTGTCGAACGATTCAAGTTTAGGCATGAATACGCCGAAGCTTGTGAGGCCGAGGAAGTAGTCTGCTGGTGCAGTCAATTTAACTTCAAGTGTCTGCTCATCAAGTGCTTTGACGCCGACAGCGTCGCGCTCGCCTTCACCAGTGTTGTAGGCTTCAGCACCTTCGATGATTGACATGACGTAAGCATATTGTGAAGCGTTGTCCGGGTTAAGGACTTCTTTCCAAGCGTATTCGAAGTCGTTCGCTGTTACAGGCTCACCGTTAGACCAAGTTGCGCCTTCACGGATTTTGAACGTGTACGTTTTCCCGTCTTCAGAGACGTCATGATCTTCCGCGATCCCTGGTGTCGGGTTATCTTCGTCGTTCATACGATAAAGACCTTCGTTAACGTTGTTCAACACGTTGAACGATACCGCGTCAGTCGCGAGTGTTGGGTTAAGTGAAGGGATGTCCGAGCTATCGAGCAAGTTGAGGACTTGCGCTTCATCAGCTGAACCTTCTGAACCTTCTCCGTTTGATGGTGTCTCTTCTTCCCCACCCGAGCAAGCTGCTAGGAATGCGCTAGATAGAAGCGTTACCGACGTTGCTAAAGCAAAACCTTTTTTCTTATTCATTGCGATGACCCCCTGATTTTTTTCGGTTTAACGAAATGAACGATGGTAGAAAATTCTGATATTTCACTTTACAAATTTTGCTACCACAATCCCGTTGATGCAATAATACAATATTCTGATAATTTTGCAAAGTGTTTATTTTGATTTTTCTAAAAAATTTTTATTATAGGCTAAAAGCCCGCCTAGGGAGACGGGCTTTTAGCTCATTTTTCAAAAACTTTAGAAAAAGTTAGGACGTACGAAGGACCGATGACCGGAAACCCGATTTCCGCATATCTGGAATCGACAGCGTAAGATCTTCCAGCTTGATAGATTGGGATAACGACAGCTTCTTCCAACAATCGTTTTTCCGCTTGTCGATACGTCTCATTCCGGTCTGCAAGTGCTTCTGTCGACCGAGCTTCATTCATCAGCCGGTCAAACGTTTCGTCGGTGTACCCGCTCGAGTTCAAATAGTTATTTGTCTCGAATTGGGTCAAATATGCACTGAAGGTTGGATAATCTGGCTGCCATCCTGAAAGCGACAGCGCATAGTCGCCTGCGACTTCTTTCCTAACTTTGTCTCCGAGCGGTAACTCGACGACGTTCACTTGAAGACCGGGAAGTTGTTCGAGTTCGGTTTCAATCGTCCGGGCAATCTGTCTCGCCTCTTCATCAACAAAACTGAGCAACTCAATCTCGATTTCCTCTTCCTCGAGCCGATCAAGCACGTCTTTGAATAGTGTCGCCGCTTCACCTTCAAGCGTCGTTTCCATCTTCGTTTGATCGGTGACGAGCAAGCGTTCGGTCGTCCGTTCGGCCCGTGCGAGCGATTCTTCTACTGCTTCACGGTCTAAGGCGAGCGCGAGCGCACGCCGGAAATCGGCATCATCGAACGGATACTCGTCGACGTTCGGTTTTAAATAGAAGACACCGCTCCGCGGGATATCAACGAGCTTGCCTTCGAGTGACTCCAGCGTCCCTTCATCCGTACCATAAGGAATCGGATGAATACCGTCGGGCTCTGAACTTAACCCCTCATCCGTCCAGATGACAACCTTCTCAAGCGTGACTCGATCCGCGTCATAGTATGTTTCATTTTTTATTAACGTCGTCTGGGCCGCGTCGATTGATTCGACTTGAAACGGTCCGTTCACATCGAGATTTCGCCACTCCCCAATCATCGTCTGAGGCAAAAAAGCTGGCATCGCCAAGATTTGCTCAAACCCTTCCATCGGCCGCTCGAGCGTGAGTTCAAGCGTCTGTTCGTCGATTGCTTTCACACCGAGCATCTCGGGTTCTTTCGTCCCGAGACTGATCGCTTTCGCGTTCAATACGTCACCGAGGAGGAAACTGAACGGGGAATTCGTATCGTCATCGGCGAGCATCCGAAAATGATCGACGAACGTTTCAGCCGTGATCGCGTTCCCGTTCACGGTTTGACTTGCTTTCAAATTAAATGTGTACGTCGCCCCGTCCTCGGAACGTGTCATCGTCTCGACGAGTCCCGGTTCAATCTCACCGTTTGCTCCAAAGCGATATAATCCTTCATAAATATGCGACAACACGGTTTGTGAACTCGGATCAATCGCGAGCAACGTGTTCGGCTGCTCCGGCAACGTCTCCCCATGGATCGTCACGATCTGTTCTTCTGGTGGTAGTAATTCTCGTGCCTGCTCTCGTTGTCCGTACCAAATAACGAAAAAAAGGATAAGGACTGAACCCAACAAGGCGGCACCGATGAAAAATCGTTTCATCTAGCATTCTCCTCTCTGTTAGACCAACCCTTATACCCTACCCGTTTTTATCACTTTTTTCTACTATTAGTCGTTCACTTTCGCGAAGGCGAGCGTCGCGTTGTGGCCCCCGAAGCCAAGCGAGTTGCTCAGTGCGTACTGGATATCAAGTTCCCGATTTCCGTCACGGACATAGTCTAAATCACAATCGTCTGCCGGTGTCTCACAGTTGATTGTCGGATGAATCCGCCCCTCGTGAATCGATAGCGCCGTGATGACGGCCTCGACTCCGCCGGCTGCACCGAGCAAGTGCCCGATCATCGATTTCGAAGAGTTGACGGCCAAGTTATGCGCATGGTCCCCGAAGACATTGTGGATGGCTTTCGTCTCGAGCATATCGTTGAGTGGTGTGCTCGTCCCGTGTGCGTTGATGTACTGGACGTCTTCCGGACGAATCCCCGCGTCCCGAAGTGCCTCGTTCATCGCTTTCGAACCGCCTTCCGCTTCTGGTGACGGTGCCGTGATATGGTAAGCGTCCGAGCTCATGCCGTACCCGACGACTTCCGCATACATTTTGGCTCCTCGCGCTTTCGCATGCTCATATTCCTCGAGGACGAGCACGCCAGCACCTTCACCCATGATGAAACCGTCACGGTTCGCATCGAACGGGCGGCATGCCGTGTTCGGATCCGGATTCGTCGATAGCGCCTTGTTGGCACAAAATCCTGAGAACGAGAGCGGTGTGATCGGCGCTTCGGCCCCACCCGCGAACATGGCAAGCGCGTCACCGCGTTGAATGACTTTGAACGCTTCCCCGATTGAGTTCGTTCCAGATGCACAAGCTGTGACCGAGCAGTTGCTCGGCCCTTTCGCCCCAAGGTAAATCGAGACTTGACCGCTCGCCATGTTCGGAATCATCATCGGGATGAAGAATGGGCTGATGCGGCGTGGTCCCCGTTCATGCAAGATGCTCGCTTGTTTGTCGATGGTCTCGACACCACCGATTCCGCTTCCGATCCAAATCCCGACATCGTCCGCGATCGCTTTCACATCTAGACCGCTATCCCGATGTGCGGCGTCAGCAGCTAAAATCGAGTATTGGATGAACGAATCCATCTTGCGTGCTTCCTTTGGCTCGACCAAGTGATCGATGTTCCACTCTTTGACTTCCGCCCCGACTTTCGCCGGATACTGGCTAATATCAATCTTTGTTAACGTATCGACTGCATTTTCCCCGTTCAACAGTCGCTCCCACATTGCCGTAACGTCGTTCCCGAGTGGGGAAACGACTCCTAATCCTGTGATGACTACTCGTTTCATGCGTTAATCTCCTCCGTGATGTTAGCGTTATTCCATGTTAGACAACTCGCTCCCCATGTGAGCCCGGCACCGAAACCGGCGACGACAATCGTTTGCCCGTTTGAAATTTTCCCTTGCTTGATCGCTTCAGCCAAAGCGAGCGGGATTGAAGCGGCTGACGTGTTCGCATGGTCTTGGATTGTGACGACAACTTTCTCTTCGTCAATGCCTAACCGTTCAATCGCTGCGTCGATGATGCGTCGATTCGCCTGGTGCGGCACGAGCACATCGAGGTCCTCAATCGTCTTCCCGGCCCCTTGTAGCGCTTCTAGCACGATATCAGGCATCTTACGGACCGCGAATTTGAACACTTCCCGACCGTTCATGACAATCTTACCTTCTTCGTTCTCATATAAGAACTTTCCGCCGGTTCCGTCACTTCCGAGTACGACCGACTCGATGGCGGCGACGTCGTCTTCGCCGAGCACGACGGCGCCTGCCCCGTCACCGAATAGAACAGCGGTCGAACGGTCGTCCCAATCGATCAAGTTGCCCATCTTCTCAGCTCCGATGACAAGTGTGCGCTTCAACCCTTTCGCGAGCATCATGCTCTTCGCCGTATCCATCGCGAAGATGAAGCCGCTACACGCGGCGCTGACGTCGAAGGCGACCGCTTGCTTGGCGCCGAGGTTGGCTTGGACGAGACACGCTGTCGCCGGGAACGATGGCGCCGTCGCCGTCGCGCAGATGATCGCGTCAATTTCTTCAATCGACACCCCTGCGCTTTGAAGCGCTCGCTCAGCAGCCTGCGTCGCCATATCGGCAACACTCAAGTCAGCGTCGGCCAAATGGCGCGCCTCGATTCCGGTCCGGGTCCGAATCCATTCGTCGCTTGTATCCATTCGTTTTTCCAAATCGATGTTCGTGACCCGGTTGTCCGGAAGGAACGAACCGATGCCAATGATTCCAATGTTCATATTGATGACCCCTATTCTTAGTATCTGGTACTAATATAAGGGAATAAAAAAGGGATGTCAACGCATCCCTCTCGATTATTCACTTTGACCGAGTCGTTTCGTGACGGCCATGACCATTTTCGCCGAGTTGATCGATGCCGTCTCCAAAAATTCGTCGAACGATAAGTTCGCTTCTTCATCGGCACTGTCCGAGATCGAACGGGTCACGACGAACGGTACCCCAAATTGATAACATGTTTGCGCGATCGGTGCAGCTTCCATCTCAACGGCGGCAACGCCATCAAAATGTCCGAGAATGTCGGCCACTCGCTTCGAGTCGTTGATAAATGAGTCGCCCGTCACGATGAGACCGGTATGGACGTTCACATCATGAAGGCTCTCAATGACTTCTTTACAGACGTCCATCAAGTGCGCGTCAGCCTGATAAGCCGCCGGCATCCCTGGAACTTGACCGTACTCGTAGCCGAATACCGTCACGTCGACGTCGTGGTGTCGAACTTCGGTCGATACGACGACGTCGCCGACTTTCATTCCTTTTTTGAAGCCACCGGCTGAACCGGTGTTGATGACGACGTCCGGTTTAAACTTGTCGATCAAGAGCGTCGTCCCGATGGCAGCGTTCACTTTACCGATGCCTGATTTCAAAATGACGACTTCGACGTTGCCGAGGTATCCTTCATAGAAGTGATAATTGGCAATCTCTGTGTCAGTCCGCTCCGTCAATTCGTTGCGGAGCAAGTTCACTTCTTCTTCCATCGCGCCGATGATTCCGATTTTCATTGTATATGCCTCCTCAGAAAGAGAGCGACCTCCAGATGGATGTCGCTCATTTGTGTTACTTGATTTCTTTAATTTCGACGACCATGTCGCCGCCTGGCGTTTGAACGTTGACCACGTCCCCGACCGTACGGCCGAGAAGTGCTTTAGCAATCGGTGATTCGTTCGAGATTTTCCCTGTGAACGGATCTGCCTCGGCGCCACCAACGATTGTGTACGTCTCATCTTCGTTATCTTCTTGGATGAAGAACGTTACCGTTTTTCCGATAGCGACCATCGAGTTGTCGGCCACGTCATCTTGGATGATGACGGCGTTGCGAAGCATCTCTTCCAATTGAGCGATGCGTCCTTCGACCATTGCTTGCTCTTCTTTCGCTGCATCATATTCAGCGTTCTCAGACAAGTCTCCGAAATCGCGGGCAATCTTAATATTCTCAACGACTTCTTTACGGCGCACCGTCTTCAGTTCGTTCAATTCATTTTCGATTTTCGCTTTTCCGTCTAACGTCATGTAATGTTGTTTTTCAGCCATTTCTGTCACTCCTTCATTGTCTCCTAGTATATTACAGCCAGGTTAAATTGAAAACGTTTATTTCCCTTACGCCCGGTTGCGTTCTGTGAGCACCCAGCGAATCTTCGTCACGAGCAAATCGATGGCGACAAAGTTCTCTCCGCCTTCAGGCACGATGATGTCCGCATAGCGTTTCGTCGGCTCACAAAATTGAAGATGCATCGGCCGGACGACGTTCGTATATTGGGCGACGACCGAGTCGATCGAGCGGCCCCGCTCATTGAGATCACGTTGCATCCGGCGCAAAATCCGGACGTCCGCATCCGTGTCAACGAACACTTTAATATCCATCAAATCCCGAAGACGGTCGTCCTCGAGCGCCAAAATGCCTTCGACGATGACGACGTCGACCGGCTCGATCAAAATCGTCTTGTCCGAGCGCGTATGCGCCGCATAGTCATACACTGGTTTCTCGATGGCCTGATGCTCTTGTAACTGTTTGATATGCTCGATCAATAGATCGTTGTCGAATGCGAACGGATGGTCATAGTTCGTCTTATATCGTTCTTCCATCGTCATCTCTGACTGGTCTTTATAATACGCGTCTTGCTCGATCATGACGACCGATTGTCCTTTGAACGCATCCACGAGCGCGCGGGCCACGGTCGTCTTTCCTGATCCGGTCCCCCCGGCCACGCCGATAATGACGGGTTTATGTTGCATCAAAGTTAAATCCTCCTCATCGTAATTTACGACTGATTGCTAGGCCATCACCAAGGGGCAAAATTGCAGTATGATAATCGGTCCGTGCCATCAATTGCTCAGTAAACTCTTTTACGAGACGAACGAGCCGGCGGCGTCGACGGTCAAGCACTGACACATCCTCGAGCAGGACGTCCCCTCGTAAAAATAAATTATCGCTGTAAATCGTACCACCAATTGGTACTAAAGCGCCATACCCATCAAAGAATTTTTGATACTGACCTTTGGCCGCGTCGATAAAGACCGCATCGAATTCTCCTTCAATCGTCCCAATCAATTCAACCGCATCACCATGAATGACAGTGATCCGGTCCGATACGTTCGAGCGTCCGATAAAGCCGAGTGCCTCTTCGTGACGTCGTGCGTTTCGTTCGATCGTGACGATTTCCGCGTCCGGCAACAGTTCAGCCATTCGAATCGCACTGTATCCGATTGCCGTACCGACCTCAAGAATACGTTTCGGACGTTGCATCGCGAGAAGCGACAGCAACACTTCTGATCCGGTCAAGTCCATGATCGGCACGTGATGTTCTCGGGCGAACGCCTCCATCTCCGCCAATAGCGGCGACCGGGGCGTGACCAAGTTCTCCACGTAACCTTCATAGGATGAATGTTCCACGTCGTACACCTCAACCTCTCTAATCATTCAAACGACCGGAAGCCAAGGCTTCCGGTCGCATATCCGTCAATTGTTGTTTGCTTCTTCGAACGCTTCCCATTCTGAACGATACTTGTTAACGTTCTGTTGGTGCGCCTCGTACTCCACTTCGAACAAGACTTCCCCGTTCGGGAATCCTTCCCGCGGTGGTCGGGCGTAGAAATAAACGTTATCCGTATCGTTCGGATTGAGTGTGGCGACGAGCGCGTCACGACTGACCGAAGCGATCGGTCCGATCGGGATGCCCTCGTAGCGGTACGTGTTATAGAGCGAGTCGTTTTCAAGGTCGTTGAACGATGTGAAAATCGATGTCTCCCCGGTACCATACCAGACGGTCGGGTCGGACTGCAACTTCATGCCATCGGCCAGACGATTTTCAAACACACCCGCGATCTCTTGACGGTCTTCCGTCGAGACCGCCTCTTTCTCGACGACCGAGGCGAGCGAGAGCGTCTCATGGAACGTGCGTCCCGACGCTTTGACCGCATCCCCGTACTCGAGATAGAGTTGTTCGGTCGGCTTGAGCATCTCATCGATAATCTGAGTGAGCGTCACACCTTTGTCGAACTCATACGTTGCCGGGAACAAATACCCTTCGAGCGGGTGATAAATCCCGTCGGCAAGCACTTCGTCCGTCAACATCTCATGCTCATTGACGAGCGAGCGGATATACTCCTCGTCGCTCAGTTGGTCCGAGATTTCTTCTTTCGGAATATCAGCCTGTTTGGCGAGACGCGCGATGACTTGGTCGATCGTAAAGCCTTCCGGGATCACCAATTTGATATCCGGGACGACGATGACTTTCCCCGTTTTCAACGTGGCGATCAACTCGTCAAGTGATTGTGACGGAGACAACGTATACGTCCCCGCTTGGAACGATGATTCATTTTTAAACCGTGTGTAAAAACGGAAAATCGTGCTATTCCTCACGAGGCCATTCTCTTCGAGTAGTTCGCCAATATAACCAGAACCTGCACCGAGCGGAACCTCGACCTCGACCGTTTCGCTCGAAGACGGGTCAACGGGTTCAAGCGATCGTTTCACGAACGCATACGATACCGCGGCACCTGTGGCGATCACTAGAAGAAAGACAGCAAGGATGATGACCGTAATTCGCCGAACGATCCGGTTACGTGCACGCTTCTCATCAAACATCGATGGATGGTTCATGCGCATTTCTCCCCTGTTCTTCTGTTATGAAGATGGGCGACGAGGGTTTCCCCTAGCCGCCCGTCCACGTATTAGTCTAATCCAACTTCGTCATTGACGATATCGAACGCTTCCATGACTTCCTCGAAGTCAGCGTCGTCTTCGACGATCTTCAAGACGAACTCTTCATCTTCAAGTTCTTCGATTTCGAACGCGTATACTTCGATTGTGTCTTCGTCTTCCGTCTCTGGGTTACCGACCGGCTCAAGAACGACAAACGTCTTGTTCGTGCGGTCACTCGTCATCCGGAAAATTTCTGCGAATAAATGCTCGTCTCCATTTTCATCTGGAATTCGGTACATTTCTTCTTCGTTACGGCTAAGTTCTGCCATAGTAATTCCTCCTTATTTTCCTGCGCGATCCAGGTAGTTTTGTAAAATCATGACGGCTGCCATCTTATCGATGACGGCCTTTCTCTTTTTTCGGCTGACGTCTGCTGAAATGAGCATCCGCTCCGCTTGCATCGTCGTCAGGCGCTCGTCGACGAGAACCGTCGGCAAACCGGTCGCCTCGGTGAGGGCCGCGGCAAACGCCTGTGACGCCTCGCCCCGAGGTCCGATTGTCGCGTTCATGTTCTTCGGGAGACCGACAACGACTTCTTTCACATCGTACTGCTCAATAATCGGTTGAAGCAGACGGACAGCTTCCTCAAAGTCCGGCTCGGTCCAGTAGACCGTCTCCACACCTTGCGCCGTCCATCCCATGAGGTCGCTCACGGCGACCCCAATCGTCTTCGAACCGACATCGAGCCCCATGACTCGCTTCATATTAATCCTCTCTACGATCGTTCAAATACGATTTGACCAGCTCTTCGAGCAGTTCATCTCGTTCGATTTTGCGAATTAAGTTTCGCGCATCGTTATGACGCGGGATGTAGGCAGGGTCACCTGACAACAAGTATCCGACGATTTGATTGATCGGTTGGTAGCCTTTCTCCTCGAGTGCTTGATACACCGTGATCAGCGTCTCCCGAGTGTTGGCTCGATTATCATCTTCTGGAAAATTGAATTGCATCGTGCGATCCATTTGGCTCACAAGAATCCACCTCTTTCCGTTTGCACTTCACACTCTATTATGCCAGTGATTGAACGTAATGTGAAGCAAACTTCAATGCTTCATCCAGTTTTGTCGCATCACGGCCACCGGCTTGCGCCATGTCAGGACGGCCACCGCCGCCTCCGCCACAACGTGTCGCTACTTCTTTAATCAATTTCCCGGCATGGAAGCCACGGTCGTTCAAGTCTTTCGTTACCCCTGCGACGAGGTTGACCTTGTCGCCGTTCGCCGAGCCGAGCAAGATGACAGCTGAACCGAGTTTGCCTTTCAACTCGTCGACCATGCCACGGAGGGCGTCCATGTCTTGTCCGTCGACGCGTTTGGCGATCACTTGAACATCCCCGAACGTCTCGATGGCGTCTGTGAGTGACGACGCTTCGATGTTCGCAAGCTTCGCTTTGAGCGACTCGCTCGCGCGTTCGAGTTCTTTCATTTCAGTTTGAAGCGCTTGGACACGCGTCGGCACTTCGAGCGGTTTCGTCTTGAGCAGTTTTGCTGCCGTCTCGAGCGTCTCGATGTGCTGGTTCATCACTTCGTAAGCCCCTGCGCCCGTAACCGCCTCGATGCGACGTGTACCGGCTCCGATTCCTGACTCCGACAAGATTTTGAAGAGACCGATTTCAGCCGTGTTGCCGACGTGACAGCCACCGCAAAGTTCGACCGAGTCACCGGCCGCGACGACACGGACGACGTCCCCGTACTTCTCACCGAAGAGTGCCATCGCACCTTTCGCTTTCGCATCGGCGATGTTCATCTCTTCGATATCGACAGCAATCGACGCCCAGATGCGTTCGTTCACTTGACGCTCGATTGACTGAAGCTCTTCAGCCGTCACTTGACCGAAGTGCGAGAAGTCGAAGCGAAGACGATCTGGTGTCACGAGTGAACCCGCTTGGTTGACGTGCTCTCCGAGCGTGTCTTTCAACGCGCGATGCAACAAGTGCGTCGCTGTGTGGTTTTTAATGATCGCTTGACGTGAGTCGAAGTCGACCGTCGCCGTCACCGCGACTTCTGCCTTGGCGACACCCGATGTGACCGTGACCGTATGCAAGTTTTGGCCGTTCGGTGCTTTTGAGACGTCTTTTACGTGAAGGACGAAGTCCGACCCGACAATTTGACCTTTGTCACCGATTTGTCCGCCGCTCTCTGCATAGAATGGCGTCTGGTCGAGGATGACTTGCGCCTCTTCGCCGGCTGCGACGACGTCGACGAGCTCACCGTCGTGAATCAAGCTGATGATTTTTGCTTCCGTACCGAGGTTCGTATACCCGACGAATGATGACGCGAGCGTGATGTCTGCAAGTACGCCTGACTGGATTTGCATCGACTCGACGTCGGCGCGGGCTGTCCGGGCACGTTCACGCTGAGCGTTCATCGCTTGTTTGAAGCCGTCCTCGTCGACTGAGAGGTTATGGTCTTCCGCATACTCAATCGTCAACTCGAGCGGGAACCCGTACGTATCGTAAAGACGGAACGCATCTTCTCCGCTAATGACGTTCGAACCGGCTGCTTTTTGTGCTTTCGCGACTTCGTTCAAGATGGCAAGACCGTCATGAAGCGTCTCGTGGAAACGTTCTTCTTCGTTTTTGACGACTTTTTTGATGAAGTCTTTTTTCTCACGGACTTCTGGATAGAAGTCAATCATGATGTCGCCGACGACGTCGACGAGCTCATACATGAACGGACGCTCGATGCCTAACATCTTCGCATAACGAACGGCACGGCGGAGCAGACGACGAAGGACGTAGCCGCGTCCTTCGTTCGATGGGAGTGCCCCGTCACCGATCGCGAACGAGACGGTGCGGATATGGTCGGCGATGACTTTGAACGCCACGTCTTTGCTGCTGTCGGTGCGATACGTTTCACCGCTGATTTTTTCCGTTTCACGAATAATCGGCATGAACAAGTCCGTGTCGAAGTTCGTCGGCACGTCTTGCATGACTTTAGCCATCCGCTCGAGACCCATCCCTGTATCAATGTTTTTCCGTGGGAGCTCGGTATAGTTGCCGTGCCCGTCATGGTTGAACTGGCTGAAGACGATGTTCCAAACCTCAAGGTAACGCTCGTTCTCGCCACCCGGGTACAGTTCCGGGTCGGTCGGGTCGTCGCCGTATGCAGGGCCACAATCAAAGAAGATTTCCGTGTTCGGGCCAGACGGGCCTTCGCCGATTTCCCAGAAGTTGTCTTCGAGCGGGATGATGCGGTCAGCCGGCACGCCGAGTGCGAGCCAAAGTTGTTTCGCTTCTTCATCTTCCGGGTGGATCGTCACCGACAAGCGGTCCGGATCGAGCCCGTACCACTCGTCGCTCGTGAGGAGTTCCCAGCCCCATTTGATCGCGTCTTCGCGGAAGTAGTCACCGACCGAGAAGTTCCCGAGCATCTCGAAGAACGTATGGTGACGCGCCGTCTTTCCGACGTTCTCGATATCGTTCGTCCGAATCGACTTCTGCGCGTTGACGATGCGCGGGTTGGCTGGAATGACACGGCCGTCAAAATATTTTTTAAGCGTCGCGACGCCTGAGTTAATCCAAAGAAGCGTCGGGTCCTCGACCGGTACGAGCGAGGCACTCGGCTCGACACTGTGTCCTTTCGATTTGAAGAAATCTAAATACATTTGGCGAATCTGTGCGCCAGTTAATGGTTTGAGCGGTTTCATCAACAATTCCTCCTTCAGTTTAAACGAAACGAAAAAAAGCGATGCTCATCCCTGTGGAAAGGGACGAAAGCATCGCTTCGTGGTACCACCCTCGTTCGCACGGCAAAGCCGTGCCTCGAACATCCGATAACGCGGATGAGGCGCCCAGTGTGAGTGGGGACTCCAGACTAGCTTCGGTCGACCGGACCCCCATCTTCTCACAGCCTAGGAAGATGTCTCTGGTGAGGCGGTTACGACGTACTCATTTCCTTCATCGTCTTTAATCGTTTCAGTTTTCTATTGGTCATTATCACACGTCAATCGGAAGACGTCAAGACTTGCCGCCTAGCCGTTCGACGAGTTTCGTCCGGCGCACCGGTTCCTCTTCCCGTGTCGCCGCCTCGAGCGCGCGCACGTCCCCGAACAAGAGCAAACTCTTCTTCGCCCGTGTGACGGCCGTATAAATCAAGTTGCGCGACGAGCGGAAGCCGCCGTTGAAGAAGACGGGCATGAGCACGATCGGGAACTCGGACCCTTGCGACTTATGGATGGTGATGGCATAGGCATGCGTGAACTGGTCCCATTCGCTCCGATTATACTCGACCTCGGTCTGATCGAAGCGGATATAGATTTTATCGACCTTGTCGACGTTCTCTTTCGCGTAAAAGATGTTCGTGATTTCACCGATATCGCCATTATAGACGTTCTCCTCGGCGTTATTGACGAGCTGCAGCACCTTGTCCCCGTTCCGATACGTCCGGTTGCCATGTTTCACTTCCCGGGCCGCCGATTTCGGATTGAACACATTTTGGAGCGCCTCGTTCAATCCGTCGATGCCGCATACCCCACGGTACGTCGGGGCGAGCACTTGAATGTCGAACGGTGAATAACCTTTTCGCAGCGCGGCCCCGGCCATTTGACAGATCGCCTGAAGTGCCGTCTCTTGGTTGGCCGTATAGAAGCGGCGGTCCGGAAGCGCCGCCAGTAAATCGTCCGGCATCTGTTTTGCGTTAAGTGCATGCGCCAGACGCAGAATACTCGACTCGGACGCCTGTCGATGAACGACGTCAAGACGGACGACGGGGATGCCGTCGGTCGCCATCAAATCGGCGAGCACTTGGCCCGGTCCAACCGAAGGCAGTTGATCCCGGTCCCCGACGAAGAGGATTTTCATCCCGTTCGGCACGGCCCGGAGCAGACTGCGGAACAAGAAGATATCGATCATCGACGCCTCGTCGACGATGAGCACTTTTCCGACGAGCGGATTCGTGTCATCGACTTGGAACGAGCTACCGTCAAATTTGAGCAACCGGTGAATCGTCGAGGCCGGCAAGCCCGTCGACTCACTGAGCCGTTTCGCGGCCCGGCCGGTCGGTGCGGCGAGCACGAACGGGAACGGTTGGTTCTGGACCGGTTCGAGCTTCCAATCAAATACGTCGCTGAGTGCGTGGATGATGCCACGGACGACGGTCGTCTTGCCGGTCCCGGGTCCACCTGTCAGCACCATAAGCGGGGACTTCAAGGCAAGCTCGATCGCTTCCCGTTGTTGTTTCGCATACTCGATCGAGAACATCTCTTCGACGCGTCCGACCGCATCAAAAATCGTCGTCATATCGACGTCTTCTGTCGTCGAGGTCGACATGATGCGCGCGAGTTCCTCTGCCGCTTTTTGTTCGGCCCGGTACACACGCGGATGATAGACGACCCCGTCCTCGACGATGACACGTTCATCGGTCGCGAGCGTCTCGAGTGCCGAGACGAGTGCCTCGCCCGGATCGCCGCCGATGATGCGCGGCATCTCGTTCGCGAGTTGGTCGGCCGTGACGAACAAGTGGCCGTTCCCTTGCTCGAGCTCGAGCACGTATAACACGGCCGCTGCGATCCGTTCTGGATGAATCCCTTGGATGCCAAAGTGGGCGGCGATGGCGTCGGCCGTCTTGAAGCCGATGCCTTGCACGTCATACATGAGGGCGTATGGATTTTTCTCAATCGTCTCCATCGCCCGCCCTTCGTATTCTTTATGAATCTTCGAGGCGAGACGCGGCGTCACGTCGAACGGCGCCAAAAACAATAGCAATTGGTCGACCCCATACAAGACGTTTAACCGTTCGGTGATGACGCGGGCCTGTTTCTCTTTCAACCCGTCGACGTTCGACAGAAGGCTCGGATGTTTGACGATTTGGTCGATACAGTCATCTCCAAGTGCGTCGGCAATCTTCTGGGCCGTCTTTTGTCCGATTCCAGGGAACGAACCGTTCGTCAAAAAGCGGACGGCCGCGCGCTTCGTCATCGGGACGACGCGGCGAATCCATTCGGCCTTCATTTGTTTTCCGAACCGGGGATGATCGACGAGTCGACCGTGCGCCTTATACGTCTCGCCTTTCTCGATGCCGACACCGACGCCAGCGATGACCATCTCGGTCTCGTCTGTCTCAAAATTCTTTTCTTTTATACGTACGAGCGCGATCGTGTGCGCTTCTTCTTCCGATTGAAACAGGACGCGGATGACTTTTCCTGTCAACTCGTAAGGTGCTGCCATCATTCGAGCCACCTCCAGCTAGTTTTCCATCCCCCATTATAGCCCGAGTTGAAACGATAGGACAAATCGCCTAACTGAACAGGTTAAGGATGCGCTCAAGCTGGTCGAGATCGACCCGTTCGAGAATCCGAATCAATTGATCGACATCAATCCGGTTCAAGATTCGTTCGAGTTGTTCCACATCAATGGTTTCAAGTAACCGCTCGAACCGTTCCAACTCTCCCGAGTTGACGTATCCTTCGAGCCGTTCAAACAGCTCAGTCTGCTCGATGCGAAACAATTGCTCGATCGATGACCATTGGACGAATAGGACGATGGCTGTGGCCACGACATGGACGCCCCAGTTGAGCAGGACATGGCCGAGCCGTACCGTCTGTCCGATGAACGGGATGAGCGGGATGAACGTCAGTTGTAATAGGACCATCACGAGCTGGACGTACGGGTTCGGGATGAACCAAGCTACAAGTGCGAGCAGGGCCGGGACGACCCAGGCTACACCGACCGTACCAAACGTCACAGACCAGGACTTGTTCGCCGACAATACCCAATGCATGATGATGCTGAGCACGAAAAACGTCGCGAACAAGAGAAACAAGACGGTCATCGCCCGCTCCGACTCGACGACGACTTGGAACAAGAGATTGTTTGTCCATTCGCCCGTCGCTAAACGTTCGTCGATGGCCGCGAACAGACGACCGAGCATGAACCATTCGATGATGAAAAAGATAACGACACTGATCAAACTAAACATCCGCATAAATCTTCTCCCCTCTCACATTGCTAATCCATTTCCCGAACATTCGGACGGCTATGCACGTTTTTCGTCGAATCAAAGCGGGAACTGTTCGAGTGAACCTATGAAGGAGGGACTATGTATGACGAAACGTATTCCAATCAGTGGCTTATGTGAGCTTGTATTAGAAGTGACCGACATGATGGAGGCCGTCGACTTTTGGCACGGCAAACTCGGACTGCCCGTCGTCGAGCAATGGGTCGGTGATGATGCCGAGCCGAGTGCGGCACAGGAGCACGCGGACGAACCTTGGGCGACGTGGCTCTACGTCGGCGGGAACACGCGCCTCGGCCTTTGGCTTAAACGAGATTTCACTTCAGAAGAAGAATCGAATCGCCAAGAGGACGTGACCGAGTGGGATACGCTCTATGACGAGGGTGGCGCCCATGTCCACTGCGCATTTTTCGTTCCGATGGAGTCGTTTGACCAAGCGCTCGAAGTGTTAGAGGCGTCGAACATCCCGACAAAACTACGGACGTGGGACGAGGACGAGACGGCCAACGGTAAAGAGCGCTCGGCTTACTTCAAAGACCCGAGCAAGAACGTCATCGAACTGTATACGAAAAACATGGACGAAGCGTACGGCGAATTTGCTGGCGAGCCGGTAAAAATCACAACGAAGCAACTTTGATTCACATGTACGCTCGACAATCCACATGATAAGATGAGAGAAAATGGAAAAGGTTGTGCCTTATGCGTTTCTTCCCACTTCTGATCATGATTGGGTTAACCTTGCTTACGCTCGGACTCTATTTCGTCATCGATGCGTTTCCTACGCTCGACCGCCCCACTTCGTTTGCAGCGTTGACGCTCGTCTCATTCGGGACGAGTTTCCTGATCTTGATCGATGGTGTACGACAAGCTAAATCCGGAAAAGGTGTTTTGTGGAACTACATCGCGCTCGCCGGCACACTGGTATTGATGACTTTTAATTTTTTGATTTGGGTCATCGGGGAGGTGTCGACATGACGCTCACTCTACCGGAATGTATCACCGGCTTTTCATACGGCGACTGTTCCGCCCCAGGGTCGGATTGGAAGACGTTCAAATCGATTTGTTTTGAGTTCACTCGAATGAAACGAGGAATCTGTTCCTTTACTATTGGGGACGAAATCACTCCGAATTATCACCAGGCGACGATCACCTGGAGTGAGCAAACTATGTATGTGCTTCTCAGCAGAAACTATCCTGTCATCGGCATCTCCAAACTCGAACCATTTGAGTACGAGTACATCGATGTACCCGAACTGACCGACATGTTTCCTGACACCTATCAGATTCCGTCAGCGGCGGAGTTGAATGAGCGGTTCGATTTGTCGCTACAGCCGTTTCTGAACAAAGCGGAACGCGGAGAAATCAAATATTGGAAACCAGAGACGGTCGGTAACGTCATTTTTCATTATTGGGACTAACAAAAAGCGCTTCTCGCAAAAACTGCGAGAAGCGCTTTATTCATTTAGTTACCGAGCAATTCATCCATTTTCGCTTTCGCGTCATACGCGAGCGCATGGTCCGGTTGCAACTCGAGCACACGCTCAAGCTCGGCGTACGTCTTGTCTTGTTCACCGAGGAACGCGTAGGCGATCGCCAAGTTGTAGCGGGCGTCTGTATGGCTCGCGTCGAGGTCGAGCGTATGCTCGAGCGCTTCGACGGCCAAGTCGAGCTGTTCGTTCTGTGCGAGCGCGAGCCCGTGCTGGAATGAAATCTCGACGTCTTCCGGTGCCTGCTTCATCGCTTCACGGAGACGTGGCAACGCCCGGACGAAGTCGCCCATCGCCTTGTACGTCAAACCGAGCATGAAATGCAGGTCGGCGTCATCCATCCCGGCAAGGAGCGCCTGACGAAGCGATGCCTCGGCCAAGTCGAGCTGTTCGAGCTCATAGGCGAGCGCACCTTTCGCATAATGGGCCGCGCCGAACGCGTTGTCGAGTTCGAGTGCTTTGTCGTAAAAGACGACAGCCCGTTCATGGTCACCGATTGCTTGCAAGAGCGTGCCCATATTGACGTAACCGGTCGGGTCCGTCGGGTTCGCCTCGATGGCAGCGTTGAACTGCTTGGCAGCTTGTTCGAACTCACCTTCTTGCATCGCTTGGATGCCTAATTCGTTTGCGTTCATCCTCATCACCTCATCCGATATAGTCGAGTCGTTTTCCGTTTCGATACGCTTCGTCAATCGTCGCACCGCCGAGGCAGATGTCGCCGTCATAGAAGACGACCGCCTGGCCTGGCGTGATTGCACGTTGTGGCTCATCAAATTTGACGAGCACTTCGCCATTTTCAAGTGGTGCGATCGTCACAGGCACGTCTTGTTGACGGTAGCGGAATTTCGCCGTCGCCCGGAACTCCCCTGTTGGGACGGCGCCTGTCCATGACAGTTTCGATGCGAGCAACGCGTCCGAATAGAGCGCGTCGTGATGGAACCCTTGGCAGACGTACAAAATATTTTCTTCGACGTTTTTGCCGACGACGAACCATGGGTCCCCGTCGCCGCCGATGCCGAGGCCGTGGCGTTGACCGAGCGTGTAATACATGAGCCCGTCATGGTTTCCTTTTTGTTCTCCATCGAGCGTCTGCATGATGCCTGGTTGTGACGGCAAATACTCCGAGAGGAACTCTTTGAAGTTGCGCTCTCCGATGAAGCAGATGCCCGTCGAATCTTTTTTCTTCGCTGTCGCGAGTCCCGCTTCTTCAGCGATGACACGGACGTCTTTTTTGTCCATGTGTCCGATTGGGAACATCGTCCGCGCGAGTTGATCTTGTGACAATTGGTTCAAGAAGTACGTTTGGTCTTTATTGTCATCTTTCCCACGCAAGAGTCGATGCTCACCGTCGACGTACTCGACCCGTGCATAATGTCCGGTCGCAACGAAGTCGGCCCCGAGGCGTAGTGCGTGATCAAGGAACGCTTTGAATTTGATTTCCTTGTTACACATGACGTCCGGATTCGGCGTCCGTCCGAGGCGGTACTCGGCCAAGAAATATTCGAAGACGCGATCCCAATATTCTTTCTCGAAGTTGACCGCATAATACGGAATTCCGATTTGGTTCGCGACCGCGATGACGTCTTCATAGTCTTCCGTCGCCGTACAGACACCGTTTTCGTCCGTATCATCCCAGTTTTTCATAAAGATTCCGATGACGTTATAGCCCTGCTCTTTGAGCAAATGGGCCGTCACCGATGAATCGACGCCACCTGACATCCCGACGACGACCGTCGTCTCGGCAGGGGCTTTTGTGCGTAAGTTCATGTTTTATCTCACTCCGTTCGTGAATGTCGAGACGACTTCAGAAAGTCGTTCGGCGAGCCGCTCCACGTCTTCGACCGAGTTACCGTGTCCAAAGCTGATGCGGACGGACTGTTTCGTCCGGTCCGACGTCCCAAACATCGCCGTCAATACGTGTGACGGCTCAATCGACCCGGCCGTACAGGCACTGCCGCTCGAGATGGCGAAGCCACGCATGTCCATCATGATGAGGAACGGTTCGAGCTCGATGCCCGGGAGATACAAGTTGACGATGTGCGGCAAGCGGTTCGCCCCGTTCACGTCATACTCGACTCCGAGTTCATCGAGTCGCCCGAAGAGCGCCTCAGCCATCTGTTGGTAGACGTTCACCCGTTCGGCCCGTTCGATTTTGGCCAGTTCGGCTGCTTGTTGGAACCCGACGGCACCCGGGACGTTTTCCGTGCCGGCTCGACGTTTCCGTTCTTGTTGTCCTCCAAAAGAACGCGTCGCTAATTTTACACCTGTTTTTATAAAAAGAAAACCGATACCTTTCGGGCCATTGATTTTATGGGCCGAGGCCGACAATAAATCGATACCGAGCACCTTGACGTCAATCGTTTCCGTACCGAGCGCTTGGACAGCGTCCGTATGGAAATAAGCCTGATGGTCGGCGAGAAGCGCTCCGATTTGTTCAATCGGCTGAATCGTGCCGACCTCATTGTTTCCGTACATGACCGAGACGAGGATCGTGTCGTCTCGAAGCGCATCGCGGACGGACTCAAGCGTCACCGCACCCGTCTCATCGACATCGAGATACGTCACGTCGAAACCTTCCCGTTCGAGTTGCTCCATCGCGTGCAAGACGGCGTGATGCTCGATTTTCGTCGTGATCACATGTTTGCCTTTATGTTGATTCGCGTACACCGTACCAAACAATGCGTAATTGTCCGACTCGGTCCCACCCGACGTGAAGACGATCTCGTTCGGGGTCGCCCCGATCCACGTGGCAAGTGTCCGGCGCGAAGCGTCTAACGCGGCGCGAGCCGTCCGGCCGATGCCGTGGATGCTTGACGGGTTCCCGTATTGCTCGAGCAAATAGGGTGTCATCGCTTCGAGCACTTCGGCGCGCATCGGCGTCGTTGCGGCATGATCAAAGTAATTCATGTTCATTCACCTCACCTTTAAATATAGAACATATAGCCGTCTGAATCTTCTTCAGCGAGATCGGCAAGTGTCGTCTCTTCGAGCACTTTCTCGATCGCGGCTTTGATTTTATCCCAAAGCTTCCGTTTCACGGCATCGTCCGCTTCCGAGTCTTCGACGATCATGAGCGGCCCTTCGAGCAGGCGGATGATTTCCCCTGCCGTGATGTCTGTCGCCGGTTTGACGAGCTGATAACCGCCGTACGCCCCACGGACGCTCTTGACGAGTCCGCCATTGCGGAGTGGACCGATCAACTGTTCTAAGTAATGTTCCGGCAAGTCGTGACGGGCCGCGATCTTTTTCAGGCTGAGCGGTTTATTGTCCGTTTCCCGGGCCAATGCGATCATGATCGTCAATCCATAACGACCTTTTGTAGATATTTTCATCTTCATGTCTCCTTCTGCTATACTAATCGAACAAACGTTTGTCGAAAGGAATGTGTACGTATGAGTGATTTATTTCAGCAATCGAATAGCGGCCCGCTCGCCAACCGGATGCGGCCTGAAACGTTAGACGAAGTCATCGGTCAACGCCACATCATCGGCGAAGGCAAGTTGTTGCGCCGGGCCATCGAGGCCGACCGCCTCGGCACGATTATCTTGTACGGACCGCCGGGAACGGGCAAGACGACGCTCGCCCGCGTCATTTCGAATTATACGAAAGCGACGTTCGTCCAATTGAACGCCGTCACGGCCAAACTCGATGAGCTCAGAAGCGTCATCCGTGAGGCCGAGTCCCGGTTCGACTTTGAACAAGAACGAACGATTTTATTTTTAGACGAGATTCATCGTTTCAATAAACTGCAACAAGACGCGTTGCTCCCGGCACTCGAGGCCGGCAAGCTCATCTTGATCGGGGCGACGACCGAAAACCCGAGTTTTGAGGTCAACGCGGCGTTATTATCGCGCGCGACCGTGTTTCGGCTCGAACCGCCTGGACCAGACGAACTGCGCGTCGTCTTGGAGCGAGCCTTGTCCGACAAGAAAGGACTCGGCAATTATCCGGTCAAGATTGAAGAAGCCGCCGTGGACCATTATATCAAAATGGCGGACGGTGACTACCGTGTATTGTTGAACGCGCTCGAACTGGCCGTGTTGACGACACCTGAAGTCGACGGGGCAATCGAGATCACGCTCGAAGTCGCCGAAGAGTCGATTCAACAAAAGGCGATCAAATACGACAAGACGGGTGATCGACATTACGACGTCATCTCGGCGTTCATCAAGTCGATCCGTGGTTCTGACCCGGATGCGGCCCTATACTGGCTCGCGGTCATGATTGAGGCCGGCGAATCGCCGCGCTTTATCATGCGCCGTCTCTACGTGCATGCGGCCGAGGATATCGGTCTTAGCGACCCGAACGCGCTCGTCATCGTCGATGCCGCCGCTCGCGCGAGCGAACATGTGGGCTTCCCGGAAGCACGCATCCCGATGGCCCAGGCCGTCCTTTATCTCGCGACGGCACCAAAGTCGAATGCGGTCATCACCGCCATCGACAAGGCGATGCATCACGTCCGCACGGTCGAAGGCGGTCCGGTCCCGGTCCATCTCCGCGATGCGCACAGCCCGGGTGCCCGCGAGCTCGGCAACGGCGCCGGTTACAAATACCCGCACGACGAGAAAGACGGGTACGTCCCGCAAAACTATTGGCCGGAGAACTTGGCCCGGAAACGTCCTAAATATTATACGCCGACGAGCCGTGGCTTCGAGCAACAGCTCCAAAAACGGCTCGACTATTGGGAAAAACGACGCTGACTCTTTTGAGCCGGCGTCGTTTTTTCATTTCTGGATGCGGTTGATCTCGACACCCGCTGTCTCGAGCATTTGATTGATGACATAGCCGGCAGCGACGAGCCCTGCGACCGACGGGACGAACGCGTTCGAACTCGGTGGCATCTTGGCTTTACGGATCGGGGCGTCTTTTTTGCCGACGACCTCGTTCACATCTTCGCGTGTCACGATCGGTGACTCGTCGGAGAAGACGACCGGAACGCCTTTATGGATGCGCTCTTTGCGGAGACGCGTCCGGACCATCTTCGCGATCGGGTCATACGTCGTGTCCTTGATGTCGACGACTTTGATACGCGTCGGGTCCATCTTGTTGGCCATACCCATGCTTGAGATGACCGGGATGCCCCGGCGTTTGCACTCGACAATCAAATGAATCTTATAGATGATCGTATCCGAGGCGTCGATGACGAAATCAAGGTCTTGGGCGAAGAACTCTTCAAACGTCTCTTCTGTATAAAACATTTTTAGTTTGACGAGTTCGAGCTCTGGGTTGATATCGAGGAGACGTGTTCCCATCGCCTCGACTTTCGGTTGCCCGACCGTCGACAAGAGCGCATGGATTTGGCGGTTGACGTTCGTGATGTCGATGTCGTCCTTATCGACGAGGACGATGCGTCCGACACCGCTCCGGGCGAGTGCTTCGGCCGCGAACGAACCGACACCGCCGACACCGAGGATGGCGACCGTCTTTCCTTTTAATGCTTCTAAACCTTCTTGACCGATGGCTAACTCATTACGTGAAAACTGGTGTAACATACTCTTCCTCCAAATTAATTCTATTTTCTCACACTATTTTACTCGGAATTATAATCAAAAAAAAGACGTCTAGCGACGTTTTACAAATAAAATCGATGGGGCCCGGAGTGCCGTGACGATGCCCTGCTTTTGAACCTGCTTAAGCAGGTGGGTGACCTAGCGTCCCCTTCACAAGTCCTCCTGCACGTGATGAGGCAGTTGATCTGGATGGCAGTTCGGTCTCCCGTATTCAAAGTGTTGGCTCAAAATAACGAAGGCGGCTCTCGTACACCTCAGGTATCCCATCTGTTGACCTTACTATAGCACTGTCTGTAAAAAGAAGTCAATCAGAAACGCTGACTTTGCATGACAGTTTCGTCACAACCAGCTGTTACGAAACGCACCAGTCGGGTCGTACGTATCTTGTTGTCGCGCGATGTTGAAACGGCGATCTCGTGAGTCGTTGCCGACACCTGCCTGGTACGCCCAATTACCGGTATTGCTCGCCACGTCATAGTCGATGAGCATCGATTCGAAATAGGACGCACCGATGCGCCAGTCTTGTCCGAGTTCTTTTGCGAAGTAACTCGCGACAATTTGACGGCCCCGGTTCGACATCCACCCCGTCTCATTTAATTCACGCATGAACGCATCGACGAAATCAACGCCCGTCTCACCCGCTTGCCAACGTGCGATGACGTCCTCATCGACGCGCCATGTCTTCGATTTCGAACGGATGCCTTGGGCGCGGAACAGTCGTTTGCCTTGCTCGAGTGCGACCCATTGAAAGAACTCGCGCCAGAGCAGTTCAAAATAGAGCCAATACGTCGACTCGTTCGACCCGTTCCCCCGCTCATGCGCCTCTAGGTCAGACAGGATACGGCGCGGTGACAATGAGCCGTTGGCGAGGTAAGCCGACAGCTTCGACGAGTCGTCAACCCCGAAGCCGTTCCGTGTCTCTTTATACGTCCGGACCGGGCCTGCCAAATACACGGCGAGACGCTCCCGCCCGGCCAGTTCCCCTCCTTTGAACGGGAACGCGGACCGTTCGTCCAATTGCTTGCGCTCATAGGCGACCGGAAAATTGACAGGACACGGAAGGCCTTCACTCGACCGCTCAATCAATCGTTCTGGACGCGCCTTTTGTTCCATCGCCTTGCGGAACTCGGTAAACAGAAATGGCAGTTTCTCGAACGGAACCTCTTCCCGTGGATAGAGCGTGAATCCGTCGAACGCCTGACGTTCGCCTTGCCACGCGGACACGACCTCTTGTTCGCGCAGCCGTTCGTTATAACCGATCGACCGTTGGAACAACAGCCGGTCGGTCAAGTCGAGTACGTCGAGCGGATGGCCGACATGGACGAACAGTGGAATACCGAGCGCTGTGAGCGAACCGGCCAAGTCGTCGAGTGACTCGTTCAAAAATTGGAGCCGCCGTGGTCCTAGCGAGGTATGTCCGAATCGGTTCTCCGAGAGCTCATCTTCGCGGATGAAGTAATGCCCTTCAATCGTATCCTCGTGCCGGAGCGCCTCCTCGAGCGGACGATGGTCGTCGACCCGTAAATCGTTTTGATACCAGATAATCGTCTTCATTGATTTCGCCTCCTGACCTCATTATGGGTCATAGATGCTGGTCATACATAAGATGAAGCTGTCCAAAATATGTTTTCAATTCCGCAACGGGTGGAATATACATCATTAGAAACAGAAAGGGGTGCAGCAACATGGCTAGAAAAGGTAAATTCGGTACACTCATTAAAGTCGCGACGGCGGTCGCACCGTTCGTCTACGATTACTATAAAAAGAACAAAGCAAAAAAAGCATCGACACCTAAAAAGTGAGCAAAGCGCTTCGGACTTCGTCCGAGGCGTTTTTTTCTTCCGTTGAAACCAGATATGATATGATGATGGAACATTTTAGGGAATCGAGGCGACCATCATGCACGCGGTATGGGTACAATCTTTACGAATCAGTTTGAAGTGGGCGTTATTCATGAGTGGTCTGTTCCTGCTCGCCCTCGGGTCGTCGATGATGATCACGGCCGACCTCGGCGTCTCGACGTGGGACGTGCTCCATCTCGGCCTCGCCCGCCATACTCCGATCTCTGTCGGGACGATCATTTTGCTCGTCGGTCTTTTGCTCGTCCTCTGCAAGTACATACTGGACCGGATCCGACCCCAGTTCGGGACGCTTGTCAACGCCGTCTTCGTCGGGGTGTTCATGAACTTGATCCTCGACCATCATTGGTTGCCGCAGCTTGACGGCATCGCGCTCAATATCGCCTGGCTCATTCTTGGCATCTTCGTCATCGGCATGGGTGCCGGTTTGTACGTCGCCATCGGTTACGGGGCCGGCCCACGGGACGGATTAACACTCGCCTTGGCCGACCGCTTCAACACGTCGGTCCGCATGATGCGGACGTGGATGGAACTAACGGCTTGCTTGATCGGCTGGATACTTGGTGGACCGGTCTTCTTCGGAACGGTACTGTCGATCTTTTTGATCGGCCCGTTCTTCCAGTTTTGGCTCGAACAGTTCCGGCGCCTCGTCTCGGTCATCGACCGGGCGAAGGTCGTGGCATAAAAAGAGAGGAAATCGGACAAAGTCCGGTCTCCTCTCTTTTCGTTATGGGACGAGTACGATTTTTCCGAACTTGCCTCGTTGCTTGAAGTATGTCTGCGCGTCCCTTGCCTCAACGAGCGGGAACGTCCGATCGATGATGGGGCGAATCTTCTCGGCTTCAATCGCCTCGAGCATCGCTTGGAACTCGGACCGTGTGCCGAGCACGGAGCCGTACATGGTGATATGTTTCAAATACATCGTCCGAAAATCGAGGTGGGTCTGTTGTCCCCCGGCCGAACCAGAGATGCAGAACTTGCCCCCGTTCTTTAGCACCTCGAGCGATGTTGCGAACAAGGCGTCACCGACGACATCAAGTACGGCATCGACCGGTCCTCCGTTCGTCTCCAGAATCTCATCGGCAAGCGTCTCGGACCGGTATGAAAAGACATGACTCGCCCCGAGCTCTTTCAGCTTCGCTTCATCTTTCAAGTCACCGACGACGGCGAACACGTTCGCGCCATGCACATTCGCCGCGATTTGAACGTTGAACGACCCGACCCCGCCGCTCGCACCGGTGACGACGATCGTCTGCCCCGGCTGAATCTCAATCTGTTCGTTCATATGCCACGCCGTCAACCCGCTCACCGTGAAGACGGCGCTATCGACAAAACTGTCGAGCGGCATGTCGTAGCAGAGCGTGGCCGGCCAAGCGACGTATTCGGCATAGCCGCCGTCGTATTCGGAGCCGATGAACGACATATCGTCAGCGATATGCTCTTCTCCGCCCGCTCCGCTCGACGTGAACGGGAACAAAATGACACGACGGCCCACCATCGTCTCCTCGACCCCACTGCCGACCTCCACGACTTCGCCCGTGATATCGGAACCCGGGATCCGTGGAAACTGGACCCCTTCCGGTCGCCAGCCGGACTCTTTGTCCGTCCCATACGCGCCTTCTCGCATCCATATCTCTGTATTGTTGACCCCGCACGCCTTCACGCGCACGAGCACTTCTCCTTGTTTCGGGCTCGGAATCGGAACATCGACGACTTGTAATTGATCGACGTCACCATAACCGATGACCTGTACAGCTTTCATCAATTGTTTTCCTCCTCATTACAATCATTCCTTGTCTATACCCCACTCACACACAACAGCCACCAAAAATCTGGTGGCTGTTCGACGTTTATAGTTGTTGGCGTCTGAGCAATCCGGCGAACACGCCGCCTTTTGTGCTCAATTCATCGTGCGTCCCGTCCTCGACGATGCCGTCAGCGGTGACGACGAGGATACGGTCGGCATTTTTCACCGTCGCCAAGCGGTGCGCGATAATGAGCGTCGTCCGGTCGGCCGCGAGCTCATTGAGCGAGTCTTGAATGATCGCTTCCGTCTCCGTATCGAGCGCGGACGTTGCCTCATCTAAAATCAAAATCGGTGGGTTCTTCAAGAACATCCGGGCGATGGCGATCCGTTGTTTCTGTCCGCCCGACAGTTTCAAGCCGCGCTCCCCGATTTGTGTATCGAGACCGTACTGCAATTCGTCGACGAGCGAGTTCAAATGCGCCTTCTCGACCGCATGAAGGATTTCTTCGTCCGTCGCGTCCAATTTCCCGTAAGCGATATTCTCACGGAGCGTTCCCGCGAACAAGAACACATCCTGTTGCACGATGCCGATTTGACGGCGCAGGCTCTCTTTCGTCATATTGCGGATGTCCATGCCGTCAATCGTGATGGCACCGCTCGTCACGTCATAGAAACGCGGGATGAGCGAACAAATCGTCGTCTTCCCGGCTCCGCTCGTCCCGACGAGGGCGACCGTCGTACCCGACTTGATGTCGAGGTCGATGTCGGTCAACACTTGCCGATAGTCCGAGTAGCCGAACGAGACGTTTTGGAAGGCGATATCGCCTTTCAGCGTCGTGACGTCGACGGCGTCCGGACGGTTCTCGATGTCCGGTGCCTCGTCAAGCAGCTGCGTGAATCGTTTAAAGCCGGCCATCCCTTTCGGGTACATCTCGAGAAGCGCCGTGATTTTCTCGATCGGCTTGATCAGCAAGTTCATATAGAGGATGAACCCGACGAGCTGCCCGTAAGACAGTTGCCCTTGATACGTCAAATAGGCACCATAGACAAGGACGAGCAACGTCATGAGCCGCGTCGTGATGTAAATCCCGGCGAGCGACTTACTCATGACCCGGTACGCCTCGATTTTCGAACCACGGTAGAAGTTGTTATCTTTCTGGAAGCGGTTGATTTCGAACGTCTCGTTCGTGAACGACTGGACGACGCGCGCTCCAGAGACGCTGTCCTCGACGCGGGCGTTCACTTCGCCGATGTTTGTGTACATTTTTTGCCACGCCTTATTCATGTTTTTGTTGGCATACGTGATCATGATGACGAGGAACGGGACGGCGACGACCGTCACGAGCGCGAGTTGCGGGTCGATCGAGAACATGATCCCGAACGCACCGAGGAGCGTCATGATGGCGATGAAGAAATCTTCAGGCCCGTGGTGCGCCACTTCGCCGATATCGAACAAGTCGTTCGTCACCCGACTCATCAAATGGCCGGTCTTATGGTTGTCAAAGAAACGGAACGATTGTTTGTGGATATGGGTGAACAGCTCTTCTCGCATATCGGTCTCGATATTGATCCCGAGCTTATGTCCCCAATAGTTGACGACGTACTGCATCATCATGGCAAGTATGTAAAGGATGAGCAAGCCGATGCTGATAATGATAATCCAGTTCCATTCCCCACCCGGCAACAGGTCATCGATGAACCATTGCACGGCGAGCGGAAACCCGAGCTCGAGCAGGCCGACGAGGATGGCGAACGAGAAATCGAGGATGAATAACTTCTTATGTGGACGGTAATAACTAAAAAAACGTGACATCATGTCGTTTCCCCCTTCTAAACAAATAGTTTACGCCTTTTTGCAGGAAGTGGAAAACGGGAAGCACGTCTTTTTCAATCTTTTTTCAAGCAGGGTATAATAGAGTTAAGGAGTGATTCATATGAACGTACAAATTACAGAACGCGCGAAAGAGCGCATTAACGCCTTAAAAGGCGACCGTGACGGACAGATGCACTTGTTTTATGAGACGGAAGGTTGCGGCTGCGGCAATAGCGGCATCTTCGAGATTCGCTACGTGACCGAGACGACGCCTGAAGACGTCGAGATCGACTCGAACGTCGGTCCGATCCTCATCAAAAACTGGACGAAGATTTTTTTAGACGAAGACATGATCATCGACTACCGAGACGATAAACGGTCACTCGTCTTGAAAAGCAACGGCCAAGTGTTCAACTCGAACTTGCTCGTGACCGACGGGACCGGTTGCCAGTTGAACGTGCCGAGCGCATGAAACAAGCGTTACGAGACCATCCGAGCCTATGGCTATTGTTCATCTTCAGCTTCGGGCTCGGCCTATTCGGCATCTATCTCGCTTTCACCGATTCTGTCTATACGATGACGGCGGTAATCGCCTCGTTGTTCGCGTTCGGATTTGCGCTTCAACAAACAAGCAAACACATGGATAATTAAGGAAAAAAAGGCATTTCTCTTAATTCGGCATGATACAATCTTGAAAAGGAGGATGGATCATGTGGTTCAAAAATAAATTTCTTAACTATCCTACAGCGATTTGGGGCGTCTTCATCACCGGGGTTTGGGTTTGGTTCAGTATGCGTTTTCAAGATAACCTATCTTCATTTTTTGTAAACTTCACGTATATTGGCTTTGGCCTTGCTATCATTCTTTTCGTAGTGGTCGTGACAATGTCAAGGAAATCTAAAACTAGTATTGATCGGACGAACCGTTAGAGTTGTTTTTATCAACAACTAAGAGAAGCTGTCGTTCTATCTGTTCGACCCTTCTTTTTTAATACATACGATTGGGGGAACGTGATATTGAAACGCTATATGATTCACTGCCAAGACATCGATGTCCGCGTCACCGAATGGGGCGAGCGTGACAAACCCGTCATCTTTTGTTTGCACGGTCTCGGCAGTACAGCACTCAGTTTCATCGAAGTCGCGGACAAATTGAAATATGACTTCCGCATCCTCGCGATTGATGCACCGGGTCATGGGATGTCCCAATCTTTCCTTGATGACCATTCATATGACTTCCCGCGTTTTTGTGAGTGGCTGAATCAAGTGCTCGACATGCTCAATGTGAATCGTTTTTATTTCCTCTCCCATTCCTGGGGGTCTTTCATTCACCTCTACTATTTGATTGATCAAGGTCACCGTGTCGACGGCTCCATCTTAATTGATGGCGGGTATCAAAGCAAAAGACTTCGCGGAGATTCTCCTGAAAACGAAGCTGCATTTTACGAGAAAGACTTTGAGGACTTTTGTGAGTCATGGGACGAATTCGAATCAATTGCAGTATACGATGGCATATCGAGACGGTCCCCACTTTTAGACTTGGCCGCTCAAGATCTAGCCTTGCACTATAACAATCGCTACTATTGGCACGCGAGAGGTAAAACCGGTGCAGCCATCATTCGATCGATGTATCGTGACGAAGTGCTCGAGTTTTTGAGCCAGGTGCAATCAAACTCGATGATCCTGTTGCGGGCGACGCTTCCGGAATCGGATGAGCCTTTTAAAATCGATGCATCGAGTCAGTTCGCTGAATTGACCGGTGCGACCGTAAAAGCCATCCCACTAGCATCTCACATGCTACATTGGGAAAATCCAGATCGTGTCGTTCAAGAAATCAAAGAAAACTGGGTCACATCTGTCTCATTGTAAGCAAAAGGAGGTTCGCCGCGGCGAACCTCCTTTTGCTTACTTATTTCTTCTCTTTCACCGCTGTCCGAATCGACAACTCTTGGAGTTGTGCGTCTGCGACCGGGCTTGGTGCTTGCGTCAACAGACAGCTCGCCGACGCCGTTTTCGGAAAGGCGATCGTGTCACGAAGGTTCGAACGACCCGCGAGGATCATGACGAGACGGTCGAGACCGAGCGCGATACCCGCGTGCGGCGGTGTGCCGTATTCGAACGCTTCGAGCAAGAAGCCGAACTGGTCGACTGCTTCTTGTTCTGTGAAGCCGAGCAATTTGAACATGCGCTCTTGAATGTCACGCTCATAAATCCGTTGCGATCCGCCGCCGAGCTCATACCCGTTCAAGACGAGGTCATAGGCGAGGGCGCGTACGCTCGCCGGGTCCGTCTCAAGCAAGTGGAGGTCGTCACGGTTTGGCATCGTGAACGGGTGGTGGTTGGCGTAGAAACGGCCGTCTTCTTCTTCGAACGTGACGAGCGGGAAGTCCGTCACCCAAAGGAAGTTGAACTTCGACTCGTCGATGAGCCCGAGCTCATGACCAAGTTTGACGCGAAGTGCGCCGAGGCTGTCGGCGACGACAGTCGGTTTTGACGCCACGAAGAGGAGCAGGTCGCCCGCTTCTGCGTTCGTCGCGTCCATCAACTTCTGCGCATACGTCTCGTCGAAGAACTTGGCGATCGGTCCGTTCAAGCCTTCTGGCGTCACTTTGAGCCAAGCGAGACCTTTCGCACCGTATACGGCCGTGAATTCTTGAAGCTTGTCGATGTCTTTACGCGAGAACTTGTCCGCCTCGCCTTTGACGTTGATCGCTTTCACTTGTCCGTTTGACTCGAGGGCCATATCGAACACTTTGAAGCCGGCACCTGTGACAGCGTCCGCGACGTCGATGAGTTCGAGACCGAAACGTGTGTCCGGTTTGTCTGAACCGAAACGACGCATCGCTTCCGCGTGTGTCATCCGCTCGAACTTAGCAGGCGTGTCGGTGCGACCGAGCGTCGCTTCCATCACTTGCGCCATCATCGATTCCATCATCGTCATCAAGTCTTCGACGTCCATGAAGCTCGTCTCGATGTCGACTTGTGTGAATTCCGGTTGACGGTCGGCCCGAAGGTCTTCGTCACGGAAGCAGCGTGCGATTTGGAAGTAACGATCGAATCCGGCCACCATGAGGAGTTGTTTGAACAACTGCGGTGATTGCGGGAGCGCATAGAATTCGCCGCCGTGGACACGGCTCGGGACGAGATAGTCACGCGCGCCTTCTGGTGTCGACTTCGTCAAAATCGGTGTCTCGACTTCGAGGAACTCCTCTTCCGTCAAGAAGTTACGGATCGTGTTCGATGCCTTCGAACGGAGACGGAACGTCTCTTGGAGCGCCGGACGACGGAGGTCGAGGTAACGGTATTTGAGACGGAGGTCTTCTGATACGTTCTCGGCCTCGTCGCCGATTGGAATCGGTGTCATCTTCGCCGCGTTCAAGATGTTGATTTCAGAGGCGATGACTTCGATGTTTCCGGTCGGCATGTTCGGGTTCTTATTCTCACGCTCGAGGACGGTCCCTTTAATATCGAGTACGTATTCGCTGCGGATCGACTCGGCGAGCTTGTGCACCGCTTCGTTTTCCGGGCGAACGACGACTTGGACGATACCTGTGCGGTCACGAAGGTCGATGAAGATGAGGCCTCCGAGGTCGCGACGTTTTTGGACCCATCCTTTCAATTGTACGTCTTGACCGATCAGTGACTCTGTCACGCGGCCATTCATATGTGTGCGTCCGATCATTGTCCTGCTCCTTCCGATAGTTCACGAATTTTGTCTGCGACGGCCGAGAGTGGCACGTCGACTTGTTCCCCGGTCGCCATGACCTTAAGGGATGCCGAGCCGCGTTCGACTTCATCGTCTCCGAGGATGACGGTGAACTTCGCGTTCAAACGGTCGGCTTGTTTGAATTGTCCTTTGAACTTGCGGCCGAGATAGTCACGGTCCGCCTTGAAGCCTTCGATGCGAAGCAGTTGCAACAAGCGTGTCGCCGTCACTTCGACTTCCGTCCCGCCTTGGGCGACGACGAAGACGTCAAGTCCCGTTTCGAGTGATGGGAGCACCCCTTCGTTCTCGAGAGCGAGGATGAGACGCTCGAGCCCGATCCCGAAACCGATGCCCGGCATGTCCGGTCCACCGATGTCTTGGACGAGACCGTTATAGCGTCCACCGCCGCATAGTGTCGTGATGGCGCCGAAGCCTTCTGCTTCCGACATGATCTCGAACGCCGTGTGCGTGTAGTAGTCGAGACCACGGACGAGCGTCGGGTCGACCACGTAGGCGACGCCGAGCGCATCCAAGTGCGCGAGTACTTTTTCGAAGTACGTCTTCGACTCTTCGTTCAAGAAGTCGAGAATCGAAGGTGCCGATTTCATCGACGGGTGGTCGCGATCGATTTTGCAATCGAGGACGCGAAGCGGGTTCTGATGAAGCCGCGTCTGGCAATCTTGGCAAAGTTCGTGTTGGACCGGCTCAAAGTGGCGGATGAGCGCTTCGCGGTGAGCGTTGCGGCTCTCGGCGTCACCGAGCGAGTTGACGACGACTTTGATTTTTTTGAGGCCGAACGATTTGTAAATCGTGTAGGCGAGGCTGATCACTTCCGCGTCGACGGCCGGGTCGCTGCTGCCGATCGCCTCGACACCGTATTGGTGCAATTGGCGGAAGCGTCCTTTTTGTGGACGCTCGTAGCGGAACATCGGTCCCATGTAATACAATTTCGTCGGCTGGTCGGGGCTACCGAACAGCTTGTTCGTGACGAAAGCGCGGACGACCGAGGCCGTTCCTTCTGGACGGAGCGTATACTCGTCCTTGCCTTTCTTGACGAGCGTGAACATCTCTTTTTGGACGATGTCCGTCGTCTCGCCGACGCTGCGTGTGAACAGGTCGGTCGTTTCAAAAATCGGGGTACGAATCTCTTTATAGTTGTAACGGGCGCTAATGTCGCGTAGTTTCTCTTCGACATACTGCCACGTCTCGACCGTGCCCGGAAGCAGGTCTTGTGTGCCGCGTGGTGCTTTCATCCAATTTCCCTCCTTAGAATACAAAAAGGCCCTCGTCCGCAAAGGGACGAGAGCCTGTTAAAGTTTCCCGTGGTACCACCCTCGTTGCAGAGCCAATACTTGAAACTCTGCCACTCGAAATCGGTTAACGCCCGATGAAACGGCTCCCCCTACTAAAAGTTCAAGGAAGCACCTCCAAAGTGTCGTTCGGGTCATCATCCAGTCGATGCTTTCAGCCTCGGCATCGCTCTCTTTGCTGGTGGGGTGACCGTACTCTTCTTTATCGTAGGTGTTAGGTTATATGATTCATGATGCCGAATCTCGCCCGCTTCTGTCAAGCGTTTTTTTCGAGCATGAGCGTGACCGGTCCATCATTGACGAGCGCGACATCCATCATCGCCCCAAACTTCCCGGTCTCGACGACGAGACCGTGCGTCCGTAAACGATCGTTGAACTTCTCATAAAGTCGTTCCGCGATGTCCGGCTTCGCCGCTTGCGTGAATGCGGGACGGCGGCCTTTTTGCGTGTCCCCGTAAAGCGTGAACTGCGACACGGACAACACTTTGCCGTCGACGTCTTGAATCGATAAGTTCATCTTCTCGTCCGCGTCCTCGAAGACACGAAGTCCGGCCACCTTATCGGCGAGCCAGTTCACTTCCGTCTCGGTGTCCTCGTGGGTCACCCCGACGAGGAGCAGATAGCCGGCCTCGATTTGACCGATCGTCTCCTCATCGACGGTAACGGACGCTTCTTTCACTCGTTGCAACAATACACGCACTGATATCTTCCTTTCGTTACGTCATCATGACTCGGCTGACCGAATACACGTCCGAGATTTGCTTAATCCGGTCGACGACTTTTTGCAGATGGTTCACGTTCGGAATCGAGATCGTCATCGAGATACGAGCTTGTTTGTTCTGGTCCCCGCGTCCGCTGACGGCAACGATGTTCGTGTTCGTCGCCGAGACGGCTTGGAGCACGTCGTTCAAGAGCCCTGAACGGTCGTATCCGGTGATCTCGATATCGACGTTATAGTTCTTCTCTTTCGCCTGACCGACTTCCCACTCGACCGTGAGGAGCCGCTCCGGATGCTGCTCATTGATGATGTTCAAGCAGTCCTTCCGGTGAATCGACACGCCGCGTCCGCGCGTGATATACCCGACGATTTCGTCGCCCGGTACTGGATTACAGCAACGGCTCATGCGGATGAGCATGTTGTCGATCCCTTTCACCGAGACGCCGGCCTCTGCCGTCTTCTTCTTCGGTGACTGACTGACTTTCAATTCGTTGATCGCATCCGACAACTCGAGTTTCGGCTCTTTGCGCTGCTTCTCCGTCAACTTATGGGCGACTTGGGCGGCCGTGATGCCATGATAGCCGACCGCGGCGTACATCTCTTCCTCGTTCCCGAAGTTGAACTTCTCGACGACGACGGCGAGCGACTGGTCATCAATCACTTCTTTCGGCTCAAAGCCAAGCTTCTTGATTTCGACGTCGACGAGTTCTTTGCCTTTCTCGACGTTCTCTTCACGCTGTTGGCGCTTGAACCATTGGCGAATCTTGTTCTTCGCCTGACTCGAGACGGCGAGTTTGAGCCAGTCCTTGCTCGGTCCATAGCTATGTTTCGACGTGATGATTTCGATGATGTCACCTGTCTCGAGTTTATGGTCGAGCGGCACCATCCGTCCGTTCACTTTTGCGCCCGTCATCCGGTGACCGATCTCGGTATGGATGCGGTAGGCGTAATCGATCGGGACCGAGCCTTTCGGCAACTCGAAAACGTCCCCTTTCGGTGTGAAGACGTAGAGCATGTCGCTAAAGAAATCGACTTTGAGCGACTCCATGAACTCTTCGGCGTCGGTCGTATCTTTTTGCAACTCTAAAATTTCGCGAAGGTGGGCGATTTTCTCATCGAATCCGTTCGTCGCGACGTTCTTTCCTTCTTTATACGCCCAGTGCGCTGCAATCCCGAACTCGGCGATGAAGTGCATGTCCTTCGTCCGGATTTGCACTTCGAGCGGCTCACCCTTCGGTCCGATCACCGTCGTGTGGAGCGATTGATACATGTTCGGTTTCGGCATGGCGATATAATCTTTGAATCGGCCTGGCATCGGCTTGTATTGCGTGTGGATAATGCCGAGGACCGCGTAGCAGTCACGAATCGAATCAACGATGATCCGGACCGCCATCAAGTCATAAATTTCATTGAACTCTTTCTTATGCTTCACCATCTTGTTGTAAATCGAGTAAATATGCTTCGGGCGGCCGTTGACGTCGGCTTCAATGCTCACATCCTCAAGGACGGCGTTCACTTCTGTGATGACCGATGTGACGAGCGCTTCCCGTTCGGTGCGTTTCTGTTTCATCATCGAGACGATCTTGTAGTATTGCTGCGGGTTGATATAACGTAACGAGATATCCTCGAGCTCCCATTTGATCGTCGAAATCCCCATCCGATGGGCAAGCGGTGCGAAGATCTCGAGCGTTTCTTCCGCCTTTTGAACTTGTTTCTCTTTTGGCATGTGTTGAAGCGTCCGCATATTATGCAGACGGTCGGCGAGTTTGATCAAAATGACGCGCACATCTTCTGCCATCGCGATAATCATCTTGCGGTGATTTTCGGCGAGTTCTTCTTTTTTCGATTTATATTTGATTTTACCGAGTTTCGTCACCCCATCGACGAGCATAGCCACCTCGACCCCAAACTCGTCAGCGAGCTGTTTGAGCGTGATGTCCGTGTCTTCAACGACATCGTGAAGAAGCGCACCGATAATCGTCGTCGCGTCTAACCCGATATCAACGAGAATACCGGCCACTTGGACCGGATGCAGAATGTAGGGTTCGCCGGAACGTCGGAACTGACCGGTATGATGCAGTTTGGCGTATTCGTAAGCGCGTCTCACTTCGGCAATCTCGTCTTCACCCATATACTCCCCGAGCGCGTCGAGAAGGTCCTCAATACTTACGATTTGTTTTTTGGTCATAACATTCGACACCCTTTTTCTTACCGCTCCAATCGACTCGGACAAGTCGAAGCATGGTAGTAGTTAACGTACATGTGTATATTCTAATTTTACTTTCTATTATCGAAAAAATCTGACGACCTGTCAAAGGTTGCGGGTTATTTTCCTCAAAAACTATTCAAAAAAGGGAAGCCATCGCTTCCCTTTGATTAATCTTCGTAACGGATGAGTGAGAACACGTCGTATCCTTCGAGTCGCTCACGTCCACCAAGTCCATCTAGTTCGATTAAGAATCCGATTCCGGCGACGACGCCACCGAGCTGTTCGATCATTTTGATCGTTGCTTCAATCGTACCGCCTGTTGCGAGCAAGTCATCCAAGATGACGACTTGTTGCCCAGGTTTGATCGAGTCTTTGTGCATCGTCAAAATGTCTGTACCGTATTCAAGTCCGTAAGAGACGCGAACCGTCTCACGTGGCAACTTGCCTTCTTTACGGACCGGGACGAACCCGAGTTCGAGTGCATACGCTGCCGGGCAACCGACGACGAAACCGCGTGCCTCTGGACCGGCGATGAGTTCAGCACCGCGCTCTTGTGCGTAAGCGATGAGCTCATCGACCGCTTTTTTATAAGCCGGGCCGTCTTGCATGAGTGACGTGATGTCCTTGAAGCTGATTCCTTCTTTCGGGTAATCCGCTACTTCTTTAATATGCTGTTTGAAATCCATTTTATGTGTAAGCCTCCTGCATCTTGTTCGATCGCAATGATTGTAACCGCTCTTTCAGTTCTGCCAACGACGCATAGGTGAAACGCTCCTCGAGTTGGACTCGTCCGACCCGGCGCTTGTAACACGGCGCTTCGGTCAAATCACGTTTCGGCGCTTCTGGATTCACTCCAGGCAGTCCGTCTTCCATTGTAACAAGAAATTCGAGTTCAGAGAATACTTGATGCATAAATTGAATCGTATTTTTTGACCATTTTCGCTCAATTGACAAACGAATCAAGTTTTCACGCAAGTGTTTCCGTTCGCACGTCGCCATATGGACGTAATATGTTCGGAAATCTTCTCGCGTCGGTAACTTCTCGAAAAACGATCCGCCTTGTCCGAACGCACAGTACACACGCTCGACATCCTCGGTCAACATGTCCGCAAGCACCTCTTCCTCGTCCGGTAAATCAAGCAAGACGACGAACGGTTTGAGCGGCGTATCGAGGTCGTGGAGCGGGAAGTCGTCTCGCCCTTGGAACGACACGAATGACGTCGTGTCGCCCGGGAGCTGTTTCAATTCGTCGAGCGAATTTTTCTTGCCGCGGTAGTCGAACACTTGAAACCCGTCGACACGGATGTCTTGAATCATGAGCTGCGGTTTGCGCATCCCGTTCCATTCATTGACCTGCAGACTGCCCATGACCGAAACGTTGGCCATCTTCGAAATCTCGGACACGACGTGACCGAAGCCGAAGCCGATGCCGTCGAGTTCTCGCTTGTCCCCAGCGAGTTGAACTTTCAAATGGGTGTTGTCACGTCCGATTTGACGGATATCACGAAGTCTTGCGTCCGCCACGACGACTCGCGGTGACGGATTGCCCATCCCGAATGGGGCGAGCTTCCCGATCTCTGCAATCAAATCGAGCGATACGTCGTTCACGTCGAGCTTCAAGTCGACATTGACACGAGCGACGAACGTCTCGTCTGGAATCGATTCGGCTTGTTCGTTCAGACGTCGGCGCAGTTCGGCGACGTTCTCCGATAACAGTGTCATTCCGGCTGCGGCCGGGTGTCCACCGAAGTGCGGCAAGATGTCTTCATTTTGTGATAGTTCTTTGAATAAGTCGAACCCGTCGATCGAACGGCCAGAACCTTTCGCCTTCCCCGTTTTCGGGTCATGGCACAACAGGATGACCGGACGATAGTACGCCTCGACGAGTCGTGATGCGACAATTCCGACAACGCCCGGATTCCAGCGTTCGCTGGCGACGACGAGGACGCGGTCGTCCGTCATCGAGGCCTCGACAAGTTCTGTCGCTTCTTTCGCGATCGTTTTGACGATGTCTTGGCGTTCTTTATTCTGTTTGTCGAGCTTCTGGGCCAATTCGAGTGCCTCCTCGACACTCTCAGCGAGCAACATCTGGAGTGCTGGCATCGCCGAATCAAGACGACCGGCGGCGTTGATCCGTGGTCCGAACGCAAAACCGACCGACTCCTCGTTCAACGTCCCGTCCGTCAACGCACACACTTCTCGAAGCGCGAGGATTCCAGGACGTTTCGAATCATCGAGCGCCTTCAGACCAAGCTTCGCGAGTAAGCGATTCTCCCCGTCAAGCGGGACGAGGTCGGCGATCGTACCGAGCACGGCCAAGTCGAGCAACTCTTCCGGCATCCGACCGAGCACGGCATGAGCCACTTTGAGCGCGACGCCTGCCCCGGCGAGTTTGTCGTACGGATACGACGGATCGATGTGAGGATGGATGATGGCGAACGCGTCTGGAAGTGTCTCTTTCGGCTCGTGGTGGTCGGTGATGATCAAATCGACACCGAGCTCTTTTAAGAGCGCCGCTTCTTCGATCCCGGAGATCCCACAGTCGACCGTGATGATGAGCGTGAACCCTTCACCCGCCGCCCAGCTGAACGCCTCTTTGTTTGGACCGTATCCTTCTGTGAAACGGTTCGGGATGTAACATTCTGCCATGACACCGATTTCGGTCAAAGCGTGCCACATGACCGCCGAAGCGCTGACACCATCGACGTCATAGTCGCCGTAGATGAGCACCATCTCGCCGTCATCGGCCGCGCGTTTCAAACGATCAACAACTTTGTTCATCTGTTCAAATAAGTACGGGTCGTGGAACTCAAGCTTATCCTCGACGTGCAGGAACGCCTTCGCCGCCTCGACGTCGCGGTGCCCCCGTTGCATGAGGAGCGTCGCGAGTTGCTCCGATATATTCAGTTCTGTCTGTAGCTGTTCAACCGCGGTCGTATCCGTCTCCGGATACACCCATCGTTTCTTTGCATGATACATAGTCCTTCACTCCAATCAATTGTTGATTATATCAGAACGAGCGAGTGAAGTGCCGTCTTGACATTCAAAAAAGGTCCCCCGAACGATGCGGGAGACCTGCTGTTACGCCTCTGGGGCGGTTTCTTTCTTTTTGTTGAGCGACATGCCTTTGAGGAGCATCCACAAGTACGAGGCGATGAAAATCGATGAGTACATCCCCATGACGAGACCGATGAGCAATGCGATCGAGAAACCGCGAATCGACTCGGCACCGAACACGTACAAGGCGATGACCGTCAAGAGCACAGTGATGACCGTGTTGACCGAGCGGACGATCGTCTCTTGAATCGACGTATTGACGATGTCACGGTACACGTCCATCGATTTGATTTTCCGTTCCTTCTCATACGCCTGAATGTTCTCGCGGACGCGGTCGAACGTCACAATCGTATCGTTGACCGAATAACCGATGATCGTCAAGACGGCGGCGACGAAGTACAAGTTGACCTCGATACCGAAAATCGAGAAGGCCACGATCATGAAGAACGCATCGTGAAGCATGGCGACGACCGTTGCGACCGCATACGAGAATTGGAAGCGGAACGTGATATAGAGGATGATCCCGAGCGACGCGAGTGCGACCGCATAGATGGCATTCCGAGCGATATCACGACCGACCTCGGCCGATACGGTGCTGATGTTCGGATCGTTCCCGAACGTTTCCGTGAACACGGTCTTCACCGAGGCGACTTCGTCTTGAGCGAGCTGGCCGACGAACGTCACGTTGGCGAGCGTTCCGCCTTCCGCGTATTGGACCGACGAAATCTCTTCATCGACACCGGCTTCTTCAAACGCCGACGCCAATTCTTCTTGCGACACTTGTGACTCGGTCGAGACTTCGACCCGTGTCCCGGATGCGAAGTCGATTCCGAGGTTCAAGCCGCGGAAGAACAAGATGCCGAGACCGATGATGACGATGGCACACGAGACGATGAACATCGTGCGCATATGTTTCACATAGTTTAATTCAGTGAGCTTAAAGTTCACGGATTTCACTCTCCTTCACACCAAACCAGCCTTTTCGTTTGTCGAATAGACGACTCGAGACGAGGAGGTGCATCAAATAACGCGAGATGAAGACGTTCGAGATGAACGTCATCGCAATCGAGATCATGAGCATGATGGCGAACCCACGGACCGAGCTCGTCCCGAAATAGAACAAGACCGCTGCCGAGATGAGGGTCGTCAAGTTAGCATCGATGATCGTACTGAGCGAGCGTCGGTTCCCGGCACGGAATGCTGATAGGACCGACTTCCCTGACCGGAGTTCATCCTTGATGCGCTCGGCCGTGATGATGTTCGCATCGACCGCCATCCCGACACCGAGGACGAGGGCGGCAATCCCAGGAAGCGTCAAGACGGCGTTAATCCCGTTAAAGAACAACATAATCAAATTGATATACAAAATGAGCGTGATGATCGAGACGAGACCAGGTAAACGATAAAAGAACAACATGAACAAGAAGATGGCTGCGATCCCGATGAGTGACGCGAACACGGTCTTATCGAGTGCGTCTTGACCGAACTGGGCCGAGACCGACGTCGAATAGATTTCTTCGAGTTTGACCGGAAGCGCACCGGCGTTCAAGATGTCAGCCAGCTGTTTAGCGCTGTCGGCAGTAATATCGCCACCCGAGATGATGGCTTTATCTGAGACAATCGGTCCACTGACTGTCGCGTCTGACACGATTTTCGAGTTCTCTTTTTGAATTTCTTGTTCATATGAATCGCCTTCTTCAAAATCTAGCCAGATGACAAGACGGTTTTCCGGAGCCGGACGCTGGGCGATCTGCGACGTGACTTCACCGAATTTTTCTGCTGATTGCAGGGTCAATTCCACAACTGGACTCCCATTATTCGGATCGAAACCAAGAGCAGCCCCACGAGGCGCTAGGTCCTTTCCATCGAGAAGAACATTGTCATCAATGTCACGGAATGTGAGCTGGGCTGTCGACGAGAGCACTTCGCGGGCATCGTTTTGGTTCTCTACGCCTGCGAGTTGGACGCGGATGCGATTCTCGTCTTCAATCCGGATGTCCGGTTCCGAGACGCCGAGGACGTTGACCCGGTTGTTGATGGCGCGAACGGTTGCATTCATCGCTGATTGATCGATGACATCGCCGTCTTCGAGCGGCTGGACTTCGTACAACACTTCAAATCCGCCTTTGAGGTCGAGGCCGAGGTTCGTGTTTTTCACGACCCATGGCGTCGTCAAGGCGGCGAGCAAGATCGTTGCGATCATGATGACCGCAAAGATCGCAATATTCCCTTTTTTGTACATACGACTATTTCCTTTCTAAACACCTGTTCTGTTAAAAAACTTCTCTCGTTAACATTACAAATATTCTAAACATTTATCAATCGTTTTCCTAAAATTGTAACACCCACACGTTGATTTCCCACGTTTTTTTGCGCTTGCGACTAAAAGTTGCATTAGGGCAAAACTTGAGCTATGATGTGGTTATCAACTTACACACTACAAGTAAAGGAGTCCTTTCCAATGGATAGTACGATACTCTATGCCTTTTTACTGACGCTGTTCGCTGGACTCGCGACGGGGATCGGAAGTATGATCGCCTTCTTCGCCAAACGGACCAATACGGCATTCTTGTCGGTGTCCCTTGGCTTCTCAGGTGGGGTCATGATTTACGTATCCTTTATCGAGATTTTCCCTAAAGCGCTCGATGAACTCGTCGGGGCCCATGGCGAGCAGGCTGGGACACTCTACACCGTCCTCGCGTTCTTCGGCGGGATGTTGTTGATCGCCTTGATCGACAAATTCATCCCATCTCTCGAGAACCCCCACGAAGTCAAATTCGTCGAGACGATGCAAAATGACCCATCATCACAAGAGCTTGCGACGACGGCGACCGATCGCGTCCCGTTGAACCAAGAGACGAAACAACGGCTTCATAAGATGGGGCTGTTCATGGCGCTCGCCATCACCATCCATAACTTCCCGGAAGGTCTGGCCACGTTCGTGTCAGCTCTTGATGACCCGGCCGTCGGTCTCGCGATTGCCGTCGCTATCGCGTTACACAATATTCCGGAAGGGATTGCCGTATCGGTCCCGATTTATTACGCGACCGGCTCTCGGAAAAAGGCGTTGAAGCTGTCCTTCTTGTCCGGGCTCGCGGAACCGCTAGGAGCAGTCGTCGGCTTCCTTCTCTTGATGCCGTTCTTGAGCGACACGGTGTTCGGCCTCTTGTTCGCGGCTGTCGGTGGCATCATGGTGTTCATCTCGCTCGATGAACTCCTTCCTGCCGCTCGTGAATACGGTCGGGCCCACCACGCGGTGTACGGAATGGTCGCCGGTATGATGGTCATGGCAGCGAGTCTGATTTTGTTAATGTGATGAACCGAACGCTCAAAAAAATCGTAAATAGGAAGAGGCCGTAGAAACAATTCGTTTCTACGGCCTCTTTTTGGGTTTGAACGAACGATATGGAGCCGTTGCCTACTCTAGCATATCCTCCAAGTCTTCATTCTTGATTAACGCCATTGCTTCATCCCTAGCGATTCCAGTCAGTAATGCTAACTTTTCATGGCTTACCTGATTTTGGGCAATCCAGATTTGGGCCAACGATTCTCCGCAACTCGCTCGAATCATTTCATCAACCGTCTCATCATTTGCAACGGTCAATAATGCAACCTCCACCGCCTCTTCATTTAAGGAAAACCCTAAATCCATGGCAGCGTCGTCCCTTTCTGCATCACTCGCCATTTGATCGAGTAATATCTCAATCCATGCAAGTATATGGTTCACTTTTCAGACCTCTTGAGATGGAGTAGTCGACGTCTTAAACAAATGCACGAGATCTTTCAGTTCGACCGACATATGGCTCATCGTCTCGGCGATGCCGTTGATTTCTTGGATGGCGGCAAGTTGCTCTTCGACGTTCGCACCCGCCTCTTCCACGCTTCGTTGCGTCGACACGGCATTCGTCGACATATCTTCGACCGAGACCGCGACCTCGGTCGTGTTCGCACTCACTTCTTCTGTTGCCGCCGCGATCTCGCTCATTTGACGGGATGTCTCTTGGATGACGGAGACGATTTCACGGAACGCACCGGCGACTTCTCCCATTTGGGTGACGCCGCTCGTCACGTGTTGACTCGTGACGTCAAACGCGGACTCAACTTCTGACGTATCACGCTGGATATCGACGACGACCGCTTGGATTTGTTTTGCCGACTGTTTTGACTCTTCGGCGAGTTTTCGCACCTCGGCCGCGACGACAGCAAACCCTTTCCCATGTTCACCGGCCCGGGCCGCTTCGATGGCGGCGTTTAAGGCGAGTAGGTTCGTCTGTTCCGTGATGGCGGTGATCGAACGCGTGATTTTCTCGATTTCAAGCGACTGGTTCGACAAACGCTTGACCATCTGTTGCGTCAAGTCGTTCGCTTGTTGAATCTCACGCATTTGTCGTTCGGCCAACTGGATTGTCTCAAGTCCCCCACTCGCTGCTTCGAGCGTATGGATCGTCTGTTCGTTCACGCCTTGCGAGGCCGCGGCGATCTGGTTCAAGCCGACGACGGCTTGGTTGACGCCGGACGTCCCTTCTTCAGCCCGTTTTGCCGAGACTTGAGCGTTGACGTTCATCTGTTCGAACAACCCGGCCACGCCTTGCGTCGTCGTGGCGACGTGGTCCGTGCTGGCGTAAAGCTCTTCTGAGTAGGCCGTCACTTTATCCGAGGCCGCTCCGACTTGCCGAATCAGTCCGACGAGGTTGCGTTTCATATCGTTGAACGCCGTGACGAGGTCACCGAGTTCATCGTTCGAACCGACCTCGATATCGCCTCCGGTCAAATCCCCTTCCGCGACGACTCGGGCTTCACGGACGAGACGATTGATTGGCTTCAAGAACAGTTTTTGAAGCGCCACTAGCGAAAGTAGACCGACAGCGACACCGATGACGCTGATGACGATCATCCAAATGATTGATTGCCCGGCACTCGCCTGGACCGCTTCCGACTCAGCGGCGAGCGCTTCACCTTGATACGTGACGAGATCGGTCACCGTCATCCGGACACGGTCCGTCGTCGGCGTCACGCTCGTATTAAGCACCGTCTTATAACCGATTTCGTCTTGCTGCTGACGCAGGTCGATCACACGCGCCATTTCCGTGTCGAGATGTTGATTGAACTTCTCGAGATCGTCAAGCGACGCGAGCACTTTCGGGTCTTCCGTCGACTGTTGGAGCGTAGTCATCAACTCATCCCGTTTCGTCTGGGAAGCCTCAAGGCTGATCAATGTCTTCGGATTCGAGACGAGCAAGTAGTAGTTCAAGTAGCGCTCGGCATCCGTTACGGTCAGCGCTAAGTCTTCGGCGACGAGCATGTCTTGGAGCCGCTCGTTCAACACCCGGTCATACTCTGACGTCGCGTTCTGTAATTGGTACGAGCCGAGCGCCCCGACGATCAATAAAGCGATCAACGTCGGTACGAGCGCCATCGCCATCTTGCGCCGCATCGACGAACGTCCTGTCATGCGGTCAGGGCGACGCCGGACCTTCCATTTATATAGCGGGCGTAGCAATCGTTTCACATCCATGTCTTCTTCTCCTTCTTTCCAATTCTTCTCAACTTGACAATAATGCAAACGTTTTCACGATTCAATTTGATTTTTAGAAAACAGGTGGATGATTCGTCGTATTGACACAGTTTGACAAAAAGACGTCATTTCCGCTATGATACAAATCGTAATGATTACTACTTATGAGGTGGAACAATGATTTCTTCACATACAAAAATTTTGATAGTCGGCGGCGGCATTCATGGCATGACGATCGCCGTCTCCTACTTAGAACAAGGTGGAGCACTCGACGACTTGATGATGATCGACGCGAACGAGTCCCCGCTCAGCAATTGGAAAACACAAACCGGACGCATCTCGATGTCGCATTTACGCTCGACGCGTGTTCATCACCTCTCGTCCAACCCGCACGCGCTGAAGCAGTTTGCCGCCAATTATGATTACGGTTCCCATCACTTTAAAGACACGTTCGGACGTCCTTCGCTCGCCTTGTTCAACGATCACTGTGACCAGATGATTGACGACTGGCAGCTAACGTCCCGCTTCATCGGGAACGCCCCTGTTGAACGGGTGTCGCGCCTCGATGACGTCTACATCATTGAGACGAAAAATCGCCGGATCACAGCCGACGTAGTCATCGTCGCGACAGGACAGTCGAACGTCGTCCGTCTTCCAGAATGGGCCGGACTTCCAGGTTGCCGACATATCTTTTCAGCTGATGAGCCACTAGAGCAAGAAGAAGTGACGATTGTCGGTGGTGGGATTACAGCGCTCCATTACGCCTTGGCTCGGCATCACAAAGGACATCGCGTCACGCTCGTCACGAAACGACCGCTCGAGGTGAGTCAGTTCGACGCCGACCGTAGCTTTATGGGACCGAAAGGCTTGCGTGCGTTCCATCAACTTGATGACGATTGGGTCGGGAAACGCTCCTTCGTCAAAGCCGAGCGTCGCCCCGGTACGTCTCCGAACGACCTCGTCCTCAAAGTGAAACGACTCATCCGCCAAGGCCTGATCGATCACGTGATCGGGGAAGCGGTCCGGCGTGACGACCAGCTATTTGTCGACGGACGTGCTCTCCCGTCGTCTGAGATCGTTTGTTGCACCGGGATTCGCCCGCTCGATGTCAACCAGTCGTTTCTCCGCCCGCTCCTCGAGCAACTCGACTTGCCGCTCACCCCATGCGGGACTCCGGTACTCGATGAGACACTCGCTTGGACCGATCATTTTTATATGACCGGTGCCTATGCCGATTTAATCGTCGGACCGTTCGCCCGTGCCATCTATGGCGGACAAGAGGCGGCCCGACGGATCATCCCCCAACTATTTTCTGCACAAAAATACGCCTGACCAGTGATGGTCAGGCGTTGTTTGGTTACTCGGCGAATGAAGAGTTGCCTTTTTTCGTCACTTCAGCAATCGCACTGCGATTGAACTTGAGGAGTGACTGGTCACATTTCAATGTGACTTGTGTGTCTTCGATTTGGTGGACGACGCCGTGAAGGCCGCCGATTGTTACGACGTGATCCCCACGCTCAAGCGCGTTTTGCATCGATTGTACTTCCTTCTGACGTTTCGTCTGCGGACGGATCAACAAGAAGTAGAACACGACGAAAATAAGGATCATCGGTAATAGTGCTACGAGAGTTTCCATGCGTAAAATTCACCCTTTCCTTCAATATCAGGTTCATTATACCGTGAAACTGAAACGTTGTCACATAATCGCTGTCAGAACAATTAGAAATTCTTGGCGTTCGGTTTGTTATACCCATATTCTTCGAAAAACTCTTCCTTGAAGTCCAAGAGGCGGTCTTCGCGGATGGCTTGACGTACTTGACTCATCAAGTTCACGAGGAAGTGAAGGTTGTGTGTCGAGCAGAGGTGAAGTCCGAACATCTCGTCGGCACGAATCAAGTGGTGGACGTACGCGCGTGAATAGTTCTTACACGTGTAGCAGTCGCACTTCTCATCGATTGGGCCGAAGTCCGTCTTATGTTTCGCATGTTTAATCGTGACGCGACCTTTCGATGTCATGAGTGTCCCGTTGCGGGCGATCCGTGTCGGCAAGACGCAGTCGAACATGTCGATCCCACGAATCGAACCTTCGATCAACGCATCCGGTGAACCGACGCCCATCAAGTAGCGCGGCTTGTTCTCCGGCATGAACGGTGTCGTAAACTCGAGCGCGCGGTACATGACGTCCTTCGGTTCGCCGACTGATAATCCACCGACGGCATAACCTGGGAAATCGAGCGAGACAAGGTCAGCCGCACTTTGACGACGGAGATCTTCGTACTCTCCACCTTGAATGATGCCGAACAACGCCTGATCTTGTGGACGCTCGTGTGCCGCGAGGCAACGCTCTGCCCACCGGCTCGTCCGTTCAACCGATTTCTTCATGTATTCGTGTGTCGCCGGGAACGGCGGGCACTCGTCGAACGCCATCATGATATCCGAACCGAGCGCGTTTTGAATCTCCATCGCTTTCTCCGGTGACAAGAACAACTTGTCACCGTTCAAGTGGTTGCGGAAATGGACGCCTTCTTCTTGGATGTTGCGAAGGTCGGCGAGCGAGAAGACTTGGAAGCCGCCCGAGTCCGTCAAAATCGCACCGTCCCAGTTCATGAACTTATGAAGGCCGCCGGCTTGTTTGACGACTTCGTGTCCTGGACGGATCCAAAGGTGGTACGTGTTCGACAGGATGATGTTCGCTCCCATCGCCTTGACTTGTTCCGGTCCCATCGTCTTGACGGTCGCCTGTGTGCCGACCGGCATAAAGACAGGTGTCTCGAACGACCCGTGCGGCGTATGGACGATTCCGTGCCGCGCTCCCGTCTGTTTACATGTATGGATATGTTCGTATGTGACTGCGTGTTTGGTCATTTGTTCTCTTCCTTCCTCGTGATGAGCATCGCGTCCCCAAAGCTGAAGAAGCGGTAACGTTCTTGTACCGCCGTGCGGTACGCGTTCAAGATGATGTCGCGCGACGCGAACGCCGAAACGAGCATGACGAGTGTCGACTTCGGCAGATGGAAGTTCGTGATCAATCCATCAATCGCCTTCAACTCGACGCCTGGGTAGATAAAGATGTCCGTCCAGCCCGATGACTCGACGAAATCCCCATGGTCGCGCACGATCGTCTCGAGCGTCCGGGTCGATGTCGTCCCGACCGCGAAGACGCGTCCGTGATTTGCACGGACGTCGCGGAGCGCTTCAGCCGAAGCGGCCGATAGTTCGAAATACTCGCTATGCATCGTGTGCTCTTCAATCGTATCGGCCGTGACGGGACGGAACGTGCCGAGCCCGACATGGAGCGTGAGCGGGATCAACTTGACACCTTTCGCCTCCGCCGCCGCGAGCAGTTCTTCCGTAAAGTGAAGGCCTGCCGTCGGTGCGGCCGCACTCCCGCGTTCACGGGCGTACACCGTCTGATAACGGTCCTGGTCGTCGAGCTGTTCACGGATGTATGGCGGGAGCGGCATCGTGCCGAGCTCATCTAAAATCTCATAAAAGATGCCGTCGTAATCGAACTTGAAGCGGCGACCGCCTTCCGGGAGCTCTTCGACACATTCGGCCCGGAGCAACCCGTTGCCGAACTCGACGATGGCGCCGACGCGGACTTTCTTCGCAGGTTTGACGAGCGCTTCCCACACATCATCTTCCGTCTGTTTCAAGAGAAGGAGTTCGACTTTCCCGCCTGTCTCTTGCTTCGCCCCGAACAGTCGGGCCGGGAGCACGCGCGAGTCATTGACGACGAGCGCGTCGCCTGCCTGTAAATAGTCGAGCACGTCGCGGAAATGACGATGCTCGATGTCGCCCGTGTCGCGGTCGAGGACGAGCAGTCGTGAGCTTGTCCGATCGAGAAGCGGTACTTGGGCGATCAGTTCTTCTGGTAAGTCAAAATCATAATCGTTTACGTTCAATTGAATGTCTTGCATATCGTTTACTCCTCTTCATAGCCAAAATGCGTCTTTGCGTACTGGGTAATCATCCGGCCGCGTGGTGTCCGTTGCAGGAAACCTTGCTGCAACAAGTACGGCTCATACACGTCCTCAATCGTCTGGGCGTCTTCCCCGATTGTTGCGGCGAGCGTCTCGAGTCCTACCGGGCCACCGCCGAACCGTTCGACCATCGCCCGTAACAGCCGGTGGTCGACCTCGTCGAGTCCGAGGGCGTCGACGTGCAACCGGTCGAGCGCACTTGAAGCGAGCTCTGGGTCGATTTCTTTCGTACCTGCCACTTGGGCAAAATCACGGACCCGGCGTAACAGCCGGTTGGCGATCCGCGGCGTGCCACGTGAACGTTTCGCGATGGCACCGCTCGCCTCTGGTGAGATTGACAGGCGGAACAGTTGGGCCGTCCGGCTGACGATGGCGGCGAGCTCATGCGTCTCGTAGTATTCAAGTTTCAACGTCACACCGAAGCGGTCACGGAGCGGCGCCGACAACATGCCGGCCCGCGTCGTCGCGCCGACGAGCGTGAACGGCGGCAAGTCGATGCGGACGCTTCGCGCCATCTCGCCTTGTCCGTAGACGATGTCGAGACAGTAATCTTCCATTGCCGGATAGAGAATCTCTTCGATCGTGCGGCTCAAGCGATGAATCTCATCGATGAACAGGACGTCGCCCGGTTCGAGCGTCGACAGGATCGCGGCGAGGTCACCCGGTCGTTCGATGGCCGGACCGGCTGTCGTCTTGATGCCGACGCCCATCTCGTTAGCGATGATTTGGGCGAGGGTCGTCTTTCCGAGTCCCGGGGGACCGTAAAGGAGGACGTGGTCGAGCGTCTCGCTTCGTAGCTTCGCGGCTTGGATGAAGATTGACAAGTTGCCTTTCGCCTTCTCCTGCCCGATATATTGCTCGAACCTTTGCGGACGCAAGCTCCACTCTTCTGAGTCTTCATATTGTTGATGGGATTGTGACAACAATCGTTCGTCCATGGTCTCCTCCTTATTTCAATAGCAATTGCAGGGCGCGCTTTATGTAAGCGTCTGTCGTCAATATTTCTGAATTCAATTCCTTGCGGACACGGGTAATCTCACGCTCCGAGTATCCGAGTGCGACGAGCGCCTCGCACGCCTCGTCGAGTTCGGACGCGCCTTGGGCAAATAAGCCGGTGTTCGGCACATAGTCCGGGGCGAGCTCGGACAGCTTGCCTTTCAAGTCGAGCGCCATCTGTTTGGCCGTCTTCTTGCCGACACCCGGGAACTTCATCAAGTACTTCTCGTTCTCGGTCTCGATCGCGTCGATGAGGGCATCCATATCGCCCGAGGCGACGATGGCGAGCGCGCCTTTCGGACCGATGCCGTTGACGCCGAGCAGTTTATTGAACAGTTCGCGTTCCCGGCGTGAGCGGAAACCGTACAATGTCTGTTGATCTTCCCGCACATAATGATGCGTAAACACGATTACATGTTCGTCTTGTTCACGATAAAAAAACGGGTTAGGCACATGTACTTTGTAGCCGACGCCCGAAACATCCAACGTTATATATTCCGCGCACACATAGGCGACGGAGCCTTTTACGAATTCAATCACGGTCATATCTCCTCTTCATAGGAAAACTGCATTCATTGTACCATAACCGCCGCCACGAAAAAAGGACAGGCGGTTGCCTGTCCTTAGCGTGCGAGCATCCGTTCAAGGGCGAGTGTCGCCCACTTTGTCGTCTCTTCGTCGACGCGAATGATATTGACGGGATCGGTCTCGAGCGACTCGAGCGCCCAAAGCAGATGCGGTAAATCGATGCGGTTCATCGTCAAGCACGGGCACATGTACGGGTTAAGCGAGACGATATCTTGCTCCTGGTGCGTCGCCGCAAGTCGGTTGACCAAGTTCATCTCGGTGCCGACTGCCCACTTCGTCCCCGGCGCGCTCGCCTCGATTTGGTCGATGATGTATGACGTCGACCCGGCCTCGTCCGCCGCCTGTACGACGTCAAACGTACATTCAGGATGGACGATGATGCGCCGCTCCGGGTCGTGTTTCCGAAGCGCCTCGATTTGGGCGACGTTGAACTTCTCGTGGACCGAACAGTGCCCTTTCCACAGAATGACGCGGACGTCCTCGCTGTCACCTTCATAGACGAGCCGTTCCCGAAGCGGGTCCCAGACGGCCATCGCTTCGAGCGGCACACCTAAGTCAAACGCCGTGTTCCGTCCGAGATGCTGGTCCGGCAAGAACAGAACCCGCTCTCCCGCCTCGAGCGCCCAACGCACGATGTCATGCGCGTTTGACGACGTGACCGTCGCGCCGCCGTTCTTTCCGACGAACGCCTTGATGGCTGCCGTCGAGTTGACGTACGTGATCGGGATGATACCGTCGCCGAACGTATCCGTCAGTTCTTCCCACGCGATCTCCGTCTGATCGATGTCGGCCATGTCTGCCATCGAGCATCCGGCCCGCATGTCCGGCAAGATGACGACCTGGTCGTCGCGCGTCAGCATGTCCGCCGTCTCGGCCATGAAATGGACGCCACAGAAGACGATAAATTCAGCGTCACTCATCTGTTCGGCGAGCCGTGCGAGTTGGAGCGAATCTCCGGTCGCATCCGCGAATTGGACGACCTCGTCCTTTTGATAGTGGTGGGCCGGCAAAAATAAGCGACTGCCCAGCCGTGCTTTGATGGCTTCAATCCGTGATTCCATCTGTTCAATCGTCAAGTCAGCGTATTGTGCTGGCATCGTTCCGAGTAATTGCATGTTTGATTCCCCCTACAAGATTTAGACTACAATCGAGCACCGTCACTGAATGGGTCAACTGCCCGATCGAGATGACGTCGACTCCCGAACCGCGATACTGGGCGATCGTCTCGACGGTGATGCCGCCGGACGCCTCCGTCTTGATATGCTCTGGGACGAGCGCGCGCCACGCCTTCAGTTCTTCCGGTGAGCGGTTGTCGAACATGATGATGTCCGCGTTCGCCGCAATCGCCTCATGTAACTGATCGAGCGTCTCGACCTCGACTTCGACAGGCGTCGTATGACCGGCAAGCGTCCGTGCGCGCTCAACCGCATTCGTGATCCCGCCGAGTGCCGTGATGTGGTTGTCTTTGATCATGATGGCATCATCGAGACGGAGTCGATGGTTCTTTCCGCCGCCCGAGCGAACGGCATGCTTCTCGAGCATGCGGAGCCCCGGCGTCGTCTTCCGCGTGTCCGTGACGGCAATCGTCGGGTCGGCGAGCCGTTCAACGCAACGACGGGTCATCGTCGCGATCCCACTCAAGTGTTGGACAAGGTTCAACAGCACACGCTCCGTCTCAAGGAGCGTTCGCGTTTTGCCTCGCAAAACAAAAAGCGTGTCACCGGCCACAACGTCCGTACCGTCCGGCTGACATGACTCGACGACGAGACGCTGTAACTGCGCTAGTTCAAGGACGACGTCCATGCCGCAGAAGACGCCGTCTGCTTTGGCGCTGATCGTGGCGAGGGACGTCTCGCGGTGGTCAATCAATGCACTCGAGGCGTCCCCGAAACCGATGTCTTCATGTAAAATTGCTATCAACTGTTCGCGTAATGCGATTTTGTTCATTAGAAGCCTCCGTTCTCATAACGGCATGGGCCAAAAGGCGTGCCGCTTTCAGACTCAACGTCTGTTCACTTAATTGTCTTGACACGTGTTTCGTCTGTGGCAGTTCATGGGTATTTTCTAAGAAACTTGTGATGTCGCCAATCTGAGGCGAGATGGTCAACCATTTCCCAATCTGTTGCCGATAGCGGCTGAACAGATCAACCGATATCTCGTATACGGTCGTCTCGTCTACCGTGAACGGCTTCTCCTTCTCCTCTACCGTCACCGCTGCCGCCACCCGCTTCCCGAACACCCAGCATTCGAGTAACGAATTTGACGCGAGTCGATTCATCCCATGGACACCCGAATCGGCGACCTCACCGACCGCATACAACCCAGCGACGGACGTACGACCGTCGGCATCGACGTCGACACCACCCATATGGAAATGGAGTCCGGGCCGTACCGGGATGCGGCGGATGTCGATTCCGTTCATGTCACATGTCGCCACCAGTTTCGGGAACCGTTCCTCGATCCGCTCGACGCGGCTCGTGTCCAAGTAGACGGGACCGTCATGACGCGTGAGTGTCCGAGCGACCTCGTCTCTCGGAGCGAGGCTTCCGAGCGGATGGTGGGCCATCACAGGACGTCCTGACGAATCGACGAGCATCGCCCCAGCTCCGCGCAGCGCTTCCGTCACGAGATGAGGCGAATCGACCGCGAGCAGCGTCGGATGGAACTGAATCCGCGACAAGTTTGTGAGTCGGGCCCCGACCTCATCCGCTAAGACGAGCCCGTCCCCTGTGACCGAGCGACAATTCGACGTCCAGTCGATGAGTCCACCGATCCCCCCAGTCGCCAAGACGACGGCGCCGGCCTGGACGTGAAGGCGCGTCTCACCGTTGTAACCGGTCGCCCCACTGACGCAGCCATCTGTCTTCACCAACGTATCAATCAAGACGTGTTCCATGACGGTCACGTTGTCTGGCAATTGTCGACGAAGCGTCGCCATCACGTGACGCCCGGTCTCGTCCCCACCGACGTGAAAGATTCGGTTCATCCCATGTGCCCCTTCACGGCCGACGGCATATGCAGCACCGTCCCGATCAAAGACGACTCCGAAGCGCTCCAAATCGCCAATCGCGCTCCGTCCTTCTTCGACGAGCGTATACACTCGTTCAGGAATGGCTGCCATCTTTGAGGCGACGAGCGTATCCCGCTCATGATCGACGCTCGACGGCTCCAAATACGAGCTCGCGATCCCCCCTTGGGCCATGTCCGAGTTCGCACTTGTTACTTCGTGCTTGGAGACGAGCAAGACGTTCAACGTTTGAGGCAAATGGAGCGCGACTGTCACCGCGGCCAAACCGGCCCCGATAATCAACACATCGACCCTTTCTAACTGTAAAGACATCTGTATATCACCTGTTTTTCATATGTAATGTTGACTTGTAAACTAGTTTCGCATAATTTTGTGAAGAAGACAACATGAGAAAAGGGGAACTTACGATGAACCGTTACTTTGATTATGCGGCGACGCACCCGATGACAAAATCCGCTCTCGACCATTACGTGGCGATGGCACGAAACGTATACGGTAACCCGTCTTCCCTCCACACACACGGCTATATGGCTGAGGATTACTTGACCGAGTCCCGACGGTTGTTGAAGCAGGCGCTCGGACTCGACATGCTCCGCGGCAAGCTCCTCTTCACCGGGAGCGGCTCCGAGAGCAACTATATCGCCCTCACGAGTCTCCGGAAGCGTATGAAAGGACGTGAAGTCATCACATCGTGGCAAGAGCACGACTCGGTCGCGCTCCTCCTCGACGAGTGGGAAGCCGAAGGCGTGACCGTCCACCGCCTGAAACTGAAGGACGGGTGGTTCGACCACGAGACGTTCACGCATCTGCTCGACCGGGATATCGGGCTCGTCACGTTCCAACACGTCAACTCGGACACCGGTTGGACACTGCCGCTCCACAAGATCCTGTGCCAATTGAAATATAAGAAAGTGCTGTTCCACGTCGACGGCGTCCAGGCGCTCGGCAAGATTCCGGTTTCCGTCGACGGCATCGACGCCTACTCGTTCAGCGCCCATAAAGTCGGGGGACCGAAAGGCGTCGGGGGACTCTATATGGAACGGCTGTTACCCCCACCTTATTATCCGGGACATCATCAGTACGGCATCCGACCCGGGACGGTCGACGTGCCCGGCATCTGCGCTTTTGTCAAAGCGTTCACTGACCGTCATGAACAACGGACACGTCATGAAAGAAATTTCTTAGCGTTTCGTGCTATCTTGAAAGAGAAGACATCGTCTTACGTAAAATGGCTCGAGTTCGACCAGCAGAGCCCTGCCATCTTCTCGTTCGTCTCGAACAAGCGGGACGGACAATGGTGGATGACCGAACTAGACGGACTCGGGTTCCAAGTTTCAGCGGGGTCAGCTTGTCGGGCCGGCCAAAACGGACCGAACCGGATGCTCGAGTCGCTCGGCTATGAAACGAGCGCCTGCCACGGACTCGTCCGCATTTCTTTCGGCGAAGATACGACCGTCGAGGCTACGACGGCACTCGCCGAAGCCATCGTCACTTTAGCAAGGAGAGTTGGATCTTATGAACAAACGCTTAGCCGGTGAAGAACGCCGGCGCACGTTACTGGAAATGATTGAACAGAGTTCCGAGCCGATCACCGGCTCCGAGCTCGCCCGCCGCGTCGCCGTCAGTCGACAAGTCGTCGTCCAAGACTTGTCGCTTTTGAAGGCGAAGGGTCATCAAATCGTCGCGACCGCCCGCGGGTACGTCTATTTAGCGGGTGAGGCGTCACCGTCCTCCTACACCCGTAAAATCGTCTGTCGTCACGAGGCCGAGGCCATGGAGACCGAAATGAACGCCATCGTCGACGAAGGTGTCACCATTCGCGACGTCATCATCGATCATCCGGTCTACGGGTCATTGACGGGCCAACTGATGGTGAAGAGCCGCCGCGACGTCCGTGCTTTCCTCGAACGGGTCGAGGCGAACCAGGCCGCCCCGCTGTCGCATTTGACGGGTGGGTTGCATATCCATACGCTCGAGGCCGATAGTGAAGACGCCATCGATGCCGCCGTCTCGGAACTCGAGCGGCTCGGTGTCCTCGTCTCCGAGCTCGACTAAGATGTCACAAATACGTGACATCTTTTCTTTTGCTTTCGCCTCATGTTCGTTATACTGATGGATGGAATGCATCCTGTACAAAATTTGGAAAGGGGGAAACGGTCATGTGGCACTTTCTCGAGCAACTGTTGCTCGGGTGCGGCGTCTTCAGCGTCCCGCTCGGCATCTTCATCCAACTCATCCCGAACGAGCTCGTGCTCGCTTACGGGGGCTACTTGACCGGTTCCCTCGACGTCTCGTTCCTGTTCGTCTTCCTGCTTGCCTGGTCGGCGTTCGTCATCAGTCAAATCGTCCTGTATGGGATCGGCCGCTACGGGGGACGCCCTGTCGCGCTCCGTCTCTATCGGTCGTTCCGCATCAGCGAGGCGAAACAACGCCGCGCCGAGATTTGGTTCGAGACGTACGGTGCCTGGATTGTCTGTCTGAGCGTCATTTGGCGTCAGCTGTTCGCAGTCAGCGCCGGCGTCATGCGGTTATCGTTCCGTAAGTTTTTGACGGTGACCGTCGTCATCTTCGCCGTCTGGTCGTTCCTCTTCGTCAAACTCGGGATGATGCTCGGCAGTAATTGGCGTCAAATCGGCGAGGTCACCCACGGGTTCTTGCCGTATGTTGGGATCGGGATCGGGCTGTTCTTCCTCGTCCGCTACGTCCGCACGAATCCGCGTCTATTTAAAAAGTCAGCTTGAGCAGATGCGCTCGAGCTGACTTTTTTTGAATAGAGGGAAAAACGGATACGGTACCGAATAGAGAGTAGTGAGGAAAGCGTTTTTTTCTCGGAATAGAGATACCACCTTCAAAGGAGGAATTACCATGTTCCATCGTCGAAAAACGTACACCATCCGTCCTGAACGCTTAGATGAATTCACCGAGTTTTTCCATACATACCTGTATCCGATTCAGGTATCGCACGGCGCCCGTCTCGTCGGTCGTTGGGTGACCGACGACAAGAGCGAGGTCATGGCCCTATGGGAATACCGTGACCGCGAGCACTACGAACAAGTCGAACGCGATTATCGCTCGAGCGGCTTACGTCGCGAAGCGATGAAGAAGCGGGCCCGTCTCGGAAAAGATTTATACATCAAGTCGAGTGAGGAGTTCATGATGCCGACCGGTCACTACACGCCGCCGCGCACGATCGTCTCCGTGACGGCTTACGTCACGAACGAGGCCGGCGAAGTGTTGCTCGTCCAGAACACGCACCGGAGCGACACGTACGAGATGCCAGGTGGTCAAGTCGAAGAGCATGAGTCGATTGTCGAGGCCGTGCACCGCGAAGTGAAAGAAGAGACCGGGGTCGACATCGAAGTCGAGGGCATCACCGGCATCTACCAAAACGTCTCCTCGCGCGTCCTCTGCGTCACATTCCGCGCCCGCTATGTCTCCGGCGACTTGCAACCACAAGCAGGCGAGACACAAGAAGTCGGCTTCTTCAAAGTCGATGCGTCGAACGTCGGTGACTATATCAAACGGGATCACTTCCAGATGCGTCTCGTCGATGCGATCGACCCGACGTATATGCCGCACGCCATCTACAAAGTCCGGCCATACGAGTTGCTCGAACGTGTCGAGCGCCATCATACCGTTTAAACAAAAGGAGGGACCGCCACATGGCGATCCCTCCTTTTATTCGTTTACGCTTGTTCGGCCGGTTCGGATTGACCCGTCTCGACGAGCAATTTGCGAATCCGACGCTTTTCGACGTGGAGAACGGTGAACGTCATGTCATCATACGTGACACGCGCACCTTTCTCTGGAATGTCACCTAACAGTTCGACGATCCAACCACCCATCGTGTTGGCATCTACTTCAGGTTCTTTAATTCCCATCTCATCAGCAAACTCATCGACATCCATGTCGGCCATACACTCGTAGACGCCGTCACGAAGTCGTCTTAAATAGACGATCGATTCGTCGTGCTCGTCCCAAATGTCTCCGACGAGCTCCTCGAGCATATCTTCGAGTGTGATCAGGCCGGCCGTCCCGCCGAATTCGTCGAGGACGACAGCCATGTGCGATTGTTTTTGCTGGAGCACAGGAAGCAGCTCAATCAATTTTGTCTGCGGCGATACATACGTGAGCGGACGAATGAGTGAACGCACGTCCGTCACTTCATCACGCATCATCGAACGAAGGAAATCACGTTCTGACAACACCCCGATGACGTTGTCAATCGAGTCTTTATACACCGGTAGACGCGAATGTCCACCGCTAAAGATCGTGTCTTTGATCTCTTCGAGCGTATCGTCGATGTCGACGGCGAGGATATCGATCCGCGGCGTCAACACGTCGTCGACGGTGATGTCGTTGAAGGCAAAGGCGCTATGCACGAGTTCCGCTTCGGTCTCGCCGAGCACCCCTTCTTCTTCTCCCATATCGACGAGCACTTTCAACTCTTCTTCCGTCACTGACGGCTCTTTATCGTTCATCCCGATCATACGGAGCACCAACTTCTTCAACCCGGTAAAGATCATCGTCACCGGTTTCAAGACTTTGACGAGGAAGATGAGAATACCACTGATGAGAAGTGAGTACTTCTCCGCAAACTCTTTCGCAAGCGACTTCGGTAAAATCTCACCGAAAATCAAGATGACGATGGTCGTCGCGAACGTCGAGATGACGAGCCCGGTACCGCCCGAGTAGATGCTCGTGGCGATCGCCGTCGACACTGTCGCGGCACCGATGTTGACGATGTTGTTCCCGACGAGGATCGTCGAGAGCGTGTCGTCGAACCGGTCGACGAGGTGGAGGACGCGCTTGGCGCCCTTGTCCCCGTCCTCACTCATGCGAATCATTCGAACACGGTTCACACTCGAGAGCGCGGTCTCGGCAGAAGAGAAGAAAGCTGACAACATAACTAAAACTGCATAAAGAATTAAACTAGACGAGGGCACAGGGTCCACGTTTACTTCACACTCCATTTCATTAATAAAAGATTATTCGACAAATTCGAATTCAAAGTCTAAGATGGCGACGACGCTACCGTCTTCGGCACCCAACTTGCGAAGGTCGTCATCGACGCCCATTTGACGCATTTGACGCGCGAAGCGTTTAATCGATTCGTCGTGATCGAAGTTCGTCATCTTGAAGAGCTTCTCGATACGAGGCCCCGTGATCACGAAGCGTTCGTATTCATCGACATGAATCTGATACCCTTTCTCTTCCTTCTCGTAACGATAAACGACACGTGGTGTGGCCGTTTTCTCTTCGAGCTCTTCGAGTGGGAACTCAGGTGTCGAGTCCACGAGATTAGCTACTTCGATGAGTAGGTTGCGGAGTCCTTCTTTGGCGAGTGCCGAAATCGGGAAGACTTTGACGTCATCTCCGATTTTTTGTTGGAACTCTTCCAATAATTCCGGCGCATCCGGCATGTCCATCTTGTTGGCGACAACAATTTGCGGACGCTCGAGGAGGCGTAAGTTGTACGACTCGAGCTCGCGGTTGATCGTCGTGTAGTCTTCGAACGGGTCGCGTCCTTCCATGCCGCTCATATCGATCATGTGGACGATGACTTTCGTCCGCTCGATGTGACGCAAGAATTGGTGACCGAGACCGACGCCTTGGCTCGCCCCTTCGATGAGTCCAGGAAGATCGGCCATGACAAAGTCACGGTCGTCCGCTGTCTTGACGACACCGAGGTTCGGTGTGATCGTCGTGAAGTGGTACGCGCCGATTTTTGGGCGTGCCGACGAAACGACTGACAAGAGCGTCGATTTCCCGACTGACGGGAATCCGACGAGACCGACGTCAGCAAGCAATTTCAACTCAAGACGCAATTCGCGTTCTTGACCTGGCTCGCCGTTCTCGGCGATCTCTGGTGCCGGGTTGGCTGGTGTCGCGAAACGACAGTTCCCGCGACCACCGCGGCCGCCTTTAGCGATTGTTGCCCGTTGGCCGTGCTCGGTAAGGTCGGCGATGACCGTATCGGTCGATGCATCGAACACGATTGTGCCTGGTGGGACTTTGACGACGAGCGGCTTCGCTTTTCGTCCGTGCATGCCTTTCGACATCCCTTTTTCACCATCGTGGGCGATAAATTTTTTCGAGAAGCGGAAATCTACGAGCGTGCGTAATCCTTCTTCTACTTCGAATACGACGTCACCACCGTGACCGCCGTCTCCTCCTGCTGGTCCACCGTCTGGAACATACTTCTCGCGGCGGAACGCAACCATCCCTTTACCGCCGTCTCCAGCTTTTACAAAAATATTAACCTGATCGACAAACATTTAATTCCCCTCCTTTATAACGAACGTAGAACATTCTACTGTCTGCTCGTACACTTCGTCTGACGTGAACACGCCATCCGGCACATGACCGAAGACGCGGACCATCAGTCCGTCCGTGAACGTCACATGAATCGGTCCATCCGTTCCTGACAGAAGACGGACAAGCTTGTCCGCCACGCGCGCGTCGTCAAGTGACACGCGGTCAGCCGACACCTTGTAGGTCAACCGTCCTTCCCAATTCGCTTGCATGAGGACGAGACTCGTCGTCGGCAAATCCAAGCGAATAAGCGCACTCTCCTCGTCGGCGTGCTGACGATATCGCTCGTACAGCTCCTCGAGTCTATCAGGCTCGAGCGCCGCATACAAGGAGATCATCTGAAGCCGATTCATCCATTCGTGACGGACGGTCGATAATAGTTTCAGTGCTGCCTGTGAGTTCATGCAATCCTCTCCTAGGTAAAACTAGTAAAAAAGACTCTAACCAAATAAGTGGCTAGAGTCTTCTGCGTGGTTCTACTTACGCAACTGGGTAAACGCTCACTTGTTTCTTGTCGCGACCAAGACGCTCGAAGCGTACTACGCCGTCAACTTTTGCAAACAATGTGTCGTCGCCACCACGGCCGACGTTTTCACCTGGGTGAATTTTCGTACCGCGTTGACGGTAGAGAATCGATCCAGCTGAAACAGTCTGTCCGTCAGCGCGTTTAGCGCCGAGGCGTTTCGAAATCGAGTCACGACCGTTTTTAGTCGATCCTACTCCCTTTTTCGATGCGAAGAACTGAAGGTTCAATTGTAACATGAGGTCCACCTCCTATTGTTCAATTTGGATATAATCACCGTAACTATGGGCGACCGTGTCTAGTTGCACGAGCATCCCTTCTAATAACAATTGGGTGCGAGTCATATCCTCCGGTGATACGTCAGGATACGTCTCGACATAAAAGTAGCCACCCTCTGTTTTGTCTGCCATTTCTACAAGAAGCGACTGACCGGCGAGTACCTCGACAGCGTTGTATGCCCCAAAGATGATGGCAGAAACGCCGGCACATACCAAGTCAGAACCGGGTTCAGCAAAGTTGGCGTGACCTGTCACTTCGACGGAACGAATCGACTTCGTCTCGTCTCGTCTGACCATTACTCGAATCATAGCTTACGCTTCGATTTTCTCGATGCGAACTTTCGTGTAAGGCTGACGGTGACCTTGCTTACGACGGTAGTTTTTCTTAGCTTTCATTTTGAAGACAGTGATCTTCTTAGCGCGGCCGTGTTTTACCACAGTACCGACAACTTTAGCGCCCTCTACGAGTGGAGCTCCGACTTTAACATCGTCACCACCAACGAAAAGAACTTCACCGAATTCTACAGTACCCTCGACATCAGCATCGAGTTTTTCGATGTAGATCTCTTGACCTGCTTCAACTTTGATTTGCTTACCACCAGTTTTGATGATTGCGTACATATACGTGCACCTCCTTATTAAACTCAGACTCGCCATCCAGGGCAGGGCGAAACCGTTTCAACCCGTTCTGTGCGGTTGTAGCCATTTGGGTGCTTCCAAACGAACTAACGTTATAGATAATACCACTCTCGTTCAATCGTTGTCAATGACGAGATACGAAATTCTGACATTCCTCGAGCGTCCCGTAGAACGCCACGTCCGCTTCCCCTTCGACGAGGAGGACCGCACAGTCAAACCCGTCCCATGACGTGTCGTGCCACTTGTTCGGAAGGCTTACGACGACCGCTTCGACTTCCGGCACGAGCTCCATCAAGGCGCGCTCGATCCGAGAGAAGACGGCGAGCTTCGACGGCTTCCCGTCGTGCGTCATCCGGTCTTGCATCGAACGTCCAGTGCGCTCCCGCGATAGCTCGAACAAGCCCATGCGCGTGAAGCCATATACTTCGACGCGGCGTGGATCGCGGGCCCCGAGCTCTTTCATCTTCTTCAAGAGCCGGGCCTGTCCATCTTTTGAACCGCGTAAGAAGTCGATGACGACCATACCGCCGATGTTGCGCAACCGAAGTTGCTCCATGACCGCATAGAGTGCGGCCTCGTTAATCGTGTCGGCCGCCCGTCCCTTGTCCTTGACGGCGACATTCTTGCCGCTGTTGACGTCGATGACGGTCATCGTTTCGACTTGTTCGACCAAGACGTACGAGCCGCCTTCGAGCCAGACGACGCGCTGTCCGAGCTTCTCGATCGCCCCGTCGAGCCGGGCCGCTTCTTTCATCCGACCTTTACCGACATGGCGTTCGACGTCGACCTCGAGCCGCGTCAATCGCTCTTGTGCTTCCTTGTCGTTCAATATGACCGAATCGACCGCATGACGGCGCACGAACTGTTCGCATAACAGCTCATCCTGTCCGCAACGTGCCGTGATGACGTCGCTCGCACGCGCCCGTAGCAAGGTGAGTTCTTCTTGAAGCGTGTCCGGGCTCGCTTGCCCCGACTCTGTGCGGAACAAGACGCCTTCCGCTTCTTCGAGCTCAAACACCTTCGACAAGCGGTCCTGGGCGACGAGGTCGAGCTTGCGGCTATACAGGTTGCGCCGGCCGTATGGGAAGTAGACGATGTAACGTCCGCCGAAGCGGATGTTTTCCGTCACTTTATGGTGTTTGCCGTTGATACCTTCTTTCGTCACTTGGACGAGGCGTTTGTCACCGACGACGGCCGCTTGGCCGATGCCCGGCACGTTCGGATATGCCTCGAGCGCTTTGAGCGTCTCGGCAATCGGCAGGAAGAACGTCGTCTCGCCGGTCGTCAAAAACGCGGCGCCGAGCGACGGGTGAATCCGTTCGATCGCGGCCTCGAGAATCGTCCCGACTGAAAGTTGGTCGATGAAACGTTCCTCGACCTCAAGGAGGCGTTCCCCATCGACGAGCATGGCCCGCTCAATGGATGGGGTCCGTTCATAAATCAATCGCACACAGATCTCTCCTTTCGACACAAAAAGGCAACTTGCGTTGCCTTAGGCTTTTTTCATTCCAAATTTCATCATGAGCCGTGCCCAGAAGCCGACCGGTTTTTGTTCGGTCTGGATGGACATGAGCGGCACCGACTCACCGAGAATGCGGCGTGTGATGTTGCGGTACGCTTGTCCGGCGTGATTGTCCGGATTCATCGTGACCGGCACCCCGCGGTTCGCGGCGGCGATGACTTCTTCATCGTCTACGACGACGCCGAGCAGGTCGATCGACAAGATGCGCATGATGTCATCGATGTCGAGCATGTCGCCTGATTCGACGAGGTGGTTCTTGACACGGTTCACGATCAGTTTCGGTGCAGCGACGTGTTCCGCTTGCTCGAGCATCCCGATGATGCGGTCCGCGTCTTGGACAGCCGCCTTCTCAGGCGTCGTCACGACGACAGCCTCGTCGGCACCGGCAATCGCATTCATGAAACCTTGCTCGATACCGGCCGGGCAGTCGATCAAGACGAAGTCGTATTCCGTCTTCAACTGGTCGATGATTTCTTTCACTTGCTCCGGTTGGACCGACGTCTTATCTTTCGACTGGGCCGCAGGCAAGAGATACATCTCTTCGAACCGCTTATCACGGACGAGCGCCTGATGCAGCTTGCACTGGCCGTTGATGACGTCAACGAGGTTATAGATGCTCCGGTTGTCGAGTCCTAAGATGATATCCAAGTTCCGCAGACCGATATCCGTATCGACGAGACAGACCGAGTGGCCAGACAATGCGAGACCCGTCCCGAGGTTCGCGGTCGTAGTCGTCTTCCCGACGCCACCTTTCCCCGACGTCACGACGATGGCCCGACCTTTCTTCACTTCTTTCGCTGTATGTACAGGCTCTACTACTTGCTCCATCAAACTCACCCTCTCTGTAATTCCATTGCATATGCGTCTTTAAGCCCTGTCATGATTTGACGGAGACGCGTCATTTCAATGCCCTGATTCGTCTGATACGCGCATCCCATCTCGATCTCCGGAAGCTCTTCGTCGTCGTCTGACGTGAGCACGTGTTCACCAATTGCTAAAAACTTCGGATGGAGCAGACTGGCGGTGATGACCGCTTCTTCCCATCCTTCGACACCAGCACGCACATTTCCTCGTATCGTCCCTAAACAATATATACTGCCCGTCGCCCGAACTTCGGACCCCGGGTTGATGTCCCCGATAATGAGTACCGAACCATCGAAGTCGAGCACTTGTCCGCTTCGAATCGTCCCGCTATGGTAGTGGAACGTCTTTTTGCCGTAAGTCGCTTTCGCCTCTTCGGTCAACATGACCTCGCTCGAGAGCTCCTCGATATAAAAAACGCCATGACGAGCGACGACTTCACGAATTTGACGTGACAGCTCCTCGTCGATGTAACGAGTACCCGCGTGCAATTTGAGTGCAATCTGCCCAGAGGGGGGCTCCATCTCTTGTAACGTGGCCTCAAGCTCTCCGAGCACCTCATCGATGCCACTCCGTGGATTGAAGTGGATTGCAATCCCGTTGCGATGTCCTTTTATCGTAATATGTCGTTTACGCTCCATCATGGCTACCCTCTTTTCGCTACAGGCCGCGGCGCCACATACTTCGTCATCGGCACATATAATAGTGCGATGGCGACAGCGTTGGCGGCGAGCGTCCCTGGAATCTGTTCAACTAATAGTGTTTGAATGGTCATGGTTGTCCCACCGACCGCCGTCATGACACTGAAAATCCCGAAGGAAAACACGAGAATCATGAATGTGAACGTGATGACGACCGAGAAGAAATTCTCACCTATATATTTTAACACGAAGCTGACTATGAGAGGAATGAGTGAAAAAGTAAATAAGTAAATTCCGAGCAAGTCGGTGTAGACGATGTCATACAACAGCCCGAAGACGAGACCGAATCCGAGCGCCGACTCCCAACGGCCATACAAACTGACGTACATCAAGCCGATCAACGTCAAATACAAGAACGGCGTCACATAGTGCCATGAGAAGATGGCGGCCCATGTCCCTTCAATAAGAAAGAGGAGGAACAGGGCGATGAACACTTTCATGTTACTCACCCGCTGCTCCTCCTTCCTCGGGACCCGTCAAAAACGGTTCTTCGAGCGTTCGATCGATGACAAACATTTGCGAAAACTCGTTGAAGTCCGCTTCAGGTTTGATGCGAGCGACTTGAGACACGCCGTATTCGTCGGTTTCAATCGACTCGACCGTACCGATGACGAGGCCTGCCGGATAACGTCCGCCGAGACCTGACGTCGACACAATCTCGCCTTCTTTCAACTTGACGCTGTTCGACACCTTCGTGAAGAAGAGCTCGTTCGTCTCGCTGTCGAAGCCGTCGATCGTCCCATACGTTGCCTTGCCGTCAGCGTCTTTGACGACAGCCGAGACGTTGTTCGTCCGGTTGTTGTCAGACAGGAGCTGCACTTGCGACGTATAGGCACTCGTCTGAATGACGCGACCGACCATTCCGCCGGCGGCCGTGACGGCCATGCCTTTCTCGACGCCGCGCTCTTCCCCGACGTTCACCGTCACGTAGCGTTGCCAGTCGTTCGGCGTACGCCCGATCACTTCAGCGGGAATCAAGTCAAAGTCACGGAGCGACGTGTCGGACGCCTCGACCATTTGCCGTAATTCTTCGTTCTCACGGCGCAGGTCATCGGCCTCGACCGACACTTCCGCGTATTTCGTCAAATGTTGTTTCAACTGACGGTTCTCTTCATAAATATCTCGTACGTTCGAAATCGAGGACACGGTACTGTCCATCCAGCCGATCGGCACCGTGAACACCCGTTGGAACGTTCCGACCACATCACGCGTGACGTCTTGGTACCAGGCGGATTCCGACCGTCCTCGAATCGAAACCCCTAAAATCACAACGAATAAGATGATACCGATCAGCGTGATGATGAGCTTTTTATTGCGTACGAACCGGCTCATCGTGTGTCACCACTCATCGACGCGACGAGATGCCTGATTTTGAACGGAGGACGTCCATCATTTCAAGAGATTTGCCTGTCCCGATGGCGACGCAATCGAGCGGCTCATCCGCGACGAGTGTCGGGATGTGTGTCTCGTCCGAGATGACGTCATCCAAGTTTTTAAGGAGTGCTCCACCGCCTGTGAGGACGATGCCGCGGTCCATGACGTCAGCCGCAAGTTCCGGCGGCGTCTGCTCGAGCGTTTGTTTCACGCCTGCGAGAATCGCTTCGACCGTATCCGAAAGTGCTTCGCACACTTCAGCTGCCGAGACTTCAATTTGTTTTGGAAGACCCGTCACGAGGTCGCGACCGCGAATCTCCATTTTCTCATTCTCGTTCGAAGCATCGATGCGAGCCGAACCGACTTCCATCTTGAGCGTCTCTGACGTCCGCTCCCCGATCATGAGGTTGTATTTGTTTTTGATGTAACGAATAATGGCGTCATCCATTTCGTCACCGCCGACACGAATCGATTGGCTCGTCACGATGCCGCCGAGTGAAATCACTGCGACTTCGGTCGTACCGCCACCGATATCGACGACCATCGAGCCTGTCGGTTCCCAAACCGGGAGACCGGCGCCGATTGCTGCCGCGAACGGTTCTTCGATCGTGTACGCTTCACGCGCGCCCGCTTGCTTGGCCGCGTCTTCGACGGCACGTTTTTCGACTGACGTGATGCCGCTTGGCACACAAATCATGACGTTCGTCTTCGAAGAGAACAAACCGCTCTTTGATTTCTGTGCTTGCTCCATGAAGTATTTGATCATCGTCGCTGTCGTTTCGAAATCAGCGATTACCCCATCTTTCATCGGACGGCGTGCCGTGACGTTGCCCGGCGTACGTCCAATCATATCTTTGGCCTGGTTACCCACGGCCTCAATTCTACCTGTATCTGTGCGGAACGCCACAACGGACGGTTCACGAACAACGATGCCTTGACCTTTTACATAAACGAGCGTATTTGCCGTTCCAAGGTCGATTCCGATTTCTCGGTTAAAACTACGAAACATACGTGCTGCTCCTCTCTTGGTTACACTATTTTTTATTATAACGGAAAAATCATGTTTGAAAACGTTCATTCGATTACAGGTTATTTACAATAACGTTCATCTCAGTCCTGTCTCACCGTATATTAGTGTGCCTTCTTTTCGACAAAAAGGCAAATCAAAAAAGCAAGCATGTGAAAGCGCCTGCCTAGATTTTTATGGGTTCTCGTCAAATCTGCTTTAACGTCTCGAATACGGCGGTTTGAAGCATCGGTCGGTTTACATCGTACAATTTCATGAAGAAACTCTTTAGAAACGTTTTCGTGTTATGAACGACGTGCCAATACTGTTCGGGCTCAAGTTGTTGTTTTTGGACGCTCAATCGGGCAGGTAAGCCTTCTAACAGAACGATGATCTCATGTTCGTCCATCCCACGACCGAGCAAGGCGAAGATGGGATTCAGCAAGCGCTCATCCTCGTCGTGCAAGTAAACGGTCGGAAACATTACCTTGTCCCACAACGCCTCGAGGATCTCACTGAACTCCGTCTCATCGAGGTACGGATGCAAGGCAAGCTCGTCGAAGGTATCGGCCACATGGGCAATCGCATGGGCCCAGCCTTTGCCGGGCACATACCCTCTCGTATCGAGTTCACAATCGAGATACGCCAGGAGCTTCGCTTTCAACATCTCAAGATCCGATTCCGATAAAAATCCTTGTTGACGGTCTTGATGCACGATCAAGGCGATCAATAACGTCGAGAACGCCCGCGTGAAGACGTTATCTGATGCCGCTTCTCCGATGCCGTAGAACAAGTGGTATTTGAGCGTCGTCTGGAACATCTCCGTCAACTGCTCGTTCGTCAGCTGCTCGTCTTCGATGATGAACCGGTAAAAGAGCGTATAAATCAACTGATCTCGAAGTTCAGGGTCCGTCGAGCCGATATGATGGAGCATCGATTGGATGACCCGCTCCTCGTCCAATTCGTGCAATCGTACTTTCCCATCCTTGATGTCTGTCAACACCCGCTTCAAACCTTGTTCTTGATAGATGGTCTCTTCACTCATGTCTAATCACATTCCTTCATGGTAGGTCGTATAAAAATGTATACTCTCGGTGTTCGACGACTAGTCAAACGATTCCTGTAATGGACTGACAACAACCAAAAAATGTATATGACGTAGGCTGATTATCTTCTATATTTGTCCTGCTGTTCATCGTTGGAATCGTTTTATGTTTCTTATATGAATAGCAAGTGGATGAATTTCAAGAACGTAAAGAGTACGTGCAGCAAGTCGTCCTAGAACGAGAATATAAGATCTCCGACCCGCTCTATCTAGATAGGGTGACGGGTATTAAACATACATATATGAGCAATCAGCTCTTCAACGTAAATACGTTTGTGATGTACATGTTGATGACCGCAGCGATTGCGATCATGTATGTCATATGGACTCGGCGTAGGTCGTCCGTTTCGAGTACGTCATCGAATACATGAGAACAAGCCAGAACCACCGACCGTGAGCTACCCCATGAACGTTGGACACGAATATCCAACGTTTGTGGGGTGTTGTTGTATCCGAATGTAGAAGAGCGTTCAAAATCTACATGGCAGAAGGCAACTTGACAGGATACGTCGGAGACAAAGCGTTCGAGAGAACGATGTTTTAAACAAAAAAGCAGACGCGGATGCGCCTGCTTTTTTCTACTACTAATTTAGAGCCCAGGTTGGAGCGGGAGCAAAAGCATCGCCCCGTAGAAAAATACAGTGAAAATCAACACCGGTCGAAAGAACCGTGATGGTTTTTGGCGAGTCGCCCCTGCCATAAAGCTCGCTGTCGTCACGACGAACAAGTAAATCCCGACATACATAAAGATGAGTTGCGGGATGACCTGCCACACTTGAGCATCGTTCGATGAGTTGAACCAGGCGACGAATACGAGGGCGTACAGGATGAACGCGACAATACCGACACCGACACCGACGAGCGGTGAGACGCGGTCAAACCAATGGTCCTCACGTTGGAACCGCTGAAACAGAGCCACACTGATGAAGACAAACAACGCGAATACGAGAAGCGACAACATGCGTGGCTCGAGCGGGACGAAACTCGCGACAATCGCGACAACAAGCATCAATAACCAAATTATTTTTTCCATATAAAGCACCTCAAGGATGAGTATATCAGACCTTTACTCTAGCTGGTAAATTCCCCTAGTCGTTACCATGAAAGTGGAGATGTACTACTTGCGTGAGTTCCAGGCCGATAGCGAACTCAAATCGGCCATCGATACTTACATATCGTTCTACAACCATGATCGTTTCCAGAAACGACTAGGCGGCTTGAGCCCTGTCTACTTGACGGGGAGCAGTTCAGTTTGATGAGTTTCTTTTTAAATTTAATTTTTGGCGTGATTAGGTTTTCTCCCTGTGCCATAAACAATCATCGTCAGAGAAATAATCAAACAAATCAATCCTCCAAGACCCGTTGTGACTACTGAAAGTTGATCATCAAAGAACATTTTGCTAATTGTTAAGAAGATTAAAAACAACCATCCTAGAACGTTAATCGTTATTTTTTTGGACAATGGAAGTCCCCCTTTATACTTGAACGAGAGTTATTGTTAGTATCTCACTAATGTAATGTACGCAGCAGGATAATTAGATGTCGTATTCGGCTTTACTGTCAATTTAACTCCAGTAATTGATTTTTTAAGAATCAGAATGGCCGAATCTTTCCACCATGCAGTTTGGCGATTAGCTAGGTCGCCAGCTGTCCAGAGAGTAACTGTAGTCGCCACTGTTACAAAGTTCGGTATTTTTTTTATAACTTTGATAGCAGCAAGAACATTGGGACTATTAGCAATCACATAATCAGCCCCTGGATTAGAAAGTAATCTTGGCCAGTCTCTTGAATTATCAAATTTATTAATAATTTTAATGATATCATTTCTAGTCATATATCTTACATAACCTTTAGTAGTACCGCCATCTGGTGGTTGAACCACAGCCATTGGTGAGATACTAGACTTCGATAAAGAGGCAGCTAATTTTGTAGGATCAGTTAAGTCTTCTTCTGGTCCGACACTTTTTTGAATTTCTGAGTTTCTGAATACTGGATCTTCGAGCTTAGATTGGTACTCTAACACATGCGCCTTTGGAACTTCAGACATAATTACTTTTGTGTCGTCTGAATATAGTACAACTTGAACTGTTTCCTCTAAAGTTCCTTCTAAATTATTTTCTGCAGATGCTTTTTGGAACGGAATTAAGGTTCCTATTATCAGCATCACAGCGCAAAAAAATCCGATTAATTTCTTCATTCCTTTTCCCCCTACATCTCTATTTCGTTACCAAATAAAAGGTGAATTACTTTTACACAATAATTTTAATTACCATTTATTTCAACCTTCTGATTCTTTTTATCGGGCTTGAGATACTTATAAAATAATTATCTCACCCTAACGGACTAATTAGCTTATGCTATTGAATAACTAAATGAGCGCAAACAAAAACCACCCGTTACAAGGTGGTTTTTTGCTTGCACTTACAGTTTGAGAATTAAACTTTTCATTCTTGTATGTCTCAAGTAACTCTTCAAGCTCATAACTTCTATCATAAATGTCTGTCGTCACGCCATCAGATACACTTCCACTACACTCAAAAGTTGTCCATCTTTGAATTCAACCACGCAGAGACTATAAATGGCACATAGCATCTTTGCTAGACCTTTAGCATAATACATGTTTTATGGCCCCATGCAATGAACTGACGAGGTCTATGAAAGTACCCTGAAGGGATCATGAGCAAGAAAAAAATTATGAGTCTCTAGAAAAAGCAAGAAATGAATTAAAGCCATTCTATAAACAAAAAGCAGACATATCTATGCCTGCTCTCCATTCTTTACCCATTCATATACCCACGCTGCTTCATGCTGACGTAATGATCTTCCCCGATGATGACGTGGTCGAGACACGCGATACCGATGATATGGCCCGCCTCGACGAGCCGCTCCGACACCTCGATATCTTCCCGGCTCGGAGTCGCGTCGCCGCTCGGGTGGTTATGGACCGCGATAAAGCACGCTGCCGACAATTTTAGTGCTTCGCGGAACACGTCGCGCGGGTGAACAATTGATGAGTTGAGCCCGCCGACAAACAGCGTCTTTCGCGCGATGAGCTGATTTTTCGTGTTGAGATATAGACAGATGAAATGCTCCTGGTTCAACAGCCGGAGTTCGTCACGGAGCAGTTCATAGGCGTCCTGTGGCGAACGGATCGTCGGCGTCTCTACTTTCGGTTCCTCGACATAGCGGAGACCGATTGCGAACGCTGCGAGCAACTGCTCGGCTTTCTTTTTCGTCATGCCCTCGATTTGACAGAGGTCGCTCACGGACGCCTGCGACAGCGCCCGAAGCGAAGGATACACATCAGACAGCCGTCGGGCCGTTTCGTGCGGGTCGCCACCCCTGCCCCCGATTTGGAGTAGCCGGGCGATCGCGGATTCAACACTTCGGTCGAGCACCATGGTCATTCCTTCACCAACTTTCGCTTCATTCACAGAAAGCGCGGCGCTACCCCGTGTCGCTCGAGCGTCTCGACGAGCGGACGAATCGGCAGACCGACGACGTTATAAAAGTCCCCTTCGAGCCGTTCAACGAACAGACCACCCGACCCTTGGATGCCATAGGCGCCAGCTTTATCGTACGGCTCCGGCGAATCGAGATAGCCATCTAGCCACGCGTCCGGGATCTCGATGAACGTGACGTGCGTCGCCGTGACGAACAAGTCTTGCCGCTCGGGCCCGATGATGCTGACGCCGGTGAGCACTTCGTGCGTCGCCCCTGACAAACGCTTCAGCATGTCTCGTGCGTCCTCCCGGTCTTTCGGCTTCTCTAAAATCGCACCGTCTAAGACGACGACCGTATCTGAGCCGATGACGATGGCGTCACGGTTGTTTCGAGCGACGTCCATCGCTTTCTCGCGGGCGAGGCGTCCGACATATTCGTCCGGATGTTCCCGTCCGTTCGTTCCTTCGATGACGTTTGACGGAATGACTTCATGCAAAATACCGGCCTGGGTCAACAGCTCGGTCCGACGCGGCGACATCGAGGCGAGGATGACACGTTTCTGTGTTGGTTTCATTGTAACGACTCCTTCCATATGTGCGTAACGGCCTTCTTTCCCGTATCACACTTCACTGTCGATTGTAGGCAAACCGGCACACGAACACAATGCGCGACGCCTCAAAAAAACGCCCCTTCTTTTGAAGGGACGTTCGAATCATGGCGTTGTATAGTCGTACACCGGGATGTCTTTCGGGGTGAACGTCTGCGCCGGCACGTAGCGGTCCTCAACGAGTTGATCGAGGTCCGGGCGATAGAACGCATCAAGTTCGACCGTGAAGTCGAGCGGTTCAGCCGTCTCGGTCGTGTTCGGGCCCGTCTCGGTCGGTCCGGTGAACTGGACCGTGCGCAAAATATGGATCCGGTTCATCGACTCGACCGACTCAAGGAACAAGACGAGCGACTCGTACGTGTCCGCTTGAAGCGACACCGTCGAGCGGACCGACGAGGCGTTGACCGGCGTGATTGCGACCGGTTCTGCCGGTTCTGCCGTCGCGCTCGCGTCGTTCGGTTCTGGCTCATCGACGTCTTCCGGCACTTCCGATTCGGCGATGATACCGTCAGCGAAAGCGATGCTTGTCACGCGGACGTCCGACAATTGGCTCGCTTGCGACAGCGTCTCGACGACCGTATCGAGTGCTGCTTCAGTCGGGACGCGCGTCTGGAGCCGCTGCGAGTCGGCGACGTCGACGACTTCCCCTTCTTGACGCAACAGTTCGAGTTTCGTCTGCTCGAGCGACAGTTCCCGCTCCAGCGCCTTGACGTTGCCTTGATGGATGAAGTACTGGTAGCCGAAATAAGACGGCACGGCGATGGCCGCGAACAAACAGATTGTAAAGATCAAATAAATCGTCGAGCGTTTCATTCGCTCACCACCTCCTCATCGGTCGTCTCTTCGGTCTCGCCTTCAGGTGTCTCCCCTTCCGGCGTCTCCGGTTCGACATCGGTGAATGTGAAGGTGAACTCGCCGATGTAGCGCGGGAGCGGTTCGTTCGTCGAATCAAGTACGTCCGGACTGAGCGGCTCGTCGGTATCGGTATCGGTCTCTTCCTGCTCCGTCTCCGCTTTCGTCTCGGTCGTCACGCCGAGCAGTTTGACGTTCTCAAAGCGCACGTCGTTCAAGAGCGACCGTTGGAACGCGTTCAATTCAGCGAGCGTCTCGAACTGGGTACGGACGCTCATGAGCGATCCGTCGGCGTAGTTATACGTCAACACATAACCCGTCGGCGGCAATTGTTCGGTCAACGCCCGGAGTGCCGGCACGGCCCACCGTTCCTCAGCCGTGAGCGCGGTCACCGTCTGGTCGAGCGACAACACTTGCTGACCTTTCGAGTTCACTTGCTCGGTCTGGTAAATCCGGACGAGCTGCAACTGCTCTTCGATTTGGGCCTCGTTCCGTTTCAACTCGTTCACTTCATAGAACAAATAGCCGGTCGCCCCACCACCGATTAACAAGGCGAGCAGACTCGCGATGATCGGCCAGCGTAACGTCACATCGGTCGAATTGATGAAGTTGGCGTCATGCTCCTTATCGAGCGTCGCCATGCCGAGGAGCGGCAGCATCTGATGCGACAACGGCGTCGCATGTGACAGTGGAAGCGGGTCGACGATCCGTTTGACCGGCACCAGCGCCTCACTTTCGATTGCCTGGACGAGGTCATCAAGGTTCGGGACCGTCCCCGACACAAGCAATTCGTCAATCGGGCGGCCATCCGTCCGGAGCGAGTAGCGATAGAAATCGAGGAAACGGGCGAGTTCGTTCAGCCACTCGTCCGTCTGATTGGCGAACGTCTCCTCGGAGCCGCTATATGTATACGTGACAAGGTCGTCCGTCGTCTCAGCACGATACGGGAGGTCGGTCTCGATGGCACGGATGAAGCGGACTTGGCCTTCTTCAAGGACGAGCAACTGGTGCGCGAACGGCGTCACGTGCCATAGAAGCGTCGACTTGAGCGGGTCGATCGTCTCAATCCGGGAAACCCCGTTCGTGATTGCGACTGGACGCGGAACGATTTTCCTTAATTGGAACCCGCGTTTTTTCATGTAGGCGCGAATCGCGTTCGTCAACTCGACCGAGACGGCGTGAAGCATGACTTCGGTCTTCATCTCGGTTTCGCCGAGCACTTCATAGTCGAAAGCGACATCGTCGAACGGCAAGATGATCGAGCTGCCGATCTCCATGAACAGATAACCCCGAATCTCATCTTTCGGGATCGTCGACGGGATCTCGACTTTACGGGACAACACCTCGGTCTCGGCCATATCGACGGCACAGACCATCCCTTTTCGGACTTTCAGTTTGCGGCACAACTCATCGAAAGCGAGACCAAATGCGTTCTCGTCTTCAATTCGTCCGCCTATGTATGCCCCTTTCGCCAATTGGACGGAAGCGCTGCGCTTGAACACGCCTTGTTTGATCACGGCCCCGTGGATGCTGAGTGCATCGAACGAAAAGTAAGCGACCGTTCCTTTCTCTATAGACCGGCTCATGCTGGTTTCCCCCTACATCAAATCAAAATACCATTCAAAAAAGCGTTCGCTGTACCAAAACGTCAGCATCGTGCCGAGTGCGATCGACGGCACGAACGGGATTGGTTGTTTGCGATCCATTCGTTTCAAACCGATCAACGTCAGTCCAACGATCGCGCCAATCAAGCTCGATAAAAATAAGGCGACGAGGACGTCGCGCGGCCCGAGAACGAGCCCGATTACTGTAAATAGTTTGACATCGCCGGCCCCAAGTCCCCCTTTGGAGACGAAAAAAACGGTGGCGAGAACAGAAAAGCCGAGTGCCGCTCCAGCGATCGGAGTCCACCATGCCGCACCCGCACTATAGGCGAGCAATAGGAGGACCGGTGCCGTGAACAATAAGATGACGTTCGGCACGAGCATCGTCGACAAATCCGACATCGCCAAGGCGAGGAGCGTCGATAAGAAGACGAACGCAAGGAGCGTCGTGAGGCTGAAGCCGTATAGCCAGAAGCTATAGGCGTAACCGACCGCCCCGAGCAATTCAAACAGCGGGTACGTCGGCGCGATCCGCCCGCCACAGCCGCGGCATTTCCCGCGCAGGAACACGTAACCGAAGACCGGAATCAGTTCCCAAGCGGATAAGACATGTCCGCATGACGGACAGTGGGAGCGCGGCGTGACGATGGATTGTTTGTGTGGCACGCGGAGCCCGACGACGTTCGTGAATGACGTGATGACGGCCCCGAGGACGAGGCTATAAATGAGTCCAATAAGTTCAACCAATCAAGGTCACTTCCTTACTTGTAAGTATATGCCATAAACAGAAAACCGGCTAGGCTGAGCGAGTGCCCAGCGCCAGCCGGAGGATTAATGTAAATGTTTATTTAGTTAATGTATCTTTATTAAGGTCTTTTTCAGGAGTTAGGTTAAAAGCAAATTCCGTTGGTACGGCGCCTTCTAATGTTACAGCATATGCAAATTTACCTGAATCCTCGGTTATAGTTACAGTTGCAGTTTTGTATTGACCATCGCCAAAAGGATCTTTTAAGTTCGAAATATAATCCATTCCGGTACCAGATGTTGTTGTAGGTGTTGCACCTGTAGAAGTAGATAAGAAAGTTAAAGTTCCAGCTTGTGGATTCGACGCCGTATGTAATTTCGCCGCACTCACCATCTGCTTCGCATCGGCAACCATCGCATCTTTCTTCGAGTTCTCAATAATCCCACCAATCGCGACAACGGCGATGGCTGCGATAATCCCTAAAATTACGACGACGACGAGCAACTCGACGAGTGTGAGTCCGCGCTCATCTTTCAATTGTTTGGCATCTTGCCAAATCATTTTCATTTTCTCTAACATGACTGATTCTCCCCTTTTGTGTGTTTTGCTGCGTTGTGTGCTGCATGCATTACCTTTGACCTAAGTATAAGTAGAACAATTTTACTATACCTTCAATAAATAGGATTGAACAGATAGAAATCTGCAAATAAATAAAAAATTTCTACTGATTTTGGATATCTCCATAAATTTGGAACATCGGCACGACAATCGCGATGACGATGACGCCGACGATGCTTGCCAAGACGACAATCAACAACGGTTCGATAATCGATTTCAGACGGTCTGTCGTCGTCTCAACCTCGGTCTCATAAAACTCCGCGACTTCATTCAACATCGAGTCCAAATCTCCGCTCTCCTCGCCGACCGCAATCATCTGTGTCATGAGCGGCGGGAAGCTGTCGTTTCGTTCGAGCGGTTCATGGAGCGGGATCCCTTGCGCCATCATCTTGCGCGCCTGTCCAAGCCCTTTGCGGATGACCCGGTTCGAGACGATTTTCTCGGTAATCTCGATCGCCGACAAAATCGGAACGGCCGCTTGAAGCAAGACGGCCAAACTTCGCGTCAACAATGCGATTTGTGACTTCAGGACAATCGGTCCAAAGATTGGTAGCTTTAACAACAACCCGTCAATCACGTACCGTTCCTTGTCCCGTTTGAGCATCCAGGTGAAGATGAGCAGCGCGAGGAATGCCCCACCGAAGATGAGCCACCAATAGGCGGCGACGAAGTCCGACACGGCGACGACGATGCGCGTGATGAGCGGGAGTTCCCCACCGAGCTGTCCGAAAATACTCGCGAACGTCGGGACGACGTTCACCATGAGGAACGCGACGACGCCAATAGCGACGATCGACACGACGAGCGGGTACGTCAACGCCGAGATGACTTTCCGTTTGACGTCATATTGTTTTTGGAGTTGGAGCCCAATCTGATCGAGCGCCTCCTCCAAATTTCCGCTCGCCTCGCCTGCGAGTGCCATCGAGCTGAAAAAGTTTGAGAACACGCGCGGATGTTTCTTGATTGCCTCCGAGAAGGCAATCCCTTCGCGTAAATCGTCCTCGACTTGGCTGAGCGTTCTCTTCAACACTTTTGATTCCGTTTGGACACGCAAGATGGATGTCGCCCGGACAATTGGCACGCCGGCCCGGATGAGCGTCGCGAACTGGCGCACGTACATAATCAAATGTTCAATCTTGACCCGCTCAGGGAGCAAGTTGACTTCTTTATTCAAGCCTGTCGATTCGAGTTCAGTGAGTTCGGTGACGAGAATTGATTCTTGACGTAATTTCTCTTTCGCCTCGCGGAGCGAGACGGCGGTGATTCGTCCTTTTTTACGCTTTCCGTTCAGCAATTTGCCTTCGTATTGAAAGATGGCCATCTAGTCACCTCTCTTCATTTGGTGTGGCATTCGGGTTGATGACACCTTGACGAACGAGCTGTTCGATTGCCATGTCCATCGTCTGCATCCCGTTCTGCCGGTTCGTCTGGATGACGGTCGGGAGTTGGAACTCCTTCTCGTTCCGAATCAAGTTGGCGACGGCCGGATTGCCGATCATAATCTCCATCGCGGCGACACGCCCTTTCGGCACGTCGACGCGCGGGAATAAACGCTGACTAACGACACCGAGCAGGACGTTGGCGAGCTGGGTCCGAATCTGGTCCTGTTGCTCGGCCGGGAAGGCGTCGATGACACGGCTGACGGTCGACATCGCACTTGATGTGTGAAGTGTCGCCATGACGAGGTGCCCCGTCTCGGCAGCCGTCATCGCCGTCGAGATCGTTTCAAGGTCACGCATCTCCCCGAGCAAGATGACGTCCGGGTCTTGCCGGAGCGCGGCGCGAAGACCGTCGACGAACTTCATGACGTCCGAGCCGATCTCACGTTGATCGACGATGCTCTGGTCGTGCGAATGGAGATATTCAATCGGATCCTCGAGCGTGATGATCCGTTTCCGCTGTGTCCGGTTGATCTCGTGAATCATCGCGGCGAGCGTCGTCGATTTCCCAGACCCCGTCGGTCCGGTGACGAGGATGAGGCCGTACGGCTTCTCAATCAACCGCTTTAACACTTGCGGCAAATCGAGCTCGTTCATCGTCGGGATTTCCCCGGAAATGGAACGGAATGCGATGGCGACCGTGCCCCGTTGGTAATAGGCGTTGACGCGGAACCGCGACACGCGCGGGACACCGAACGAGAAGTCGAGATCGCGCTGCATGTCGAGCCGACCGCGCATCTCGTCGGTCATAATCTCTTTCAAATAGCTTTCGATATGGAGCGGCAACACTTTCTCGTCACCCATCGTGATGAGGCTCCCGTCGACCCGGATGATCGGCGGTGAGCCGGCGGTCAAGTGGATGTCCGAGGCGCGTTGTTCGACCGCTTTCGTTAAAATCACTTCAATCGACTGATGGACCATAAACTCACTCCGTTATCACTGTTCTCAATATTTCCTCGGTGTTCGTCAATCCGAGCGCGACTTTCTCAAGCCCGTCGGCGAGGAGGAAACGTACGCCTTGTGCTTTCGCATAGGCGACCATCTCGGCCTCCGTCGCCTGGTTCATGATCAGGCGGCGCAGCCCTTCATCGATCGGTACGACCTCATGGATGGCGAGCCGTCCACGATAGCCCGTGAAGTTACACGACGCGCAGCCGTTGCCGCGCATGATCCGCTCGACCGGGACGCCTTCAGCACTAAACAGTTCCTGCTCCCGTTTCGAGACCGGCTGTTCGTGCCCGCAGTCACGACAGACGCGGCGGACGAGCCGCTGGGCGACAAGCCCTGACGTCGAGGCAGCGACGAGGAACGGTTCGACCCCCATGTCAATCAAGCGGGTGATCGAGCTGATAGCCGAGTTCGTATGCAGTGTCGAGAGAACCAAGTGACCCGTCAACGACGCCCGGATCGCAATCTCGGCCGTCTCGGTGTCCCGAATCTCCCCGACCATGACGATGTTCGGGTCTTGTCGCAAAATCGACCGAAGACCGGACGCGAACGTCAAACCGACTTTGGCGTTGACTTGGACTTGGTTGATGCCATCGAGCTGGTACTCGACCGGATCTTCGACCGTAATGATATTTTTCGATTCTTCGTTCAGTTCTCGCAACGACGCATAGAGCGTCGACGATTTCCCTGACCCTGTCGGCCCGGTGATGAGGATAATCCCGTTCGGCCGTTTCAACATGTCGCGATATACGACCTCGTTCTCCTCGCCGAAGTCGAGTTTCGTCAAATCCGTCAACCCTTCCGAAGAGTCGAGCACCCGGATGACGATTTTCTCCCCATACATCGTCGGGAGCGTCGAGACGCGGAAGTCGTACGGGCGGCCCCGGAGCGTATATTTGATACGTCCGTCCTGTGGCAAGCGACTCTCCGTGATGTCGAGGTTACTCATGACCTTGAGGCGCGTCAGCATGACGCTTTGGATTTTCTTCGGATAGACGGTCTCGGTCCGAAGATCACCGTCGACCCGGAAACGGACGTGCAGCTGTTTCTCGTGCGGGTCGAAGTGGATATCCGATGCGCGCTGGTCGATCGCGCTCAAGAACAACTGATTGACGAGCCGGATGACCGGAGCGTCATCACGCGACGCCGTCTCTTCCCGTTCAAGTTCAGGTGCTTCTTCTTTTAAAATCTCGATGAGCGACGCATCCATCTCGTAAAAGCGGCTAATCGTCTTACGAATCTGTTCACGCGTAGCGATGCCGACCTCGATGTTCATTCCCGTCTGGAGACGCACGTCATCGATGGCAATCAAATCGAGCGGGTCCGCCGTCGCGATGAACAACGTGTTGCCTTGCAACGAAATCGGCATAATGTCATGTTTTTGGGCGATGACTTTCGGGACAAGCTTCGTCACGGTCACGTTGATGTCTTGCGCATATATTGAAATGATCGGCACGTTCAACTGCTCGTGTAGCACTTGAATCAATTGCGTCTCAGTCAAATAGTTCAATCGCATGAGTGCGTCCCCGAGTTTCTCTCCGGTCCGCTTTTGAGTAAGTGCTTCGTCTAACTGGTTATGCGTGATCATCCCCGCCTCAACGAGCATCTCGCCAAGCCGTTTTTTCGTTCGTCTCAACTTACTTCACCATCCTCTGTGGTACCTCCTGTTCGACGTCTCGCTGTTCGATGAACGTACTGATCGCTGCACCGCCGGAAAAACCGATGGCGAGGAGAGCCCACGCCCACCATACCCGTTCAAGCCCTTCGACGTACAGGCTATACACGCCGAGCGAGAGCACAGCGACGAGCAACGAGATGACCCCTTTCGTCTCACGCTTCCGAATGTATGGAATCGACAAGGCGAACACGGTCAATGTGGCGAGTACCCAAAAGACAATCAAAATCAAATACCCGATCATCCGACTGCCCCCTCACTTGGCACCGGGTCATCTTCATACACCGGTGGCTGTTCTTCAAACTCATTCAATCCGTCATCCTCTACATCGTCATCGAACGGGTCATCTTCCAGTGATTCGTCCGGAAAAGTTGGAATCACCGGCTCGACCGGTTCAGGAGGCGGGAGCGGGACGGAACTTTTCGTCACGATTTCCGGGATTGGCTCGTAAAAATCAAATCCGAGCAGCTCAAGTGACTCGCCAGTGTCCGTGATGCGGACGCGATACAATTTTCCTGACTCCCCGGTCTGCCCGGACTGTGTCACAGATGAACTGCCTGCCGTGAGCGACGGCGAGAAGCGGACGATGTTTTGATAGGGGACAGTCGACACGTCTTCGACGCGCGATTCATAAGCGCCGACAAACGGTTTACCGAGTAACTGCACCGTCACGGCGTTCCCTTCCTCTAACACGATGAGCGCGTATGGTGTCTGTTCCGTGTTCTGCACGGCGAAGTTCGAGCGTTCGTCGACTTTGACATCATAGCCGAGCTCGATATCAGCCGGCAGCGTCTCATGTTGCACGCGTTCCAAAATTTGAAACGGTGTCGCCGCGAACAATTGATACATGGAGGATCCGAGCGTGCTGAGCGCCTCAAAATCCTCCCCAAACGCTTTTAAGCTGAAGATGTCACCGGCTTCCATCTCGAAGCCGTTCATCCGGTCGAGCGCCGATCGCATCGCTGGCGTCGGGCTGACCGTGATCGAGGCGACGACGTCGCTCTCTGTTGCCGTCATCTCGAGCATCACGTCTGAATTTAAGTTCGAGGCCGCTTCGATGAGCGGCGGTGTCACCATCGAAAGCGTCACCGGTTGGTTAGTTAAGTATGGCGTCAACCGCTCTTCGTCGACCGTCGTGATGAGCGGATATGTATCCGATTCAGTGACCGCCTCGAGTGTCGCGTCTACGTTGAACGAGACGACGTCTTTTCCGACTTCGAGTGCCGTCCCATCGACGAGCGTCACCGTGAACGGCGCGTTGTTGAAGTCTTTGATGGCGTTATCGAGCCGAACGACCGCTTCTTCTTTCGTCATTCCCGACACATCGATACCGGCTACAGTCGTCTCTTTATATGTAACACTCGTCTTTGCTGAGGCGTCGAGATAGTTCACGAGCCCAATCGTCGGCAATGACACGAGTAGGACTAACCCGGCTAGGATGAACAGGTGCATCCCATATCGCTTCATTCCATTTCCCCCTCTATTTCAAGTCAAATGAGACTTTTGAATGACTATCCGTTCCCACTGTAACTTTAGTATAATATGCATTGTACAGAAAATAACAATTATTTCAGGTTAAAAGTCTCTTTTTTCCTATCCTTAAATTATTTTTGAAAAGGAGGTCAACGCGGTGGACCGTTCCGAACAAGGTTTCACGCTCGTCGAAGTGCTCGTCTCGATTGTCATTCTATCTATCGTCTCCTTTTCCTTATTGAACATTTTTAGTCAAAGTTTGAAAACCACAAACGATAGTTTGAATCGAACCATTGCCAACCAAGTCGCACAAAACACGTTACATACACTTGATCGGCGAGCTTCAACGCTACAAGACGAGTTGTCCCTATCAAAACTTGTCCCGAGTGGGGCATCTTGTCCATTTTGTACAGAGATTAACGGACAAACGTTCCAAGTTGACGTAAACGAAACGCAATCGATTCAACTCGACAATACGCTTGAAATTGAAGTGTCCGTCATGACGGACACGATGACCACACCTGTAAGTCTGAAAGGAGTGATATCAAATGCCACGTTACGTGAACCGTTCCCCGAAACAGCTGTTCCAGAAAGTGAAGACGTTCAGTAAAAAATCAGATGGTTTTACATTAGTTGAACTGCTTGTGACAGTAGTCGTGGCATCAATTTTGAGCGGGGCAATTATTACAGCTTTTCTATCAGGCACTCTAGGGTTTAGATTGACAAACGAGACGAGTGAACTGCGAAGTGAAGCCGACTATTTAGTCTCTTCCATCTTATCAGAAGTGAACCGCAGTGAATTCGACGCGGTCACAATGATCGATGACACTTATCAGTTTCATCGACTTTCCGAACCAAAGATTTCATCGGCAGGTATGATTTATCGCCAAGCCGGTTATGAATCGATTGCATTGAACTTATCTGATTCATCTTATACACCAAGTAACCCAAACGTTATACTCGAGCGAATCTCGATTCAGCTACTTGATCCCGTTTATGACACGCGTCGTCCACGTTATATGACCAGTGGACTGTTTGAGATCGAGCTCGTATTGTCTTTGGCTGAGAACCCTGATTCAACCAGAACGTTTAAAAGTGCTATCCCATTTTAAAAGAAGGAGGTCCTCATTATGCATAAGCGAGAAGAAGGATACGTCCTCGTCCTCGTCCTTGTGACGATGGCGGCACTCGCTGTGTTATCACTCGCCGCCATGCAAGTCAACCTTGTGACAAATAAATTGACGAACATCCGGACTGAAGATACACAACTAAACGAAGACGCAAGAAGTGCGCTTAACTTAATTGCAGCAGACGTGCGGAATCGTTTTCCGCTTCATGATGCAAATCGCGTACCGGATCATATGACTTCTGAGACTGCTTTTAATGACGCGATTCAAGAGACACTTGTTTCCGACGAACCGTTTGTGCAGTTTAATGAAACGAGTGACAGTGCGATTACGTACTCAATCCGATTAAAAGAGGATGACGAAGCTAATCTCCTCAACACCGCACCATTCACTAAAATATTACAAGTGAACGTCGTGGCTAGCCGCCAAACGAACCCTGAACAGCCACGTTTAAAGGTCGAATACACTCAAGATTTATATTTGACCGCGTTACCATCATTTTTATATTACGTACTTGGTTCAGACCAACAGCTGTCGGTAAATGGGATGCCGACTGTGAAAGGGAATGTCTATTCTGGGGGGCCACTATCGTTCAGCCGTACTGCCGAATACAAATTGAACGGGGAGAAGAAACAATTATCGAATATATCCTCAAGCTTATTACATTTAGATGGTCGAATTGATTTGCAAAATGTAAATGACTGTATGAGCTGTAGCGCGCAAAGTTACTTTACTACCGGCCAAGAAATCGCGGGAGAAACAGCCGACTTCGGAATTTCACAAAGTCAATTTTCTCCATTTCAATACGAGTACTCCATCATCGAGTTTCTAAATCGTCATATCGACCGTGCAATCGAATATACGAATGATGTGAAAACCGCTATTTTTGATAAAAATATAATTGCATCGACCGACAGAGCCTTTGAGGTCGAACGAGTACTGTCTGAAGATGGATTGACGGTCGTCGAGCGTCCGACATCTTATGTGGATGCTAATATATATAACCGTTTTTCAGAACCAACAATCATTCAATTACCGTCCAACTTATCGGATCGCCCAATGTATGTCACAGAATCCATTGCGCCTCAATCGACGCCATTATTGTTCAAGGGGGATGTTGTTATCGAGTCGACGAGCCAGCTGACGATTGAACGCCCGTTAATCGTTCAAGGTAACTTGACCATCCGTGGAGATGTTTCATTTGCCTCAACGGTGTATACACTAGGCGACACATTCATCGATCGCGCCAACATCCTACCGATTAATGAATCAAAAGGAAACTCACTTGTTTTATTGTCGAAAGGAAAAATTTTATTGAACCGTATCAACGAATTCGATGAAACACCTACGACACTCCAGGCTTTCCTATATAGCGATTCAATGGAACCGACCTTTGTATACGCTGTTGGTTCCACATTACAAATTAATGGAGGTTTATACAGCAAAGGTCCGATGTATGTTAACGTCTTCCGTGGCTCGTTTAGTAATGAAGATGCATTGACTCCTGAAGCATATTTTGACAGCCATATTCCTAGTCACGATGCTACATTGTCCCGTCTAAATCTAACTTATAACGATGCCGTCTTTAATCAATTAAACACGCTCCCTGTAACGAATCAACTTCAATTTTTTGTGAGCAATCCAGTTCAAATTCAATAGAAACCGTGCACTACTCAAAGCCTGTGCTGGGCCATGCCCTTAGACACTTAGAGATGGGTGATTTCTAGCATAATTAGACTAAAACAAGGACAGTCCATTTCGGACTGTCCTTGTTTGTTAATTCAGTTCATTCTGTTTATTCAGTAGCGCCTCTAACATAAGTTGTTGATCCATTTCTGAAACGATGGGCTTCAGTGCTTCAAACGGGATTACGCTTGCTTCCATCCGTCCCAGCAAGTCGATGAACGCCTCTGTATTTCCATCATAAACGGTACGCATCAGTATTTGAGGGTGGTCATTCAAAAATGAGGTGTCAATTCGTTCATGAGCAAAACGCCACTTTTCAGGTTCATCGTTTAAACTGTACAACCCCTCGATTAACGTCTGCGACGGACTCGCTACTTCGAGTTTCGCCCCAGCCTCAATAATCTGTTTGAATTCTGTGAATGTCATCAAATCTGCAAGATATACCCATTGTTCATCCGATAACGCCGCCCCATGTTCGTAGAGCAGAAGCGAAGACTGCACATCAAATTGGTCAATCGCTACGTTCATCCATTCAGCATGCACGGTTACAAACGGCCGGCTGAGCGTTTTTTCTAGTTGCTCCACATCACCCTGCTCCAATGCATGAACCGCTTGTTGATTTTGAAAAAAGGTATACCCCCACACACTTGAACCGACTACTAGCAAAATGGCGAGAATTATAGAAATCTTCACATTCATCAATAGTAGTCTCCTGCGTCATCGGGCGAACCTGGATTCGGGTCATTTCCTTCACGTACCCGTACATAAAATTCACGATACAAAACGGATGGACCTTGATTATCGGGGAAGAAACGACTCACATCTTCAGTAGCGATTTGAACTTTAGCTAACCCTGGTTTTTTTAACTTGAGTGTCGTTTGATCAACGACTTCAATGACGTCTGTGCCTTCAGCCACTTTCATCCCAAATCCTCGAACGTTGGCTGTCTCTGGTAAGAAGGTCGGTTCATACACGTATGGAGAATTTTCCATGTATAGCTCGATGTTCGGTGCCAATACATCTTGTGGGTACTCTTTAATAGCAAGCATCGCGGTCACTTGTTGCGATGTAAATCGCTCTAGCACACCTATGACTGGAATGAGACGACTCACCTGCCCTGTCCCGTGAACCGCTTGAACAGTCACTCCATCATTTTGCGGATTCATGAGCGTCAACTCTCTCGTATCAGCTGGGAGCGTCCATCGAACCGGCAATTTCACAAAGCCCGTCTGTGTCATCGTAAGCTCTGTTGATTGACGAATCATCTCTCCATCTTTGTCTCGATAGACCCATAACGTATCTTGCGTCGGAGCAACACTGAGCGATGGTAATCCGACTTCAACAGTCACTGTAATCGGTGCAACCTCTCGAGTCATCGGTTGGTTCTCAAGTGAAATTTTCACTTGTGCGGTTCCAGGCGTATTTCCCTTCAGTGTAAGTGTTCGCTTTGACTGTTCCGCAATCGCAACCACATTTTGACCAGCTACAACCTCAAACTGGAAGTTGCGATAGTTTTCATTCGCTGTCTTGATTGAGGGTTGTATAGTACCATTTTCTCCAACAAGTAATTTTAATGAATTTGCATTAAATTGTGTCGGTGGATCGTCGACAATGACTTCAATTTCATTTGATTGAACCGTTTTCCCGGTGACAGGTGACGTGTATTCTACACGAACACTAGATCTACCAGGCTTGAGTCCCTTTAACGTCGCACTATTGTCCACATAGCTCGGTGTCAATTCAACAACATCGGAACCAATGCGCCATTTCAAATCTAGTTTTCGCGTTGTCTTTGGCGTGATGATTGGCGTCAATTGACGAATCTCGTTCATATTTAAATAAACGGGACCATCAAGTCGGAGTTGTTCAATCTCTTTTTCAAGAATGGCTGTATTGACGGCCGTCAAATTACCTCCTCCACGCTTTTGAACGTCATGTTTATCATTACCTTTTGAACTATGTTCTGCATCAAATACGTAACTGAATGTTCCTTTGTCAAACGAATACGTTCCTACCTGGTCAGCTTTCAATTGAAGTTCCATTTCTGTGTCGTTCACTTTACAGCTTCGATCACCTCGTTCAATCACACATGATGCCTGAATAGAGCCGATCACTTTGTTATCGACGACACGCCAGCCTTTCGGCAAAGCATTTGAGACGACAGAATAACCGGTTGGAATGTTCTCTTCAATACTGATTTCCCAGGCAAACTGCTTATAGGCATTTCCATTCGGAGACTGAATGAATGGAACCATACGATTGAGATTATAAGTGAGCGTAACATCAGATCCGACTTCTGTCGTCAATGGAGTAATCGTCCGAGAAACAAACGCGGCTTCCTCTGATGCTAACACATCTACCGCAAACGTTTCAGAAGAAGTGATTGCACCTTTTTCGCGTTTCTCTCTCGTTTCAATACGAACGTTCAATGTAGAGCCAGCCGGAGCTGTGTGGTCGTAAAAGAAACCTGTCGCCTCATCGTTTCGTACACTGGCGAACTCACCTTTTTCCTTCGGATATACTTGTTCACCGTCTACAAGAACGCGAGTTTCTAAAAACTGGTCTGCAAAATCATAGTCGATAGACTTCCAAGACAAGTAGAGTGGTTCAATGTCATATACGGTCCGCTCCTTCGCCTCATTCGCGACTGGTGCGAGCACTTCAATTTTTGGAGCGTGGTTCGAACCGATAAAGGCGCGGAACATTGTATTAATGAAAATCTCTTTTTCATCTTGTTCGTTAAACGTCTGGACGTGGCCTGCACCAGAATACGTTAAGTTACCGACCGTGTACATATAATAATGATTGGCACTATCGCCAGCTGTTCGGTTATTACCGACCAAGTTGAACCACGTCGTCAATTCTTCATTTTCTAAGTCCAATGAAAAATATTGATTGTGGGTTGTTTTTATTTTTTTCGTAGCTCCCGCACTACCACTTAATTTGTAAGGATATTCTGTGAATAATCCAGTCGCCGTTGGGACGACCGACGTCGAAGTGTTTTGCGCATAAATCCCCATATTCGTATATTCACGCGTTGCAAAGCGAGAGGCAAAGTTTGATTCCCATCGGTTGATTGATTTGAATTGTCCGTTCGTTTCGGTTCGATATAACATGTCATGGGTGAACATGACACCACGACCTTGATCCATGAATTTAAGAAGCTCTGCGTGGAAACAGTCATTCGTCAATCCTGAAATATACGAATCTTTAAATCCGAAGATAATCAAGTCTTTTGAATAAAGCCATGCCTCATTTCCCTTCATATTCTGTCCACAAACGCGATCAATGAGTTTTTTATAACTGATTGTTTCTAATTCAAATTCATAGAGGTCTCTAACCTCGAGCATCTCATTGTTTGTAAACGTATTTCGTAAATTCCCGGTCGTCGCTGTGTCAGATGTATCGGCTGTGACTTGCAACACTTTCGCTACCGCCTTCTCATCTTTCAACAAAAATCGACCGGTTTGATAGGAATACGTATTGACACTAGAGTCTTTCAATACTAACTTCCAATACCTCGGGCTCGTATAACTTGGTGCATCGATTTGATAGTTAAGGGAGCCTGCTTCTTCAGCTGGTAACGTTTCGACACGTTCATTCGAAGTGAATCGATCGTTGCTGTCTAGGTCGATGAATAGTTCGACTGTCGCGTCGGCTGAAGGGGCGTTCTCAAGCTCATATTTGAACGTGATTTCTTTCCCACGCTCAGCTGGAACGATTGAAGAAACCGATTTCACATCGACTAAAGACGTCAATGTATTGGCTCCTTGTGTCGTCACAACTTGTTTTACTTTATTCGGTTTGTTTGAATTGAAAAATGTATTCAATAATGTCTTCGCTTCTTCTATCGTTGTGAAAACGGTCGCTTGAGTCTGCTTTAACAAATGAAACTTTTTCGATTGATTACTTGTGGTGACGAATACATCCTCATGAAGCAATACTGGAACGCCATTCGCAAGGAGTTCACGTTGCAGCTGTTGCACTTTCAATTCGGTGATGTCATTGTCATGTTCAGTCGTGTTATGCGATTGACTCGTAATCGGTCGGATCGCATTGGCTCCTTTTAACTCTGCATCGTACGTGACAGTGCTAGCGCTATACTTCTCTTGGGTAGCTGTAGCCCGTGATGGACCGAAGACGACCGCATCGTATTTCCCTAGTAAATCTTCGCGAGAGGCATTGAATTGTTTCATCGTCATCGTCTGAACGGTGTATCCTGTGCCTAAATCAAGTTGTGAAGGAATTTTGTATGTCACGCTCGTTGTATTTTTATTTGTTTCCGCTATGTCAGTTAATTCTAAAATGACCGGTTTCACTACTGTATCAGCTGACACCGTTGTATATACTTCAAATATAGTTGAAATAAGGAGTGATGCTAAGAAGACGATTGCGGTAAGTGCCGCTACGGGTCGTTTCAATCTTCGTTGACTGAGCATGATGCGTTTCCTCCTTGGAATATAAAATGATATGGACATACGTTCTCATACTCATTCATACTCTTTAACCAACTTGAAAACAAGTTCATTTTTTCAAACTTTGGAAATAGGTTCTTACCTCGCTGATAAAGTAGAGCGACCCCGTCACGACGAGTGTCTCAGATTTCGGTGCTTCCAGCCATGCGGCCAACCACTCCTGCCAGTCCACGTACCGGGCCCCGTCGGCAATCAGACTTTTTTTCGTCCGGGTGCGCGGGAAATCGAACGTCGTCTCATAGACGTCCGCGACCGTCTGGAGCGACGCGATCATCGCTTCCCGGTCCTTATCGACAAGGATGGCTGCGAGGACGGTCACGTCAGGCTCAAGTTTCAGCTGCTCGATGAGCGCGGCGACACCTTCCGCGTTATGTGCCCCGTCAAGCACGATGCGCGGCTGTCTCGAGACGAGCTCATAGCGGCCCGGATGTTGTGCCGATTCGAGCCCTATCCGAATCGCTTCCGTTTTCCAACCGAGATGACGGGCCACGGCGACGGCACATGCTCCGTTATACGCTTGATGGTGTCCCGTCAACCCGAGCGTCACCGTCGACAACCCATCATAGGTCACCACTGTCTGCGCCCCGTCCTCGATGGAAGCGACGAACGATGTGACGTCGTGAACCCACGCGTCCATATCGTTTCCTTGTTCTTCGAGCAACGCAATCAACCGTTTTTCGGTCAAACTATGGAACATCGGCACGCCCGACTTCATGATGCCGAACTTCTCGAGCGCGATCTCTTCGAGCGTGTCGCCGAGAATTCCTTGATGGTCGTGTCCAATCGACGTCACGACCGTCGCGAGCGGTCGCGTCAACACGTTCGTCGAGTCAAGCCGGCCGCCAAGTCCGACTTCCCAGATGACGAGGTCAGGCTGTCGTTCATGGAAATAGAGCCACGCCATGACCGTCAACAGTTCGAACTCTGTCAACGTCTCCGGTGATGCGCTCGCACAGTCACGGACCCGGTTGGCGATCCGGACAAGGTCGGCTTCTCGGATCGGTTCCCCGTTCAACATGATCCGCTCCTCGAACTGGATGATGTACGGCGAAATGAACGTCCCGACGTTCAATCCTTCCGCAAGTGCCATCGCTCGCAAGAAAGCGACCGTCGACCCTTTCCCGTTCGTCCCCGCCACGTGAATCGACGGCAACTCCTCGATTTGTAACGCGTTTAACATCCACTCCATGCGTTCCAGTCCGGGCTTGATCCCGAACCGTAGCTGCCCGTTCAGCCATTCCAATACGTCTAGTCTCGTCTCCATCTTCCATCACTCCTGTTTTCACACTTCCCTCTCATCTTACCAAAATTCCTGAAGACCGACGCAAGGAATCGGCTGTGCTATACTCGAGGCGAAGAAGGGGGAATGACCATGACAACGAATTGGAACTTCGAGGCGACCTACCTCGATCTCCGTGATATGTTTTACGACCGGGGACCGGTCCATCCGGTCGACAAGCCCGAGCTCGTCCTGTGGAACGAAACACTCGCTAAGACGCTCGGCCTCGACGCCGAAACGTCTCAAGACATCGCACTGTTCGCCGGGAATCGTCAAACCGACACGTCGTTTTCGCAAGCGTATGCCGGTCATCAGTTCGGCCATTTCACGATGCTCGGGGACGGGCGGGCGCTCGTGCTCGGGGAACACGTTGCCCCGAACGGGAAACGTGTCGACGTTCAATTGAAAGGCTCGGGCCCGACCGAATATTCGCGTGGCGGCGATGGACGGGCCGCCGTCGGCCCGATGGTGCGTGAATTCCTCATCAGTGAAGCGATGCACGCCCTCGGCATCCCGACAAACCGGGCGCTCGCCGTCGTCACGACGGGTGAGCCGATCATGCGCCAAGGACCGAAGCATGGGGCCATCTTGACACGCGTGGCCTCGAGCCATTTACGTGTCGGTACGTTCCAATACGCCGCTGCGGCCGGATCAATCGATGACGTCGTTGCGCTCGCCGATTATGCGATTCAGCGCCACGACCCGGACCTTGCAGGACAACCCAATCGCTATGAACAGTTCCTCGGTCGCGTCATCACCCGGCAGGCGAAACTGATCGCGGATTGGCAACTCGTCGGCTTCATCCACGGCGTCATGAATACGGACAACACATTCCTAAGCGGTGAAGGGCTTGATTACGGCCCGTGTGCCTTCATGGATACGTATCACCCGAACACTGTCTTTAGCTCGATTGACCGCAAGGGACGCTACGCCTATGCGAATCAGCCGTATATCGGGTCATGGAACTTGGCCCGCCTCGCCGAAACGTTGCTCCCGCTCCTCGCTGACACACAAGAAGCAGCCGTCGATATCGCCAACAAACTGTTGAACGACTACACGGAAACGTATAAAGACGCGTACTTCACCGGTCTGGCCCATAAAATCGGGCTCTACGTCCGTAAAGACGGGGATGATGCACTGACGGACGAACTGCTGCGGCTCATGTTGGAGTCCGAGGCCGACTTCACGAACACGTTCCGCGCGCTCACGCTCGGTGACACGGACGCGCTCGTTTTTGCTAAACAGGACGACGGCAAGGCGTGGCTCGCCGCTTGGCGGAAACGACTCGGGGAGCAAGGTCTCCCGGATGAAGACGTCACCCGGCTTATGCGTCAGCACAATCCGGCCGTCATCCCGCGCAACCATCACGTCGAGGCTGCCCTCACGGCAGCCGAACGCGGTGACTTTGAACCGACCCATGCTCTGCTCGATGTCTTACGAAATCCGTACGATTACGAAGCCGACTACGGGCGCTACGTCTCACCGGGACCTCCGCGATCATATCCGTATCAGACATTTTGTGGCACATGAACCATCTCGCTTTTGCGGGATGGTTTTTTGTAGGAACCTTTTGCGATTCGCCACGTAGAATAGACAAAATCTGTTTGGAGGTTTTATAAATGCGCTTACTCGCCTCACTCATTTCGTTAGGTTTTGCCTGCATGATTTCGCTTGAACTCTGGCAAGGTCCGTTTCTCAGCAACTGGGTCTGGGCGATGCCGTCCTTCTTCCTGGGTGTCTCATTCGTCCAATTTATGAAGCATTTGAACGAGCTCGAATGGAGTGAAACAAAATGAAGATGACTATCTTACTCATGACGCTTATCGTCGTGTCCACGTCATATCTCGTCTACAGTTTTTATTTGTCGTTGATGGGTCAGTCGATTCAGCCTCAAGTAACTGGACTTGCAATCGGCGTCCTGCTCACGTCATCTTATTTCGTGACAACCGGTCGCCTTCCGTTTTGGACAGAACCGGAGGAAGAGGACGTATGAAGGTTCTTTATTCCATCTTGCTAGGATTCGGTAGCATCCTTTATGTCGTCTATGCGATTCATCTATTCCGCATCGGACATCCTCAACCGTTACTCCTCCATGCTATGATTGTTATTGTTTTATTTGGCATCATCTACGTTGGACGCAAACGAAACCCCGAACATCATTCTTGATGGCGGGGGTTCGTTACTTTATTCGGATTGCTTCAGCGGAAAATCAGCCGACGACGCCTCCGGCAACGAGTCTGAGAGGTTGAGCAATACTTCTTCTGACACATCACCCGTCAAAACGATGAGCTTGCCTTGATTCAGATAAAACAAGCCTCTCCCTTCCGGTTGATCCAAGCGATACCGCGCATTTGAATCGTCTCGCCGCTCAATCAATTCTCCGTCCGCCACACTGAACGCATCGGTCGCTAAAATCGTGATGTGCTGTGTCTCATCATACAACGTCCACATCTCTACCGGTCGCTCCAGCTGATCCATGTTGAGGTAGGCGACAAAGAGCTCCTCTTCGGACAAATCCAACCCGTGCCGGACTTTTTCGGCCGTCTCGGGAATCGTAACGTTTTGGATGCCATGCAACACCCATTCCTCGCCCCGTGAATAGTTGAACACACCGAACGCATCGTCGCGGTTTGGTAACTGGATGGCGATGAGCCCGAGGTCATCGATGACCATTTCATAGAAGACGCCGTCTCTCGAAGGTCGTTCGGACGTGCCGTCCGTATATTGAAGCGTGTATTGGGCCGTGACCGCATCGAGTAGTCGAACGGTCCCTTTCGGCACGTCCTCTATCATCGAGCCGAACACTTCTTTCGCCGTCGTTTCCTCAACATCGGAAACGGATGAATCAATTTCTTCTTTGTTTACGCTAACCGTGATTTTTGATTCCGTCGGTTCGATGGGTGCAGCTCGTTCCGCCACACACCCGCTCAATCCCATCACAGCCAAACCTAATATCATTCCGATTCGTCTCATGGTACGTCCACCTTTACCTAGTCTCCCTCCCTAAATTCTCCCAAACGACAAAAAAACCTTCTTCGGAGAACAAGTCTCCAAAGAAGGTTGATGTCTTACTTACGCAACTCTTCCAAACGCGCGCGGACCGCGTCACGCTTGTCGAGGTAGTCTTTCTCTTTCGCCTTCTCTTCGTCGATGACGTGAGCCGGTGCCTTGCCAGTGAAGCCTGGGTTGCCGAGTTTCTTCTGAACGCGCTCGACTTCCTTCTCGTACTTCGCCACTTCTTTCTCAAGACGGGCGATCTCTTCTTCGAAGTTGATGAGGTCAGCAAGCGGGATAAACAGTTCTGCACCCGTCATGATGGCCGACATCGACTTATCAGGAGCCGTCAAGCCGCGTCCGATTTCAAGCTCGGTCGCGTTCGTGAACTTGCCGATCGTCGCTTCGTTTTCGCTCAAGTAACCTTGTGTCGTGTCGTCACTCGTCGCGATGAAGAGCTGAATCGGTTTCGACATTGGTGCGTTCACTTCCGAACGGATGTTACGGACCGAACGGATGACGTTCATGACCGCTTCAAACGCTGGTACCGAGTCCGCGAAGTGGAGCTCGTCGCGACGTGTCGGGTAGCTCGCACGGACGATCGAGTCGCCTTCGTGCGGCAAGTGCTGCCAGATTTCCTCTGTGAGGAACGGCATGAACGGATGCATGAGACGCATGATCGAGTCGAGCGTATACGCGAGCACAGAACGTGTCGTCGCTTTCGCCGTCTCGTCCTCACCGTAGAGCGTGAGTTTCGCCATCTCGATGTACCAGTTACAGAACTCTTCCCAGATGAAGTTGTACAAGTAACGGCCAGCTTCGCCGAACTCGTACTTGTCGACGAGACGCGTCACTTGGTCGATCGTGTCGTTCAAGCGTGTGAGAATCCACTTGTCAGCGAGCGTCTTCTCACCTGACAAATCGATATCCTCATACTTCATGCCGTCCATGTTCATGAGGGCGAAACGACTCGCGTTCCAAATCTTGTTCGCGAAGTTCCATGTCGATTCAATCTTCTCCCAATAGAAACGAAGGTCGTTCCCTGGTGTCGATCCCGTGAGGAGGAACCAGCGGAGCGAGTCCGCACCGTATTGGTCGATGACTTCCATCGGGTCGACGCCGTTTCCGAGCGATTTCGACATTTTGCGGCCTTCCGAGTCGCGGATGAGACCGTGGATGAGCACGTCGTTGAACGGCTGCTTCCCAGTGAACTCGAGCGATTGGAAAATCATGCGCGATACCCAGAAGAAGATGATGTCGTAACCCGTGACGAGCGCGCTCGTCGGGAAGTAACGTTTGAAGTCTGCTGAGTCCGTGTCCGGCCAGCCCATCGTCGAGAACGGCCAGAGCGCTGACGAGAACCATGTGTCGAGCACGTCTTCGTCTTGGTGCCAGTTCTCACTGTCAGCCGGTGCTTCTTTCCCTACATAGATTTCACCTGTCTCGTTATGGTACCAAGCCGGGATGCGGTGGCCCCACCAAAGTTGACGGCTGATACACCAGTCGCGGATGTTCTCCATCCAACGGAGGTACGTGCCTTCGAACCGCTCTGGGACGAAGTTGACTTTCGTGTCGTCATGTCCTTGCGCTTCGAGCGCTGCTTTCGCGAGCGGCTCCATGTCGACGAACCACTGTTTCGAAAGATACGGCTCGATGACTGCGCCTGAACGTTCCGAGTGACCGACCGAGTGCGTGTGCGGCTCGATCTTGACGAGCGTGCCGTCCGCTTCTAAATCTTTGACGAGTTGCTTGCGGCATTCGAAGCGGTCGAGCCCTTCGTACTTGCCGGCGTTCTCGTTCATCTTGCCGCCTTCGTCCATGACGAGGATGCGCGGGAGTTCGTGGCGGTTCCCGATCTCGAAGTCGTTCGGGTCATGCGCCGGCGTGATCTTCACGCAACCTGTACCGAACTCCATGTCGACGTAGTCGTCGGCAACGATCGGGATCTCACGGTTCATGACCGGAAGCATGATCGTCTTGCCAACGAGGTGCGCGTAACGCTCGTCTTTCGGGTTGACGGCAACGGCTGTATCGCCGAGCATCGTCTCCGGACGTGTCGTCGCGATCTCGATGTGGCCTGAGCCGTCAGCGAGCGGATACTTCATGTGGTAGAACGCGCCTTCGACTTCTTGGTAGATGACCTCGATGTCCGAGACGGCCGTCTTTTGCGCCGGATCCCAGTTGACGATGTATTCGCCGCGGTAAATCAAGCCTTTCTCATAGAGACGGACGAACACTTCCTGGACCGCTTTCGAGAGTCCTTCGTCGAGCGTGAAGCGCTCACGTGAGTAGTCGAGACCGAGGCCAAGTTTTGACCACTGGGCACGGATCGTGTCGGCGTACTCGTCTTTCCATTCCCACGTCTTCTCGAGGAACTTCTCGCGTCCGAGGTCGTAACGCATGATGCCGTCCTCACGGAGCTTCTGTTCGACTTTCGCTTGCGTCGCGATTCCGGCGTGGTCCATCCCTGGGAGCCAGAGGACGTCATACCCTTGCATGCGCTTGAGGCGCGTCAATAAGTCTTGGAGCGTCGTGTCCCACGCGTGTCCGAGGTGAAGTTTCCCCGTGACGTTCGGTGGCGGGATGACGATCGTGTAAGGCTGTTTTGAATCGTCCTCGTCTGCTTTGAATACGTCGTTCTCTAACCAGTAGTCATACCATTTCGCTTCCGTCGCACTTGGATCGTACTTCGTCGGCATGGTGATTTCGTTTGTCTCGTTGGCCATATGCCCAACCTCCTCTAATAATGTGGACAAAAAAACGGCTACTCTCGTCCTTAACGCTAAGGACGAAAGAAGCCGTATCTTCCGCGGTACCACCTTAGTTCGCCAACAGGTGGCGCCCTCAAAATCGAATAACGGTCGATGGACCGGACCTTCCTACTTCATTCAAAAGGTCAGCTCCGAGGCGACTTCCGCACCATCCTTCGCGGCCTCGCACCAAGCGGCCGCGTCTCTGAAAAAGGATGTTGATTGCGTACTATTCCTCATCGTAGCTTTTAATCGTATCTGTTAAACAATTGTAGCGACAGAAGATGTTTCCGTCAAGATTACAGTGAAAACTCTTGTTGCAGCTCTTTGAACGTCGCGTCGACCGCTGCGAGCGTCTGGTCGATATCTTCGTCCGTATGCACGGTCGAGAGGAACAAGCCTTCGAACTGTGACGGTGGCAAGAACACGCCGCGCGCCGCCATCTTCTGATAGTAAGCGCGGAACAAGTCGAGGTTCGCCGTCTTCGCCTTCTCGAAGTTCGTCACTTTCTCGTTCGTGAAGAAGAACCCGAACATCGAGCCGGCCCGGTTTGTGTCGTGCGGGATGTTATACTTCTCGGCCGCTTTCGTATAGCCTTCGGCGAGACGGTCCGCTTTGCGTTCGAACTCAGCGTAGTGCTCAGGCTTGAGTTGCGATAGCGTCGTGTAGCCGGCAATCATCGCGAGCGGGTTCCCTGAGAGCGTACCCGCCTGGTAAATCGGTCCTTGCGGTGCGATTTGTTCCATGATCTCGCGTTTCCCGCCATAGGCACCGACCGGAAGGCCGCCGCCGATGACTTTCCCGAGGCACGTCAAGTCCGGCGTGACGCCGAAGTAACCTTGGGCACAGTTATAGCCGACCCGGAACCCGGTCATGACCTCATCAAAGATGAGGAGTGCGCCGTACTGTTCCGTGATTTCGCGGAGTCCTTCGAGGAAGCCAGGTTGCGGTGGCACGAAGCCCATGTTGCCGGCCGCCGGTTCGACGATGACGCCAGCGATGTCGTCGCCGAACTTCTCGAACGCGATGCGGAGCGCCTCCAAATCGTTATACGGCACCGTGAGCGTCTGGCTCGCCAAGTCTTTCGGCACACCTGGTGAGTCCGGGAGACCGAGCGTCGCGACGCCCGAACCAGCCTTGATGAGGAGCGAGTCGCCGTGACCGTGGTAGCAACCTTCGAACTTCAAGATTTTCGTCTTGCCCGTGTAGCCGCGTGCGAGGCGAAGTGCCGCCATCGTCGCTTCCGTACCCGAGTTGACCATGCGTACCATCTCGATTGACGGAACGCGCTCGATGACAAGCTCGGCCATTTTCGTCTCGAGCTCGGTCGGTGTCCCGAACGTCCAGCCGTTCTCGGCTTGCTCTTGAATCGCCTTCGTGACGACCGGGTCACGGTGGCCGAGGATGAGTGGTCCCCATGAGAGGACGTAGTCGATATATTCGTTGCCATCGATGTCGTAGACGCGTGAGCCTTCACCGCGTTCAGCGAAGATTGGCGTCATACCGACTGATTTATAGGCACGGACCGGGCTGTTCACCCCGCCCGGCATGAGCGGACGTGCTTGTTCGAACGCCGCTTCTGAGCGTGTTTGTTTGTAGGTCATGCGTAGTCTCCTTCCAAATAGCGACAGACGTCTTTTGCGAAATACGTGACGATGAGGTCCGCGCCGGCCCGTTTGAAGCCGACCATCGTCTCCATGACGATCCGTTGCTCATCGACCCAGTCGTTCAAAGCAGCCGCTTTGACCATGGCGTACTCGCCGCTCACGTTATACGCCACGATCGGCATATCGAGTGAGTCGCGCATGTCACGGATGATGTCCATGAACGCTAACGCCGGTTTGACGATCATGAAGTCGGCGCCTTGCTCGACGTCCGACTGTGATTCACGGAACGCTTCACGACGGTTGGCCGGGTCCATCTGATAGCCTTTGCGGTCGCCTTCGCCAGGCGCCGATTGGGCTGCGTCACGGAACGGTCCGTAGTACGCCGATGCGTACTTGACACCGTAACTCATGATTGGGATATGGTTGAATCCGTTTTGGTCGAGCCCTTCACGGATGGCGGCGACGAAGCCGTCCATCATCGAACTCGGTGCGATGATGTCAGCGCCAGCTTGCGCTTGCGTGATCGCCGTCTGGACGTGAAGCGGTAGTGATGCGTCGTTATCGACGTCACCGTTCTTCACGATGCCACAATGGCCTGTCGACGTATATTCACATAGGCACGTGTCCGCGATGACCGTGAGCTGTGGCGCCCACTCTTTCACTTTGCGGATCGCTTCTTGGACGATGCCGTGGTCGTGATACGCTTCTGAACCTTCCGGGTCTTTATGTTCTGGTACCCCGAACAAGAGCACCGATTGAATGCCAAGGTCGACGATTTCTTTGATCTCATCCTCGAGGCGGTCGAGTGAGAAGTTGAAGACGCCTGGCATCGAGCTGACTTCACGTTTAATGTCTGTCCCTTCGATGATGAAGAGCGGGTAAATCAAATCTTCTTTCCGAACATGGTTTTCACGTACGAGTGCACGCATCGACTTCGATGAACGAAGGCGACGGTGACGGTCGAACTGGTTCATGAAAAATCCTCCCCTATACACTGTATTAATGCATCCATAGTATAACACTCAGGCACTCGGACCGGTAACGTCGACACTTCCCGGACGGCGCGCTCGGTCACTTCACCGATGGCGTACCACGTCCCATGGAAATGCTCGAGGTACGGCGTGAGTGCTCGAACGGCGGATGGGCTGAGGACGAGGAGCGCCTCGATTCCTTCGAGCGCCTCGACTTCCGTCCCCGTCAGTTCACGGCCAATCGTCTCATAGACGACCCAGTCGTGGACGTTTGCGAGTTGCTTCATATGATCCGTGTTCGCCAAATCGCCTCGGGCGAACAAGACGATATCACCCTCATCGACGGCACTCGCCAAATCGCGGAATAACGCCTCGCCCGTAAATGTATCCGGCATGAGCGCGACGGTGAAGCCGACGGCCTCGAGTGCTTGTTTCGTCTTCTCCCCGACGGCCGCGACCCGGACGTCGCGCGGGACGTCACGGAGCGCTGGCACCGCCGTCTGGCTCGTCACGACGAGCCAATCGAATCGGCTGATCGGCATCTGATTGTACGTCAATCTCGTCTCGATGAGCGGGACGTGATGAACGGAAAGACCGCTCGCGGTGAGCCGGGCTCGTTGCGTAGCGGTCAGTCGTTTTGTCCCTGTGTACCAGACGTCACGCATTGACCGAGGCGAGAATTTCACGCCCGCCGCGTCCAAGCAAATCGTCTGCCACGTCGTTGCCGAGTGCGATCACGTCAGATGACGTCTTCGTCACGCGAAGCACTTCTTTGCCGTCGACTGAAGCGATGAGCCCAGTGAGCGTCACGTCGTCCCCGTCGACCGTCGCGTAACCGCCGACCGGAACGTGGCAGCTGCCTTCGATCGCTTTGAGGAACGTCCGCTCCGCCGTCGCGGCTTTCGCCGTCACGTCATCGTGGAGCAATTGTAGAATCGCCGTCACTTCAGCATCCTCTTTCCGGCTCTCGATGGCGAGCACACCTTGTCCGACGGCCGGGACCATCATGTCGGCGTCAAGCGCCTCGAAGTCGACACGGTCCGTCCACCCCATCCGTTCGAGCCCAGCTTTGGCGAGCAAGATGGCGTTGAAGTTTTCCGTCTCGAGTTTTTTGAGACGCGTGTCGATGTTGCCGCGGATCCATTGAATCTCGAAGTCCGGGCGGGCGGCGAGCATTTGGGCACCGCGACGAAGTGAGCTCGTCCCGATGACGGCACCTTCCGGGAGCGTCTCGAACGTATAGCCGTTCTCGCAGATGAGCACGTCACGAGCGTCGACCCGCTTCGGCATACAGCTGATATAGAGTTCTTCCGGCAACTCGGCCGGGACGTCTTTCATGCTGTGGACGGCGAAGTCGATGTCCCCGGCAATCATCTGTTGTTGGATTTCTTTGACGAACAATCCTTTGCCGCCGACTTTTGACAACTGGACATTGACGATTTGGTCGCCTTTCGTCACGATCTCTTTGATTTCGAACTCGTTTTGCGCCCCAGCTTTCTTCAATTGGTCGATGACCCATTTCGTCTGTGTCATCGCAAGTTGTGAGCGGCGTGAGCCGACGATAATTTTACGCATAGTCCATATCCCCTTCATAGAAAAAGGCGACGAGATTCGCCGCCTTTTTTGATTTTGTATTAGCGCATCAAGGCGCGGAGTGGTGCTTTCGCTGACATCGCTTCCGTCTCTTCCATTTCTGGTTCGACGTCCGGGACGTCGACTTCAAGGCCGAACGTCTCGACGAACTGGTTGATGCGTGTGTTCGCATCCGGTTGTGCGGCCGCGTCTTTGATATAATCGATCGGTTCACGAAGCATTTGGTTGATGATTGACTTCATATGTTTGCCGATGACTTTTTTATCCCGGTCCGATAGATGGTCAAGCTTGCGTTCGAGGCTTTCCATCGTCTCTTCTTGAACGGTGAGGGCGCGGGCGCGCAACTCGTTCATAATCGGGACGACACCGAGCGTGACGAGCCATGTTTGAAACTCTTGGATCGCCTCGTCGATTTTGATTTCAATCTTCTCCGCTTCGACGAGACGGGCCGCCAAGTTTTTGTTGACGATACCGTTCAAGTCATCCACATCGAACAAATGGACACCCGGAAGTGCCCGGACCGCTGGATCGATATCTCGCGGCACAGCAATGTCGATTAACAAAAGTGGACGTTCTCGGCGGAGCAATTGCGCTGCGGCGACGTCATCATAGGCGATGACTGCATCTTTCGCACCGGTCGAGCTGATCAAAATATCGGCGTCGAGTAAGCCGCAGGCGATCTCACGAATCGAATGGGCCCGCCCTTCGAACTTATCGGCAACTGCTTTCGCTTTGCTCTCGGTCCGATTGAAGACGGCAATCTGTTTCGCACCGGCCTCGAACAAGTTGAGCGTTGTCAACTCGCCTGTCTCACCGGCACCGACGACGACGACTTGTTTGTCGTCGAGCGACGCGTACATCTCTTGGGCGAGTGCGACCGCCGCCGAGCTGACCGATACCGACATTTCCCCAATTTGTGTGTCGGTATGGGCGCGTTTGGCGAGCGTCACGGCCTCTTTGAACAGTTTGTTGAACACCGTTCCCGTCGTCCCGTTCTCTTGGGCGCGGAAGAAGCTCGATTTCACTTGACCTAAAATCTGTGTTTCCCCAATAATCATCGAATCGAGTCCAGACGTGACACGGAACAAGTGGCGAATCGCCTCTTCTCCTTCACGAATCGACAAATACGGTGTGAATTGGTCCATCTCTAAATCGAACCAGTTCGCTAAAAAGCGTTTAGTATAATAACGTCCGGTGTGGAGCTGGTCTGTGACGACGTATAGCTCCGTCCGGTTACAAGTCGACAAAATAACCGATTCAAATATGCTCTTCTCTTCGCGAAGCGCAATCATCGCGTCCACGATTTCTTGCTCCCCAAACGAGAACTGCTCCCGAATCGCGACAGGGGCTGTCTTGTTATTTAGTCCAACGACGACAATATGCATGTACCTCTTCCCCTCATCCAAAATCCACCGACGGTTGTCTCTTCTTTTTTACATCTCTACCGTACATTATAACAATTTTTATTTAGGAACTATAATCTTCTGTTCGATTTTTGTGAAATAATTTAAGAACTTTTTGTGACAAAAAAAAGTAGAAACGGACATGAAGACCATTTCTACTTGATTCCTCATTTTAAAGAGGATGGATCGGTAATGATTTGACTCTCTGGCTTCTCATCTTCCTCTTCCGCTTCAAGGTAATGCTTTCGTTCCCTCAGCTTGTAAATCCGGACGATGTTTTGAACGACGACTTTTGCCACCGCATAGAACGGAACGGCGATCAGCATCCCGATAATCCCGGCCAAGTTTCCGGCGACGAGCAAGACGATGATGATCGTCAACGGGTGCACCTTCAGCGTCTTCCCTTGAATGAGCGGTGAGATGACGTTCGCTTCAATCTGTTGGACGATGATGATGACGACGATGACCCAGAGTACTTTGATCGGGTCTTGGATGAAGGCGACGACGACAGCCGGTGCCGCACCGAGGAACGGTCCGACGTACGGGATGATGTTCGTCACCATCATGAAGAGCGCGAGCAAGATGGCATAATCGACGCCGATAATCCAGAGCCCGATGAGCGAGGTGATTCCGACGAAGAACGCCACGATCAACTGGGCATGGACGTAGTTTTTAACCGTCGTATGCATGTCATGCAGGATGTTACGCGTCTCCTTCTCATAGCTCGACGGCAACAGCTTGACGATTGAGTCCGGAAGACGTTTTCCATCGAGAAGCATGTATAGAAGCATGAACGGAATGACGACAATCGTGATGACGGCCGACGTGATGAAGCCGACGAATTGGCCGAGCGATGAGGCAATGTTCCCGAAGATATCACCGAGGTACGTCGTGACGTTGTTCGTGAAGTCGGTGAACATATCATCGTTCTCGGCGATGAAGCGTGATAAGAACTCGTTTTGCATGAGTGAGTCACGGACGGCGAACGCCTGCTCCTGCAACTCTTTGGCGATACTCGGCATCGCATTGACGAGCGATGTGACCTGCTCCCCGAGCACCGGTCCGAGGATGCTGAAGACGAGCGTAAAGATCAGCACGAGCCCCCCGAGCGTGATGCCGACGGCGAGCGGACGTTTACCTTCCATCCGTTTCTCTAAGAAGTCGACAATCCCGACTAAGAAATAATAGAAAAGTCCAGCAATGATGAGCGGTACCGTGACGAGCGCCAAAATAACTTGAATCGGTTCGAACACGAAAGAAATTTCCGTCCCGACCAAGATGACCAAGAAAATCGTCAGCGTCCAAAATAAGAAGCGGTACCATTTGTTTTGAAACATGATTTGCATCTTTCCACCTCGTTCTGTATTCTCTTGTCTTATGTAATTAGGACAATTATACGATACTTACCCGCTCGCGTAACCCTGAAAACAAAAAAGACGAGGAGATTCCTCGTCTTCGATCAATCTTCTTCGCGTGTCAGTAAATCGTAAATCGCTTTCCACGCCTCGTCTTTCCCTTCGGCCGTCTCCGCCGAGAACGCGACGAATCGGTCCGTCGATTCAAACTGAAGCTTCCGCTTGACGGCCGCCTCATGTTTTTGACGCTGTGCTTTCTTGATTTTATCGAGCTTCGTCGCCACGACGATGACCGGGATCTCGTAATGCTTCAAGAAGTTGTACATCGTCACGTCATCGCCTGATGGCTCATGACGGATATCGACTAACAGGACGACGCCGCGGAGCGCGCTCTGTGACGTCAAATATTGCTCCATCATGACGCCCCACTTCTCCCGCTCCGTCTTCGAGACTTTCGCGTAACCGTAGCCCGGGACGTCGACGAACATGATCTCATCGTTGATGTTGAAGAAGTTCAGCGTCTGCGTCTTCCCTGGTTTTGAAGACGTCCGCGCGAGTGCTTTGCGCTGACAAATCTTGTTGATGAACGATGACTTCCCGACGTTCGAACGTCCGGCGAGTGCGACTTCCGGCAACTCGTGAATCGGGTAATGGTCCGGTGCGACGGCACTCGTGACAAATTCTGCTTTAGTGATTTTCATTTAATTTCCTCCAAATGCTACTTCTAATACTTGATCGAGCGTCGTGACCGGGACGAACGTCAGTTTCTCACGGACGGTGTCTTGAATGTCATCGATGTCCCGCTCATTGTCTTTCGGAATGACGATCGTCGTCAAGCCAGCCCGGTGTGCGGCGAGCGCTTTCTCTTTCAATCCACCGATTGGCAGGACACGGCCACGGAGGGTGATCTCTCCGGTCATGCCGATGTCACGGCGGACTTTCTTCCCGGTCAAGGCCGAGATGAGCGCCGTCGCGATGGTGATCCCGGCCGATGGGCCGTCTTTCGGGACGGCACCTTCCGGGACGTGGATATGCACGTCTTGACGCTCGTAGAACGTCGGGTCAATCCCGAACCGTTCCGCGTTTGAACGGACGTAGCTGTACGCCGTCTGCGCCGATTCTTGCATGACGTCACCGAGTTTCCCCGTCAACTGCAACTTGCCCTTGCCTGGCGCGAGCGCGACTTCAATCGTGAGCGTGTCGCCTCCGAACGCCGTATAGGCGAGTCCAGTGACGGCTCCGATTGAATCTTCCGTCTCACCCTTCCCGTAGCGGTACTTCGGTTTCCCGAGGTAATCGCCAAGGCTCTTCAACGAGACGGTGACGCGCTTCTTCTCGCCGATCGCGATTTGTTTCGCCGCTTTCCGGCAAAGCGAACCGATGACCCGTTCTAAGTTCCGGACGCCGGCCTCGCGCGTATAACGGCGGACGACCTCATACAGTGCGTCCTCTTTGATCGTAAGCTGGCTCTTCTTCAAGCCGTGCTCTTTATATTGCTTCGGTACCAAGTGGCGCTTGGCGATCTCGACTTTCTCGAGTTCCGTGTAGCCGCCAATCTGGATGAGTTCCATCCGGTCGAGGAGCGGTGCCGGGATTTGCGAGACATCGTTCGCTGTCGCGATGAAGAGCACGTTCGACAAGTCGAACGGTTCTTCGATGTAGTGGTCCGAGAACGAGACGTTCTGTTCCGGGTCGAGCACTTCGAGCATGGCCGACGCCGGGTCGCCCCGGAAGTCTGACGCCATCTTATCGATCTCATCGAGCAAGAACACCGGGTTTTTGCTTTCAGCCTGTTTCAAGCCACGGATCACGCGGCCTGGCATCGCCCCGATGTACGTGCGGCGGTGACCCCGAATCTCGGCCTCATCACGTACCCCGCCGAGCGAGACACGGACGAAGTGACGCTCGAGCGCCGACGCGATCGACCGAGCGAGCGACGTCTTCCCGACCCCTGGAGGTCCGGCGAGACAAAGAATCGGACCACGTAGCGAGTTCGTCAACTGACGGACCGCCAAGTACTCGAGGATTCGGTCTTTCACCGACTCGAGCCCGTAATGGTCGTCATCCAAAACGTCGGCCGCATGTTTGACGTCGAGTTTATCTTCCGTCTCGATGCCCCATGGGAGCGAGGCGATCCAGTCGAGGTAGTTGCGGATGACCGCATATTCGGGTGACGTCGCCGGGACGACATTCAACCGCTCGGCTTCACGCATGACGTTCTTCCGTGTCGTCTCCGGCAAATCGAGCGCCTCGAGTTTCTCACGGAGACGGTTCGGCTCAGACTCTTGCGACTGGTCGCCGAGCTCTTGCTGAATCGTCTTCATCTGTTCACGCAAATAATATTCTTTCTGCGCTTGCTCGATCGTCTTCTTCGTCCGTTCGCGCAACTCTTGCTCGAGCTCGATGATTTCGACTTCATGCGTCATGATCTCAAGCAGCTCCAAGCCACGTTTGACCGCATCTGCTTCTTCGAGCATCGCTTGGCGGATGTCGACATCGACGTCGAGTTTGGAAGCGATATAATCGGTCAATGACTCGAGCCGTTCATACATCTCAAAACGGCGCCGTTCGTCCGGTGACAACCCTTTGATCGTCCCGACGAGCTTACCGAACTGTTCTTTCAACAGGCGCACGAGTGCCGTCCGTTCAACTTCTTCCCCTTCAACGACTTCAATCGTGTCGACGTCAGCGAACCAGCCTTCTTTCGTCTCTTCAATCGAGTTGATCTTGACGCGCTCTTTTCCGACAAGACGCACGCGGACCGTCTCATTCGACAGCTCGCTCATCTTGGCGATATGGACGCGCGTCCCGATCGCATACAAGTCTTCTGGGTCAGGTGATTCTTTGCCTGTCTCTTTTTGGGTCACGACAATCAAATCTGTCTCGTGTTCCTTTGCGGCAAGGAGTGCCCGCAGCGAAAGCGGACGCCCCACGTCGATTGTCACGCCGATGAGCGGATACACGACGACTCCACGCAAAGGAAGAATTGGTAACTGTTCCATTACAACGCCTCCTGTGCAAAAAGGCCCAAAACTCGGATGTGCCGAGTGTTTGAGCCTTTTTCGTTAAAAATTATGCTGTCTCTTTATTGTCGCCTGTCTGTTCGACAGTGCCATCGCGAAGCACGTATTTCGGACCGGCAAGACCCGTAATCGTTTCATCCGTGATGATGACTTTCTCGATATCGTCGCGCGATGGGACAGTGAACATCACATCGAGCATCATTTCTTCGATAATCGAGCGGAGACCGCGTGCGCCTGTCTTACGTTTGATCGCAAGCTTGGCGATTTCAACCAACGCCTCGTCTGTGAACGTGAGTTCGACATCGTCGAGTTCGAGCATTTTCTCGTACTGACGAACGAGGGCGTTCTTCGGCTTCGTCAAGATCTCGACGAGTGCTTCCTCGTCAAGTGTCGTGAGCGTCGCCATGACCGGGAGACGACCGATAAATTCAGGGATCAATCCGAATTTCTGAAGGTCTTCCGGAAGGGCGCGGGCGAGCAAGTCTTCTTGCGTCAACTCGCGGTTTTCTTGATCGTTCCCAAATCCGATGACTTTCTTCCCGATCCGGCGTTTGACGACCGATTCGATGCCAGCGAATGCGCCGCCGACGATGAAGAGAATGTTCGTCGTATCGATTTGGATGAACTCTTGATGCGGATGCTTCCGTCCACCTTGCGGCGGTACGCTCGCGACCGTACCTTCAAGGATTTTGAGAAGGGCTTGCTGGACACCCTCACCTGACACGTCACGCGTGATCGATGGGTTTTCCGACTTACGGGCAATCTTATCGATTTCATCGATATAGATGATCCCTTTTTCAGCCTTCTCGACATCGTAGTCTGCTGACTGGATCAGCTTGAGCAAGATGTTCTCGACGTCTTCCCCGACGTAACCGGCTTCCGTCAAGCTCGTCGCGTCCGCGATTGCGAACGGGACGTTCAAAACGCGAGCCATCGTTTGAGCGAGAAGCGTCTTACCGCTACCAGTTGGTCCGATCATCACGATGTTCGACTTCGAAAGCTCGACATCATCAGAACGGCCACCGGCGTTAATGCGTTTATAGTGGTTGTAAACGGCTACCGAAAGCGCACGTTTCGCGCGGTCTTGACCGATGACGTACTCGTCTAGAGTGTTGCGGATCTCTTGTGGTTTTGGAATGTCTTTGAATTCGACTTCTTCTTCGACACCGAGCTCTTCCTCAACGATTTCATTGCAAAGTTCAATACATTCGTCACAAATGTATACGCCAGGACCGGCGACTAGTTTACGGACTTGTTCTTGCGATTTCCCGCAAAACGAGCATTTAAGTTGTCCCTTTTCCTCGTTAAATTTGAACATTCGGTACACCCCTTCTGAATGAAAATGGATGTAAGTGCGATAAATCGCCTATTTGTATTTTCAGGTGCAAAGCACTCTCGAAAAAACATTTACATCTCTGCGTTGCAATAATTGTAGCATGAACAAATCACTTCATCAAAGATAAACACATGCAAAGTGTCGTGACGCAAAAAAGGACGACTGCTGAGCAGCCGTCCTTCTGTCATCCGATTACTTCGCTTTCCCGTTTTCAACGAGAACGTCGATCGCTTTACGGAATTTGAGGTCACCTTTAAGTGTCTCGATTCCGCCTTGTGGCGCGAGCATCGTGCGGAGTTGATCCGGTGCGATGTTGTAAAGTTTAGACATTTCTTCGAGTTCTTTCTCAGCATCTTCGTCAGACACTTCGATCGCTTCTTTCTCAGCGATTGCTTTCAAGACGAGACGAGCTTTAACGCGCTCTTCAGCTTGCTCTTTCATCTCTTCGCGCATCGCTTCTTCAGAAGTACCAGTGAGTTCGAAGTACATGTTGAGGTCGATTCCTTGTGAAGAAACACGTGTGCCGAACTCTTGAACCATACGGTCTACTTCTTGGTCAACGAGTACTGCAGGTACGTCGATTGTTGCGTTAGCTGTTGCCTGCTCGACGAGTTGGTCGCGCATTGTGCCTTCCGCTTCTTGTTTCTTCGCAGTTTCTAAACGCTCACGGATTTTCGCTTTCAACTCGTCGAGTGATGAAACTGACTCGTCGATGTCTTTTGCGAACTCGTCGTCGAGCTCAGGAACTTGCTTCGCTTTGACTTCGTGAAGTTTGACTTTGAATGTCGCTGGTTTACCCGCCAAGTTGTCAGCGTGGTACTCTTCAGGGAATGTTACTTCAACGTCTTTTTCTTCGCCAGCCGTCAAGCCGACCATTTGCTCTTCGAATCCAGGGATGAATTGGCCTGAACCGATTTCGAGCGTGTAGTTTTCAGCCGTGCCGCCTTCGAATTGCTCTCCGTCAGCGAAACCTGCGAAATCAAAGACAGCTGTATCGCCGTTTTCGATTGCGCCTTCTTTGACAGCAAGCTCTGCGCCTTGCTGTTGAAGCGCGTCAAGTTCAGCTGCAACTTCTTCGTCAGTGACTGTTGTTTCAACAGCTTCGTACTCGAGACCTTTGTATTCGCCAAGCTCAGCTTCTGGCTCAACAACGAACGTTACTTTGAACGTTACAGGTTGGCCTTTTTCGAGCGTGCCGTCTACATCGATGTTTTCGAGAGCGATTGGTTCGAAACCAGCTTCTTCGACCGCACCTTGAACTGTGTCACGGTAGAGGATATCGAGCGCATCTTGATAGAGTGCTTCTTCTCCGTACATTTTGTTGAACATTGGGCGTGGCAATTTCCCTTTACGGAAGCCAGGCACGTTCAAAGTTTTGACGACATCTTTGAATGCGGCGTCAACTGCTTTATCAAAAGCTTCTGCAGGTGCTTCGTACGTGAGTACGCCTTGGCTACCTGATGTTTTTTCCCATTTTGCTGTCATGCTAAGTCCCTCCAACAATTCGTTTATACGTACAAAAATGTACAACAATCCGTATTATAGCATAAATCCGACGACTGCACACAAGGATTTAGTCTAGAAACGCCTCGGTGAAACGCATGTCCGCCTCAAGAATTTCAGCGGCAAGGCCGTCTGTTTCTTCATGTTGTAAGATGGCCGTTTTCGCTTGAGCGATCGCTGTCTCCACCTCAGACGCCTCCCTTGGCGTGAACGGATAGTGCGTATACATGTAGTTCATGAGTAGCTGCGTCGCGATCTCGTCGCCATATACGGCCCGCTGCAACCCGTTGACCATCGTCTCCCACGCTTCCGTGTGGATTTTCGCCTCGTCATGCGTCAATCGGTGACGCGTCCCGAGGTCCGTCCATTCGATGACCGGCAGCTCGTCGAACGCTTTTTGGAGCACAATCAACTTCATCAACTTCGGTCGTTCCGCGACGAGAAGCTCTCTCAAGACGTTGTCGAGGACATCATCGATATTGAAGTGGACGTGTTCGAGCGTCTCGATTTGTTCTCCGATCCCGCCTCGGTTTAGGATGCGCTTCACTTTGGCGATCGCGGCTGGGAACTCGGTCAATTTCAACACTTGGAGTACTTGATGCGCTTGCGTGTTGACGTGATCGGTCTTTTCTTGCCACTCGAGATACAGGTTGATCCAATGGGCCGCCTCGAACGGTTGGTCACGCATGATGAAGTACTGGGCGATTTGAAGCCCGCCGGCTGCAGGTTCTTCTGCCACCGTCATCTGTGTCGTGACGAGCTCTTCGAGTTTCTCGAGCGTCTCCGGTTCTTCCGGTCGTTCCATCAGACATTGGAATATTTCCATGAAAATAAATGGATCGCCGGGCACTGCCTCGTACCAATCCCATAGAATCGGTTCGACCCGTTGCCGCTCCCCGGACGTGTCAGCCTCTTGAATCATCTTCTGAAGCCGCGACCAGTTCCCTGGAAACGGATACGCTTGCTCTTTTGCCATCTCCCCACACCCTTTCCATTCATCTCCATCTTCCTTTAGGAATCGATTCGTTGTCAATCAATACCCCGAAAAACGAAAAAAGAGACAACCTCCGTGGAGGCTATCTCTATTTTAAATGGAAGTGTCCCAAGAGGGATTCGAACCCCCGACCGACGCCTTAGCTTACCACCATGGCTTTCGCCACCAACGTGTGTTGTTTGTAGTCTGGACTATATCTTCACCATTTCAGGTGCGACACGTGTAGTCTCTACGGAACCTCACGAGCAAATTGCTCCTTCAACGGCTCTACCTCTAAAGAATGACCTTTAGTCCTTCGAACCATCTTGTCCCCGAAAGGAAATAAGTTTCCTCGGTATTACCATCAGCATGATCTGTTAAGGCTTCACCGATATAGTGTCGTCCACTCTATAGGTTTTTGTTTCCCTATAAAGGCTCCTATTTGTCTTGAAGGGCGTTGCTCTATCCAGCTGAGCTATTGGGACATTGACAAGAAAACTATAATAGAAAAATGGTTTGCTGTCAATTCCTTCTTTTCATTCCGTTAAAGCTTTCCGCTCACATCGAGATCTTCGACGGCCGCACCGTCCTCCGACCGATAAAAGCGGACGGTTGCCTGCCCGTTCTCAAGATCGATCAGCGCATACGTCTTGTCACTCCGTCCGCGCGGCATCCGAATCGAGCCCGGGTTCACGTAGAGCACCCCGCCCTCGATCACGGCTCCGGCGACATGCGAGTGGCCGAACAAGACGACGTTCGCCCCAATCTCTTCGGCCCGGTAACGCAATCGGTTCAAGTCGTACTTCACATCGTGGTGATGACCGTGAACGATCAGAATCGTCCCTTCAGCCGTCTCCTCGACCCGCTCGAGCGGAAGGTCACCACCAAAGTCGCAATTGCCGCGTACCGTTCGATATGGGAGCAAGTGCTCGTCGACGAGCGCGAGCTGGGAATCCCCACAATGAAACGCGTCGTCGATGTCTTGTTCGTGCCGGTTGAAGATGATCGATAGTTCTTCTGTCAATCCGTGACTGTCACTGACTACGAGAAAACGCATACAGGTCACCCCTCCATAAACGGAATAATTTCTGCCTCTAACTTTCGTAATGCTTGGCCGCGGTGACTGACCGCCGCCTTTTCGTCGCGCTCAAGTTCTGCTGCTGTTTTGTGAAGTGACGGAACGATGAAGAGCGGGTCGTAACCGAAACCGTTCTCCCCGTGCGGCGCGTAGCCGATTGTCCCTTCGATTGTGCCGCGAACCGTCAACGTCTCTCCTGATGGTTTGGCGAGACAGAGGGCACAAACGAAACGGGCCGTCCGATCTGTAGCTCCGTTCAACTTCTCGAGAAGAAGCGCGTTGTTCGCCTCGTCCGACTTCTCCGGTCCGGCGAAACGGGCCGAATAGACACCAGGTGCCCCGTCGAGCGCATCGACTTCGAGCCCTGAATCATCGGCGAGGACGGCGTGGCCGAAATAGCGAGCCGCCTCCGTCGCCTTCAGCTCGGCGTTCGCTTCGAACGTCGTGCCCGTCTCGTCCGTCTCAGGTGCGTCCGGATAATCTAACAGTGATTCGACGTCAAAACCGAGCGGTGTGAGCATCCCTTCGATTTCTGCGACTTTTCCTTTGTTGCGTGTTGCGACAATGAGTTTCATGTTGTTTCCTCCAATTGTTCCCCGACATACCACCACGAGGCACCGAGCGCGTCTTCTGCTGCTTTGAACAGCGTCTCGATCCCGCTTTGGGCCATGTGGAGCATCTCGTTCATCTCGAGCAACGTGAACGTCGCTTCTTCCCCTGTCCCTTGCACTTCGACGAAGCGACCGCTCGCCGTCATGACGACGTTCATGTCGACCTCGGCCGCCGCATCTTCTTCGTAGTTCAAGTCGAGGAGCAGTTCGTCGGTCCGTCCGACCGAGATGGCGGCAATGCCCTCTTTGATCGGCGTGTCGTCGAGCTTACCTTGACGGATGAGCGCATCGACCGCGAGGACGAGGGCGCAGAAACCACCCGTTATGGAAGCCGTACGCGTCCCGCCATCGGCTTGGATGACATCACAGTCGATCCAAATCGTGCGCTCACCAAGACGTTCTAAGTCAACGACCGAGCGGAGCGCGCGCGAGATCAACCGTTGAATCTCCATCGTCCGTCCCGACTGTTTGCCGCGGACCGATTCGCGGACCGTACGGTTGCCGGTCGCGCGTGGAAGCATGGAATACTCGGCGTTGATCCAGCCTTGTTTCTTGCCGCGCAAGAAGTTCGGGACCCGTTCTTCGACGGTCGCCGTACAGATGACTTTCGTATCACCGATCGAGATGAGGACCGACCCTTCCGCATGTTTGTTCACATGGGGGACGATCTCGACGGGCCGGAGCTCGTCATGTTTTCGTTCGTTACGCATCGACACCGGACACCTCTACTTTCTCCGCTTTCACGGGCTGACCGAGCCATTCTGTCGCGAGACGGTCAAAGATGACGACATCCCCCGTCGCATAAAACTGATGCGCCGGGACCGTGTCGAGGTCGTTCTCAAGCTCTTTAAAGTCAAGGATGGCCGCCACTTCGAGCGCTGTCTCATCACCGGACGAGATCAAGTGGACGTCTGGTCCGACGACGTCTTGAATGACCGGCGCGAGTAGCGGATAGTGGGTGCACCCAAGGATGAGTGTGTCCATCTCGGACGACTGGAGCGGACGAATCGTCTCAGCGACGATGTCGCGGACTCGTTCTCCGTCTAGTTCGCCGGCCTCGACGAGCGGAACGAACGGCGGACAGGCGAGCGAATACACATCGATTTCGCCGGCCACGTGCCGGAGTGCCGTCTCGTACGAGTTACTCTCGATCGTCATCTTCGTGCCGATGACGCCGATATGTTTATTGCGCGTCCCTTTGACGGCCGCCCGGGCTCCCGGGTCGATGACCCCGATGACCGGGATGTTGAGGCGTTTGCGCGCCTCTTTCAAGACGACCGCTGTCGCCGTGTTACAGGCGATGACGATCATCTTCACGTTTTTACTTAACAGGAACTCGATCAGTTCCCACGTATAGGCTTCAATCTCATCGTGCGGGCGCGGGCCGTACGGGCACCGTTCCGTGTCGCCGATATAGATGATTTCTTCTTTCGGTAGTTGGCGCATCAGTTCTTTGACCACCGTCAAGCCGCCAACTCCTGAATCGAGTACTCCAATCGCTCGTTTCATGATCATCACTTCCATTCCTATCTATCTTACCAAAAAAGCCGATTGTGAAAAAGAAACGGTCTCGTGACAAACAAAAAAGACGAGGTAGCCGATTGGCCGCCTCGTCCATCGCTCAATTACTGAGCAAGACCTTCGCTTGTGAGCATGTCAGAAAGCGTGTTAATCGCTTCTTCTGCATCGTCACCAGCTGCAGTGATTTTGATTGTAGAATCTTTTGCGATTCCGAGTGAAAGTACACCCATGATCGACTTGAGGTTTACTGTCTTACCGTTGTACTCAAGGTTGATATCTGATTGGAATTTAGAAGCTGTGTTTACCAACTGTGTAGCTGGACGAGCGTGAATTCCTGAATCTGCAACGACTGTGAACGTTTTTTCCATGACGTGAGGTCTCCCTTCAAATTTCAATTCTGCAGGTGAACCCGCAGAATAATTGTTTGTGAACTCATTATCAAATGATAGCGGATTCGCAAAAATTCTGCAAGCGATTTTTATATTCTGGAGTCCATTCGATCGGACGCCCGGATTTCGACAAGTGTACGAGGCTCGTACGTCCCGCGAACATGAGTTGGTCTCCATCATATGCCCCGTAATGAATATCACATGAAGTGTTTCCGACCGTCAAGACATTGGCATACACCTTGATCGACTGGCGCGGCATCACTTGGCGAACATAGTCGCACTGGGCATCCGCCACGACGACGAACCCGTCTTGCAACGAAAATCCTGTCTCCTCTAGCAACTCAATTCGTGCATCTTCGAAATAGATGAACGGAATTGTGTTATTCATGTGACCGTACGGGTCGCACTCCGAGAATCGGACTTTGACATCTAGCGCGACCCCTGCTCTGACACGTGTTTCCCAATCGGCTTCCCGGAAGTACTTCGTCATCCGTACCCCTTACGCCTCGACCGCAGAACCGGTGCGGCCTTTGTCGCTACCGAAGAACGACTTGAACGAATGAAGCGTCGTCTGACGGTTCATCGCAGCGATCGACGTTGTGAGCGGGATGCCTTTCGGACAAACTTCGACACAGTTTTGTGCGTTTCCGCACTGCATGATGCCGCCGTCTTCCATGAGCGCTTCGAGACGGTCCTCCGCGTGGAAGGCGCCGGTCGGATGCGAGTTGAAGAGACGGACTTGCGAGATCGCGGCCGGTCCGATGAAGTTCGACTTGTCATTGACGTTCGGGCATGCCTCGAGGCAGACACCGCACGTCATACATTTCGATAGTTCATACGCCCATTGACGTTTGTTCTCTGGCATCCGCGGTCCTGGTCCGAGGTCGTACGTCCCATCGATTGGAACCCATGCCTTCACTTTTTTCAACGCGTCGAACATGCGCTGACGGTCGACTTGAAGGTCACGGACGACCGGGAACGTCTTCATCGGTGCAAGACGGATCGGCTGCTCGAGCTTATCGACGAGTGCCGTACACGATTGGCGCGGCTTGCCGTTGATGATCATCGAGCAGGCACCGCACACTTCTTCGAGACAGTTCATGTCCCAGTTGATCGGTGTCGTCTTGTCCCCGTTCGCATTGACCGGGTTCCGGCGGATTTCCATCAACGCCGAGATGACGTTCATGTTCGGACGGTAAGGAACGGTGAACTCTTCCGTATAAGCGGCTTGGTCCGGTCCGTCCTGGCGTTCAATGATAAAACGAATGTCTTTTTGCTCTGCTTGCATCGGCGTCGTCATTTCGTCTTCGCCCCTTTCTTCGAGTAATCCCGTTTACGTGGCGGGATTAACGAAACGTCGATTTCTTCGAACGAGATATCGACTTCCCCTTCGTTGTAACGTGCCATCGTCGTCTTCATGAAGCGCTCGTCATCACGTTCCGGGAAGTCCGGTTTGTAATGGGCACCACGGCTCTCGTCGCGTTTCAAAGCGCCAAGCGTGATGACACGCGCGAGGTCGAGCATGTGGTCGAGCTGTCGGATGAACGATGCCCCTTGGTTGCTCCAGCGGGCCGTATCGGTCGCGGAGATGTTGTTAAAGCGTTCACGAAGCTCACGGAGTTTGAGGTCCGTCGCCTCGAGCTTGTCGTTGTAACGAACGACCGTGACGTTATCGGTCATGAGTTCGCCGAGCTCACGGTGGATTTGGTAGGCGTTTTCCGTACCGTCCATCGCGAGAATGTCGTTGAACCGCTCGATTTCTTCACGCTCGTTGAAGTTGAAGAGCGCTTCTGGCACGCTCTCCGTCGCTTGGTCGAGACCGCGCATATAGTTGACCGCCGCAGGACCGGCTTCCATTCCGCCGTATACGGCAGACAAGAGCGAGTTCGCGCCGAGACGGTTCGCACCGTGCATCGAGTAATCGCATTCGCCGGCTGCGAATAGCCCTGGGATGTTCGTCATTTGATCATAGTCGACCCAGAGTCCGCCCATTGAATAGTGAACGGCCGGGAAGATTTTCATCGGAACTTTCCGTGGATCATCGCCGACGAACTTCTCGTAAATCTCAAGGATCCCGCCGAGCTTGATGTCGAGCTCTTTCGAATCTTTATGCGAAAGATCGAGGTAGACCATGTTCTCGCCGTTGACGCCGAGTTTCTGGTTGACACAGACGTCGAAAATTTCACGCGTCGCGATATCACGCGGCACGAGGTTTCCGTAAGCTGGATACTTCTCTTCAAGGAAGTACCATGGCTTGCCGTCTTTATACGTCCAGACACGTCCACCCTCTCCACGTGCCGACTCACTCATGAGACGAAGTTTGTCGTCCCCTGGGATTGCCGTCGGGTGAATTTGGATGAACTCGCCGTTCGCGTATACCGCACCTTGACGATAGACCGCTCCAGCCGCTTGACCGGTATTGATGACCGAGTTCGTCGATTTGCCGAAGATGACACCCGGGCCGCCTGTCGCGAGGATGACCGCATCCGATGGGAACGCTTTAATTTCCATCGAGCGTAAATCCTGACAGACCGCGCCACGGCAGATGCCTTCTTCGTCGATGATGGCCCGGAGGAACTCCCAGCCCTCATACTTCTCGACGAGACCTTGTGCCTCATAGCGACGGACCTGCTCGTCTAGCGCGTAGAGGAGCTGTTGTCCGGTCGTCGCACCGGCATAAGCCGTGCGGTGATGGAGCGTGCCGCCGAAACGACGGAAGTCAAGGAGACCTTCTGGCGTCCGGTTGAACATGACACCCATCCGGTCGAACATGTGAATGATTTTCGGTGCCGCTTCCGCCATCTTTTGGACCGGCGGTTGGTTGGCGAGGAAGTCGCCCCCATAAACCGTGTCATCAAAGTGTTGCCAAGGAGAATCCCCTTCCCCTTTCGTGTTGACGGCACCGTTGATGCCGCCTTGTGCACAAACTGAATGTGAACGCTTGACCGGTACAAGCGAGAATAGTTTTACCGGAACACCCATCTCAGCCGACTTGATTGTCGCCATGAGTCCAGCCAGACCGCCACCGATGACGATCAAACTTTGATTTGCCATGAACTTTTCCCCCTAATTACAAGATGCCCGCGAACGTCAAGATTGAACGGATGCCGACAAAAGATAGTGCCAAGAAGACGGCGCCTGAGACATAGCTCATGAAGCGCTGTGAACGAGGCGACTGTGTGATGCCCCACGTGATGGCAAACGACCAAAGACCGTTCGCGAAGTGGAACGTAGCCGAGAGGATCCCGACTATGTAGAAGATGAGCATGAGCGGATTGTCGACGATGTTTTGCATCATCTCCGCGTTCACCTCGACGCCACGCAACTTCGCCAAGCGCGTTTCCCAAACGTGCCATGCGATGAAGATGACGAGGAAGACGCCCGTGAAGCGTTGGAGCATGTACATCCAGTTGCGGGCGTATGAGTAACGGTTCGTGTTAATCGAACCGAGAAACGCGTAATACACGCCATACACACCGTGGAAAATCATCGGCAAAGCGATGATGGTTACTTCAAGGAAGTACAAGTACGGTAAGCTCTCCATAAATTTTGCTGCCTTGTTGAACGATTCCACCCCATCGACGATATAGTAGTTGACCGACAAGTGAACGATCAAAAACAGGCCGATTGGAATGACCCCAAGTAGCGAATGGACTTTACGACTGAAGTAGTCACGACGCGTTGCCATTCTAGTTCCCCCTTTGTACGAGCCCTTGGCTCGTTTTGTAAATAAAAGCGTTTTCAAATGTAAATATAGCTTTCTGTCTCCTATTCTACTCTTGTGAATTTTGTATGACAAGACAACCCGACCGATTTGTGACACATTCTTTTGCAAAATACCCGGTGACCAAAAGGCGATTCGTCGTTATAATGGTATAGAGAGAATGGAGTGATGGAAGAAGATGGAAACGATGAGCCAACCCACTTTCGCGATCGAACTGCTTCGCGATTATGTGTTGACGGATTTGCTCGGGGACGACTACGCCCAAGTCATCTATTGGTCGGGCAAACGGGTCGCACGCAAGTTCCCGGTCATGACGAACGATGAACTGAGCGCCTTCTTTACCGAGGCCGGCTGGGGGCAATTGACGCTCTTGAAAGAAAAAGGAAATAAGTTCTTGTTCGAACTCATTCCCCCACCCGCGACCCAAGAAAAGGCAACCGGCTACTTCCAGCTTGAAGCTGGCTTTTTAGCCGAGCAGATTGCCGGTCGTTTCCAATGCGTCGCCGAGGGCTACGCCGATGTGGCGCGCAAGGCCGTCCAGATCACCGTCCAACTAGACCGAAAAGATACGTATGAATGACGAAGAGCCGATGCGACCGCATCGGCTCTTCTTTTTTTACTCGTCCGTCTCTTCATGGACGTATTGGATCACGGTCTCTGCCAGTTTCTCAGGCAGGCCCGCTTCCTTCAACTGTTCGAGCGAGGCGAGCCGGATCTGCTTCATCGACCCGAAATGGCGGATCAACTGTTGACGCCGCTTCGGCCCGACGCCCGGGATATCGTCGAGCACCGACTTCGTCATCTTCTTCGTCCGCAAACTGCGGTGGAACGTGATGGCGAAGCGGTGGACCTCGTCTTGCATACGTTGGAGCAAATAGAACGCGCTCGAACGCGAGTTCAGTTCGATGACGCCGCCGCCTTCCCCGAACAAGAGCTGGCTCGTCCGGTGACGATCATCTTTCTTGAGCGAGCCGACCGGTACGTCGAGTCCGAACTCGTTTTGCAGGACGTCGAGGGCGGCATTCAACTGTCCAATCCCGCCATCGATCAACAGCAGGTCCGGCAGACGCTTCTCTTCTGTCAACAGGCGACGGAAACGACGCCGGACGACTTCGCGCATCGTCTCATAGTCATCCGGCCCTTGGACGGTCCGAATTTTATACTTGCGATACTCTTTTTTGAGCGGTTTGCCATCTTCGAAGACGACGAGCGCTGAGACGGCGTCAGCCCCTTGGATGTTGGCGTTATCGATGATGTCGACGCGTGACAAGTTCGGGATCCCGATCGCCTCACCGAGTTCACGCATGGCGAGGAGCGTCCGTTCTTCATCTCGGGCGAGCAACTCGAACTTCTCGTTCAAGGCGATGCTGGCGTTTTTCGTCGCCAGGTCGAGCAGCTGCCGCTTCGCGCCACGCTTCGGTTGCATCACTTTCGTCCCGATCGCCTCGTTCAACAGCTCGATGCGGACGATCTCAGGGACGAGCACTTCTTTCGGCAATACGTTCTGCTCGTAAAACTGAACGATGAAACTCTCGAGCTCCTCAGACGGTTCGCCATGGAGCGGAAACAGGGACACGTCGCGCTCAATCATCTTGCCACCCCGCATATAGAACACTTGGACGCACATCCAACCACGATCGAGCGTATAGCCGAAGACGTCGCGTGCTGTCGGGTCGGCCGTGATCATATTTTGTTTGTTCATGATCGACTCGACCGCTCGGATTTGGTCACGGAGCTCGGCGGCGCGTTCGAACTGCATGTCTTCGGCCGCTCGTCCCATATCGACTTGGAGCTTGGCGAGCGTCTCACTCGTCTCCCCGTTCAGGAAGCGGCGAATCTCCTGGACGATGTCTTTTTGCTCGTCCGTGTCGACGGCGAGCTCGCACGGTCCGAGACACTGCCCGATATGGTAATACAGACAGAGCTTGCGCGGCATCGGTTGGCATTTCCGGAGCGGATACAGTTTATCCAGTAACCGTTTCGTCTCGTTGGCGGCATAGGCGTTCGGATACGGACCGAAATAGAAGCCGCCGTCCCGCTTCAGCTTCCGCGTCGTGAGTAAACGCGGATAAGGTTCGTTCGTGATTTTGATGTACGGATACGACTTGTCGTCCTTCAAGCGGATGTTGTATTTCGGGTCGTGCTTTTTGATGAGCGTCATCTCGAGAAGGAGCGCCTCGAGCTCGCTCGCCGTGACGATATATTCGAAGTCACGAATCTCGGCGACGAGCCGCATCGTCTTGATGTCATGCGCCCCGGTAAAATACGACCGGACCCGGTTCTTCAAATTTTTCGCTTTCCCGACGTAGATGATCTCGCCGTACTCGTTCTTATGCAAGTAACAGCCTGGTTCGTCCGGGAGGAGCGCCAATTTATGTTTAATGTGGTCAGAATGACTCAAATTCAATCACCTCAGTTTAGGTTCCTTCCAGACGGGAAAAAGTTGATGAAGTCTTAGAGGGAGGGTTTGTTATGAAACGGTACGATGTCATCATCATCGGCAGCGGCTCGGCCGCGAGCCAAGCCGCTAACGTATTATGCGACGCCGGTAAACAAATTGCCATCGTCGAGAACCGGACGTTCGGCGGGACGTGCCCGCAACGCGGATGTGACCCGAAAAAGATGCTCGCGGAAGGTGCCGAGCTCATCGCCCGTGCGGAACGAATGCAACCGCTCGGGGTCCACGGCGAGCTCACACTCGATTGGCACGCCTTCAAGCGGCGCATCGACGAATATCGCTTCGCCGTCCCGACGACGAAAATGCATCATTGGAAAGAGCACGACATCGACTTGTTCGAAGGCGAACCCCACTTCATCGATGAAGACTCGATTGTCATCGATGGACATGAAATCTCGGCGCATCAGTTCTTGGTCGCTTCTGGCCTCATTCCGCGTCCGCTCGACATCCCGGGTGGCGACGGGGCCATCACGAGCGACGATGTCTTCGACCTCGATGACTTGCCAAAACACGTCATCATCATCGGAGCCGGCTACATCGCGTTCGAGTTCGCCCATATCCTCCGCCGCTTCGGGTGCGAGGTGACCCTCCTCATCCGGTCGCGGGCATTGAAGCAATTCGATCGCAAAGTCGTCAAACGACTCGTCGATGAGACGAGCCGGATCGGCATCGATGTCCGTTACGGAATCGAGCCCGTCCGACTCGACGGGAACGTGCTGACGTTATCAGATGACTCTACCCTAGAAGGCGTCGTCCTTAACGCCACCGGGCGGATTCCGAGCATCGAACGACTCCGCTTGGACGCGGCCGGTGTCGAGTCCGATCACGGGGGCGTCCTCGTCAACGAGTACTTGCAGACGACGAACGCGAACGTCTATGCGGCCGGGGACGTCGCCAAGAGCCGCAACCCGGCCCTCACGCCGTTCGCTGGGCAGGAAGGACGCATCGCCGCGCTCAACCTGTTGCGGAACAACACCCGTCTTTTGCCTGAGCGTCCTGCCCCGACGGTCGTCTTCACGACACCACCGATCGCCAAAGTTGGGCTGACGGTCGATGAGGCGAAAGCGAGCGGCATCGACTTTGAGTGTAAGGACAATGATTTGTCCCACTTCCTGACGTATGAGCGGATTAACGACACGACCGCGTTCTCCCGCATCTTACTCAGCAAGGACGGGCACGTGCTCGGCGCCCACTTGATCGGACAGCACGCACCGGAACTGATTAACTTGTTCTCGTTCATTATACAAAACAATATCACCCATCAACACGTCAAACACTTAGAGTTCGCCTATCCGACGTCGGCCTCTGACGTGACGTATCTGATTTGACACAAAAAAGGCTCTTCCAATTTGACTTGGAGGAGCCTTTCGTCATTCAATCCCTTTATCTTTATCTTCTCGAAGCGCGTCTTGGAGCGACTTCTTCCAAAGCGGGACACCTTGGGCGTGGGCTGCACGGGCGACCAAGTGACTGCCGACCGGTGCCGTCAACAAGACGAAGAACAGTCCGAGCAGGAGTCGTGCGTCAAAGATGCGCTGGTCGACCCAGACGTGCAGGAGCGCCGCGAATAGGACGAACATGACACCGAGCGTCGCACTCTTCGAAGCGGCATGGGCGCGGGAATAAATGTCCGGGAGCCGGATCAGACCGATGGCCGCGACGACGGTGAAGAATACACCGATGATCGTGAAGACACCGGTCAAGATGTCATAAATCATTGTTGCGGTCATGTTGGATGATCTCTCCCTTCTCGAGGAATTTCGAGAACGCTACCGTTCCGATAAAGGCTAAAATCCCGAGCAAGAGGATGACCTCGAAGAACATCGTCGTATCGAGCAAAATCGATAACAACGATACGACCGAGATCAAGCCGATGCCGATCGAGTCGAGCGCGATGACACGGTCTGCTGTCGTCGGCCCTTTGACGACCCGATACAGCATACCGAGCATGGCGAGCACGAGGATGGCGAGCGCCACGTAAATAATAATATCTAACATTAGCTGGTCGCCTCCTTAATATTCGACTCAAAGTTATCGTAAATGTCTCGTTTGAGCGACTCTTTATCCGGCATATGCAATGCGTGGATATAGAGCGTCTTGTTGTCGTCTGACACTTGAACGACAAGCGTACCCGGTGTCAGCGTGATGAGCATCGACAACCAACTCACTTTCCAACCGGCATCGAGTTCGGTGTGATACCGAAAGATGCCCGGTTGGATTTTAAGTTTCGGGCTCAAGACGAGCCGGAGCACTTCAATGTTGGCCACGACAAGCTCACGACAGAAAATCAAGAACAGTTTAAACAGTTTCAAGACGCGGGTGAAATAAAAATCCGTGTTCTTGAAGAAGCGGCGCATCATGAAGATGACGAGTAATCCGAGCAAGTAACCGATGATGAATCCGCTCGTCGTGAACGTACCCGTGAAGAACATCCAAATGAACGCCAGGAAAAAGTTGATGAGTAGTTGGTAAGCCATCTCTAAATCACTCCTTAATCACGGCATCGATATAGATTTCGGGTTGCACGAGCGGTTCGATTGCCTGGGTAATGAACGGATGCATCGCCTCGGCGCCGAACCCGTAGGCGACGGCGACAGCGACGAGCAAGAACGTCGGCACGATAAGGCGGTTCATATACGGTACGAGCGGACCGTCATAGACTCGTTTCTCTTCTCCCCAAAATCCGTACAAGAAGATTTTGATGACCGAGAAGAGGACGAACAAACTCGACAGCAAGATGAGGAGCGGTCCAAACAGGCTGCCTTCCCCGACCCCACCTTGAACGATCAACAGTTTCCCGAAGAATCCGCTGAGCGGCGGAATCCCGGCGAGCGACAACGCTGCGATGAAGAACGTCCATCCGAACAGCGGGAAGCGGGTGATCAAGCCACCCATGTCGCGAAGTTGACCGGATTTGGTGATGCCAATCATCATCCCGACGAGCATGAACAAGGCGGCCTTGATCAACATGTCATGAATCAAATAGTAGAGCGCCCCTTCAAGCGACGTCTGTGTGTTGAGCGCAATCCCGTACAGGATGACACCAACAGCGATCATGATATTGTAGATGATGATCAGTTTGACGTCGTTGTAGGCGATCGCCCCGGTCATGCCGATGACGATCGTCAACACGGCGAGGATGATCAAGAAGTTCTGCATGAACGCACTGCCGCCATCAAATAGGAGCGTATACGTCCGTAAAATCGAGTAGACGCCGACTTTCGTCAACAACGCCCCGAACATGGCAAGAATCGGCGTCGGTGCCACGACGTACGAGCCCGGGAGCCAGTAGTGCAGTGGCACGAGTGCCCCTTTCAAGCCGAAGACGATGACGAAGAACACACCGATGACGGTGATGACGCTTTGATTCTCCACGAGTGGGATCTTTTGCGCGAGGTCCGCCAAGCTGAGCGTGCCGACCGTCCCGTAAAGGAGCGCGACCGCCATGACAAACAACGCCGAGGCGATGACGTTCACGAGCAAGTATTTGATCGACTCGCGTAACTGAACGCCTTTCCCGCCGAGTACGATTAACACGTACGACGAGATGAGGAAGACTTCAAAGAAGACGAACAAGTTGAAAATATCGCCTGTCGTGAAGGCTCCGTTCACCCCGACGAGGAGGAACAACATCGCGACGTAGACGTAGTTCGATTCATAAGCGTCTGAGAAGTAATACGTCGCAAACCAGACGATGAAGAAGACGAGCAACGTCGACGTGGCGACGAGCAGCGCCGACAGCATGTCCGAGACGAGCGTGATCCCGAACGGCGCCGGCCAGTTCCCTAGGTTGACGGTCATGATGCCGTCTTGAGATACGGTGAAAATGAGCAGCACCGTCACTGCAAACGTTACAAGTAAAGCCCCGAGTGCCACTCCGCGTTGCAGGCGAACCTGCTTCGGTGCGAAGAGGAGGAAGATAGCCGCAAGCGCCGGGATGACAATCGGAAAGATCGGTAAGTTAATCATTCGATTCCGTTCCTTTCATTTCCTCAATATTATCCGTGTTCAGTTCCTGGTAAGCCCGATACGCGAGCACGAGGAAGAACGCGGTCACCCCGAAGCTGATGACGATCGCCGTCAAGACGAGCGCTTGCGGGAGCGGGTCGGTATATTCCGTGACGCCGTCAACGAGGACAGGCGCCGCTCCGGTCTTCAGTCCACCCATCGTCAAGACGAGCAAGTGGGCCGCGTGGCTGAGTAGCCCGGTGCCGATGATGATGCGCAACAAACTCTTTGAGAGAATCATATAGACCGCGCTCATCGTCAGGACACCGATGATGATGCTAACGAAGATTTCCATTATTCACTCTCTCCAATCGTTTGAATGATCGTCATCGTCACACCGATGACCACAAGGTAGACGCCGAGGTCAAAAGCGATTGCCGTGTGAAGCGTCTGTTCGCCTAGAAGCGGCAAATCGAATTTATCATAGGCGTGCGTCAAGAACGGACGGCCCCAAAAGATGCTATGGAGCGATGTGAGCATCGCGATGACGAGACCGAGCGCCGTCATCTTCCGATAATCAAACGGGAGCACGGCAGCGAGCGTCTTCGAGTCAAAGGCGAGCAGCAACAATACGAGCGCCGCCGCCGTCATCAAACCACCGATGAAGCCTCCGCCCGGCGAGTAGTGCCCGGCGAAGAACAAGTTGATCGAGAACACGATGATGATGAAGAAGATGATCACCGCGGCCGTCTGTAAGATGACGTCATTGACTTGATCATTTTTTCGGTTCATGTTCACGTGCTCCTTTCGTACGTTCTGTCGTTCTAAATTTGATCATCGTGTAGATCCCGATGGCCGCGATGGCAAGGACGACGATCTCAAACAACGTATCAAAGCCACGGAAGTCGACAAGGACGACGTTGACCATGTTCTTCCCGGCTGCTAGATCATAGACGTTTTCTTTATAGTATTCAGAGATTGACGACAGCGAACGGTTCGACAGCGCCATGAAGCTAAGGAGCATGACCGTCACCCCGACGAAAATCGAGACGATCGCATTTTCAACCTTGAATTTGACACGCACTTCTTTCTTGCTGATCTCCGGCATATGGTAGAAGACGAGCAAGAACAAGGCGACCGATACCGTCTCGATGACGAGCTGCGTCAAAGCGAGGTCCGGTGCATTGAAGAAGACGAAGAACAACGCGACCGAATACCCGACAACACCGAGCAAGATGATCGACGGCAGACGCGAACGCATGAACAGAATCGCGAGCGACGCCAAGATGATGACGGCCCCGAGGACGTATTCATACGGTGCGACGGCTTCCATCTCGCCGAACGAGAAGTCGAACAAATCGAAGCGGTACATCGAGAACAACATCATGCCTGACAAGAACAAGAAGATGTACACCAAGTACGAGCGGATGAAGCCCGTCATATAGTTATCTTTGAAGCGGTACGCCGCCTTGTTCGACCAGACGAGCGTCCCATCATACATGCCGTTGAGCGTCAAACGATGCGGGATGTGGTTGTAAATGCCCATCCACTTGTTGATCGTGAAGAACATGAGCGTCCCGAGCAGGATGACCCCGATCGTCATATAAAGTTCAGGTGTCAATCCGTGCCAGAAGTAGATGTCGACTTTCACGTCCTGACCGCTCGCGACGAGCGTCGGATAAATCGATTCGACGGCCGGCTTGATGAGCGAGTTCGATAATACGTTCGGCACGAAACCGAGCACGACGACGAGGATCGCGAGAATCGCTGGCGGGATGAGCATCCCGATTGGTGCCTCGTGCGGCTGTTTTGGCAATTGGTCGAACTGGGCTTTGCCCATGAACGTCCGCGTGAAGATGATCAAGCTATAGATGAACGTGAACACGCTCGCGATGAATGCGACGACCGGGATCAAGATGCCGATCGTATCAAGCGCGAAGAAGTCCATCGAGAACACCTTTGTCGTCGCCTTCAAGAACATCTCTTTACTGAGGAAGCCGTTGAATGGCGGTAGACCTGCCATCGACAGCGAGCCGATGACGGCGATCGTGAACGTAATCGGCATGACGGTCATCAGTCCACCGAGTTTGCGGATGTCACGTGTCCCCGTCTCGTGGTCGACAATCCCGACCATCATGAACAGCGATCCTTTGAACGTCGCATGGTTGATCAAGTGGAAGATCGCCGCAATCGTCGCGACCATATAGATGTTGTCATCCATGCCGTCATAATGAAGCGCCGCGGCACCGAGGCCGAGCAGGGACATGATGAGACCGAGCTGACTGACCGTCGAGAATGCGAGGATTCCTTTCAAATCGGTCTGTTTGACCGCATTGAACGAACCCCAGAACAAAGTGAACGTCCCGACCGAGGCAATGATCCATAGCCAGAGTGACGACTCTTGGAATACCGGGCTCATCCGTGCGACGAGATAGAGACCGGCCTTGACCATCGTCGCCGAGTGGAGGTACGCACTGACCGGGGTCGGTGCTTCCATCGCATCCGGCAACCAGATGTGGAACGGGAATTGCGCCGACTTCGTGAAGGCGCCGAGCAAGATGAGAATCATCGCCGCGATAAAGAACGGGCTGTCCGCGATGAGTGCCTGATTGGCGACCATGTCACGGATGCTGAACGAGCCGACGATCGACTCAAGGATCACAATCCCCCCGAGCATCGACAAACCACCGAACACGGTGATCAGCATCGACTTACGCGCCCCATAGCGTGAACGCTCTTTCTCATACCAATACCCGATCAACAGGAACGACGAAATCGATGTGAGTTCCCAGAACATGTACATGACGACCATGTTGTCCGAGAGGACGACACCGAGCATCGCACCCATGAACAGGAGCAGGTACACATAGAAGTGCCCGAGCGACTCTTTATCTTTATTCAAGTAGTAAATCGAATACAGGACGACGAGCGCCCCGATCCCTGTAATCAGGAGGGCAAACAATAGTCCGAGCCCGTCCACGTAGGCCGTGAAGTTGATGCCAAGCGAAGGCATCCATTCGACCGTTTCCGTCACGACGTCCCCCGCGCTCGTGATTCCGATGAAGCGGAAGAAGTAAACGAACAGGACGACCGGAACGATTAAAACGAACCAACCCGTATGGATTCGCTTCAGTGCCCGGAACAAGAACGGGATGAACGGTGCCGCGAGAAGCGGCAATAAGATAGCTAAATGTAACACCGACAAGAAAATTCCTCCTTCGAACAGAGTCTTACAAACGATGGGCCAATTATTAAGGTCACTTGACGCCATCACGTCTTCTTCATGAGTATAGCGTAAATTTTCAGTCTGTTTCCATGATAAAACCTTCCCACTTTTTAGAGGCTCGTCAAAAAATCCCGAACTATTAAATATGAAGGGAGTCGACAAAAATCCACGAAAAAAAATTGAATCAAGCAATGTATGTATCCGTTTTCAAATGGAGTTTTTTCTGAATTCTCCGCTACATCCAGACCGAACCTTAACCGTTGTTATTCCATGCGAAGCGACTAAACTCCTTCTTCCCGATTGCGCCTAAGAAAAAACAGCCGACCAGTTCCCCGGTCGGCTGTACGCATTATTGTGCTGTCGCGATAAACTCTTTGAGTGCTTCTTTTGGTTGGAAGCCCATTGTTTTCGAGACAGGTTGTCCGTCTTTGAACATCATGAGTGTCGGGATACTTTGGATTTGGAAAGCGCCCGCTACTTCTGGGTTCTCGTCAACGTCGAGTTTCACGATTTGGACTTGGTCGCCCATCTCTTGATCGAGTTCTTCAAGAACCGGTGCGATCATGCGGCACGGTCCACACCATGCTGCCCAAAAATCAACGAGGACGACGCCCTCTTTTACTTCTTGTTCAAATGTTTGAGTCGTTGCGTGTTTAATAGCCATTTGGTAAATACCTCCCCAATAAGATGTGAGAGCCGATTAGGAACTCTCATGCATTTCATGTTCAGAGTATACCACGGAGGGTACGTTTCCCCAAACGTTCTGCATATCAGCTATTGACGAGGTGTTTGCGGAACTCTTCTGTCAAGAGTGGGACGACGTCGAACAAGTCACCGACGATGCCGTAATCGGCCACGGTAAAGATGTTCGCTTCCGGGTCTTTATTGATGGCGACGATGACCTTGGCGTTGCTCATCCCAGCCAAGTGTTGAATCGCGCCTGAGATGCCGCACGCGATATACAGGTCCGGCGTGACGACTTTCCCGGTCTGACCGATTTGAAGGGCATAGTCGCAATAGTCGGCGTCACATGCTCCACGTGAAGCACCGACGGCTCCGCCGAGCAGTTCGGCGAGCTCTTCGAGCGGCTTGAAGCCGTCCTCGCTCTTGACACCGCGCCCACCGGCGACGATGACTTTCGCTTCCGTCAAATCGACTTTCCCTGTCGCCTTGCGGACGACTTCTTTAACGATCATGGCGAGGTCTTTCAGTTCCACGCTCGGTGTCTCAACCGATACGCTCGCCCCTGCCGTACGTGGCAGCGCGTCGATGTTGTTCGGACGGATCGTGAAGAACATGACCGAGTCTTTGAATTTCACTTTTTCGAACGCCTTCCCTGAATAGATCGGGCGGACGAACTCGGCGTCTTTGCCTGACCCTTCGATCGAGACGACGTCACTGATGAGTCCTGCGTCAAGTCGTGCCGCGAGTTTCGGGGCGATGTCTTTCCCGAGCGCCGTATGACCGAGCACGATCATGTCCGGCGACTCTTGGTCGATGACTTGGCGGAGCACTTGCCCGTAGCCGTCCGGCGTGTAGTGCTTGAGACGCTCGTCCTCGATGACGAGGACGCGTCCCGCGCCGTACTCCCCGAGTTCATTGGCGAGTGCTTTGACGTCATCCCCGATGACGACCGCCGTCACGTCGTCCGTCAATTGCTTCGCCGCGGCGATCGCTTCAAATGATACGTTCCGTAACGCGCCTTCGCGCGCTTCTGCGAGTACTAAAGCTTTCATCTATGTGTCCCCCTTAAATGACTTTGGCTTCCGTGCGAAGTAATTGAACGAGCTCGTTCACTTGTGACGACGTATCCCCTTCAAGGATGCGTCCTGCTTTCTTCTCTTCCGGCAAGAACCGTTCAATCGTCTCGATCTTCGCTTCGATCTCGTCTTCATCGAGGTCGATGTCCGACAGTTCGAGTTCTTCAAGCGGCTTCTTCTTCGCCTTCATGATGCCTGGGAGGCTCGGATAACGCGGTTCGTTCAATCCTTGCTGCGCCGTCACGAGAAGCGGGAGCGGCACTTCGATCACTTCGGTGTCCCCTTCGACGTCACGTGTGACCGTCGCCGTCGTGCCATCGATGTCGAGCTTCGTGATCGTCGTCACGTAGTTCATGTCTAACAGTTCGGCGACGCGTGGTGCGACTTGACCGCTGCCGCCATCGATGGCGACGTTCCCCGCGAAGACGAGGTCAGGTGCTTGTTCTTTCAAGTACGTGGCGAGTACTTTTGAAATCGTCACGTGGTCGGCGTCCTCGACGTCATCCTCGATTGAGATCCGGACCGCTTTGTCCGCACCCATCGCGAGCGCCGTACGGAGTTCTTTGTCCGCGTCTTCCGGTCCGACCGTCACGACCGTGACTTCTCCCCCGAGATCGTCACGCTTGCGAATGGCCTCCTCGACCGCATACTCGTCGTACGGGTTGATGATGAACTCAGCGCCGTCTTCTTGAATTTCCCCATTCTCGAGCTGAATCGCTTCTTCTGTATCGAACGTACGCTTCAGCAATACAAAAATATTCATCGTAGTTCCCCCTTATAAGTTGTTCGCACCATCATTCATGAATCAGCGTTCATTTTTTGAGCTAGCGAGAGGGCTTACGGTTAAGCAAGCCCTTTTTTTAACATATGGTGTACTTTCGGTAGCGTCGACATCAAATCATATTTAAAGCCGCTCGCCATCCAACTCGTGACCACTTCATCGATCGTGCCGAAAATCATTTGCCGAGCCAGGCGATAGTCGAGCTCGCGATCGAATTCGCCGGTATCGACCCCGTGTTGCACGACCGCGTCAATCAAGTTCAAATACGGTTTCAACACTTCGCTGATTTTTTGACGGAGTGCCAAGTTCGACTGCCGGAGCTCGATTTGTGTCACGACGGCGAGGTCGTAATCGGCCGACAGTTGTTTGAGATGCGACTCGATCAACTGATACAGTTTGTCGCCGGCCGTCGTCTCCTGCTCGATTTGTTGCTTCGAGTAGTCGATGAACAAGCCCATCTTCGTCTGGAACAATTCAATCAACAGATGCTCCTTGTTTTTGAAGTACAAATAAATCGTTCCGTCGGCGACGCCCGCCTCTTTGGCGATGGCCGTCACCTTTGCACCGTGATAGCCATGATTCGCAATCACTTTCACTGCCGCATCGATAATGCGGTCACTTTTTGATCCATTCTTTGTCATAAACACCCAAGCTCCTTACCGCTGCATAAAAATGAATGATGGTTCATTCATTTATTATTCTATCATGTGACACGGTTGTGTCAACTGCTTTGTTTCACTTGTTTCGCCTTCTCTTCGTCGACGAGGACGCGACGTAAAATCTTACCGACGAACGTCTTCGGCAACTCGTCACGGAACTCGTACAACTTCGGCACTTTATACGCCGCGAGCTTCTCACGACAATGCTTGTCGAGCTCCTCTTCCGTCACGCTGACGCCATCACGCATGACGATGAACGCCTTGACCGTCTCGCCGCGATACGGGTCCGGGACGCCGATACAGACCGCTTCCTTGACGGCCGGATGTTCGTATAACACTTCTTCGATTTCGCGCGGATAGACGTTGAAGCCCCCGGCGATGATCATGTCTTTCTTCCGGTCGACAATATAGAAGAAACCATCCTCGCCCATATAGCCGAGGTCACCGGTCGCAAGCCATCCATCTTTCAAGACGGCGGCCGTCTCTTCCGGCTTCTGCCAATACCCTTTCATCACTTGCGGGCCGTAGAGCATGACTTCCCCGATTTCACCGACATCGGCTGGTGTCTCCCCGTCTGCCTTTACAATTTTAGCAGAAGTGTCCGACAACGGCACCCCGATCGAGCCGACAATCCGTTTATCCCATAGGAAGTTCGCATGCGTGACCGGTGACGTCTCTGATAACCCGTACCCTTCGACGATACGACCGCCCGTGATGCTTTCGAACTGTTCCTGCACTTCGACTGGTAGTGGCGCCGATCCGGAAATACACGCCTCAATCGATGATAGGTCATATTTTTTCAATTTTGGGTCGTTGAGGATACCGACATACATCGTCGGTGCACCTGGGAAGAAGTGTGGCTTCTTCTTGTGGATCGTCTTCAGGACGTCAGTGACGTCGAAACGCGGGACGAGGACGAGCTCATATCCGTTCGCCATCCCAAAGTTCAGACAGCACGTCATGCCGTAGACGTGGAAGAACGGGACGACACTCAAGACACGCTTTAAGTCACCTCGATTATATCTATAGAAGAAGTTCGAAATTTGATCGACGTTCGCCGTCAAGTTGAAGTGGGTCAGCATGACGCCTTTCGGTAGCCCTGTCGTCCCGCCGGTATATTGCAAGACAGCGACATCCTCTTTCGGCTCGATTGAGACCGGTGTGATTGGTCCGAAGTTTTTATAGTCTTTGAACGCGACCGAACCCGTCGTGTCGATGACGATGTTGTTCTCACGTTTCACTTTGATCGGGTACAGCTTGTTCTTTGGGAATGGCAGATAGTCGGCGATACTTGTCGTGATAATCGTCTTGATGTCCGTCTTCTGTTTCACACGGAGCGACTTCGGATAGAGCAGATCGAGGGTGATGAGGATGTTCGCACCTGAGTCGGTGATCAAGTTCTCGAGCTCATGCTCGGTATAGAGCGGGTTCGTCTGGACGACCGTCCCACCGGCGTACAGGACGGCGTAGAACGAAATGACGTATTGTGGACAGTTCGGGAGCATCAGGCTGACGCGGTCTCCTTTTTGCAGCCCTTTCGATTGGAGCATCGTCGCGAGCCGTTTTGCCGCATCGTCGACCTCGGCGAACGTCAACTCTTTGCCGATGAAGGAGACGGCGGTCCGGTCCGGATAGTCTGTAGCGGCCCGGGAGAGCGCCTCATAGAGCGGCTTCACCTCATAATCAATCGTTTCTGGCATGTCAGCTGGATAATCTTGCAACCACGGTTTGTTCATCGATTCTCCTCCTTGAAATGAATAGTCATTCAGTTACCTCTATTATAATGCCAAGAAAACGCTTTCATCTACCCTTTACCCAATAATTTTCAGAAAATATCGAAAAAACGTGTGCGGATGAAAGTTTCCGCACACGTTCAGATTCTCTTGAAATAGGCTTCAGTCTGCTCTTTGTTGCTAATTTTCTCGTCCAAGTGCTCATTTAAATCTTTTTCCCACTTGATCGTCGAGAAATCGATGTCGAGCCACGCCTCCATCTCTGGGCGCGAGAACGAATACGTCCGGTTCGGGAAAGCGAAGCGGACGATCTCCGTGTTTTGCACGAGCGTGAAGTACGTCGCCGCGTTCCGAATCGCGAGCCGCTCCTGCTCGATTCGCTCGAGTTCAGGATCATCGTATCGAACGGTCAAGCCGTATGGACGTTTTTTCGTCTGGAGCTCGATCGACTTGTAACAGTCATGCATCGGCAACGTCTGGGCAATGCCGGCAACAGCGCTGTTGTCACCGACATAAGACCCTTTGTATTGGAACGCTCTCGGTTGTTGGGTATCCCCGCATCCTGCGAGAACGATGAGCATGACAATGAGCAAACTGAGTCGTTTCATGAGAATTCTCCTTTTACACTTTTAGTCTCAAGTTGAAGCGATAGAGCAGACGTTTCGCGAGCAAATGCGCGAGGAAGCCACCGATTGCAAATCCAACAAAATAGAGGATGCTATTCGTCGGGTAGGAGAGATTAGCCAGAACGATCCCACCGAGCATGGCGAAACAGATGACCATGATGACATGGACGAGCCAAAGCCAGTTCGTGAACATGAAGAAGCGGCCGTTGTTTTCTTGTGGGACCCGGTTGAACGTCCATAAGCCGATCCCGAACGAGAGGACGATGAATCCGAGGGAGCTAATAATCGCTACCGTCATAAAGTTTTCCCACACTGTATCGTCCGTGAACATGTTGAACGTATCGACATTTAACAAGTTCGCGAGCGGAGAAATCAATCGTAAAAACACACTTTCCATGGCACGTTCGAATAAATCGTAGACTCCTGCTGTATTTTGAGTGATCGAATAAATTGATCCTTGAATCAACAGTAAGATGCCGACAGGGAATAACAGGGCGACGACCGACCAGAGCACTTGCGAGACGGCCTCCCCACCGAATGAACCCATCCATAACGCCAGCGAGAAGACGGCAATGCCAGTCAACAACATAAAGCCGGCTAGCCCTGCGACTTGCAACGCATGTCCTTCCATCAAAAACGAATAGCGAGATGTCTGGATGACCCAAAGCATGAGCGGGCTGCCGAGGAGCGACGAGACGACAATCCCGCTCACTCCGATCAACCACTTCGATATGTATAGCTGATTGCGGTTGAACGGGAGGGACATCGCAAAGTCAGACATTTGGCTATTGCGTTCACTTCCAATCAAGACGGACGCCATCAAGAAACCGAAGATGATATAGAGGAAAATGACGCCACCATACGGGATGAGTGTCTGTAAGTCACCAATAAAATAGCTATACTCAGGGCTGAATAACTCTTCAAGCGACGGATTCGTCACGTTGTCGCCATACCATTCGGCATAATCCGCCGGATTTTCTTGGATTTCCCGAACTTGTTCGTCGAACGATTGAATCTGTGTCCATACCGGAAGCGTATGGGCGACGATTCCGAGGAAGACGAGCAACATCCATAACAACGACACTTGTTTCCAATCTTTCTTTAGCAGCACCTTAAAAGACACTTGCCTCACCTCCTAATTGGACCCGGAAGATGTCTTCGAGCGACATCGGGATTTCTTCGACGAGCATCGGGTCGTGCGCGTCGACGAACGTATCGAGTTCTTTCGTCCGTTCTTTTGCCATAAACAAGGCGACCCGACCTGTGACGTTGATAATGTCGATATCTTTTCGTTCGAGCAGTTCGACCGGAACTTGGTCGTTGAAGACGACTTGCAGTTTGACGCTCGTCTCGCGCGCCTCTTCGAGAGACATGATCGCTTTGACGCGACCCTTCTCAATCATGATGATGCGGTCGGCGATCCGCTCGAGCTCGTGCAACTGGTGGCTCGAGACGATAATCGAGCAGTTGCGTGCCTCGACTTGGGCGATCATCAGTTTCAAGATGTCGGATTTGGCGACGACGTCAAGTCCGTCGGTCGGCTCATCAAGCAAATAGTATTTCGCTTGGACGGCGAAGGCGAGCGACAATGTCACCATCGCTTTCTGTCCTTTCGAGAGCTGGCGAATCTTCTTGTTATCGATGTTGTAACGCGTGAGCGACTCTCTGAACGTTGACCGGTTGAACGTCGGATAAATCGATTCGTAGAGCGCGGCCGCCTCGTTGACTGTATAATGTTTGAGCGCGTCGGCCGAATCCGGGACAAAAATGACGTCGCGTTTCAACTCTGCTTTTTCAAAGATGCTCGATGGACCGTAGCGGACGTCGCCCGTGTCCGGTCGGATGATGCCGACCATCGTCCGGAGCAGCGTCGTCTTACCAGCGCCGTTCCGTCCGACGAGGGCGATGATTTCCCCGGCGCCGACGGTGAAATCGATATCATCTAGGACTTGCTGTCGATCGATTTTCTTACTCAGTTGCTGGACTGTCAGCATGGTTCTCCCCTACTTTCTTATATTCTATCTCAAATAGCGTCAGCGCTTCGGTGAGCGCGATGTTCGCATAATGGCAATCGATGGCGAGCTTCTTGATCGCCTCTAGGATCGGTGCGCGCGGCGAGTCCTGGTCGATCCAGTCCTCGGAGACGAACGTCCCCCGACCGCGGTGCATCTCGAGCAAGCCGAGTCGTTCGAGCTCCTGATACGCCTTACTGACCGTATTCGGATTGATGACGAGGTCTGTCGCGAGTTCGCGCACGGACATCACCTTATCGCCTGGCCGTAAAATCCCACGGATGACGAGCGCCTTCGTCTGATTGACGATTTGTTCATACAAAGGTTCCGCGCTTTTCATATCAATCTTATATAACATGGGTCACACCCTCTCTTGTGTACGTAGTATAAGTGTATTATATGTATTAGTACACGTAAAGACAATAGTTCTTAAAGGGCACTTTCAGTTTACAGGGAATTGGGAATAAATTGAATACGACTTTGGACCGAGGTGGACGACTCCCATTTCGGGTAAATTGGGATAGAGGTGATTGAACATGAAGAGACGATGGCTATTAGCAGGTTTAGGTACGATGACAGTAATCGGGGTCGTCTGGTCGACAGGCGCCAAACAAGAAGAAGAGACACGGTATGAAACATACGTCGAAGATACATATGGAGAAAACGTAGATGTCACACTAAGGCGTGATTGGAAGATGGGCGGGTATGCGGCCGAGTTTACGTTGACGAGCCCAGAGCTCGCTGGTGACTATTGGGCCGAGACGTATGGAAGCGACGAGTCGATCCATGATGACGTGCTCGAACACGTCTGGCAACAAGAGGCTGAAGACACGGTCAAGGAGCGGCTCAAACAGCTCGACTTGTTAACCGAGGCGGAGACGGTCCGCGCAAGTATCGCCTCAGGGGTCGATGAAGAGTATGAGACGACGCTTACCCCTACCCCGACGTCCGTCTTCGACGTCGAGTCGAAAGAGTTTTTGGACGTGTCCATCATGTTCCATGAGAAGTGGTCCAACACGGACGCCCAGAAAGAGCGGATGCTCGGCGTGATACGCGCTTTGGAAGATGACGTCTACTCGATTCACTTCTCATTCGACGGCACACCGAACGAAGACGACGATTTCACCGAGCGGTATATGAACGTCTCTCACGACTCGTTCCCCGGCGAACCGGCGATGCATGAGCTGCAGACGATTGACGACTTGAATCGCCACGATCGACTGTACGGATTCGATGAGGCGACGTTCATCTATGACTATCACTTTGATGGCACGAAATATGAAGAGTAAATTCCATTCGCCAAAGCGGATGGTTTTTTTGTGAGCATTCTCCTTTACAACGCGTCGTGAATGTTTTACATTTGACGAGTCAACAATTGACTTATCAAATGAGAGGGGTGAAACATCACAGATGGAATTACGAGATATCAGCCGACTGCTGTACCAAATTAAACTGGCGGACCAACGCGTGGCAACCTCGTTCGAGAAAGAGACGGGCTTCAGCCTGACCAGATACGAGATGCTCATGATCGTGCATGACAAAGGCGTCTGTCCGCAAAGTGAGATTCAGCAGACGATGAAAATCGATCATGCGGCCATCACCCGCCATTTGAAGATCCTTGAAGAAAAAGGCTACGTCCGACGGGAGCGGAACACGGCGAACCATCGCGAAGTGTTCGTCCACTTGACCGACGAAGCCAAGCACGACTTGACGAGCTGTGAACAAGACCATGACCGCAGCAAGCACTTGATCACGAAGGTGCTGTCCGAGTCAGAAATCAATCAGCTGTCGAGTCTGCTACAAAAGTTGAACCAACTATAACAAGAGAGAAAGAGGTAATAACCATGGCAACTACATTCGAAAACAACACATTCACTGACGTGATGCTCGGTCGTAAATCGATCCGTGTCTACGACGAGAATGTCAAAATCTCACAACTTGAAATGCTTCAAATGATTGAGGAAGCGACAACGGCTCCTTCTTCAGTGAACATGCAACCGTGGCGCTTCGTCGTCGTCGAGAGCCCTGAGGCGAAAGAAACGCTCAAGCCGCTCATCCGCTTCAACGTCCGTCAAAACGACACGTCGGCCGCGATGGTCCTCATCTTCGGCGATATGGAATGCTACGAGCTCGGTGAAGACATCTACGACCAAGCCGTCGCAGAAGGCAAGATGCCGCAAGAAGTACGCGATCAACAGCTCGCGGCCATTCTCCCGTACTACAAAAACTTGTCAAAACAAGAGATGAACGACATCGTCAAAATCGACTCGAGTCTTGCTGCGATGCAATTCATGCTCGTCGCCCGTGCCCACGGTTATGACACGAACCCAATCGGCGGTTTCGAGAAAGATCAACTCGCGGAAGCGTTCGGCTTAGACAAAGACCGTTACGTGCCGGTCATGATTCTCTCGGTCGGTAAAGCTGCAGAAGAAGGCTACCAATCGGTACGTCTCGACGCTGAAAAAATCACATCATTCAAATAATCGGAGGACACCTACATGATCTTAATCAATGCTATTTTCGAAGTAAAAGAAACGGAATTTGACAACTTTTTGGCAGACATCAACAAGCTCATCGACTCATCAAAACAAGAAGCCGGTTGCTTGAGCTATGAGCTCTTCCAATCAACGACGGCGGAGAACCGCTTCGTTATGATCGAGAATTGGGCCGACCAAGCGGCCGTCGAGCAACACAACCAAAACCCGGATCTCATCGCGTTCGCTCAAAGCGTAGGCAACTACGTGACGGCGAAGCCGGTCATCCATGTGACGGAAGTCGCAACGGCCAACTAATATGTCCGGGCTCACCCTCGTCCTCGGAACGCTCGTCGCACTCGAGTTCTTCTACATCATGTATTTAGAGACGTTCGCCACTCGTTCAAAAACGACGGCCCGTGTCTTCAATATGACGGAACAAGAGCTCGCGCGCGACTCCGTGTCGGTGCTGTTCAAGAACCAAGGCGTCTATAACGGGTTGATCGGCGTCGGCTTACTGTACGGCCTGTTCGTCAGCCAGTCGACGGAGATCGTCACGATGCTCCTCGTCTATATCGTGCTTGTCGCCTTGTACGGCAGTGTGACGAGCAACAAGAAAATCATCCTCACTCAAGGCGGCTTGGCGATTTTGACGCTGTTGTCCATGTTGGTGTGAAACCAAAAAGTTCTCCCTCCAAACAATTGGAGGGAGAACTTTTTTTAGTGGTGTGGTTCCGTCACAGCTTCGACTGGTGCAGCTCCGTCATATAAAGCGTCCCATTCGGCTTCCGTCAATTCCCCGACGATAAACTGCTTGGCCGGAAAGATGGTCGAGCCGTTCGCCTGCGCATGGATCCGAGCAATATAGAGCCCGTCCGCTTCGACACGTGTCGTCAGTTCATACGTACCGTCAGAGATTCGTGTCGCTTCCTGCATACCATAGGAAATCGTCCCGTCTGCCTTTTGTAACTCCAAATGCACGAAGTCAGGTTCGACATCGCCTTGAACCGACAAACCGATTTCGAACGTGATCGCCTCTCCTGCTTCAATGACTTCCGGAACATCGAACGTCGCTTGGAGCGGTGTCTCTTGTTTATAGAGTTCGACCGCCTCTTCCTTGACCGAACAGGCGGATAACACCGTGACGGCAACGAGGCTGATGCCTAGTATGATTCGTTTCATCGTCATTCCCCCTCACCCTGCGTTCAAAAAGCGTGTCAATTTCGTCGAACGACGAACAATCAACCAATCGAGCAGAGCGACGACAAGCAGCGACAGCCCGACGAGTGGAAAGATGATTCCGAAGCCGACGAGCAAGACGATCAATACGTTTCGTCTCGTCCGACTCGGAGCCGATGGTGCCCCACTTTTCGCGACAGGTTTACGCGAGTACCAGAGATACACCCCGCTCACGACGACGAGGATGACACCGAGACAAATCGCGAGACTGATCAATTGGTTCGGAAGCCCGAACTGTGTCCCTTTGTGGAGCGTGATTCCGAGCGCGACGGCTTTCCCGACGATACCGTAATGGTCGTAACGATAGTCGGCAAGGACGGCACCGGAATATTGGTCGACATGCATCGTCGCCTCGTCCTGGGCCCGGTCCGGATAAGCGGATAACGTATAGACGCCATCTGGTGTACTCGGTAAGCTGATCGTATAACTCGGGTCCATCCCGACCGTTTTGGCGATCGTGTCGACTTGATCGAGCGACAGCGGTACGTACCCGGCGACTTCCGAGTTCGGCACCGGCAATGTCTCGGCCGCCCACGGGACGTCGGCGACATCCTCAGTCTTCACGGTTGAAGTCGGAGCCTCTCCACCCCAAATCGACGGTGGATAGCCGACGCCTGCATTCGTCGCAATCGCTTGGAAGTTCGCTCCCCAAAAACCGGACCATGGCAGACCAGTCAAGACGAGAAACAACAGTCCTGCCGTCACCCAAAAACCAGGGACGACATGCAGGTCACGGCGCAAAATCCGTTTCCCCTTCCGGAGTCGCGGATACACCGTCCCAGACACCCGTAGCCCGTTTCGTGGCCAAAATAGATATAATCCGGTCGCCATCAGAACAATCGTCCAGCAGGCGACGAGTTCGACGATGCGGTCACCGAGCGGACCAATCATCAATTCACCATGAATCCGTTCGATTTGGCTCATGAATCGGTCAGCATTCAATTGACTCCCGATGACCTCTCCGTTGTAGGGATCGACAAACACCGTCGTCGCTCCCTCTTCTGTCATGACACGGAATTCGGTCGAGCGATCCGCACTCTCTCCGGGCCGATAGCGTGTGATGGGCGTGTCCGGATATTCGGCTTGGACCCGATTGTACAACTCGGTCGCACTCAATCGCTCCCCGGTCGGTTCGACTTGATAATAATCAGCATAGATGACTTGCTCAATCTGTGGCTTGAATAAATAGATGGCTCCTGTCACCGCGAGCATCAATAGAAACGGTGCGATGATGAGTCCTGCGTAGAGGTGCCAGCGCCAGACGGCACGGTACCAATCGCGACTCGATGAAGATGATGTCATGAACGTTCCCCCGGTTATGTATTGTGTCCATTATGTGAACAGACTAATTGTACTCACTCACACTTTTTTGTGACCGCTTTCTTTGTGTCTGTTCATTGTCAATCCGGCGAAATAAACGTGAAGTTCGATTCATCAAAATCACACAACCGGACGTGATTGACTGTAAGATGAACCTAATGAAGCAGCATGAGCTCTTTGTTTCGCACTTTAAAAATGATGAGGTGATATTCGATGACATACACATGCCCTTGCTGCGGGTACAAGACGCTTAACGAAGAACCACCCGGCACGTATGACATTTGCGGCATCTGTTTTTGGGAAGATGACGGCGTTCAGTTCAACGACCCGGATTATGAGGGTGGTGCCAATACGGTGTCGCTCCGGCAAGCGCAACAAAACTACGCCCGCTTCGGAGTGAGTGAGCTCCTCTTTAGCGATTCTGTCCGTCAACCAACTGACCACGATGTTAAAGACCCGAAGTGGCGACCGTTCGCAGAAAAATAAGCATACAAAAACCGCTTCTACGCATTTGTAGAAGCGGCTGTTTGTTATACGCCGAGAATCGCGAACGATACGCCGACGACACCGATGAGCGCCATCGCGTAAACCGGTACGCGTGGCATTTCACCGTTGTTATCGAGCGCCTTCCCGAACATGTAGAACACGATCGGGTGAACGAGGAACGGCATCGAGAAGATGAGTGGGATGAGAAGCGACGCTTCTGTCCCGAACATGCCACCTTGGACGGCTGCGAAGAGACCAAAGTGCGAGATGGCTGATGATTGAGCCATCGTCGTGTAATCGAACGCGATCGTGCTGAAGCTGAGGATGACGAGTCCACCAAAGACCGCCATCATCTGCCAACCGAACGAGAACTGCATGAGCGCCTTCACTTCTTTGAAGTCTTCTCCGTTGGCACCGCGCAAGTTTTTGAGCGAGAGCGCCGTCAACGTGAGACCGACCAAGACGATGATTGCTGTCGGCCAAATCCAGAGCGCCCCGTTATCGGCACTGACCGCGAGAATCGAGAACACGAAGATGTGACCGAAGAACGGGATGTTGATCATGATTGGGGCACGTTTCGCTGCCACTTGACCGAAGTCACCAGCTGTACATGCGCCTGTGAGACCACTGTGCGAGAGCGAGCCGGCCATACCTGGTGCGAGGTTGCGGATGTGTCCTGTGCGGGCGAACCACATAAGGAGCGCAATCCCACCGAACATCCAGAACAATTGACCGAAGAAACCGTACACGAGAATCGAGTTCATGCCTTCGATGGCGAACGCATCACCGATTCGTGAACCACCGACCATGAAGTTGGCGGCCAAGACGACCGGGATCCCGGCGAACAGAAGTGCACGAACGGTCGGTCCATACGTCCAGTTGTGGAAGATGGCACCGAGTGCTGACGAAAGCAACATGGCGAAGAAAATCTGCGGCAATGCGATGACCGGTTGAACCGCCATAGCGATTGCGTACGAAACAAACAAGATAACGAGCATTAAGACTGTCTCGATGACGCCTTTACGCATGTAGATCTTCTTATCGTCGATTTGCGCCTTGTGGTCGATCAAGAGGAACGATGCCGCGAGACCGATCAACGCGAGGATCGGGTAGTAGAGCATGATGCCCTCTGCCGCGCCCGGTTGAATCATCATGCGGAAGAACCCTTCGAGACCGACGAGCAAGAAGAACGAACGGACGATGAAGATGAACTGTGTCCGTCCTGTTCCGAGGAACATTTCTTCTTTCGATGGCACGACGATGTCTTTCACGTCGAGCTCTTGCTTGCTTAAAATCTTACGAAGTTCTTGTCCACCGACGAAGAACGATACGACGAGGGCGATGATTGTCGTCCGTGACATGAAGTCGACGAGCGGGAACTCAGGGAGACCCGGTGTCGCGATGCCCATCTCGACCATGGCGAAGCCAAGTCCGAGACCGAAGATGACGATGACGAGGATTGGCGAGAACCGTGAACCGGCCACGACCATCCGTGATAAAATGACCATCGGGATGACGAAGGCCATGAGCAACCAGAATTGGTTGAGTAATTGTACTTGTGATAATTGCTGAACGATTTCCATGGATAAACCCCTTATACATTTTTTTCACACTGTTTCGAAGTTTACAGGATTGAACATTCTGTGACAAGGGGGTGTGACGTATTGTAAACTTTGAAAGCGGAACCAACTGAAATGGTTCCGCTTTCGGTTACTTATTCGGTTGGCGAAGGCCCCAAACACCTTTATTTCCCGTGGAATAGAACAAATCTTCTTTACCCGTGAAGCTGGCCGAATCGCTCGAATGGGCCCGAATCTGTTTATTGACGTGAGCCTTCCAATCTTTATAGCGATCGAGTTCGAGTTGATAGTACGACCGTTCGATATATGCGTTGATTTCTTTCAATGACGCCGTGCCGCCATGATGCTGGAGGGCGAATTGGATTTTGCGAAGTAACATTCTTTTCAATGTAATCTCCCCTTTTATGTATGTATCACTACATGGTTTATTTATCCATACCCCTTCTAAAAAAGTTACAGGTTTTTAAGTTATTTTCCTTTATAATAACAATATAGTCTCAACATATTATTTTCTAGAAAGGATTTTACTATGAACCACAAGATTTATGAGAATGAGCAAGACATTCTAAAAGAAGTTTCTGCCAATCATCAACTATCTTCTAACTTACTTCAAAACGTTCTCACCACTTCGAAGGCTAATTATTACGGTGAAGCAATATCCCCTACTAAACGCCAAAAAGAGCTGGAAGAAGAACTTAAATATTTAATCAAAAAAGGGGACTCTTTAACCCACTCGGCTTCATCAAGCAGAAGATCCGGATTGAAGTTAGTTCGCATTCAATTAAATAATTACAAAACATACTTAAATTCACAAACAATTAATTTCGATACACACTCGGACGATAAAAACATAATTCTCATCGGTGGCTTGAACGGTGCCGGGAAAACAACGATTTTGAAGGCCGTTCGCTACTTATTATATGGTAAGCGGGGCATGACTGATGCTGAGTTTCAACAACAGTTCACGAACACCATAAATAATTCATTCTTTGAACAAGGTGGACGTGAAGCTAGTGCCTCTCTTGTGTTCGAGCCTGGTGATGGCCACCACTACGAAATAAAAGTCGTGTGGCAATACAATAGTAAGAAACAGGTTGTCTCGGAAAGTAAGACGTTCAGCAAACGTACCATTGGCGCAGCTCGTCCTAAACGGAATGAACAAATCGGGTCTCACAATGTTGACGACTTCAACCGCACCATCGACAAATTGATTCCATTTGAAGCGTCGCAATTTTTGATTTTTGATGGTGAAGAAATTCGACGGATTATTTCGTCTCGTAATTCAGCAGACTTTAAAGCAACAATTCGGCGGATGAACGGGATGTCATACTTTAATGAACTTAAAGGCGATTTGGACAAAATCTATTCACGAAAAGTCAATGAACTGGCTACTGCTCAAAAGAGCACTGAGCTATTAAAATTCAATAAAAAAATCTCTGAATTAAAAGATCAATTAAGTGAACTGACGGAAAAAAGAACCAAAGCCGAAGGGCGCGTTTCCACATATAATAAACAACTTGATCAATTCAAAAAGCTTCGCAATGAGAAGCTGATGCAAAACAACGAATCACGAGAAAAATTCATCTCAACTATGAGTTCATTAACAGCACAGCATTCTCAAATCATGGAGCAAATCTCCAAACTGTTTGGCGAGCAAGGAATTCCGTCTTTTGCCCTTACAAAGATTGACGCTTTAAAGAAACGCTTAAATTTGGAACAACAATATGCAACTGATCAGCAGCGAGTTGAACAAATTTTGACGCCTTATCATCAATTTATGTCGAAGCTTCTTTCTGAGCCAATCAATCCGCCTTTGACCGAAGAGCAATTACACCAGGTAGACGAAATCGGAAAAGCAATTTGGTTGTCAAAAGAGAACTATAAGGCTTCAACTTCAACAGAGAATCAACAAACTTGGCACGACCTGTCTCCGAATGATCGCAGATTTATCATGGGTGTTAATGCTTCTTCTGTTAAACAACAAATTTTTGACTTGATTAAGAGGGCGAACAACATTAAACATTCAATCGAGTCGTTACAACAAAAAATCGATTTGGCTCCTTCGGCAATTAGTGTCGATGAAGAAGATAAAAAAATTCAAGAAATTACTGAAGTGCTCGGAAGAACGAAGAGCATTCATATGAATATCAAGAAAAAAGAACAAGAGTGCATCCAAGAGATTCGTTCATTAGAAGCGAAGTTAAAAGGAACTAAATCTACAGCTTCAAATGCTGTTGAGTTGGCAGATGATGTTCAGATCTACGGTAAAATCAAAGAAGCCATCGATGAGTACGCAGAAAAAGTTTTAGGCTGGAAAATCGATGTGATTAGTAGCGAATTCGATAAAATGCTGAATACGCTCATGCGAAAACAAGATGAGTTTGGTCGTGCCTTCGTCGATCGCCATAAAATGATCATTCGAATCGAGAATGAACGCGGTGCTGAAATTTCAGTTGAGGAACGTTCAGCCGGCGAAATGCAAATCATCTCATCTGCATTTATATGGGGAATGATTAAAGCAGCCGATTTGGACTTGCCAATGATTATTGACACCCCGCTCGGTCGTTTGGACAGTTATCACCGTAAAAACTTAGTAGAACATTTTTACAAGCATCTCAGTAAACAAGTTGTGATCCTGTCGACAGATACGGAAATCACACCGGAGTATGTGGAACTGATGAAAGAATACACGTCTAAGCAAATCATGTTGGACTATAACCAAAAAGAGAAGTACACATTGATTCGTGAAGGTTACTTCGAACTAGTGAAAGGATAAAATCATGGACTCAAAAGGAATTAAGCTATCACAAGTAAGTAAAGACAGAATCGATACCATCATCAACCACTTGGAGCACTATATACCGAAGGAGCCGAGACCGTTTGTCGTTAAGCTCAGTCTGATGCATGGAATCGAAAACTACTCTGTCACATCCGAGCTCCCTTCTGAACTAAGTTCTGGGGCATGGGATATGGGGTCAATCATCAATGGTAACGACTACCTGCTTGCCAAACATCTCATTATCAATGAGTTGCAAGAAGAAGTAGAAGATGAAAAAATCATCCGTGACCATATGAAACGATTCATCGAATTAGGCGTAGCACATATTGCTTCCCTTCTCGAATCCGATGATGACATTTTTGAAGAAGAGTTTTTAATCAAACTACTATCTGCATGATCTCAGCGAATTATCGCTGAGATTTTTATTGCGAAAATTTCTAATTTAATTGAGCTGTTCGCTATTTTTGAAAAGAAGCATATGATAAACTTTACCTAATAAAACATTGTACTTTCTTTAAATTACGTACGTAATTTATTTTAAAGGAGATTGGATATGGATCCTAATTTCAGTTATAACTTCCCTGCTTTGCGAGGCCATCAAGCCGAAAAAGAATACTTTGTGGTAATGTGCCCTCTTAAATTGATTCCAAAAATCTTTCTATTTGATGAGGAAGAAGTTCCTCCACAATACCGCTCACAGCGTATATTGAATAAATCTCGTGTTCCTGAAATTACAAATTATATTGTCGACCAATCAAAAGATTACGTCTTTTCTTCTTTGACTGCATCGATTGATGGTGAGATTCAATTTACTCCATTTTCAGACGAACCGAATTTTAAGGATTTAGGAAAACTCGCCATCGCGTTAGATTCACGCTTTTTAATCAATGATGGTCAACATCGACGAGCCGCCATTGAAGAAGCTTTGAAAATTATGCCTGAGTTAGGTAATGAAACAATTTCGGTCGTCTTTTTCCATGATGAAGGATTAGAACGTTCTCAACAAATCTTCTCGGATTTGAACCGTCATGCCGTGAACACTACGTCTTCGATTGGGATTTTATACGATCACCGGGACCAATTGTCACTTTTGACAAAGGAACTTGTCGAAGAGATACCGCTTTTAAAGCGCTATACAGAAATGGAAAAGACTTCGCTGTCTAAAAACTCGCCAAAACTATTGGCATTGAATCATATTTACAATGCGAATAAGCGCTTAATCAACAAGAAAAAAGGTGCGCTTTTAACTGAAGAAGACGCATTGAACATTAAAACGTTTTGGATGACTCTATGCAATAGTATTCATGAATGGGAGCAGGTATTCAATAAAGAAATCTCTCCCCGTGATCTCCGTATGATTTCAATTGCCGGTCAAGGTCTATTCATCGAGGCGGCTGCAGAAGTAGCTCGTGCATTGATTGAGCAAAAGCCTGACACTTGGACTATTTATCTTTCGAAATTCAAAGACATTGACTGGAGTCGGTCGAATGAGAAAGACTGGAAAGGCCGTGCCTTTAACGAAAACGGACGAATTTTAAAAAACAACTATACGATTCGTTTAACTGCCATTCGCATTAAATCTTTACTTGGCATCGAACTTACTAAAGAAGAAAAAGACTTTGACCAACAAAAATCTAGCATGAACATTATATAACTGTTTTGGCACGAGAGGATGATGATTTATGACACAAGGTATTATTAGTAATCTATTTACTCAACATGATGGGGACACTGTCTCCAGGCGGTCGATTGATTTAATTAAGCGTGTTTATTTAAATGATTCGCGCCCTTGGGTTGTTGGCTTTAGTGGTGGTAAAGACTCTACATTGACAACTCAACTTATTTTCGAAGCTTTACTTGAACTCACACCAGAACAGCTTCATAAAAAAGTATTTATTATTTCTTCTGACACGTTGGTAGAAAATCCGCTTGTCGTCTCAATGATTAACGGATCGCTCCATCGAATGCAGGAAGCTGCGAGAAAATATAATCTCCCGATTGAGACTCAAAAAGTAAAACCGCTCACCGAAAAGACGTTTTGGACCAATATTATCGGACGTGGCTACCCTACCCCTAACCAAACATTTAGATGGTGTACCGATCGATTAAAAATCGATCCAGCCAACCGTTTTATTAAAGATAAAGTTTCGAAGTATGGTGAAATCATCATGGTACTTGGTGTCCGCTCATCTGAGAGTACAAGCCGGGGACAGTCTATTAAAGACCATGAAATCATGGGTAGCGAATTGATGCGACACACTTCATTGGCTAATGCATATGTTTTCGCACCAATCAAAGAGTTTGTGTTAGATGATGTTTGGAGCTACCTTCTTCAAAACCCTGCCCCTTGGGGAGAAGATCATCATAAACTTCAAAAAATGTACATGGACTCAAGTAGCGAATGTCCGTTAGTAGTCGACCAAAACATAAAAGAGAGCGCTGGTTCATGTGGGAACAGTCGCTTCGGCTGTTGGACATGTACCGTCGTCAACCAAGACAAATCGCTGACTGGTTTCATTCAAACTGGTGAACATGACTGGTTGAAGCCTTTATTGAAATTCCGTAATAAGATGGTACTTATTCGAGACGACCGTTCGAAACGGATGCATAAGCGGATGAACGGTGCATTCTACTTGTTAGAAGTCCAACACGAGATTAAAGAAGATGGTATCTATATCGCTCAAAAGAAAAAAGGTGGTCGTGCAGCCACTTCTCATAAAGTTGTAAATCGTATTGAAGACTTAACAGACGAGAGCGTTCTTGCAGTTCCGAAACGTCAATTAAGTCAGTTCATTGCGACACATAATATTGATTTGAGTAAACCAGAGGAATTCAATATTCAATTTGTCGTCCTTGAAACGAATGAAGACGGACAAGCTGTGTACTCACATCTTGGACTCGGACCGTTCACGTTAGCTACTCGAATTGAACTGATGCGTGATTTGCTCATCCTACAACGTGATTTAAAAGTTCCAAACTCGGTGGAGTATAAGTTGATTCAAAACGATGAACTACGAGCAATTCGTCGTTTATGGCTTCGTGAGGGTGATTGGAAAGACACGTTACCTGGACTATATCGTGAAGTATTCGGTGTCGATTTGGATTGGGAACAAGACGATCGCCAAATCTTGACGAGTGACCAAGCAAATGACTTGGAGCTACTCTCTCAAAAGCATGGTCTTGATTTCAACATGGTTCAAAAATTATTTACGACGGCAAATGATTTTCTAGGTGTAAAAGTAAAGCGTGGATTCAATAAAGATGTCGCTGCATTATTGAGCCAAGATTATTTGAATCTGTATAAAGAGCAAGGAGATTTAAAGAACTATGAAGATTGAATCGATTGTCCTGAAAAACATTGGAGCCTATAAGAATCAAACGTTTGATTTTACGAATCAAAATTCTAATAAAAATGTTGTTTTAATCGGAGGGAAGAATGGCGCAGGTAAAACGACATTTTTGAATGCTCTCCGCACAGGTTTATACGGGAGTCAGGCGTTTGGAATCAAAGCGCCAACTCCCTCTTACTTCCGTGAGATTGAAAAGTTAATCAACAGCGAAATTCGAGACCAACGTGAATGGTATAACGTGAAAAAAGTGATTTCAAAGATTCAAATCACGTTCACTACGACTACGAATCAAACAATGGCTCGCTATCTGTTTGAACGGTCTTGGGGAATCGACGCAAAAAATATTAAAGAATATTTTAATATCTATCGGGACGGGAGTACCCTACCGTTAGCAGAAAAAGATCAGAGCCAAGTCTATTCATTATTCTTGGAACGAACTCCGTTATACCTCTTCAATGTCTCTTTATTTGATGGGGAGACAATTAACCAAATCATCAACGAAGGAAAACTTTCGGAATACCTTGATGACTTAATGAAAAGTGCCTTTAAGTTGGAAATTCCTGATTTGTTAACGGAAACCATTGAAACGCTTGTTCGCGACGAAGCGAAGACAAAACTGAGTAAAGAAAAATCAAAGCGTTTGGACGAAATCAAAAATGACTTGACTAAGGCCGAACAAAAGCTTCAAAAAATTCAGATTGAAAAATCACAAGCTCTTCAGAAAATAGAAATCAGTGAAGCTGAAGTCGCTTCTTTCTCTGAGTCTCTACAAGCCCATGATGTGATTAGTAAGGAAGAAGAAGCAAAATTAAAAGAGGATATTAGAAGACTCGAACATGAGCGTCAATCGTTGAAGCAATCGACTTCAGAATTCTTTAGTGAGTACTATGCCTTTACGATTAATCACAACTTACTTAAACAAGCTGCTGAGCAAGTAGAAGCAGAATTATTAGTACGCAGCGTTGAAGATTTAGAGAAGGTATTCAATGATGAGTTCTATAAAAATGTATCGAATAATTTAGGTGGCACCGTATCACATGCATTGTTGAAAAACGAATTTGATTCCGCTATAAAAAAAGCGGTTCCAGCAACAGAAATCATTCATGACGCTTCATTCAGTTCAAAAGCAAAAGTGGAAAATATGCTCTCGCTTGTAAATGCTCATTCATCTTCAGACCTATTGTCAAACCTCAATCGAGATGATGAAATCATCCATGAATTGAAAACGTTACGAAAAAAGCTGGTCATCCGAGAAGAGAATCATGTCGATTTCGAAAAGCAATTTGAAGAGTTGAATCGATTAAAAGTAAATCACCTTCACTTGAAAGAACGTTTCGAACACATCGTTCAAGATGAAGATGAACTTCATGCGCAATACTCAAATTTGGTAGAAGAAAATGCCCTGCTCAAGCAAGAGATTGAGAAAATCACTTCAAAATCGAGCCTACTTTCGCAAAACGCAAATCTTACATTAGCTTTGCTCGAAGACTTTAGACTACAACAGCGCTACAAAGTTATTCGTAATGTTGAAGAAAATGCTTTACGGATGTTGAAAACATTGATGCGCAAAGAAGACTATATTGAGAAGTTGTCGATTTTACCTGAAGACTTCTCGCTGACTCTACTCTCTAAAGATCAATCTCGAATTTCGGTCGCCACTTTATCTTCTGGTGAGAAACAAATTTTATTGCTTTCATTGATTTGGGCAATCTTTAAAGTTTCTGAAAACCAAATGCCATTTATTTTTGATACGTTGTTAGGGCGATTGGACCGAGACCATCGTTATAATATTCTTCGCAACTTGCTGCCTAACTTCGGTGAACAGGTCTTAGTGCTATCTACTGACTCAGAAATCAGTAAAGATTATTATGACGTACTCAAACCGTCTATTTCTAGAGAGTATAGTCTCCAATTTGATAACGAGCTTTTAGAAACACAAGTCATTCCATCGTATTTTGAATTTGAAAACGCGCAGGTGAAAACTAATGAATTACCGTCTTAAATTAACAGAGCAAACTCATCTCTATTTTAAGGAGATTTCAAACTCGACTCATATCACGCCAAATATATTGGCTCGTTTTGCCGTTGGTATTTCACTAAAGAACAATCAAGCTCCATCAAGCATTAAGGGCCAAACGATTTCAAATTTCGAAATAAATCGTGCGACGTTAACCGGGGAGCAAGACGAGATGTTCAAAATGATGATTCTCCAACATGCAAATAAGCATATTGAGGAAGAGCATTACTTCCCTGACCATTTCAACGCACACATTACTAGAGGCGCTGAAGAGCTTTATCAAATGTTTCAGTTCTCAAGAAGTACGAATCAATTCTTAAGAGAGTTATTAGCTCTACAGGAGGGGTAACATGCTATACCTAGACAACAGTTCGACGACACCTGTTTATCCTGAAGTACTTGAAGCGATGCTCCCCTACTTTCTTGAAGAGTTCGGAAATCCTTCTAGTAAGTATTACTCTCTCGCAGAGAACTCCAAGAATGCTGTTGAACAGGCTCGAGAACAGCTAAGTAAGTTTTTTAACTGTTCTTCTTCAGAGCTCTATTTCACTTCGGGAGCTACGGAAAGTAACAATTGGATTTTAAAAAGTGTGAGTTCTTCCCTACCGGACCATCAATTCATTACAACGGTAGCCGAACATTCATCTAACTTGGAAATTGCAAAGTATTTGAGTGAACAATTGAAAATTCACGTCGAGTATCTAACTGTTGATCAGTTCGGAAGAATCAATTTCTCTGAATTAGAATCCCTACTAAAAAAACGCCCTACTTCACTCGTTTCAATCATCTGGGGAAATAACGAGTTAGGGTCGTTAAATGACATTCAGAGAGCTTCTGAACTATCTGCTCAATATGGTGCACTCTTCCACACCGATGCGACACATGTCGTCGGGAAGATGAAAATCAACCTGTCAGAACTGACGAACGTTCATTTCTTATCCGCTTCTGCGCATAAGTTCAACGGTCCAAAAGGTATCGGCGTAGCTTATGTGCAAAAAGATGAAGATGGCATTCCAAGAAAGTTGACACCATTAATACACGGTGGTGGCCAAGAACAAGGCGTGCGCGGTGGAACGTTAGCGGTTCCTTTAATCGTAGGGATGGGGAAAGCCGCTGAAATGCATCAGGCATCCTTGTCTAAGAACATTCAAAAATTGCAAAAACTTGAACACCAATTGGTTCAACTTCTATCCCAAAAATTCGGATCGAACATTCGCTTTAACAGTGACCACACTGATAAAGTACCTGGAATTGTTAATGTTCAATTTATCGGGATTAACAATGAGGTACTCGTGAAACAGTTAGCTCCGATAATGGCTGTTTCTACCGGATCAGCTTGTAGCTCTAGCAAGCCAAGCCATGTGTTACAGGCGATTGGATTATCTCTTGAAGAAGTAAGGTCATCTGTAAGGTTTTCCTTATCTCATCAAACCAATTGTGAAAAATTAGAAATCTTTAAGCATTTATAAAAAGACGTTTTTAGTATTTAGTTTTTTCACATCAAATGCTTTATATATTTTGCAATATCAAATAAATAATGAATAAAAAAACAAGTAGCGATTTAAAATGCTATGGGCTAACCTAAATTTTTGAGACAATATAAAAACACCTTCGCAGTGGTACACTTTAAAAAAGTGCTAGCATCGGAGGTGTTTTTGCGTGGGCAAAAACGTATATTCAAGTGAAGTGAAATGGGCAGTGGTGAAAGACAAACTGAGCGGTGAGTTGACGAATAGAGAAATCATGGAGAAACACAGAATCAAAAGTGAATCCCAAATCCACACATGGATGAGATGGTATCGGTCAAATGAAATCTATCGATTTGACCAGCCAATCGGGAAGCAATACACCTACGGACTCGGTCCTGATTCCGCCAGCGAGGATGACAAGAAAGAGCGTCAACTATCCCATCTGAAGACGGAGAACGAAATCTTAAAAAAATTCATGGAGATCGAAAGAGAGTTGAGAAAGAAGTAGCCCTAAAGACTGTAGAGCTCCTGAAGAGGAAATATACGGTTACGACGATCCTACGTGTCCTGGACGTGCCACGGGCAACCTATTACCGTTGGGTCAAAGAACCGGTGAAGCACCCTTCGGTGCTAGAGCAAGCAATCGTCGAAGTATGTAAGCATACGAAATATCGCTATGGACATCGAAAGATAAAGGCCCTGTTAGAGCAAAACTATGAGTTAATAGCAAACCGGAACACCGTACAGAGAATCATGAAGAAACACCATTTACAGTGTCGAATCAAACCTAAACGAAAATGGAGATCTCAGGGTGAGAGCATCATCATCGCACCTGACCTTCTTAAACGAGACTTCACGGCCAGTGAACCGTATAAGAAGTGGGTGACGGACATCACCTATATCCAATACGGGAGCACGACGAAATATCTCTCTACCATCATCGACCTTTTTAATAATGAGATCGTCGCCTATAAGTTGTACGAGCATCAACAGACGCCCCTCGTCATCGATACGTTAAAGAAGGCGTTGGAGAGTCGGAACAACCCCGAAGGGGTCATCATCCATTCGGACCAGGGAAGTGTCTATACCTCATATGCCTTTCAAGATTTCGTCAAGAGGAACCATCTGACGAGCAGCATGTCTCGAAGAGGCAACTGTTGGGACAATGCGGTGATCGAATCATTTCATTCGAATTTGAAGTCTGAGGGCTTCCAGTACGTCAAGTTCAACTCGTTAAGCGACCAGGAAGTGAATGAACGGGTGAACCATTATTTAACCTACTACAACGAAGAACGTATCCAAGAAAAATTAGGCTACCTCACACCGATAAAATACGGTGGGATGGCAGCCTAATCAAGGTGTTTTTATTAGTGTCTCATTTCGCTAGGTCAGTCTAGCTACTTGTTTTTTTATTCGATTTATTCCAATATCAACAAATTATGTTGTGTTAACATGTCTTAAATGATTGAATAAGGATATTAAAGTAAAAGGATGTGCTATTTATGTCAATTATCCAAAATGATAAAATTTTCATAGGATCCTTATTAAGTAATCGAAATCCATTCGTTATTCCTAAGCACCAAAGAGCATATAGTTGGGAAGACGAGCAAGTAGAAACATTTTGTGATGATTTACAAGATATTACTAATGAAGAGTATTTTTTTGGAGGTTTAGTCAGTGTTCATGAACCTGCAGACAATGCCCCGGGGAGAATTTATCGTGTTGTGGATGGCCAGCAACGTTTAGCTACATTTACCATGCTAATTGCTCAATTGAGAAATGGATATATTTTTTTAGAATCACAAGCACGTCAAGCAGATGATCAAACTAGTGAGGACACTGCAAAATCACTAGCTGATGATCTTAACAATACTTATTTAACATATATGGATACCCATAAACGACCTCCTGTTAGAGAAAATAGATTGACTCTATCCAAAGTAGATAGTGATTTTTTTAAACAATTGTTATTAACTAATAACAATTTGATTGAAAGGGATATTGCAGAATCTCATAAAAAAATTGTGAATTCATGGAATATGATAAATCGAAAGCTAATTGAACCTATTATAAACAATGAAGATATTTCTACTAGCGAAAAGTTGGATAATTTAAACACTTTAAAAGATAAAATTTTGGAACAGTCAGTCTTGATACATATTGTTTGTGATAATTTAGATGAGGCTTATCAGTTATTTGAAGTCCTAAACGATAGAGGTAAAGAGCTTGCAACTGGTGATTATTTAAGATCATTTACTCTCGAAATATTAGAAACTAATTCAGACCTTCAAAATAGAGCTTCAGATTATTGGGATAATATTTTATCTAGGAAAGGGGCGGAAAAATTTCTTAAAACCTATCTAATTTCTCACAATGCTCAAGCTCCTAGAAATAATATTCATAGAAAATTTCAAACAAAATTTTTTAGATTTTCTGATGATGCTACAGATATTGGACGCCTAACGTACGACAGAATTCAAAATATAAAAAATACTTTTGACATTTATGAATATTTAATTGATGGTTCATGGCCATATAACGATTCAACAACTTTAGCTTGGGAAAAAAATCGATTATCTTTATTAATTAAACAATTAGGTCACACTTTGTGTATTCCATTGTTAATGGCAATATATGAAACTGGTTCTGAAATTGATTTCAAAAAAACTGTATTAGAATTAGAAAAAGTATCATTTAGATATATAGTCGTTTCAAATCTTAGAGCAAATAATCTGTCTCAAATCTATAATAAGCATATATTATCAATGAGAAGGACTAATCACTATAATTTAGACGAACTTAAACTTGATTTAAAGGCTCTTCTTGATGTAAATAGAAGCGATGCTTTATTTGCAAGTTCACTTGAGAGTAAATTAATTTACAAAAATACAAGTAGTAATCGCAAAAAAATAAGGTACTTCTTAACTACATTAGAAGATTATAATCATTGGTTCACTAGTGGGGCAACCGGTATTCCTGAAGCCCAAATGCATCTTACGACAAATATAGATAGCATAGACCTTGAACACATCTACCCTCAAAATCCTAGACACCTGGATGAAAATATAGAACCACTTAAGCACTCCATATCAAATCTGACTTTCTGGTCTCCAGCTGATAACAAGAGTGCGAGTAATTTAGATTTTCAAAACAAAAAAACATTTTATGAAACTTCAAGTATTTCACTAACTAATGAATTGACGCAATATGCTGATTGGGATTTAGATTCTTTAGAATCAAGAAAACAAAAGTACATTGATTTAGCACTCTTGGTTTTTAAAGTATATTAAGTAATAATTGTTGTAATAAAAATACTCGCCAAAGATTTTTGCTTCTTTGGCGAGTATTTTTATTACATATCTTTAACTAGAAACGTTGTCAACAATTCTTCTCTAGACAAATCCTTCTCATTATTTAAAATCCCTTTATGAATTTCCTCTATTGAATATGAACCACCACTGATTCCATATTGTTCTGGTAAATTGAGCAACAGGATGTCATCCTCCACTCGTTCTATTGACGAAATGGTCTCTTCCGTTTTAAACGATACTACTACACCTTTGTTGAAGTACTCGGCTAATTCGTTAGAGATCTCATAGTCGCCTTTCATCAACTTCTCGACGACAGAAAGGCGTTTATTTTCAAAATCATAGTCGTTATCTTTTTCGCACCACAAGTTCCCTTCGAACAATTTCTTGGCATTCGCTAAGAATAAGTGGGCAAAGAACATCCGATAGTACTGTTGCGAGAATGTAGTCTCCGTCTCTCCAACACCTAATTCGTAGTCAAAGAGGGATTTCGTGCGGACGACTTGATTCCGAGCTTTATCTAATACATTGCTCAAGTTTCTACCGATTTTCACTTCTATCGGATAGAAGTGCATTTTCAATCTACCGTGCGTCTCTTGAATACCAATCAAGAGTAAATCGTCTGAGTAGCTTCCTGACTTACCTAAAGCTTTCACGGTGAACGGCGAACTCGCATGGTTCAATCCAATCGCTTTTGCCACACGTAAAATCTCCTCTAGAGAGATTGGAACCCACGTGATGTCGTCGGTTGTGAACATAGCTAACGAATATTTCACAGCGGCCAACAAACTGAATTTTTCTCGACTCTTATGGATATTTCGAGCTGTTTCATTGCTAAGCCCTTGTTGAATCATCGAGAGCAACCATTCACCGTTGATGACGTTGAACGTTTGAATAATCTCTTTGATACTCTCATCTGTATTCAAATCAGGTTTTTCATGATTCAAATAATCTTTAATGACCGCTTGATATTGCGCTGTTTTTTTCGTAACAGTAATCGCATCATACCGATAAGAAGAAGATTGATCGTTATAGTGAATGATAATCAATTCATTATCGGGATTTCCTTGCTTAGATGAAAAATATCCAAGGTCAACAGTCGGTTCAATTAACGTGACCCAATGAGAACTTTCATAGATATTCTGCAACTTGTAGCCATCTCTAGCATCAGTAATACTAGCCAGTGCCGTGACACCATGTGCGAATGAACTACTACCGTTGTCTTTCATATGAACGTTCAATTCATTAAACGACTTAGCACAGCGTAAGAGTAAATCGTTGTCTTCAATTTCATAACCGCGAAGTCCAAACCCCATACTAAATTGTCCGTCTTTGATGGTCGGAGCAAGTGTCGAATACAAACCATTCATCGCATTACCGCTCTTAATGTATTCCATTTTATCGGTAATGACTTGCTCCTCACCACTCATTTTATAGAAACTAATGTGAGCATAATCAAAATCATTAAATTGCTCATTTTGAATATGATAGTGATTGATGAACGATTGAATCTTCTCTGCCACTTCTTGTGGAGAAAGAATAAAGTTTTTTGGAATGAGCGTATATAAATACTCAAACTGCTCCCAATCCTCTTCCATGAAATCTTTAGCTGCAAATTGATCGAATGCACTTCTGTATCGACCGGAATCGCAATAAAGTTTTACTTCAACAGGAATCACTTCATCCTTATTCTTTTCGTAGCTGTCTTTCAGTTGACGGAAAATCCATTCAACAACACCTTTTAATACCATCTCATCATTTCGAATTTCAATCACATTTAAATATAAAGGCGCTCTAACGACTTGATTTGTCTGATAAAACAGTGAGGTGAAGTGGTCTACAAATTGATTTAACTTTTCTTTGACCACTTCTGATAGGAAGCGGTCAGCCTCAGCTACAACAACTTCTTCTTTTACTCGATAAATCATCCACTCTGGTAAATTCGACTGAGCTTCTGCTTTATATGCTTTACCTTCAAACCATAGGTATGGAGCCAGTGCATCTGCGCGTAAACGTTTAAGCACACTTTCTGATACTTCTTCATCTCCAAGTTGCGTATTCAACTCTAATTGAAACGCGACGTTAACCGGATGGAATGGAGTGAAATAGACGATTTCTTCTTTTTTGTTAAACAACACGCCTAATTTTAAAATCGAATGTCCGACTTCAAATAACCGATCGGCCTCTTGAATCGATTCAATCGCTTTTACATAAGCTTGCACATAATTCAAAGCGACTCGCTTATATTCATCATCCCAATATGCTAACATCGGGACAGTCTTTTTGATTTTAAAGTGATTTAGGAATAGATTGTACGCTTCTCTTAGCTCATAGAAAGCACCAAACTCTAGATTGACAGGACTGATGACACCGGAAGACAACACAGCTGTTTGCATACTTTGATTAAGCCATTCCATTTCATACTCTAAAAAATCTTTATATTCATTCTGTGGATAGTAAATTTGGTTCTTTAAAATTAATTTCCCATCTGTACCGTGGACAATCGAAGAACGCTTCTCACGTTTCTCTTTATACAATCTAATATTTGCGATTGGATGCGGTTTAGAGGCATCAACACTAAGCTTGATATTAATTGGATTTGATTCTCCAACACTTAACTGCAAAAATTGATCCTCTTCAAACAAATCTTGATCAAAATGATACGTGAGGTTCGGTTCATCATCTACTTTTACTAGCGCTTTCTCTTGAGAGACAGGGATTTGTGAACCGTCCCCTAATCGCAGCTCGCCTTCTTTATTCCCTAAAATCAAATATTCGATATCGTTCCCTTTCATCCGCTTTACTTCATAAGTTCCAGCGTAGTCTTTAAAGACCTCACTTGAGAATGGTAACACCATGATATTTAACTCTGAATAAAGTGTATTTTCATTTTTCACTTTATATTTCACCGTACATTGTGTAGCGCTTTGGGTTTGAGTAGAAGTCAGCGTCACATATAAATTATTTGTTTTCACACTTGGCGTTACTTCGAGTAATGGATTGCAATACTCAATTTTGACTTGTGATTCTTCTAAACTCTTGCGAACACCTTTGCCTTCAATTACATACTTAGCTCGCAATTTGATTTCCTGCTCTTTAGACGGATTGAAAATCACGACATAGCGCGTACGTTTTCCCGTCTTAGTTGTTTTATGTGGTCGATCCCAAACGACTACCGACGAATGTTCATTGACGACTGTAATTTCATCAATTTCAAACACTTTATTACTCTTTTCAGCTTTAAGCTTGATGACTTCTTGTAACGTGAGTTCATTCCAATGGTCATGCTTCAGTTTATTGACACCTTGTTCATTAAATTTTTTAGGTAATTGCGTCTCAACTGTTTCGTTAAAATGACTGTCTTGAACAAATTCAAATAAATCTCTGTTTTCACGCAGTCTTTCTCGTATTTCTTTTTTGGAAGATGTCTGCACAAATGATTCGAGCTCTTGATCATGGAAGAATCGTAGCGTTAGAAAATCAGACTTTGAAAGTTCTGATTTTTGCATGAGGGATAAGATTTCTTCAAAATCAAAGAACGAGACACCTTTGAACGAACTGAACTCTTCTTCAATTTCTTTCAAATGAAAATCAATCACTTCAACCAACGCGCCCTTACGTTCGGCCATCTGTTTTAATTCACTCTTAAGTTCTTCTAGAATTTTTTGTGGGTTCAAAGGCATTCCTTCTTTTTGAAGGTTGGCGCCACCACCATCAATACTGTCGAGCTGTCCATGATAAATCACAAGGAGTGAACGGTTCACGCCTTCCCCTTCTTGTTCACTGACCAAGTTGCGAAGCCTAACGAAAAAATCTGGTTGAATTCCCTCGATTTGAGTCGCAATAATCAACTCGCTTGTCCCGTAATCAATTGCAATTGTGCGGTATTCAGTAACACCGTTCAGCTCGTACTCAAACATGTTAACTCGTTCGCTTGCTTCTTGTTCAAGATAGTCTTTCAAATATTTAACATGACTTTCTTCTTCTAGCTGCAAGTAATATTTATCTCCAGGTTGCGGAGTGTTTACTAAAAAATGACCGTTTATTTTCTTGGTGACGTACTCATAAAATTGGTTTGACATACTGCGCCTCCCCACTATCGCTCTTCTTATCAATGACGTTTATTTTTTCTAATAATTGTAAAAGTGCTGTTGATGATTCGGTATCAAAATTGATGCCTCTTTGACTCAAACGTTCCAGCAGCTCTACAAATGTGATTCGATCATCTTTACAACTGACGGCACACATCAGGATCAACATTTCTTGGTTCAACGATAATACGTACCCTAAACGCCCTCGACGTTTCGTAAAGTGCGACTTTGCAATATTCTTTACGTGATCGCCATAACGTGACTGTGCCTCTTTAGGAGTAGTAATTTTCATCGTGTTAAATAATTGTTTAACCGCTTCGTTGAATGTCTCACTTCTCTTCACTTGATTTTCTAAACCCGCATATGTGAGAATCCGTTCACTTTGCAAATCAATATCACTTAAAAATTGAATTTGGTCAGTCTCTTCTAGGGATTCAAAATACTTATAAACCTCATCGTAAGTCATGATTTTAGACTTATCTTGCTCTAATGATGGGTTATGAGAATTACAGCTTAACTGTGCCATCGTCAATTCATGTACAAATATATTCTCACTAGCACTATTTAATAAGCCCATACCAGAGTTCATTGTCTTACGTCTTGAGGTAACAGTCGTTTCGTGATGAATGGTATAAAACAACTTAGACGGCTGATGCCAATTAGAAGTTTCAAAATTATTAATCTTAATTGTCGTCTGGGAAACAACATAGTGTAAGTAGTACTTAAGTAAATGGTTGATTTCTTTCAAAAAATATTGAGGATGCTGTGCCAAATAGATCAAATCTTCGCCCAATAATTTTATTGGTAACGAAGAATATAAAGCATGCTCCACGTTATACTTTTTCTCAGTAAGGTTAGGTAATAAATTCACAATCATTTTGTCTAACAACGTCTCATTTTGCTCAGACATAAAAATTTGTCTAATCTTTTCGATTTGTTCTTCATCCAAAGCATGGTGCGTCAAGTCTGCTAAAAACGTACCTAACTTTTTCTTTGTAGCAGGGTTTCCTTGAATGTACATAAACATACTCGGATGAGTAACATTCAATCCGCCATCTCTTTGAAGAAGCAAATCACTGAAAAAGGTATGAATTTCATCTTCATGTTCAGGTAAACTCTCGACTCGATCCAACACCCCTTCTAAAATATGGTCTGTATTGAATGATTTGGCTGATAAATCTCGATTGAGAAGTCTTCTAGAGAAAGCCCCGACTTCCTTTTCCCAATCTGAAAGGGCATTTTTAATCGAATCACTCTTCCCTGTAGTAAAAGGAAGAACTTGATAAAAATTTGAGGTTTGGCGTTTTGCTATTTTTTTTCGATCTTTATCTAGAACAATCACTTGTTTCTCATCAAATATTTTTTCTGGTAATAGTCTCATCATTTACACCTACTTTCAGAACTTACAATTTACTGAACACAATTTTTTCTTCACTACTAAATGGATCTGCTTCTTGTTTTAAGATAAATGTTTCTCCCGTTTGAATTATATAAATCAACACTTCTTCATTGTTTGAATTATACGTGCGGATAGCATTTGCAAATTCGCTGAATCGAATTGCATCATCAAAATCAATTTTGGATGGTTGGTAACCTTGATCAACTTTCGTAATCAAATTGAACATTTTATAATCGATTTCAAGTTTGATTCGTTGTTTATTTTCACCTACAGCGAACTGAATAAATAACGAGTTACGGAACTGAACGACTTGTTCTTCATTCTTCGCCACCATGCTGATTGGGTCTAATGTGAAGCTGACCGGTTTTGCGATGCGATAACGCTTTGAAACTTTTGCACTTGTATCGAACAGATATTTCTTTTGGTCTTTTTTGAAACCAAACCATAACATGAGCGCATTTTCGAATTTCTCATAAAGTGACTTGAGCTCATATCTTTGTCCCGTGTAATAGGCGTAAAGATATTTTGAAAATGTTTCAATCGTTGTTTGAGAAATGTTCATCTCTCGAGGGTTAGATAGATAAAGTAACCGCAACAGCGATTGCGTATGCTCAGTGATGAGCTCTCGATCCAATAAATCAAGTTGATACGTTTGTCTAGTCGACTCATCGAACCTAGAAACGAAACCACTTACGTCAGCTTCAAGATTAATTTGAAGAATGATTTGATCAATTTCTTCAGAGCGATAAGCAATTGGATCCTCGTTTCTTAACATGACCGAAATCGGAGAGTCGTTTTGACTCGTAAAGATTTTTTGATGAAGACCGTGTATGAGTAACGTCTCAAGCACAATTTTCTGTTTACTAATGTTCGCCCAATTTCCTGGAACCATCACTTCATAAATCAAATTGAAAAATTGGCGCATCGATAAAACCGCTTTTTCCTTTAAAAGAGAACGAGCAATTAGATTCACAAGGTTACGCCGTGCATTCAAATTGTTCATAAGTAAAAAATTACGATGGACGATGGAGTCAATGCCTTGCTTCATATCCTCCTCATATGCTAAGTAAAATGGATTGTCATCGTTCTGATCGAACATCTTCGATAAAATTTGCATCAAGAAGTTCGACTCCACCCCACCCTTCGTGAGTTCATACATTGGATAGTCCGAAAAACTAACCATTGAAAAATACTCGTGCTCTACGGCTTGAGAAATTTCATTCTCAAAGATTTCTGATTGTTCGACGTATGCTATTAACTCGTTGAATGTATAGTCACCGTCCAATGAATTCACGTAATCATATAAAAACTTATGTAATACACCTAGATTTATAGCCAGAACAAACTCATCTGAGCCTTCCGTCAAACATTGGTCAGAAAATGGAATGAGCTTCTCATATAAGGTTTCCATCGCTGTCTTATGTGGAGAAAGACTTTCCGTCGCATCATTCCAAATTTTATTTTTATATCGATTCATCAATTCAGGCTCAGCAGACTGTAGGTGAGATAGGATGTGTGACTTTCCATCGCCTACACTTCCAATCAAGAGCGTTAATCGTTTTTGTTCAGGTTGCTGTAAAAGCTGAACTAACTTTTTCTCGATTGGCCGTTCAACGTGTAGATATTTCTTTAGAGAACTTAATGGAAGTTCGGCACTTTCAACTGCCTCTTTTGAAGACTCGTTTAATCTTGATAAAAGGCTGTAAAGATAACTCTCGTTGCGACTCTCAATGTGAGGAACAAACTCGTACAATCTATTTGTTTCTTCTTCGATTGTCACTACGGGTGATTCTTCCACTTTGTTATTGACCTCTAGCGCCTGAAGCTTAGCCTTGAGCTGTTCTTCTACGATTTTCAGAATATCGTCATGACTCACCCCATCGTTCTTGGGAGTAGGAGGCTTAGGTGGCGCATACTTAGGAACTGCAGGTGGATTTTCGTAACTTAAGACGTATGAATCGACAATATTATATAGACTTGACCAAATTTTCGGTAGAATTTCATGTGCTTCTTTCGTGAATAATTCATGAGCCGCATTGTTTCCATTCTTACGTACATAATGAAGATCGGTCGCAATCGTGCGGTCAATAATTTCTTCGGTTAAAAGAATTCGAATATTGTCATTCAAATTATATGTATTCTGGAGACCACAAACTTCTAACCATCCATTTACGATGGCTTCAATCATTTTCCGTGAATTCAATAAGGCGCTCTCAGGGTCAGTATAGTACTTATCTTGAACTATTTGCCCTAACTCTTCTGCCTTTGAATTAATGGGTTTTAGAAATGAGAAAAAGTATTCCATGTCATTCATTCCTTTCAATCAACCTTAACAACTTTTTTATTAACTATATTCTTTATTATATCTATAATAAGAGTATATGGTAGGTTTTACCTACTCCTATATATGATAAAGGAGCTATAATATGGATTCAACCATTCAATTTCCTTCTTTACCTTCATGGTTCACACCTCGAGACTATCAACTTGAAGCCATTTCAGAATGGAGAGCCAATAATTATCAGGGTCTATTAGAGATGGCCACCGGCACCGGAAAAACTCTTACGGCTCTCACTGCTATCACAAAACGATTTGAGGAAAGCGGTCGTTTAGCTGTGATTATTTTATGTCCTTATCAGCACTTGGTCGATCAATGGGCTAAAGATGCTAAAGCCTTTGGGATGGATCCAATCCTTTGTTACGGTTCAAAATCTCAATGGAGTGCTACTCTTTCAGGAAAAATCACGCAATATAATTTCAAAATCAAAAATTTCATGTGTGTCATCACCACCAACAGTACATTCAAAAATGCGCATTTCCAGGCTCAACTTAATCGAATTGCAGATGCAGGCATGCTTGTCGCCGACGAGGCTCACAATTTAGGAACGAAGCAATCGTTGCAGTCGCTTCCTGTACAATTTAAAAATCGATTAGCATTGAGCGCTACTCCAATTCGGCATCACGATGAAATCGGAACCGAGCAGTTGTTAAATTATTTTGGTGGATCAATATATAAGTTTACTTTGGAAGAAGCCATTAAAAAAGGCTTTTTGACGAAGTATTATTACTACCCTCATTTAGTGTCACTTACTGAAGAAGAACTTGAGATTTATCATGAGCTTACAAATAAAATTTCGAAATTGATTAACCTGTCTGATGATAAATCAATCGAATCGTCAGGGAATGATACAGGAATGTTAGAGATGCTGTTAATTAAGCGGGCCCGTTTAATTAATGCAGCGCAAGAGAAAGATATATTGTTGAAGCAACAACTTAGCACTCAAGATAATTTGACTCATACCATCGTGTATTGTGGTGATCACTCTAAGGAAGACCAACGACATGTCGACCACATTGCTCAATTTTTAAACGATGATCTGAAAATAAACGCCAAAACCTTTACTTCGACTGAAACAAAAGAACTTAGACAGACCTTGTTAAGAGATTTTTCAGAGAATAACATTCAGGCACTCGTTGCCATCCGTTGTTTAGATGAGGGTGTAGACGTCCCTTCTGCTGAGACCGCTTACATTTTAGCCAGTACAACCAACCCAAAAGAGTTCATTCAACGCCGCGGACGTATTTTAAGAAAGCACCCAGGAAAAGAGTATGCTTATATTCACGATTACATCGTGATTCCTCGTCCCTTGTCTGAAATCGACTTGCTCACGGATAAAGAATTTAACATTGAAAGACGACTATTAATGAATGAACTTAAACGAGTGAATGAATTTGCATCAATCTCAGAAAACCATTATCAAGCACTTCGTGTTTTAAACCCAATAAAAGAGGCATTTAATCTTGTCGACCTATAATGAATTATGAGGTGAATACAATGAATCCGAATCAATCAACCAACGAAAAAGATGTATATGCATTATTAAGTGAACTATCAGAAACTGAACAACAGATTCTGCAAAATATTATTCGTTTAGAGAAGGACTACTTAGACAAAGAAGGATCATTTACTGCTGCACAGCTCCCTGATGAATTCTCTAGACTAATCAAAAAGGAGTACATCTAACATGATTCTTAAGCAAATCGTCATTGAAAATTTCCGCCAATACTATGGGCAGAACGAAGTTGAATTTGCACATGGATCTAGTAAAAACGTTACTGTCATTCATGGAGAAAATGGTAGTGGTAAAACCGCTCTATTAACTGCATTAATTTGGGGATTTTATGGTCGAGAACTTAAATTACCGAACCCTGAGTCCATTTTCAACAATAAAGCCATTCAAGAAAGTACAAATAATCGTAACGATTTAAGCACATCAGTTCAAATCAAATTCGAACATAATGAATACGAATATGAACTGTGCAGGGTATTATATGCAAAATTTGATGACGAAAAAAATGTACTGAATTTACCTAAAAATAAAACAATCAATCAAAAAGTCGAACTGACAAAACGAAACGTAGATACGAATCAATCAACAAAAATTAAAGATATCTCATATGAAATCAATCGAATCTTGCCATACAAACTGCATACATTCTTTTTCTTCGATGGTGAACGCATGGATCACCTAGGGAAAAAAGAAGCTTACACGGAAATTCGAGATTCAATTAAACGGATGATGGGGTTAGAATTATTTGATAACTCAATCGAGCATCTAAGCAAAACCATTATTAAATTGCGTGACGAAGTTTCTAAAAACGTTAAAAGTGAACTGAGTGAGAAATATGTACGTATTAACCAACTCGAGGATGACAAAGGTAAAAAGAAACATCGCCTCGCTGAAACAAAACAAGAACTAACTGCCGCTCAAAATGAATTGAAAAGTATCGAAAATGCACTTCGTAACGGTGAGGAGACAAGAACGTTTCAAGTCACTCGAGATTATCTTGTCGAATCCATCATTGAAACGAAAAATGCTTTTGATGACAAATTAAAAGAGTTAAGAAGTTTATTGTCTCGTTCAGGTCACTTAGCTTTTTCGACTTTGCCATTGAAAAGATTTCAACGAATTGCTCATTCTGACAGTCGAGACACGATTGAAAAATTAATTCATCCCGAATTAATTCCAACGCTACTTTCAAGTGGTAAATGTCTTTGTGGGCACGAACTTGAAACAGCTACAATCTCGACATTAGAAAAAGTTCAGCATGAAGTATTAGACTTATCAAGTTCAAAAAATGAAATGGACCACCTCTATTTCCAATTAAGCGGTTGGGAAGTTGCGAGAACGCATTTCTATGCTGAAATTAGACGTCTCGTTGGAGAGCGTGAGGAATTAAGAGAGACACTTAGAGGCTTGGAAGAAGAGTTACGTGAAATCGAAGAGCGAATGAAGGCGAGTTCACGCAATATTGAAAACTCTACTAATTTAATTGAAAGAGAATCTTCAGTTCGTACTGCCATTGTAAAAGCAGAGGCTAATATCGAAGACTTACTTCGCTCCATTGAAGAAATTTCAAAGGAAGAAGAACAACTGAATAAAGAAGTGAGTAAATTGACCAAGGCAGAAGAGCGACAGCTTAAACTCCAACTTGCGCTAGACTCTGCGACAAAAGTAAAAAACACTTTGGTTGGTCTTCTGAAGTTAAGAGAATCTCAGGTTAAATCGGAGTTAGAAGAGAAAATTAAATTGACCTATTCACAATTGTTAAGAAAAGATTATCCGATTTCGTTAGCGGAAAATTATGAACTTCTTGTTTCTGATGTAAACGGCGGAAGTATTGGATTATCACAGGGTGAATCGCAAATCACGAGCTTAGCTTTCATCGGAGCCATTGTCGATTTGACACGTGAATACAAAGACAAAGAAAAGGGTCATGCTTTAGATGAAGAGCTAAAGCTCGGAAACATTTTCCCGCTTGTCATGGATTCTCCTTTTGGGGCTCTTGATGCAGACCACCGCTCTCGTGTGGCGACAAATCTTCCTAAATTATCGGATCAAGTTGTCGTCATCGTGTCCACATCGCAGTGGCGTGGTGAGGTGGATGAAGCAATCAATCATCGTATTGGAAAATCATATAAATTACTCAACCATACGAATGATGAATCGGGTGAATATACGGAAATTGCGGAGGTAATGTAATGGCAAAACGTTCTTTACGCCGTGACGGCACACAAGATCATATGTACATGACGTTAAAAGAAGATGCACAATTATTTGATACTTACAAAGATATCTTTATGGCAGCGTTATTATTTGGTTATAGCAACGAACGAAGAAAGAAAATCAAAGCCGGTTCAGAAATACCTCTATCTGTTTTCTCAGAGCAAGATTTGCAACTCATCAAACTAATCATGCATTTAGAGAATGCATTTGAAAGCTTCTCAGTAGACCACGATGCAGAAGATGATGCGGACGCTCCTCTTGAAAATTTCGATATCATAGAAGAATACGCTGCAGGAGGATTGGATGCTCTATATCACGAGTTAGAAGTTTTCCTAACCGATTCGGAATCCGCTCAAAATGCTTATTTAGATTTAATGTTGAAGTATGAACAAAAGGAGTTTAACACGGAAGATTTAATCAACGAACTCCCATTCAATTAACTCAAACTGCCTACAAACTCGAAATGAGCTTGTAGGCAGTTTTTTACTCCTCGATAACCTCCTCAAAAAACAATCCTTTCTCAAACCCGCCCTTCCGTTCCCGCTTCTCAACACGAATCGCATTCATCTCTTCAAACGAGGCCCCATGCATCTTACCTAGCTCATACGCGAGTTCAAGAATATCTGCCAGCTCTTCGAGGCACTCCTCATCAATATTCGCATCTTCATACTCTTTTAATTCTTCATATAGCTTCAGTCGTGCTTGTTCGAAATGTTCGGCCTGATTCAAATGTTTGACGATGACCTGCTTTCCTTCTGCTTGAATCAATTCAGGCACCCGGTCTCGAATCAACTTGTTATGCTTCACCATAGCTGCCTCCTACTCCACAATCTCAAACGCCTTCACATACACAACATGGTCGAGGAAAATAATCCATTCATCCTCGAACTGGACGAATCCGTCCGTCGCATGACGGAACGACTGATAAATCGATTCGAGCGCCGCATAGCGACTCTCCGCTTCCACCACTTGCGTCAACACTTCATCATTGATCATATGGAATTCAATTTCATACGATTTCATGTAGTCTCCTCCGTTACACTCATGATGTCCTTCTACCGCTCGTCACCGTCTGCCAGATATATTTGGTCTCCTTGTTTACACACTCGCTTGCAACATCCTCAAATCTTTTTCAGTCATGTTCGGAATTTCTTGTTTCATCTCTTTGATACTCGCTACAAGTTCCTCATCAGAGAGATCAATGCTTTCTTCAAGTGCTGTCAGTAGTCTATTCCCCATTTGATGCATGGATGAATACGTGATCCAACCTGAAATCACACCTCCAGCGATAGGAATCACTTTCGAAATCCCTTGCGCGAAAGATTTTCTCGTCATCTTCAACCCGATGTAGCTTCCCATTTTCTTTAGAATCGGATAATAAATTGTCTGCATCATTGCTCGATTCGGAATTTTCTTCAATGCTTGTTTGGATAATTGCGAAGACAACACTTTAATGGTGGCCGTCGCTCCGCCGACACCAAACATGACACCGAGAAACAAAATCAATTCTCCGCTCACTCGATTGACATCTAGGCCATTCTCACTCCAAAAATCTTCATATCCATAGATATAACCAATTTCTTGAGCCACTCGGAGCGCTACGCCAAAGAATTGAGCCGTGTCCGCTGGAACAGTGGCCGCCATGACCACCCCTCCTGGTAACCCCGCAGCAAACGATGCCGATGAACTTTTCATCGTTCGATTCAAAATAGTCTTCTTTGCGACTCGTCTAATCAACTTTTGGGAAACATTTGATTGAACCGGTCCTTTTTCAAGGATGTCTGCTAATTGTCTCGCGGTCACGTGCTTACTAAAACTTTTTGCTAAAAACTCTGTTCGATCTACTTTCACCCCTGGTAATTTCACGACATTGATCACTAACTGTTCGAAAAACTTTGCACCGTGTAACATGGTTCACACTTCATCCCCTTCTATAGCCCTCATCATCACTTAAGCCCTACTCAGCTATATACTGTTTCCTTTAAGCACGTCTAGAGAAACATTTCAGCTTAGATTGATTGTTTCTTAAGAGTTGATTTCTGTCACCAACTAAAAAACAAAAAAACCTCACTACGAATTACGTCACATAGCTGCGTTTAGGGCTGTGAGATGTAATCTGTAGCTTGAGGCTTTTGGAATACGTTGATATAGAGACTGAAAACGTGTATCACATCATCTGCATACACGTTTTCGTATTATGATTTCATGCAATAGCCGTTTATTTGGGCTCATATCGGAAATCTGATACTTTGTCATTTGCTCTTGAGTAGAGAGTATCCATCGAGAATCGGCTAGGGAGACTTATGCTTCCCGCGTACACATTCTCGATGGTTTGATCGATATATGCGTTTTCCGCTTCTAAATATTCGACGACGAGGTCTTTATATTCATCGGTAGCAGAATCTTCATGCTGCAAGCCCTCCAGTTCGGCTAAATACGTGTCGTTGCCTGCCCGCATGCCCTTCAATTCTTCAACCGCTCCAGGAACATTGACGTCATCTCTCGGAATGCTCGATAACGTGAGCATCTTGATGTGATGGTCGCGCGCAGATGAGAGGATGGAAGCGGCATCGAAATGAATGACGGGTCTGTCGTCAACCGGTTCAACCGTGGCCGTGTCTCCACAACCAGTTAAAGCGATTGTTGCTCCTGCGAAAAGAGAGACGGATAAGAGTAACTTTTTCATCATCGATTCTCCTTCGCATCTGTTAGATTTTCTCACGAAATTTCATCTGTGATTTCGACCACAACCCCTGTATCCCCGACTTTCCCCAAGTCGAGCACGGTCGGATCTTCATATGCCAAGACGTGAAACTCTTGTTCGAAAGTCCGAATGACATAATGGGCTAGTTCGCCTCGATACGTGTTGATCCGCTCAGTACCCATGTTCTCTGCGGCGAATTGTGTAAATCGGGACGTCTTCAGTTTCACGATTGGGTAAGCATTACGTAACCCTTCTTCATGTATGCTATGGTCCTCGATTGTCCCGAGAAACACTGCATATTGCTCAAAACGGATTCTGATTCGGTCGCGTTCCGCGTCCCACGTCAGCAACATCGTCGGGTCACTTGCCCCGAAAAACGTCCATTCGAGTGGATAATAGGTGACACCTTTCATCTGAAACGATTCCGTCTCGAGCACATAGTCTTCCGTTGTCATCAAAAATTCTAAACCAATCGCCATTCATGAATCCCCCTAGCAATCTTTATATAGTCCCTCAATACGTAACACCATACAAACTCATCGATTGGGATAATTATAATTGAAAGCTGATTGAGGTTTGTAAGAAAATTCAACATTTCGGCAATACGATTCTCAGAAACCAACTATAAAACAATATACCCTAAGTGAAACAATATCGTCCGCTACAAGAAAGAATACTGAACACGCCTTTCTTTGTGAGCATGAAATGAAAAAGGACCTGTGACGTCAGATGAATTGACGTCACAGGTCCTTTGATTTGGTTCAAGCGTTTTCTTCTAACACGATAAAATCGGCATCGATGATATCGGGATTTAGCTTTTTCATCTCTTTATAGCTTGAGACAAGTTCCTCATAAGACACCTCGACGCTCTGCTCGAGTGCATCCAATAGGCGATTTCCCATTTGTGACATCGATGAATACGTGAGGCCACCAGAAATGACACCGCCCGCAATCGGAATAAATTTTGATACACTTTTCGCAAACGTGTTGCGGGTCATTTTTACCCCAATAAAGCTAGATACTTTCTTGATAATCGGGTAGTAGAATGTCTTCATGAGCGCTTTATTCGGCAATTGCTTTAATGCCTGTTTCGACAGTTGCGACGATAAGACTTTGATTGTCGCCGTTGCACCCCCGACACCGAACATAACCCCTAAAAAGAGAATCAAGTCGCCATTCACACGGTCGACGTCCAATTCGTCTTCATCCCAAAAATCTTCGTAACCATGTAAATATCCAATCTCTTGCGCCAAACGGAGTGCGACCCCAAAGAATTGGGCTGTGTCCGCGGGTATCGTCGCCGCAAGGGCAATCCCACCCGGAAACTCGGCCGCAAATGATGCTGAGGAGCTCTTCATGGTCTGATTCATAATATTTTTTTTGGCGACTTTACGAATCAATGCTCGTGACACATTCGCTTCGATTGGTCCCTTCTCGACAATCTCAGCGAGTAGCGCAGACGGGACATGTTTACTGAAGCTCTTCGCTAAAAACTCTTTCCGATCCACTTTCACGCCAGGCAACTTTACCGTGTTGGTAATCAAAACCTCAAACAAATCTGATCCACTCGACAACCTCGACACCTCTTTTATCTTGTTTAAATACATATTCTATATATCGATCACATTCATAATTGAGTCTTACACTATCAGTATAAATCTTCCGTCGGTCATTTGGTAAAATATTTCAGTTTAAGCTTAGTTAATCTAACAGCCTTACATAAAATTAAAAAAGGAGCGCCCATCTCGGACGCTCCGTGCTTCAAATCAATAAAAGATAAACCACAGTGCCGCTGCCACTAAAAACAGGCCGGCCCCGATGAAGAGAATCTTCGCTAGTCTCTCATATACCATGTCTTCACCTCACCAACGCCGCGCCGACGACGAGCGAGACCCCAATCGAGAGCAGGAACGCCATCAGTCCGACGGCGATATTCCCTTTCCCAATCTCCTCGTTCACTTTGAGCGACGGCGTCAAAAATTCGAATAGCCAATACGTTACCAACAAAAGCAAGAAACCGAAGCTTCCTCCGACCAACACGTCCATCGTCTGGTCGTGATGGCTCTCGACGACACGGAAGATGTTGGCGAGACCGACGATTTTCCCACCGGTCGCGAGCGCGACGGCGATATTTCCTTTTTGAATTTCACGCCAATTGCTGTACGGCGTCGTCACCTCAAAGATGGCGAGACCGACGACAATCATGAGTCCGGCGATGGAATACAAGCCGAGCGACTCAAGCAATACGTTCACGTTCACATGCCCCATCCGTCTGTTCCCCTCACTTCAATTCGACGACCGTGACACCGAGTCCGCCTTCACCCATCCCACCGGGGCGCTGACTCTTCACGTGACGATGTCCTTTTAGGTACTCTTGTGTCGCCTGTCGCATCGCCCCGGTCCCAAGACCATGGATGATGCGGACGTTATCGTACCCGGAGACGAGTGCCTCGTCGATATATTTGTCGAGGCGGGAAAGCCCTTCTTCGACCCGGACGCCGCGCAAGTCGAGCTCCGACTTCGTCGAGCTTTGACGCTTGAGCGAGCTGCCTTTCGACTGGAGCGACTGCTCTTTCGAAGGGCCAATCTTTTGAAGGTCGTCCGCTTTGACGTTCACTTTCATAATCCCGACTTGGACGTTATACTCGTTATCGTTCAATTGCTTCACGATATAGCCCTTTTGGTTGAACGTCGTCACTTTCACTTCTTCGCCTTTACTGAACGTACGTTTCTGTTGCGCTTTTTGTTTCACTTTTTGGATCTTTTTATCTTGCAGCGTCGGTTTCGCCGATTCGAGCTGTTTCTTCGCGGCAATAATCTCATGCTCTTTGACGATGCCTTCCTCACGAAGCTTCTTCAAGCGGTCGATGACTTCGTTCGCTTGGCGCTTTGCCTGTTCGACGGCCTTTTCGGCACGAGCCTCGGCTTCGCCGTACATCGTGTCGCGCTCACGCTCGAAATCGGTCAGCTTCGCTTCGAACGCAGCCTGTTCAGCTTCGAGGTCGTGGCGTTTGACAATCAATTCTTTCTCGAGCTGCTCGGCGCGATGCTTCGCCGCCTCGAGCTCATTAATCATCGATTCGACCGACTCGGCGTCGGTGCCGACGTGGCTTCGCGCCTTGTCGATGACTTGTTCCGATAAGCCGAGACGTCGACTGATCTCGAACGCGTTCGAACGGCCCGGTACGCCGATCAACAGGCGATACGTCGGGCTGAGCGATTCGATATCGAACTCCATCGAGGCGTTCATGACGCCTTCACGGTTATAAGCGTACGCTTTCAGTTCCGAATAGTGCGTCGTCGCCGCCACGCGGGCGCCACGACGTTTCACTTCATCGAGGATGGCGATGGCAAGGGCTGCCCCTTCTTGCGGGTCGGTCCCTGCACCGAGCTCATCGAATAGGACGAGTGACATGAAGTCAATCTTGTCGAGCATGCTGACGATGTTCGTCATGTGCGAGCTGAACGTCGACAAGCTCTGCTCGATCGACTGCTCATCGCCGATGTCGGCATAGATGGCATCGAAGACGGACAGCTCCGTCCCGAACTCGGCCGGCACGTACAGACCTGACTGCACCATCAGTTGGAGCAGTCCGAGCGTCTTGAGCGTCACCGTCTTCCCGCCGGTGTTCGGTCCAGTGATGACGAGCGATGTGAACGCCTCACCGAGTTCGACGGTGATCGGCACGACCTCATCTTGTGGAATGAACGGGTGACGCGCTTGTTTCAACTTGATCTCGCGTTCGTCGTTCAGTTTCGGTTCCGTCGCTTTGAGCTGATGGCCGTAGGCGACTTTCGCGAACACGAAGTCGAGCGTGGCGAGGACGTCGAGATTGATCACGACCGAATCGGCGACACCGCCGACCAGGTTCGACAGTTCGCTCAAGATGCGGTCGATTTCGGCGCGCTCTTTCAAACGAACTTCTTGAATCTCGTTATTGATTGACACGATCGCCTGCGGCTCGATGAAGAGCGTCTGACCCGATGCCGATTGGTCATGGACAATCCCGCCGAACGCTTGGCGGTACTCCATCTTGACCGGGACGACGTAACGGTCGTTCCGAATCGTGACGATGGCGTCTGACAGCATCTTCGCGTTGTTGCGAAGGATGTTGTCGATCCGTGAGCGGACACTGCCTTCAAAGCTGCGCAGCTGGGTCCGGAGACCACGGAGCCGGTCGCTCGCCGAGTCTTGGACCGTGCCTTGGTCGTCGATGGCGTGACGGATCGACTGTTCGACCTCGATCAATTTCGTCAAACGCTCGGCGTATTCGTCAAGGCGCGGGATGCGGAGGTCTTCATTGTCCTCATGCAGCTTCTCGAAGAAGTTCTTCACTTGGCGGCCGCTGTACATGACGGCGGCGACGGCGAGCAGTTCACTCGTCGACAGGACCGAGCCGATGGCGGCCCGTTTCACTTCACTGCGGACGTCGGTCAATCCGCCGAGCGGCAATCGGTCACGGAGACGGACGACCTCGGTCGCCTCACGGGTGACGTTCAAGTTCGACAATACCCGGTCGTACGTATAGTCGGGCTGCATGTTGAGCGCCCGTTCTTTCCCGAGCGAGCTCGCGGCGTGGGCGGCGAGCTGCTGGCGGAGTTTTTCATATTCTAAAACGCGTAACGCGTGATCCATCTAGCATGTTCCTTTCTGTCGCTTCGCGTCGATGAACGCCTTGGCGTCCTCGAACGAGAGGCAGTTGATGATGTCTGACGGTTCGAGATAGGCTTTCCGGGCATGCAGGACGCCGAGTGCCATATCTTCCATCATATCAGGGTGGTGCGTGTCGGTGTTGATCATCAGTTTGACGCCGGCCGCCTTCGCCTTCTTCAGCGTCGAGGCCGTCAAATCGAGTCGGTTCGGGTTCGCGTTCAACTCGAGCGCCGTCCCCGTCTCTTTGGCGAGGGCGATCAAACGCTCCTCGTCAATCGGATAGCCGTCACGGCGCCCGATGAGGCGACCGGTCGGATGAGCGATGACGTTGACGTACGGCGAGCGGCAGGCGTTCTCGAGCCGGGCCATAATCTCGTCGACGGATTGGTCCATCTTCGAGTGAATCGAGGCGACGACGTAATCGAGCGTCGCCAAGAACTCGGGCTCATAGTCGAGCGTCCCGTCCGGACGGATGTCCATCTCGACACCGCGTAGGACGTGCATGTCGTGTTTCTTCGCGGCAGCGAGAATCTCTTCCCCTTGCGCCTCGAGCCGTTCCTCGGTCAAACCGTTGACGAACGACATGTATTTACCGTGGTCGGTGATGGCGATCCACTCGTAGCCACGTGCTTTCATCGCTGCGACGAGCTCGTCGACCGTCAGCTTCCCGTCCGACCAGACCGTGTGCATATGCGCGTCGGCCTTAATGTCGTCGAGTGTGACAAGCTTCGAAAGATCGTACTCGAATTCCGCGTTTCCGGTCCGGAGTTCCGGCGGGATGAACGGCAAGCCGTAACGTTCGAACAGCTCGGCTTCCGTCTCCGGTTGCCAGAGGCCGTCCGCCGTCTCGACACCGTATTCAGAAATCGACTCACCTTTTGCTTTGGCGAGCTGGCGCATGCGCACGTTATGGTCTTTCGAGCCGGTGAAGTGGTGGAGCGTCGCGGCGAAGGCGCCCGGTTCGACCATGCGGAAGTCGACCGACACCATCTCCTCACGTTCGAGGACGAGCGACACTTTCGTCTCGCCGGCCGCGATCACCTCGTTGATGAACGGGAGGGCGAGCAGTTTGTCACGGAGGGCGACAGGCTCTTCGGTCGCGATGATGAAGTCGAGGTCTTTACACGTCTCCTCGGCCCGGCGGAAACTGCCGCCGACCGAATGACGCAAGACGAGCGGTTCCGCTTCGAGTACCGCCTCAATCTCTTCGACGACCGGACGCATCATGGCGTACGCCAGGCGTTCCGGACGTGACTCGAGGTTCCGTGCCGCTGCGAGCAACTTCTCGACACTCTTGGCTCCGAAGCCCGGGAGACTCGCGGCCGTACCGTCCTCTAATACCGTGATCAGCGTCTCGAGGTCGACGACGCCGACTTCGCGGAGCTTGGCGAGCTTCTTGCCGCCGAGCCCTTGGATTTTGAGCAGTTTCATGAGACCGTACGGAATCTCTTCTTGGAGTGACTCGAGCACCTCGCTCCGCCCCGTGTCCCGCCACTCTTCGAGGACGGCGGCCGTCCCTTTGCCGATGCCAGAAATCGTCGTCAAGTCCTCGATGTCCTCGAGTTCGAGCTCCGTGTTCTCGAGTGCCGTCGCGGCTTTGCGGAAGGCGTTGATTTTAAACGGGTTCTCCCCTTTAATCTCCATGTATTGCGCGATTTTTTCTAACAGCATCATTGCTTCGACTTTATTCATCATGCTTCCCCCTTTTCCATACAGAAAAGGCCGAGATACAAGCACTAGCTTGCATTCCGGCCTGTCGTGTTACAACATCTTATTCGAGAACCATTCAGAGAGATATGGCGTGTCTTGAATGATGTACGTGGCGAGCGACGAGTTGTCGACCGCACTTTGGACGCTGGCCATCGGTACGAAGGCAATGACCCACAAAATGAAGAACGTGATCACGTACGCCTCGAAGAACCCGAGGACGGCACCGATGATGCCTTTCAATTGGCGCAAGATCGGCAAGTCCGTCAAGAAATCGAGCATCGACAAAATGAGATGCAGGACGAGTTTCGTGATGACAAACAAGACGACGAACCAAAAGACGTTATAAAACGTCATCTCGAGACCTGTGAGCGCATTTAAATCGATGACACCTTTCGGAAGCGTCCCATCGAGTTGCGACGGATATGGAATCCAAAGCTTGAACGCTTCGGCAAGATCACGATAGTATGCATTGGCGACCAGGAAACTGATGATGAGCGCGACCCAATGGCCGAGCTGCAAAATCGCCCCGCGACGGAATCCGTTGACGATCCCGATGAACAAGAAAAACAGTATAAGTAGAGTAACCATAGAGTGATTTATTCTCCCGTATTTCGTTTAGTTTTGACGTGATCGCTCGCGATTTGGATAGCGGCGAGCACCGCCGCCTGACGAGCGTCTAGATGAGGGGACTGTTCACGAATCTCACGGATCTTGCTATCGACCAGAAAGCCCACTTCCCTCACATGATCGGCTGGCTCTTCGCTAACGATCGTATAGTCTTGACCCGCGATATGAATTGTTGTTCGTTGTACCTGCACGCGTCACCCCTCCTTTCCGTCTATTCAAAATTAATCATAACATCGTTTGTATATTAGGAAAAGAAGAAGGTCCCTCCCTTTTCCACTCCAACATTTTGTGATACCCTATTTCAAAGTTGTCAAACGTCAATCTTCATTGAAAAATGAAAGATAGGGTGGCAACCTCGCATGAAATGTGCGAAAATAGCAACAATTCAAACATTAAGAAAGGATGATTTTTTTGAAATTACGCATTGGCCTTCTAGGTCGCATCATCATTGCTATCGCATTCGGGATTTTACTCGGTAGCATCGTACCAGAAAGCCAGAACTGGATTGTCCGGACATTCGTCACGTTCAACACGGTCTTTGGACAGTTCCTAGGCTTCGCCATCCCACTCATCATTCTCGCCTTCATCATTCCAGGAATCGGGGAACTTGGAAAAGGCGCCGGGAAATTGGTCGGTTTGACGGCCGCCATCGCTTATGTATCAACAATCGTCGCCGGGACGCTCGCCTACTTCGCGACGAGCAACCTGTTCCCACAAATTTTGACACGCACGAACGCGTCAGCCGAAAGTCCGGAAGAGGCTCTCTTGAAAGGTTTCTTGGAATTCGAGATTCCACCTGTATTCGGCGTCATGACGGCACTCGTGCTCGCATTCGTCATCGGCATCGGTATTGCCGCCACCGAAAGCAAGCGCTCGCTCGACCTAGCTATGGATTTCCGCGATATCATTGAACTACTCATCAGCAAAGTCATCATTCCACTATTACCGATTCACATCGCCGGAATTTTCATGAACATGACGTACGCCGGACAAGTCGCTGAGATTCTCTCCGTGTTCTCGCTCGTCTTCGTCACAATCATCGTCCTTCATTTGACGATGCTCTTGATTCAATATTCGATCGCAGGGGGCCTCAACAAAGAGAACCCGCTTAAACTGCTCAAGACAATGATGCCGGCTTACTTCACAGCCATCGGCACACAGTCGTCAGCGGCGACAATCCCAGTCACGCTTCGTCAAGCGAAAGCGAACAACACGGACGAGGGCGTCGCGAACTTCGTCGTCCCGCTCTGTGCGACGATCCACTTGTCAGGCTCGACGATCACACTCACATCGGTCGGTGTTGCTCTCATGTACTTGAACGGCATGCCGATGTCTTACGCGATCGTGCTCCCGTTCATCCTCGCCCTCGGCGTCACGATGATCGCGGCACCAGGCGTACCAGGTGGAGCCGTTATGGCCTCACTCGGTTTGTTCGGTTCGATCCTTGGGTTCGACGCGACGATGCAAAGTCTCGTCATCGCCCTCTACTTGGCACAAGATAGCTTCGGTACGGCGACGAACGTCACGGGAGACGGGGCCATCGCCAAGATCGTTCATTACTTCAAACGCAACACGAAACTCCTCGACGACGCGAAAGCGCGCGAAGAAATCGCATAATTCGCTCCAACATTTGATAGAATGAGGAAAACGGGCAGGCCATACGGTTTGCCCGTTTTGCATACATACGCTGAAAGGGTGTTTACATGGAACTGATTCGTTGGAACGACTTATCCGGATTTGAAGAACGTGTCATGCCCCACCTGCTCGAACATGAGGCCGAGAACAGCTTGATGATTGGCGTGCTCGATGCCATCAAGCAAGGTCGATACGAGACGTATCATCAACTCACCGTCGAAGATAACGGTGATGTGCTCGCGATCCTGCAAGTGACTCCGCCTCATCCGCTCAACTATGTGCTCGTGAAGCCTGAGCGAGAGGATGACGTCCTTCGTCTGCTCGTGCCTGAACTATTAAATGGTGATATCCCATTCACCGAGGTCGTCTCGCAAGCTGATCTAGCGATGAATTTCTACACACTCTGGTACATCCTGACGGCGCGAGAGCCGAAAGTCTTCATGGAGCAAGGGCTGTATCGTCTCGATCACGTCAACGACATCCCGCTGTCGGAAGGGTCGATGCGACTTGCGACCGAGGACGATGAGACGTTCCTCGTCAAGGCGTATAACGCGTTTGAAAAGGAAACCGGTCTTCCGGCCTCCTCGAAAGACGAGGCGCGGCACAAAATCGCCGTAATGCTCGACAAGAATGAAGTGTACGTCTGGGAAGTCGACGGCAAGGTCGTCTCTTGTGCGAAAAAGTCGCGTGAGACCGCGAACGGCGTCACCGTCTCGTTCGTCTACACCCCGAAAGCGTTGCGGAAGCGCGGCTATGCCCGCTCCCTCGTCGCCGAGCTGAGCCGGGAGCTCTTGACGTCGAAACAGTATTGTACGCTCTATACGGATTTGAGTAACCCGACATCGAACAAGATTTACAAAGAAGTAGGTTATCAAAAAATCTTCACTTCGGCATGGATTCGATTGCCTAGCTGATTCGTTTCGCCTCCCCTATACTATAGATGGAGGCGATTTTTGATGAACAGATTATTCGGTTGGTGGCTCCGCATCCCGCGCCGGATCCGGGTGACCGCCTTGACGCTCGTCACGCTCGCCGTACTCGGCTATATGGTGTTCCTCGGAGGGCGGAGCATGCTCGACGACCCGAACTGGGACACGCTCTGGTTGAGCGTGATCGGCGCCGCCCTCTTGACCTTTATCGCGTACAGGGCAACAAAAAAGTGATCGACGCGTTCGTCGATCACTTTTTGTATACGTTTATTAGAAGAATGAAGCTGGGTTAACCGTGTTGCCCGCGCTCGAAGATGAGTACGAGTAACCGCCACGGTGAATCTCGAAGTGCAAGTGTGAGCCAGTCGAGTTGCCTGTGCTACCCATGCCGCCGATGTGTTGACCTTGTGTCACGCGTTGGCCGGCTGATACCGACACCGAGCTCATGTGCGCGTATACAGTCGTCCATACTTGACCGTTCAAGACGTGCGTGATGATGACGTGGTTCCCGTAGGCACCGCCCCATCCAGCACGTGTGACCGTACCGGTTTGCGCTGCGTTGATCGGCGTACCGACTGGTGCTGCCAAGTCGATCCCGTTGTGGAACGTATAGCCGTTCACACCGCTCGCCGGTCCCCATCCTTGCGTGAGACGACCGCCTGACGGACGTTGGAACATGCCGCCGCTTGCAGGAACTGAAGTTGTAGGCGCTGCTGTCGGCGTGCTGACCGCGTTCGCAGACGAGTTCGAGCTCTGTTGTTTCTTCGCAGCCGCTGCTGCCGCTGCCGCACGTTTCGCTTCTTCGGCCGCACGACGTTGTGCTTCCATTTCAGCTTTGATCGCTTTTTCTTGTGACTTGAGTGTTGACTCCATTTCTTGGAGGCTCACCAATTTTGATTCGAACTTCACTTTTTCAGCGTTGAGTTTCTTGATCTTCGCTGCGCGCTCTTTCATTTTCTTGTTGAGCGTCTTTTGACGTTGTTCGAGTTCTTCTTTTTGTTTCACGAGAGCGTCGCGCTCAGCTTTCAATTCAGCTTGCGCTTTCGCCAATTTTTCTTTTGTCGCTTGGTACTCTTCAAAGATCTGCTTGTCGTTCTCTTGGATTGTACCCGCAGTGATCATGCGTGTGAGCAAGTCAGCGAAATCTTTCGATCCGAAGATGAACTCTGCCCAGTCGATCGAGCCGCCGCCATTTTTTTGCATCGTGGCCATGCGCTCTTTCATGAGTTCTTCTTGTGCCTTCATCTTCGCTTCATATTGTTTGATTTGCTTTTGAAGGGCTGCGATTTTTTCTTGTGTCGCACGAATCTCAGCTTTCTTTTGCGCGACGTCGTTGATGACGTCTTGGAGTTCAGCATCTAACTTGTTGATTTCTTGCTGTTCTTTGCTAATCGCTTGATCACGGTTTTTGATCGAAGCGTTCGCTTTGCTCTGTTCACTGCTATTCTTTTGTTGTTGCTGCTGCACCTTTTTCTGTTTGTCTGTCAATGACGCTGCATAGCCAGGTGTCGTGCCGCTAATGAGAAGAGCTCCTAAAGTGACGGTTGCTGCAAGTTTCTTCAAGTTAACCAATGTGCTTCCCTCCGCTGAGTTCTTTGAATTTCTATATCATATAGATCGAATAATTTCTAAAGTTAGAAGGCGAATTTCGATATCGCTCTGTGACTCATTATAGCAATCTAAACCTAAAGTTATTTTACACTTATATTTCATTCGCGTTACATTGACCTGATTTAGGTTTTATACGTTTAAAAACGGGGGTATAAAGGGATTTTTCATTTACCTCAGTCACAAATACGTAATAAATAAAAAGAAAAGCACTTCTCGAAAGTGCTTTTCACATAACTACCTCTATCATTTATTTACCGTCTCGGGGAGACGTAGCCCGACCGTAATCGTTTCGTCCGACCGTGTTTCCACATATAATAACCGCCGACGAGAAGGACGCCACAAGCCGCCCCAAAACTGTCGAGCAGGATGTCCTGGATGAGCGGTGTCCGCTCAGGTGTCAGACTTTGATGGAACTCATCGAAGATGGCGACCGTGTTCGCGAGCGCCCATGCAAACAATAAGGTCAGCCCGACATGAAGTCGCGTCCGTGACACCGCTTTGACGAGAAGTGCTCCGAGGACGAAGAAGACGGTGAAGTGCGCCGCTTTTCGGATCAAGAATTCAATCAATCCGACGCTCCCTTTCGCCTCGAGCGACACCGGTCCACCGGCGTACTCGAAGTCTACGGTCGACAGCACCGGTTCGGCCCACGTCCAGTCAAACTGTTCGAGCGGTGAGACGATACTCTGGTCCGAGTATGGGGTCGCGCTTGAGAAGAATAAGCCAATCAGGATCAAACCGATCCATATAAATTCATTTTTCAGTATGTACATAACACCTTTCCTTTCTACAACGAGTCTCATTATACGCCGTCCGACATATTTCATTGTAACAACGACTTCATCGTTTCGTGACAATTTGATTGCGAACAACCGGTTCAAAGTCGTGTCTGCAAAGCTTGCTTGGTATAATACATACAAAAAGGGGGAATCAGCATGATCTATCAATATGAAGCGGCCGACATGAGCGGCAAGCTCCAACCGCTATCAAAATACGAAGGGGACGTCCTATTGATCGTCAACACGGCGAGCAAGTGCGGCTTCACACCACAGCTCGACGGGCTCGAGAAATTATATGAACGTTACCAAGGGCAAGGGTTCCATATCCTCGGCTTCCCGTGCAACCAGTTCGGCAATCAGGATCCGGGCTCGAACGAGGAAATCAGCGAGTTCTGTCAATTGAACTATGGCGTGACGTTCCCGATGTTCGCCAAAGTCGACGTGAACGGGAAAGACGCCCACCCGCTCTTCCAATACTTATCAAAAGAAGCACCTGGCCTCCTCGGTTCGAAGACGATCAAATGGAACTTCACGAAGTTCCTCGTCGACCGGAACGGCAACGTCATCGAACGGTTCTCGCCACAGACGACACCGGATGAGATCGAGACGGCGGTCAAACGCCTGTTATAAGGGAAAAGGATGGTCCGCCAAAATCCGGCGGGCCATCCTTTTTTACCGTGGCGTGATGAAGTTGATCGTGTAGAACGGACTCGACTCTTCGTTGTAAACGAGGCCGACCGACACATGTGTGAACCCGTCTTTCAAAATATTCTCCCGATGACCGAGCGAATTCATGAGTCCCCAGTGGGCGTGGAAGACGCTCATCTGCCCCATCGCCAAGTTTTCCCCGGCGAGCGAGTAAGCGATGCCGGCCTCGTCCATCCGCTCGAACGGGTCACGGCCCTCGGGATCGGTATGGCTGAAGAAGTTGTTTCGTGCCATATTCTCGCTATGGGCGCGCACGACCGGGAGCAGTGGTTCATAGTCGGCGAGCGCCGACAAACCGAACTTCTGACGGTCCCAGTTCATGAGCATCCGCATCAACTGCTCGTTCGCGACGAGGTTGTCTTCCGACACGTCGCCGTAGTAGCCATCACTCGACTCCTCGACGTCACGGTCGACGGTGAGCACGGCCTTGAGCTTGTCCTCATCGTGCTGATCGAAGAAGAACGTCACGTAATCGTCGTCAATCGCATAGACGTTGAAGGAAGGGTCATCCGGGATCAAATAGCGTTTGAGTCCCTTATTGTACGACTTGACCTCGTCGAAACCGATCTGCTCGACTTGTTGCCGTGTCGTCTCACCGACGACGAGTCCTTCATAGACGCTTCCCGTCTCGAATTGATAGTAGCCTTGCTTTGAACCATCTTCATCGATCAACTCGAGGCTACGGTCCCCGTTCTTCTCGAGCAAGTACCAGTCATGCCCGGCATATTGGCTCGTGAAGCGTGGCGCGTCGGTCGAACGTTCCTGCTGTTCTTCTGCCACTTCTGTCGACTTCACTTGAATGCTCGTCGGCGCCGACACGTTCGGCACTTCAAATTTCCAGGCCGCGTACATGCCGATCGCGAGCAATAGAATCACTAGTTTACGAAACATCGCGTCTCCTTTCGAGAAACCTACTCCTGTCGCTCACCGAAGTCACGCAGTCGCGCCTTTATATCGATGAGCATCTCCATATAAGCGATATACGTCGCTTCGTCTATATTCAGCATACCACTCACTTTGACCGGTACGTCCTCGGCCTGCTCACGAAGTGCGCTACCGGACGGGGTAAGAGATAAGAGGACGCGACGTTCGTCATCGGTCGCCCGGACCTTCTCCACGTAATCGAGTTGCATCAATCGCTTGACGAGCGGTGACAGCGTGCCCGAATCAAGCGTTAGTCGGTCGCCGAGTTGCTTCATGTCGATCCCGTCCTCTTCCCACAAGACGAGCATGACCAAGTATTGGCTGTATGTCAGGTTTAACGGTGCTAAGATTGGGCGATATAATCGTGTAAGCTCTTTTGAAGCGGTATAGAGCTGAAAACAGATTTGATGCTCTAATGTTAACGAACTTTTCATGTCATTTCCTCCGGCTATAGTCTTAGGACAAGCATATCATTTGCTTATCTGTTTGACTGCCCTATAATTGAATTGTGCACAACTTAATTGCCTAAAAACGAAATGGAGGAATTGAATCATGAAATCATTATTCACAGCTTCTGCAACTGCAATCGGTGGCCGCGAAGGTCGCGTCACATCTACGGACGGCGTGATCGACTTGAACGTCTCTATGCCTGGTTCTAAAAACGCTGACGAAGCGACGAACCCGGAGCAACTCTTCGCAGCAGGTTACGCGGCATGTTTCGGTAGCGCCTTGAACCTCGTCATCGGCAAAGAACGCGTCAAGACAGACGGCACGAGCGTAACCGGTCACGTCACGCTCAACCAAAACGATGAAGGTTTCTTCATCTCGGTCGAACTCGAAGTCGAGATCAAAGGTGTCGATCAAGCGACAGCGGATCGCCTCGTCGAAGCGGCACACCAAGTTTGCCCGTACTCGAAAGCGACACGCGGCAACGTCGACGTCAAGTTGACAGCAAAAGCAGCATAATTCGATGGCCCGCTTCCGAGCGGGCTTTTTTTGCGTCCGGAGCATCAACAGAGTAAACTGAAGAAACGAACGACAGTAATGAGAGGAGGCGGACGATGTTCAAAGGAAAACGTAAATATGTGACGTTCGGCCTCGGGGTGGCGTTTCTCCTCGCCGCTTTCTATAACGGTCTGACCGTCCGCAATTATGCGGTCGAGTCCGATAAGCTCGAGACGGGTCAATCGTTCCGGGTCGTCTTGTTGTCGGACTTACACGGGTACTCGTATGGGGACGACCAGCGCGTCTTAATCGACAAAGTACGGGAACAAGAACCGGATTTGATCGCCCTGCCCGGCGATATCCTCGATCGCTTCCGCTCACCCGACGCCTCGTTCGAATTGATCGAGGGGCTACAAGGGATCGCACCGATGTATTTCGTGACCGGAAACCATGAGATTGATAGCTCGGACGATTTCGTCCGCCACGACGTCAAAGACGTGTTCCGTTCCTATGGCGTAACGGTGCTCGAGAACGAGACGGCCTCGGTCAACATCAACGGCGTCGACGTCCTCGTCGGCGGGCTCGAAGACCCACTCCGGACATACACCGAAAATATTCATGCGAGCTGGGAAGAGACGGCCATGACCTCGCTCGGTGATGTCGACACCGAATCGGCGTTCAGCCTGCTCTTGTCACATCGGGCCGAAAAGGTCGACACATATGCCGCCTTACCGTTCGACCTCGTCCTCTCGGGCCACGCCCACGGCGGGCAAGTCCGAATCCCTTATCTATTGAACGGACTGTACGCGCCGGATCAGGGTTTCTTCCCGAAGTACGCCGGCGGACTGTATGAACATGAGACGTTCACCCACGTCATCGGGCGCGGCTTCAACTACAGCGTCAGCGTACCGCGCGTGTTCAATCCACCGGAGATCGTCGTCATCGACGTCGCTGGGACCGGGGCTCCTCAGTGAGCCCCTTTTCCTATTTTCCCCAAAAATCGGATTCGCATGCACGGCGTGCGGGTACAGTACTCATGTTGTGACTTACCTGTTTTTGAAAAAAGGAGGAAGTGGACATATGCGTGCTGTCACCTATCAAGGAACGAAGAACATCGAGGTCAAGGATGTGAAGGACCCGGAGATCGAGAACCGGGAAGAGATTATCGTCAAAATCACGTCGACGGCCATTTGCGGCTCGGATTTGCACATCTATCAAGGCAACATGCCGGCCCGACACGGATTCATCATCGGCCACGAGCCGATGGGCATCGTCGAAGAAGTGGGGTCCGACGTGACGAAAGTGAAAAAAGGCGACCGGGTCGTCTTGCCGTTCAACGTCTCGTGCGGTCATTGCTTCTATTGTGAGAACGACATGGAGAGCCAGTGCGACAACTCGAACCATGCCCCGCATACAGACGCAGGTGGCTTATTCGGTTACACCGAGCAGTTCGGGAACCATCCTGGGGGCCAAGCCGAATATTTAAAAGTGCCATATGGAAACTTCATGCCGCTCGTCATCCCCGAGTCGTGTGAGCTCGATGATGAGGCGCTTCTGTTCTTATCGGACGTCATCCCGACCGCGTGGTGGAGTCTCGACAACGCGGGTATGAAGGCCGGCGACACCGTCGTCGTTCTCGGATCGGGGCCGGTCGGTCTGATGACGCAAAAGCTCGCCTGGGTGCGCGGTGCGAAACGTGTCATCGCCGTCGATCCAGAGATTTATCGTTTGAATCGGGCCAAGCTGTCGAACAACGTCGAGACCGTCCTGTTGAAAGACCCGGTCGAGACCGGCAAATACATCCGCGAGATTACAGGTGGCGGGGCCGATATCGTCGTCGACTGTGTCGGGATTGACGGGAAGAAATCACCGATCGAGAAAGTCGAGCAGAAACTCATGGTCCAAGGCGGCACGCTCAGCGCCATCAAAGTCGCCAAAGAAGCCGTCCGCAAGTTCGGGACCGTGCAATTGACCGGCGTCTATCCGATGAACTATAACCAGTTCCCGATGGGTGACTTCTTCACACGTAACGTCACTTTGAAGACCGGACAAGCCCCGGTCATTCACTATATGCCCGAACTGTTCCAAATGATCGTCGACAAAAAGTTCGATCCGACCGACATCATCACGCACCGCTTGCCGCTCGAACAAGCGGCCGACGCGTACAAAATCTTTAACGATCATTTGGACGACTGTGTCAAAGTCGTCTTGAAGCCATAACAACAAGCGGTCCCCGACAACTGTCAGGGACCGCTTGTTTGTTCACCAGATCGTTCGTTCCTCACAACACTGCGCTTCCCGCTCAATTTGAACGGTCGAGCGATTGAACGTGGCGAACTGACGAATCCGTTTCGTCACCTCACGCAAGACGCGTTGGTCGTCCGTGTCCGCTTCAATCAAGACGTGACACGTGACGGCGAGTTCATTTGACGAGATTGACCAGACGTGTAGGTCGTGGACTTCCTTGACGCCGTCAACACCACCGAGTTCTCGCTGCATCGCCACGACGTCGATTTGGTCAGGCGTCCCTTCCATCAAGATGTGAATCGCCTCTCGCGTCACGCGATAACCGCTCAACAAAATCAAAACGGCGACGAACAGGCTTGCGATCGGATCGGCGAGCGTCCAGCCGAACGCCATGATCAACACGGCCGCCGTGATGGCACCGACTGAGCCGAGTAAATCACCGAACACGTGCAACAACGCACTGCGAACGTTCAAGTTGTCGCGTTCTCCCCGCATGAGCAGCCAAGCCGCGAGCACGTTGACGAGCAGCCCGATGACGGCGACCGTTAGCATACCGCCGCTTAAAATCTCAGGAGGTGCGAATAACCGCTGATATGCTTCGATGATGATGTAAATGGAAATGGCGAGTAGCGTCAACCCGTTGACGAACGCCGCCAAAATCTCGAACCGCCGATAGCCGAACGTCCGCTCCGGTGTCGCCTGCCGTGACCCGAACCGGACGGCGAGGAAACTGAGTCCGAGCGCGGCCGCGTCACTGAGCATATGGCCCGCGTCCGATAACAATGCCAAACTGTTCGTCCACAATCCGCCGATGACCTCGACGACCATGAACGTCGCAATCAGCAAAAAGGACCAGAATAATGCCCGTTGATTCGTCGAATGATGATGATGGTCATGTCCGTGGTGGTCGTGATGTGCACCCATACCATCCCCTCCTCTCCCTTTCATTCTATACCTTTCCCTCTCAACATTCAAACATTCGTTTGAATGAAGAACGAAAACAATCGCCGAAAGGAACACCCTCTCGACGATTCATCTCATTTTTGTTCAACCCGGACCCGCATGACCCCGTCATAAGGGAACAATTTCAATTGACGTGTCTCCCCTTCATACCAACTTCCGGCGTTTTGACCGCTCGTCGCCGTCATATCCGGCGTCGCGACCGCTTGGCGGTCCCAGTCGATCGCCTTCACCTGCTGGTCACGCACCATCAGGAAGAAACCGTCATAGAAATGATATTCGTTCACTTGGTCGCGCTGGACCGCTTTCGGGGCACCGAGCGTGGCGCGGACGCTCGCGATGTCTTGCCCGAGCCATTCAAGCGTCGTAGGATCGGCCGACGGGACGACCGCTTTCCACGCCTCCGCCAGGTCCTCATCCGAGACGCTCGTCGCTTCACCCGTCACTTGTTCTTCCGTCACCCAACCGGTCGTCTGCTCGTTCAGTTGGAGTTTAACGAAACCGCTGACGGCCTCGAGTTGCTCGAAACGGTCGCCGAGGTCGGCCTCATAGATGACCGTCACGCGGTCATCGGCGAACACTTTTGTGTATGGTGCCATGATATAGACGTACGTCCCATCTTTCTCGTCAGCCTCTGCTTCATCCTCGGTCTCATCCGTCGATTCCGTGTCACTGTTGACCGATTCGGTCGCGATGTCGTCCGTCTCCGGCAGCGCCGACTTCTTCGAGTCCATGAGCGCCGCGAAAGCGATGACGCCGACGAGCGAGGCGATCAATAACACCACCGTCACCGATTGCCAAAACCGTTTCCGTTTTCGTGATGCCGCCCGTGATACCCGTATTTCTTCTTTCATGATCTTCCACCCCTATTTGTTTCGTCCCTTCTCGGATTCGGCAAGGGGGATCCCGTTTCCTGCCTCGTCGAAGAAAATTTGCGGCTCGCTCGTCAGCGTCTCGAGCGTCCGGAGCGTCGCATCGACGTCGACCGGCGGCATACCCTCTCCCGCTTCAAAGACACGTACCGTCTCCCCGAGCTCGATCGTCCGATTCGTCAAGCGGTGGAACGTCCGGTCATGCGAGATGAGAATCAACCCGCCCCGGTACACATCGAGTGCGGCTTCGATTTGCTCGCGTGTGGCCACGTCCAAATAGTTCGTCGGCTCATCGAGCGCGAGCAGATCCGCATCCGAAAAGTAGAGGATGAGGAAGGCGATGCGGCATTTTTCCCCCATGCTCGCGTCATGGATCGGCTTATATACCTCGTCACGACGGAACAAGAAGTGCGCCAGAAGTGTCCGTGCCTCCGTCTCCGTAATCTCACTGCCCGCGAGGAGTGCGTCGAGCAATGTCCCGTCTTTTGGCAATCGGGCGAGCGTTTGCGAGAAATAGCCAATCTTCAGTTTTGGGTGACGCCGAATCTCCCCTGATGTCGGGACGAGCTCACCGATCAATAGTTTCAAGAGCGTCGTCTTCCCGCTCCCGTTCGGTCCGACGATGGAGATACGGTCACTCCGGTTCACCGTGAACGAGAGTCGCTCCAAAAGAAGGTCCTCGTAACCGAACGAGACGTCGTCGACCGAGATCCATGTTTTCGCCTCGAGCGGGTCGGCTTGAAAGCGGACCGATATGGATTCCTTGTCTTTCGGCCGATCCGGTCGCGCCCCTTCGAGCTGTTCAAGTTTACGTTCCCTGGCCTTCATCTTGATGGCGAGGTTTGCCGCTCCTTTTTGGGCGCCGGGACTCCGTACGCTCGCCGTCGCTTTCGCTTTCAAATGCCAGCCTTTATATTGGGCGATCATGTCGAGCAGTTCCGACTTCCGAGCCACATAGCGGGCATGGGCCCGCTCGTCGCGCACTCGTTCCTCGGCCTTCTGGTGTTTATAGGCCGTATAATTACCCGGATAACGGACGACTTTCCCTTCATCTAGTTCAAGGATGACCGTCGCGACATCGTCGATGAACTGGCGGTCGTGGGAAATGGCGAGCACCGTCCCCGGATACTCATTCACCCAGCGCGTCAGCCACTTAATGGAGTCGACGTCGAGATGGTTCGTCGGTTCGTCGAGCAGGACGATGTCGACTGGTCGCATCGTCAGCCGGGCAAGTTGGGCCCGCGTCTGTTCACCGCCGCTCAACTCTCGGAGTCGTGTCAAATCGTGTGCGTCAAGGCCGAGCCGTTTGAGTGCTTGTTTCGCTTCAAGTTCGAGTCCGAAGGCGTCGGATACGAGCGCCTTATCATACGCCTCGAGCACCCGCGCCGTGTCACCCGATGTGACGTCCATGTAGAGCGGATAGCGTTGCGGGTCGCCTTGCATGACGTAGTCAAGGACAGTCTCTTCTCCGTCAAACACTGTCTGTTCGACGACACCGACCGTACCGAAGACGTCGATGATGCCTGCCTGCGGGGTCAGAACGCCTTCGAGCAGTTTGAACAACGTCGTCTTGCCGGACCCGTTTTGGCCGAACAAGACAGCCCGTTCCCCTGCCGCCACCTCGAACGAGACGTCATTCAATAATGGTTGCCGGTCGTGATCGAACCGGACTTGTTGGATTGATAACATATTGTTTCACCTCGCTGATTGTTCCGATACGCGATGAAACAAAAAACACCATCCGCCCAAAAGCGATGGTGTGAAGAGTTCCGGTCAAGCGGAAAGAAGGGTCACCCCTTAGCCTGAAATTGGACACACTTCACCCGTGACTGTTCGTGCGAACAGTGATGATTCGTTTCATCAGTTGAGTGCGTGTGACTTTTTCATGGCACCGTGTACCTTCCTTTCCTAAGTTACTGCCACCGTACCAAATTGTAAGCGGATTCGCAAGCGTTGCCCCACAATCTCCCATTTTTTCTACACCTTCCGGCGGATGTAACCTCCTCACGTGAGCGTTATGATGAAAGTATCTTAGATGATGAGGTGACTACTATGCGATTACGAAACCTACTCGTCCCGAGCGCTGTCCTAGCGAGCGTCGGTACGTTCCTATACACACGATTCAAACGAAAACTGCCTCGCCCCGCCTTCAAAGTCCCGACGGTCAAACCGGACCTCGCCTCGTTCGATGAGACGATGGTCGGTGCCATCTGGGTCGGCCACTCTACCGTGCTCATCCATTGGTACGGGTTAAAGATTTTGACCGACCCGGTGTTCTCGAACCGGATCGGGGTCCATGTCGGGCCCGTCACGTTCGGGATGAAACGCCACACGGCCCCCGCCCTCTCGATCGAGGAGATTGGACACGTCGACGTCATCTTGCTCAGTCACGCCCATATGGACCATTTCGACCATAAGAGCTTGAAACGGCTCATCACTCGCGATACGGTCGTCATCTCGGCCCCCGGCACGAGCAAGCTATTACGCAAGTATCCGAGCCTGCAGACACTCGAGATGCATCCGCACGATAAATTGACGCTCGCGAACGGGCTCCACGTCCAAGCCATCCCCGTCGCCCATTGGGGCAATCGCTTCCCATGGGACAAACATATGGGCTACAACGGTTACGTCTTGAAATATAAAGGGGTCCGCATGTTGTTCGCCGGGGATACGGCGTATACCGATTCGTTCAACGGGCTCGCGAACAAAGAACCGATCGACCTCGCCTTCTTCCCGATCGGCGCCTATCAACCGGAGTCGTTCGAGGAAGCGCACTGCACGCCGGAACAGGCGTGGACGATGTTCAAGCAGAGCGGCGCGAAGCGTTTCTTCCCGATGCATTGGGACACGTTCGTCTTATCGTACGAACCGGTCGAAGAGCCGTATGAGCGACTCGTTGCCGCGGCCAAGCTCGAACGTGACCAAATCGTGATCAAAGCCCACGGCGAAAGCATTCGACTGTAGCTTTCGCTTTCACTTCCGGACGATTTTCGGTAACGTAAGAGGTGAGAGGGAGGGAATCAATTTATGGAATGGACAACACTCAACAATGATGTGAAACTGCCGATGCTCGGGCTCGGCGTGTACAAAGTGGAAGACGGTGCGGTGACGGTCGACACGGTCAAAGCGGCGCTTGATGCCGGCTACAGGTTGATCGATACGGCTGCTGTCTATCAAAACGAGGAAAGTGTCGGGCAAGCGATTCGCGAGTCAAACGTGCCGCGGGAAGACATCTTCGTAACGACGAAGCTATGGAACGAGTTCCACGGCTATGACGAGGCGCTCCAAGCGTTCCAAGACAGCCTCGATCGGCTCGGTCTCGAGTATGTCGACCTGTTCTTGATTCACTGGCCGATGCCGCGCTTCGGCAAGTTCGTCGAGACGTATAAAGCGCTCGAGCAGTTGTATGAGGAAGGCAAGGTCCGGGCCATCGGCGTCTCAAACTTCGAGATTAGCCACCTTGAGCAGATCATCCAGTCGTGCTCGATCGTCCCGGCGGTGAACCAAGTCGAGATCCACCCATACTTGTCCCAAAAAGAGTTGATCACATTCTGTCAGCGCTACGATATTCAAATCCAGGCGTGGAGTCCGCTCATGAAAGGACGCGAGGCTCTTGAGGATCCGGTCATCACTGAGATCGGGGCCAAGCACGGGAAGTCGCCAGCTCAAGTCATCTTGCGTTGGCACTTGCAGAACGGTGTCGCCGTCATCCCGAAATCGGTCACGCCGAGTCGAATTCGCGAGAATATAGAGGTGTTCGACTTCACGTTGACGAAAGAAGAGATGCACGCGATCGACGGACTCAACCGAAACGAGCGGACCGGGTCTGACCCGAACGAGATGCACAAAATCCACTACTGAGGAGAGATTGTACATGTTCAAAAAACTAGCTTCTGATTTGACGGGCTTCAGCGATATCGGTGAAGTCATCGACCCGAAAGATTTTGATAAAGCGGATTCGGATGATTACGTCCTGCATGAGGACAACGAGAAGATTTATTTTTTGATCAAATCGAAATCAGACGAATATTGCTTCACGAACTTGGCGATGATTCACCTCGACGGGACGAGCGCGATGAGTTCGAAACGCGTCTTGTACCGGTATCCGTATGCCCACTTCCCATTAAATAACGTCATGTTCGAGACGGCCGGCACGGTCGACATGGACGTCGAGATCAAGTTCACGATTGGCGACAAGCCGTATTCGATTGACGTGAACAAGAAACAAATCGAGCATGTGAAAGACTTGTACAAATCGCTCCTTGCCATCGCCGAGAAACAACGCGAAGGCCGGAAGATGATGGAGTACGCCAACGCCTCACTCACGCATTCGGTATCGATTTTGAGCGGGCTGCGTGAAGGCGACATGAACGTCGCGTCGACGTTCAAAGAATTGAACGAGCAGAGCTTTGATTGGCTCAAAGGTCACTACCACGAGTGGAATCAGAAAGACTTCGGTGACGTGTTCGAGAAGTACATCAACAATTGATGAGGTGGTGACGTATGGACTATATGGGGCTATTGGTCGGGTTCAGCTTGTTCATGCTCGTGATTTTGACAGTGTTCATCAGCAGTGTGCTCAACGCTTTGTTCAGACAATTGCACCCGTTTGTCCATCTTGTCGCCATCGTGATCTTAGCTGTCACTTACGAACGTCTCATGTTTGATTATAATCTCATCTGGATTATCACAACTCTTGTGACCGTAAGTTATGCCGTACCACTTCTCATCGCCAAACTGTACAATAAAGGTGAGCGCTTCGAACGCGAACGTCTGAAATGAAATGTCCCCTAGACTCCAATCTGATTCTAGGGGACATTTTCATTTACCTTCATCAATCAACTGTTCGGCGAGCCGTTGAAACAAGTGGCTCATATGGACGGCCGAGGCGATGGCGAGCGACTGTTGGCTGCCGTTCGTCTCGTTCGTGCGAACGTTGGCGAGGAGCGTCTCGGCTTGCGCCTCGAACGCCTGCATGTTCTGCTCTTTTTGAACTTGGTACGCGTCATAGAAGTCCTCGAGCGAGAAGCCCTCGTCCGACTCGTTCAGCGGCCGGAGCGTCTCTTTGATGTCATTGATTGAGAGCAATCCTTTCATCTCGTAAATCAAGCTGAGCAACATCAAGTGTTCGTTCGTGTACTTCTTGTTTTTGACGGGATGGAACAACTTACCTTTAGCGTAGTTGTTGATCATCGTCTTCGTCAAAATCGTCTCGTCGTCACTCCGTTTCATCTTGCCGTAATGTTGCTCGAACAGCTGGATAACTTGGTCCATATATAAGTCGATCGTCGGGAGCACCTGCTTCGGCAGCGTCCCTTCCGTCTCTATAATCTCGTGCGGTTTCATTAAATCACCTCCCCTTCAGTATACGGACAAACCGGATTTGTCGAAACAAAAACCTTGTTGTTTTTCCGTATACAGCTTATCATGTAGTTATGGATACTACATGACGTAATAAGGAGTGTTTTACATGAATTCGATTTTTCGGGAACCGATTAACGCACTGACCCACTTGGCCGGTGCCGTGCTCGCATTCGTCGCGTTGATTGCGATGACGGTGAAAGCGTCACTGCTCGGCGAGCCGCTCGCCATTATGGCTGCAATTTTATTCGGTATCAGCCTCGTGTTTCTCTATTTGTCGTCCGGTCTGTACCACAGCATCATCGCCTCACCGAATGTCATCGCTTTCTTCCGGAGAATCGATCATGCAATGATTTACGCCTTGATTGCCGGGACGTACGCCCCGCTCACGTTGCTCGCGCTCGAAGGACCGACGCGCTGGGTATTGTTCGGTACCGTTCACGCCCTCGCCTTGTTCGGCATCGTCTTCAAGCTCGTCTGGTTCCACGCCCCGCGCTTCTTGTCGACGGCGCTCTACATCGGCATGGGTTGGTTGTCAGTCTTTTTCATCGGGCCGCTCCATAACGTCATCGGTAACGCCGGCATCTTCTGGCTCATCCTCGGTGGCGTCATGTACACGATTGGCGGACTCATTTACGGATTTAAGCCGAAATTCGTCAACTGGCGCGGTTGGGGCTTCCACGAGGTGTTCCACTTATTCATCTTGTTCGGCAGCTTCGCCCACTTCGTCTGCGTGTTCTGGTACGTTTTCTAAGTCCTCCCTCGTGAGGGCTTTTTTTGTTGAGCACATTGATTTACTTCGAATTAAAGACATCCTACACTGACTGGAGGGCACTGAAAAACTTCAAATGTTTTTGAACAGAGGAGCGCCGTCCCGGAAGGGATGGCGCTCCTCTGTTTTCATCGCCCTTCAGCCGCCCTGTCCGGCACGCCGCTTTCCTGGGGGCGGGCTGCGAGCCGCATCGCGACGCTGTCGCTGCTGGGTCTCGCTTTGCCCGCTGATTCCCCGGGAGTCGGCGTGCCCTCGGGCGGCGCTGTACGCGCCTTCCATTCCGGAATATACTGGCTGTAACCAACCAATTTGGAGGCGATCCCGATGATGCCCGACCTGCCGAACATGCCGCCGAGCCCGTATGCGGCCCTCTATGACCTGTTGATCCCGGCCGATGATGAGCTGCGACTCATCCATGACCTCGTCTCGTTCGATTTCATCACCGGCCTGCTCGAGGATACGTATTGCCACGACAACGGTCGGATGGCCGTCCATCCTGTCCGGATGTTCAAGTATCTGTTCCTGAAGGCGCATTCAAACCTGTCCGACGTCGACCTCGTCAGACGGGCGAAGACCGACCTCACTTACAAATATTTTCTGGACCTCGCACCGGAAGATGACGTCATCAACCCCTCCTCGCTCACAAAGTTCCGTCGTCAGCGCATGGACGACGACGAGCTGCTCGACAAGTTGATTGCGCACACGGTCGAGGTCGCGAAAGGGATGGGGCTGCTCAAAGGACGAACATTGATTGTCGACGCGACCCATTCACGGGCCCGGTACGGGCAGAAACCGATTGGGCAGGCGATCATCGACGAGACGAAACGCCTGCGACAAGCGTGCTATCAATCATCGGTCGATGCGAAAGGTCGCTTCCCGGAAAAGGTTGACGAGGAGGATATCGACCAACTCCTCGCCTATGCGCTCGCCGTCGCCGAGACCGTCGAGACCGTGATGCCCGAGCTGATGTTTCGCGAACACATCCGAGACCAGGTGAACCGGGTGCGTGAGCTCGCGGAGGACGCGCACGTCGAGCTGCAGGTATCCAAAGACAATGATGCCCGGACCGGGCACAAGAGTGCCGACTCCTCGTTTTTCGGCTACAAGCATCATCTCGCGATGACGGAGGAGGGAATCATTACGGCCGTCATCGTCACATCTGGCGAGGCGGCA